>CAYYAY010000018.1:0-91474 GCA_964470155.1 uncultured Lamprocystis sp. | reverse complement strand
TCCAATGCGCGGCAGACCCCGTTCTCGCATTTCAGCAGGTAACTCTCGGCGTCGACACAGGACACCTTGTGGATTTCGCCGTCAGCGCGGGTCTCGATCAATTGCGACCCGCTATCGGTGACGGTGCATCCGCGCAAGCGCGCGTACTGCTCGGCATAGTAGGCCCAGGTTCCGGTGCCGCCGGCCTGGCTCAGCGTCAGCATGTTGTCCTGGGGGGCGAGCGGCGCGGGCGCCGGCGCCGGTATGGGCACCGACAGGGTGAGCGGGCGGGTAGCCGTGAGCGCGCTGCTGCCGTCGATCACCGGGGCGGGTGAGCGGGCGGTGTCGGTCGATCGCGGGGCGGGACTCGTCACGGGCGTCGGCGTCGGCGTGGTCGCCGGGGTAGCGACAGTATCGCCGGTCGCATCCGGTGTGATCGCGGTCCCCTCGGTCAGGGGCTCTCCCCAGACTTTGACCCGCGGGTTGTCGGCCGGGGTAGCGACGGTACCGCCGGTCGCCCCCGGTGTAGCCGCGGTCGCTTCGGTCACGGTCTCTCCCCAGGCTTTGACCAACGGGTTGTTGGCCGACGCAGGTGCCGGATCGGCGCCGGGGCGAGTGGCGCCGGCCGTGTGCGGCGGGATGGCGTTGGTGACGCGCTGTCCGTTGGCGTCCCAGTTCGAACGCAGCGACTCGAGCGATTGCTTCAAGGCATCCCGATAATTGTCAGTGTAGTCGAGGCGTTGGGTTGCTTGCTCGCCCGGCGCTTGACTGACCAAGGTGGCGCGCAGGGCGACATTGACCCCGCCCGACTGTTCGGTGAAGGCCGAGGTCACCTCGATCACGGGCGGGGGTGCGCTGCCGGCCGCGCCGAGTGCGGCGGCGGTCGGTGAGGCCGGGTCCACCGGCCGCTGAACGACCAGGAGGTCATTCGTCGATTTGACGATGGTCCAGCCTTTCGCGCGCGCGGAACCCATCGCCAGCCCCTTGACCTCGTTACGACTGGCTCCGGGGATCAGCAGTTGCGGGCGGTGGCTGGTGTCGAAGCCGTCCGAATCCATGGTCCCGGCGCACCCGGTCAATAACCAGGCGCCGAGTGTCACTATGCTGACAGTCCCGACCGAACGCACTTTGACTCGATCCTCTGGATGAACAGGCGCAACCGCGAGCGCGCCCGCGGCGGGCGCGTCAAAAGGCAGGATGCTAGCACAGTAGGTGCGTCAGGTGGATCCGCGGATCCCGTGTCGCGGTACTGCGCCACCCTGACCATGCCGCGACCGACGGGGGACTTCGAGCAGGCTCCGGGTCTCGAGTGCCCCGATCGGTCAGGATTCGTCCCAGGTGGTCGAGAACCCGTCCCGGGTCCACCAGAAAATCGCCAGGAGGCCGCCGATGACGATCGCGGCGAAAAGTGCGAATAAGATCCAGATCATGTGCGTCTACCCTGAGTAAGGATTGTGTCGATGCCCGCGTGCAGCACGTTGACCATAGGGGCGCCGTCATCCTGGTTGGTGCGAGGCGGGCGACGCTATACTCATGCTCGGTAACACTATTGCACGAGGTACCGGCGGGTTGCTGAGCAGTGCTTCACAGAAGCTCGGTGCGGACGAACACCGCTGACCGCGCCGGGATGGTAGGATTGAGCTTTACGGCGACCCAGAGAGAGTACCGACGATGGTCTACGAGAAGATAACAATCCCGGCGGACGGCGCGAAGATCCAGGTAAATCCGGACTTTTCCTTGTCGGTTCCCGACCAACCCATCATCCCCTACATTGAGGGCGACGGCATCGGCATCGACATCACCCCGGTGATGATCGCGGTGACCGACGCGGCCGTGCACAAAGCCTATGGGGGCCGGCGCCGCATCCACTGGATGGAGATTTACGCCGGCGAGAAGTCCACCCGCACCTACGGCGAAGATGTGTGGCTGCCGGACGAAAGCCTGCAGGCGGTCAAGGAGTTCGTGGTCTCGATCAAGGGGCCGCTGACGACTCCGGTGGGCGGCGGCATCCGTTCGCTCAACGTCACCTTGCGTCAGCAACTCGACCTCTATGTTTGTCTGCGGCCGGTCCGCTATTTCAAGGGAACGCCGAGTCCGCTCAAGGAGCCCGAGCACACCGACATGGTGATCTTCCGCGAGAACGCGGAGGACATCTACGCCGGTATCGAGTGGCAGGAGGGCACGCCGGAGGCCAAGAAAGTCATCGACTTCCTGCAGCGCGAGATGGGTGTGACCAAGATCCGCTTCCCGGCGACCTCCGGCATCGGCGTCAAACCGGTCTCGCGTGAAGGGACCGAGCGCCTGGTGCGCAAGGCGATCCAGTACGCGATCGACAACGATCGTGCCTCGGTGACCCTGGTGCACAAGGGCAACATCATGAAGTTCACCGAAGGAGCCTTCAAACAGTGGGGTTATGACCTGGCGCAGTCCGAATTCGGTGCGGTGGAAATCGATGGCGGACCCTGGTGCCGGTTCAAGAGTCCCAAGACCGGCCGGGAGATCGTGATCAAGGACGTGATCGCGGATGCGTTCCTTCAGCAGATTCTGTTGCGGCCCAAGGATTATGCCGTGATCGCGACCCTCAACCTCAACGGCGATTATATCTCCGACGCGCTCGCCGCTCAGGTGGGCGGCATCGGCATGGCACCTGGCGCCAACCTGTCGGATTCGGTGGCCATGTTCGAAGCGACGCACGGAACCGCCCCCAAGTACGCGGGGAGGGATCAGGTCAACCCGAGTTCCCTGCTGTTGTCGGCCGAGATGATGCTGCGGCACATGGGGTGGGTCGAAGCGGCCGATCTGATCATCAAGGGCGTGGAGGGTGCCATTGCGGCGAAGACCGTGACCTATGACCTGGAACGGCTGTTGCCCGGCGCCACCAAGGTCAGTTGTTCCGGATTCGGCGAAGCGGTCATCGCCGAGATGTAAGCGGTGAAAAACGGGCGTGCCGCACCGGCGGCACGCCCGTTGGTCCGCCCGCCCCGTCGTCAGACAAGCGGCGGGGTGAGGGTGGTCAGCTCACGCGATGGACCGCGGCGGCGTGCAGACCTTTTGGCCCCTGGCTGACCTCGAACTCGACCTTCTGGCCCTCTCGCAGGGTCTTGTAGCCATCCATGTCGATCGAGGAGAAGTGTACGAACACGTCTTCCTCGCGGCCATCGGGTTTGACGAACCCATAACCCTTTGCATTGTTGAACCACTTAACAATACCGGTGATCATTGAAACATACTCCTCCAGGGTTTCCGAGGTTCGCTCGGCGTAATCTTTGTTGTTTGGCATGGCGCCATACCTTGAATCCGGCGAGCGGCGCCATACGTCCCTAGTATAGTGAGTTGATTTGGTTGGTCAAACAGGATGCGCGTCCGATCGTCCTGCACCAGTATGGCGCGTCGGGCAGTCGGGTCGGCGCGCGGTCCGAATCGGGACGCCGGCGCTCCCCGTTTTTCACGGAGTGTGATCGGATGTCATAATGTCCATCGCATTCAGGCGAAATTTGTCTAGAATCCCGAATCATGAGCAACGCAAATCCCAACGAGGAACGTGAATCCGGGCTGACGGTGCAGGAGGCGCGACCGAAATTGCGCCGCCCTCCGTTGTTTAAGGTGTTGTTGCTGAACGATGACTACACCCCGATGGAGTTCGTGGTGCAAGTGTTGGAGACTTTTTTCGCGATGAGTCGGGACAAGGCGACACAGATCATGCTCCATGTACATACGCGGGGCGTGGGCGTCTGCGGCGTCTTTACGAAAGACATCGCCGAGACCAAGGTGGTACAGGTCAACGACTTCGCCCGCAGTCATCAGCACCCGCTGATGTGTACAATGGAGGAAGCGTGATGCCGACAGTCAGGGTGCGTGTGCCTCGCTCGGGCGAGACCCAACCGCGGCGCCAGGCGGCGCCGAGGCAAACATATTTGGTTTCCCTAACCCCGCTTGGACAAGTCCGATGCTGAGTAAAGAGCTTGAGTTCACGTTAAACCGCGCTTTCAAAGAGGCGCGCGAGAAGCACCACGAGTACATGACCGTGGAACACATGCTCTTGTCGCTTCTGGATAATCCAGCGGCTGTCAAGGTGTTGCGCGCGTGCGGAGCAGATCCCGAACGGCTGCGCCGGGAGATTACGGCCTTCATCGACGAGACCACACCCCTGATTCCGGTCCACGAGGAGCGCGATACCCAGCCGACCCTGGGTTTTCAACGCGTGCTCCAACGCGCGGTCTTCCACGTGCAGTCCGCCGGGAAGAAAGAAGTCACCGGTGCCAACGTGCTGGTGGCGCTGTTCAGTGAGCAGGACTCCCAGGCGGTCTATCTGCTGAATCAGCAGGATATCAGCCGGCTGGATGTCGTCAACTATATCTCACACGGGATCTCAAAGGTCCCGGGTGAAACGGCCGAGGACGAGAGTCAGGGCGAGGTCGAGGAGGCGCGTGGGGAGGAGCGGGAGGGGGCGAGCCCGCTGGATAGTTTTGCGACCAATTTAAATGAGATGGCTCGTCAAGGGCGGATCGATCCGCTGATCGGACGGGCGGCCGAAGTGGAGCGGACGATTCAGATCCTGTGCCGTCGGCGCAAGAACAACCCACTGTTCGTGGGTGAGGCGGGCGTGGGCAAGACCGCGATCGCCGAGGGTCTGGCCAAGAAGATCGTGGATCGTGAGGTCCCCGAGGTGCTGAACGACGCGGTGATCTACGCGCTCGATCTGGGCGGGCTGGTTGCCGGTACCAAGTACCGCGGCGATTTCGAGAAGCGACTCAAGGCGGTGCTCGCCCAGCTCAAGCGTCAGCCCCACGCGATCCTGTTCATTGACGAGATCCACACCATCATCGGCGCCGGTTCGGCTTCGGGCGGGGTGATGGATGCCTCCAACCTGATCAAGCCGGTGTTGGCCTCGGGTGATTTGCGCTGCATCGGCTCGACCACCTATCAGGAATATCGCGGTATTTTCGAGAAGGATCGGGCGCTCGCCCGGCGTTTTCAGAAGATCGACATCGACGCGCCGAGTGTCGAGGAGACCATCGAGATTCTCAAGGGACTGAAATCACGGTTCGAAGCTCACCATCAGGTGACTTACACCAATCCGGCGTTGCGGGCGGCCGCGGAACTCTCCAACCGCTACATCAACGATCGCCACCTGCCGGATAAGGCGATCGACGTGATCGACGAGGCCGGAGCCAACGTGCAGCTCATGAGTCCGTCCAAGCGTAAGAAGCGCATCGATGTGGCGGATGTGGAGTCGATCGTCGCCAAAATGGCGCGTATTCCGCCGAAAAAGGTCTCGGTGTCCGACACCGAGTCCTTACGCAACCTGGATCGCGATCTGAAGATGGTGGTGTTCGGTCAGGATGCCTCCATCGACGCGCTGACTGCCGCGATTCGCATGAACCGGTCGGGTCTGGGTCACGAGGAGAAACCGATCGGCTCCTTCCTCTTTACCGGTCCGACCGGTGTCGGCAAGACCGAGGTCACCAGGCAACTCGCCCGTGTCCTGGGGATGGAGTTGATCCGCTTCGATATGTCCGAGTACATGGAGCGCCACACGGTGTCGCGTCTGATCGGTGCGCCCCCAGGCTATGTCGGTTTCGATCAGGGCGGTCTGTTGACCGAGGAAATCAACAAGCATCCTCACGCCGTGCTGCTGCTCGACGAGGTGGAGAAGGCTCATCCGGATGTATTCAACCTGCTGCTCCAAGTCATGGACCACGGTACTCTGACCGACAACAACGGCCGCAAGGCGGACTTCCGCAGCGTGGTGCTGGTGATGACGACGAACGCGGGTGCGGCAGAGACCGCACGCCGTTCCATGGGCTTTGCCGAGCAGGATCACGCAACGGATGGGTTGGAGGCGCTCAAACGCTACTTCACACCCGAGTTCCGGAACCGGCTGGATGCGGTGGTGCAATTCAGTCCCTTGGGGCCGGAGACGATCAAGACCGTGGTCGACAAGTTTATTTTCGAACTCGAGCAGCAACTGCTGGATAAGAAGGTTTCACTCACCGTAGATGCAGCCGCGCGCGCCTGGATCGCCGACAAGGGTTACGATCCCAAGATGGGCGCACGCCCCATGGCACGGGTGATCCAGGATCACATCAAGAAGCCGCTGGCCAACGAGTTGCTGTTCGGATCACTGGCCGGCGGGGGCGGCGTTCGCGTTTATGTGGAGGCTGAGGGTCTGGCGTTCGAGATCGACGCGGCCAAGGCACCGCATTAGGCGACTGCCGGAACATCCGGTCGCAGAGCGCGAAGGATTTTCGTCTGCCTTCAAGGAGCGTCGACAGGCGCATAGCCGAGCTATGCGACTGTCGGCGCGACGCGGAAGACGTGCGAACTGGTCGTGGGTTTTGGTGCAAATCGCTCCAGCGTCAGCGGGCGCGGTAGACAATACGTCCTTTGGTGAGGTCGTATGGTGTCAGCTCAACTGTGACTTTATCACCGGTCAAAATACGGATGTAGTGCTTGCGCATTTTCCCGGAGATGTGGGCAGTCACGGTGTGACCATTCTCCAGTTGCACTCGAAACACGGTGTTGGGCAAGGTCTCCGTGACCGTCCCTTCCATCTGGATAACGTCGTCTTTAGACATGGTTCATAGATATAAAAAAACAGCTCCGGGACTCGTGAAGCGCCGCAAGTATAACACAGGATTAGCCGACGATCCCGAACAGCGGGTGTCGCGGAGTCAAGGTGGAGTCATGGGCTCTGGTTCAGTTTTCCCCGCCTGTCTCGCCGACAGTGGTCACGGCCTGTGATAGCAGGTTCGACCAGCGCCGTCCATCCCAGGCCTCCAGCGGCCGGAAGTGTGCCTTGTAGGCCATTTTGCGCGATGCTTCGATCCAGTAGCCCAGATAGACATAGGGCTGCCGCAAGCGGCGGGCGCATTCGATCTGGGTGAGCACCGCGAAGGTGCCCAGTCCGCGGCTTGATAGGTCGGGGTCGAAGAAGGTGTAGACCGCGGACAGACCGTCGGGCAACAGGTCGGTCACCGCGACCCCCGCCAATTGGCCTTCCAGGCGCAGTTCCAGAAAACGTGTCACGCCGCCCCAGGGTTCCACCAGGAAGCGCCGATAGCTCTCCAGGCTGGTATCGCCGGCCATGGCTCCGTCCGGATGACGGCTGGCCAGGTAGCGCAGGTAGAGCGTGAAATGGCCGGGATCGAAGGCCGCCGGCGTATCGATGAGCTGCACCTGCCGGACATTGCGCGCCCAATTGCGCCGTTGGGAGCGGTTCGGGCGGAAGGCGGCGACCGGAATTCGCACCGGTACGCAGCGCGCGCAGCCCCGGCAGGCCGGCCGGTAAACATGGGCGCCGCTGCGTCGAAAGCCCTGACTGACCAGCGCCTGATAGGTGTTCGAGTCCATGCGCGCCAGCGGGTCGACGAAGAGCGTCCTGGCGTTGCGCCCCTCCAGGTAGGCACAGGGGTGTTCGGCCGTCAGGTAGAGCGCGAGTTGGCGCGCGCGGCTGGCCTCATCGTCCGGGTTCATGAGGGGCCTCCGCTGGTTTCGGTGGGTGACGGGTCGGTGGGTTGGACCGCGGGATAATGGTGGGCGCCGTCATCCCAGCTTCCCGTGATCCCCGGGGCATCGCGGTAGCGTGCGAGCGCGGCGACGAACCGACTGCGCGGCAGTTCCACCGCGCCGAGTCGCATCAGGTGCGCGGTGCGCATCTGGCAATCGATCATGCCGAAGCCCCAGGCCGCAAGTCGCCGGCAAAGTGCGACGAGTGCGACCTTGGAGGCGTCGGCAGTACGGCTGAACATGGACTCGCCGAAGAATGCCCGACCAAGAGCGACGCCATAGAGCCCGCCGACGAGTTGGTCGCCAGCCCAGACTTCCACCGAGTGGCCAATCCCCAGATGATGCAGAGTCGTGTAAGCGGCGATCATCTCCGGTGCGATCCAGGTGCCGTCGGCGCCGTCGCGCGGGGCCGCGCAGGCGCGGATGACGCTGCTGAAGTCCCGATCCATGGTGACCGCCAGTTGCCGGCGCCGTAACCGCTTGCGCAGGCTGCGGGAGAGATGGATTTGATCCGGCAGCAGCACGGTGCGCGGGTCGGGTGACCACCAGAGGATGGGGTCGCCGGGATTGAACCAGGGGAAGATGCCGTGGCGGTAGGCGCTGGTCAGACGCTCCGGGCTCAGGTCCGCGCCGACGGCCAGCAAACCGTTGGGCTCACGCAGGGCCCGGTGCACATCCGGAAAGGGGCGGGGATCGTTGGGCGCGAGCAGCGGGATCATGGGCGTGGATTCAGGTTTCCGAGCGCCGACGGGTCGGGTGGGGCAGGCGGTGCGCGGTAGGGGCTGTGGCCGTGCATTTCCTCGTGGTACTCGGTCATCCCCTCGGTTTCGTTGGTGAGAAAGCGGGCGATGGCCGCGCGAAAGCGCGGGTCGGCGATCCAATGGGCCGACCAGGTGCGGGTCGGCAGGAAGCCGCGGCTGACCTTGTGTTCTCCCTGGGCGCCCGGCTCGAAGCGTGTCAGTCCGTTCTCGATGCAATAGTCGAGGCCCTGATAGTAGCACGCCTCGAAGTGCAGACTGTGGAACTCCTTGGAGCAGCCCCAGTGGCGTCCGAAGAGCGCGTGCTCGCCGATCAGGTTGAAGGCGGCGGCGACGATGGCGTCCTTGCCCTGGGTCTGACCATGGTAGGCGAAGACCAGGAGCAGGTCGGTTCCCATGGTCTCACCGATCTCCTGAAAGAAGGGCAAGGTCAGGGTCGGCAGTCCGCCGCGTTTGTCGAAGGTGTCGCGGTACAACCAGTGGAATCTGACCCATTCGGCCTCGCTGACCGCGTCCCCGCGCCGCCGCACGATCCTCACCCCGGCCTCCTGCACCCGGCGCCGTTCCCGTTTCACTTTCTTGCGTTTCTCGGCGGTGAAGGTCGCGAGGAAGTCATCGAACGCGTGGTAGCCCGGGTTGGTCCAATGAAACTGGCAGCCGACCCGGCGCAGCAGGCCGCGGGTCTCCAATAAATCGGTTTCCGGGCGGGTGGTGAAGAGCCAGTGCAGCGACGACACGCCCAGCCGTTCGGCGACCCGGACCGCGCCATCGGCCAGTGCGCGGGCATACTCCTCCCGCTTGGGGGTCTCGCCGGTCAGCAGTCGCGGGCCGGTGGCGGGGGTGTAGGGCGAGGCGACGACCAGTTTGGGGTAGTAGGCGAGTCCCTGGCGTTGGTAGGCGTCGGCCCAGGCCCAATCGAAGACCAGTTCGCCGTAGGAGTTGAATTTGATGTAACAGGGCGCCGCCGCAACCAGGGTGCCCGCGGCGTCGCGCAAGGCCAGGTGGTGCGGAATCCAGCCGAGCGCCTCGCCGACGCAGCCATGACGTTCCATGGCGGCCAGGAACTCGTGACGCAGGAAGGGTGAATCGTTGCCCGCCAGCCGGTTCCAGTCGGTTGCCGGAATTTCACGGATGGCGTCATGGGTGCTGAGGGTATACATGGGCCCGGGTGCTCGGCGTCTCGATGACCGGGAGAGATGCGGGCGGCCGGTGCCGAGAAAAACCTGGTGTGCTCAAGGGCCGCAACGACGTGGCGCCAGGTCCGGCAGGTCGGTGCGCTGTCGCGCAGCGGCCCCCGGGGAACGCCCGGCGCCGGCCGGTGCGTCGTTATTTGCCCTGAGCGGCCAGCGCGTCCAGGTACTTTTCCGCATCCAGGGCCGCCATGCAGCCCGTACCGGCGGACGTGATGGCCTGGCGGTACACATGGTCCATGACGTCTCCGGCGGCGAAGATCCCAGGCACCGAGGTCGCCGTGGCATTGCCGTCGGTGCCGCTGTGAACCTTGATGTAGCCGCCGGCCATCGCGAGTTGTCCGGTGAAGATCTCGGTATTGGGTTGGTGGCCGATCGCGATGAACACCCCCTGGAGTTCCAGGTCGCGGGTGGTCTCGTCCAGGGTGCTTTTGATGCGGATGCCGGTGACGCCGGTGGCATCACCCAGGATCTCATCGAGGTTGCTGTTCCAGGCGAGCCGCACGTTGCCGTGCTCGGCCTTCTCGAACAGATGCTTCTGCAGAATCTTCTCGGCGCGCAGGGAATCGCGGCGATGGACCAGGGTGACTTCCGAGGCGATGTTGGACAGGTACAGCGCCTCCTCGACCGCGGTGTTGCCGCCGCCGATCACCGCGACTTTCTGGCCGCGAAAGAAGAAGCCGTCGCAGGTCGCGCAGGCGGAGACGCCGCGGCCGCGGAACTCCTGCTCTGAGGGCAGGCCCAGGTAGCGCGCACTGGCACCGGTGGCGATGATCAGCGCGTCGCAGGTATAGACCGCCGAGTCGCCGGTCAGCCTGAAGGGCGGTTTGCCGAGGTCCGCTTGATTGATGTGGTCGAAGATGATCTCGGTCTCGAAGCGTTCCGCGTGACGACGCATCCGGTCCATCAGATCCGGCCCCTGCACGCCGTCCGGGTCGCCCGCCCAGTTGTCGACGTCGGTCGTGGTCATCAGTTGGCCTCCCTGCTCCAGGCCCGTGACCAGGACGGGGCTCAGATTGGCCCGCGCGGCGTAGACGGCGGCCGTATAGCCCGCCGGTCCCGACCCCAGGATCAGCAGTCGGCAGTGCTTGGTGTTGCTCATGAGATCTACTCCGTGGATCGATACTGGGGATCGACCTTGGGGATCGACCCTGGAAACGACCGGGACTGGCGGCGCCGGGCCTCTTCCACGGGCGCCACGTCGTCGGGCGGGCGGCCCGTACGTTCAGTCGATCCGCAAATGTAAGGGTTATGCACAATCCCGTAAAGCGTTCCGGTGCCGGCGACGACGATACTCGGGTTGACAGCGACGCGTCTTCAGTCTAGAACTATCTAAAACAGCGCTTTGAAGCGTCAATCGGGGGTAGTTTATGAAGAAGCGGCGTCAGCTGTCCGTGGGGCTCGGTTTAGGTTTTGCTGTTTTCCTGCTGGGCGGCTGCGCGGGGATCAGTTCAGGACCGGACGGCAAGCGGGCCGCGGTGGTGTCGGCCGCGCTCTCGCAGTTGGGTACACCCTACCGTTACGGCGGTAACGAGCCCGGACGCGCGCTCGATTGCAGCGGCCTGACCTACTATGCCCATGGCGTCGCGGGGCTGCGCATTCCGCGCATGTCGCTCGACCAGCGGCGCGGCGCCAAGCCCGTCAACCCCAAGGCCCTGCGTCCCGGTGATATGGTGTTCTTCAAGACCGGCCCGGGCTCGCACCACGTGGGGCTGATGGTGGATGGGGACCGTTTCGTGCACGCGTCGGTATCCCAGCACAAGGTCGGCTACGCCCGCCTGGGTGCGCCCTACTGGAAGGCGCGTTATCTCGGCGCCGGCACCTATCTTGAGTGATACGGCCGACCGGCCGAATGGCTCGCCTTTTTCGATCCTATGTTGCAGAATGCGCATCGGTCCCGGGGTTGTCTCGGGGCAGGGTCCCAACGCCATCGCGAATCCTATCGCGAAAACATCTGGAGCTTGTAGACATGTCCGATACGCCACTGAGCAAGAGCCGTCGCGACGCCGTCAAGATGATGCTCGGCACTGCCGTCGCCATCCCGGTGATCAACCTGATCGGTGTAGGCAGCGTCCGCGCCGCTGATGCCCCAGCGAATGCCGTCGCCGCTGATGATCCGACTGCCGTTGCCCTGAAGTACAGCCAAGACGCGACCAAGGCGGACCGTGTCGGTGCCGCCCGTCCCGGTATGGCCCCGGCCGAGCAACGCTGCGGTAACTGCCAGTTCATGCAGGCTGATCAGGGTGCGGGCGACTGGAAGGGTTGCAGCCTGTTCCCCGGCAAGCTGATCAACGTCAACGGCTGGTGCTCCTCCTGGACCCTGAAGGCCGGCTGAACACGCATCCGGTGATCCGCTCGTTAGGATCGCGAAGCGGGGCTCGCCTGCCCCGCTTTTTCTTTTGAGGCATATCAATGGCCGTCGCACAGCAGGCCGCGGTCCTGCGTTCAACGTCTCCCTCACTCGTGGACCCTCAGCACCCCGATACCCGGCAGCCTGCGCACACGAATAGGCGCCAGTTGATCTTGGTGCGCGGGATCGTTTGGGGCATTATCGGGCTTATCTACGCACCCCTGTTTCTCGCTCTGGTGGCGATCCTTGAACGGCTCGGTGCCGGTCCCATAACGTATGTCGGGGCCGCGGCCCTGGCCGGTGCGGCCGGTGCCGCTCTGTATGGGGCGCGCGAACTGGCGTTGGTGGGCACTGGTGTCGGCGTCATTGTCGGCTTGTTGCTGCTGACTACGGCGTCGCGTCTGATTTCGTTCGGAGTCGCCATCCTGGTCGCTGCCGGCGTGGGCACCCTGCTGGGGCTGTTGATGGCCGTTCCGCAGCACTGCACGCGGCAGGTCCCCGGCAAGGTCATGGCCGGACTGGCGACGGGTGCGCTCTGTGGGAGCGTGCTCGCGGTGGCGGAACCGCTCCATCCATCCGCGTTTTCTCCCTTCGCGCTCCTGGCTGTCCTGGTGAGCGCCAACGGCATCCTGTACGTGGCGGGCGTGCGCTGGTGGATCCTGCTGAGTCGCCGGATGGGCGGTACGGGTGGACCCTGCAAGCTGGTCGCGTCGCTGGCGTTGGCGACCCTGGCCGGCATCGCGTCCGGCAGTATCTGGGTCATGGCTGGCCCGCTGCTCGGCGAGGCCTCCGGTCTGGCGGTTGAGGTCAGCCGCGCGGTCTACCCCGATCTGCAGCTTGCCATGCTCGGCGGCCTCTTTGGCGGTGCGGTGGCGGGCACGCTGCTTGAAGTCTTCGGTTTTTCCTGGGTCCACGACATTTGAGCCGCGGTATCACGGATTGTAGTCAACAGGATGCTCCAGCCGCCGATGGCCCGCAGTAAATCCAGCCGCCGCTGGCTCGACCGCCAGTTCAGTGACCCCTATGTCAAGCGCGCCCAGCAGGAGGGTTACCGTTCGCGTGCGGCCTACAAACTTCTGGAAATTCAGGAGAAGGATCGGGTGCTGGCGGCCGGGATGCGCGTCGTCGATCTGGGCGCGGCACCGGGGAGTTGGTCGCAGATTGCGGCCCGTCTGGTGGGTGGGCGCGGTGCGGTCTATGCGCTCGATCTGCTCGACATCGAACCGCTGGCGGGAGTGCGATTCCTTCAGGGGGACTTCCGTGAGCCGGCCGTTCTGGAGCAACTGCGCCTCAGTCTGGGCGACGCGCCTTTGGACCTGGTGTTGTCGGATATGTCGCCGAATATTTCCGGTACGTCCGCGGTCGATCAGCCCCGCACGATCTATCTGGTGGAACTCGCCCTGGAGTTTGCCCGGGAATGCCTGAAACCGGGCGGCAGCCTGGTGGTCAAAGCGTTTCAAGGTGAAGGGTTCGACGCGGTGATGCGCCGTTTGCGCGCCAGTTTCAGTCAGGTTGCGAGTCGTAAGCCCAAGTCCTCGCGGGCGGCGAGCCGGGAGCTTTATCTGGTGGGGAAGGGCTTCAAAGTCTAGGAAAAATCCCCAACTCCCCGGCATTCGAGAGGCCGGCGGGTGGCAAGCACCTTTCTTCGACACCCCAACGGTGTTACTTTCCCTCACTCGAGCCAAGTGCCGCTGCCCAGGCACCTATTAGACCAGAGGCCAGATGCCGTGAGCGATATGGCGAAGAATCTGATTCTGTGGGTGGTCATCGCCGTCGTGCTGATGTCCGTCTTCAATAATTTTACGACAACCCGATCCGCGCCGCGCGGTTTGACCTACTCCGATTTCATCGAACAGGTCAAGCAGGGTGAGGTGAAAGAGGTCACCATCCAGGGCCGCACCATCCAGGGTGTCAACGGTGCGGGCCAATCGTTCACGACCTACAGTCCGGGGGATGCCGGTTTGGTCGGCGATTTGCTGAACAACAACGTCATCATCAAGGCGGCGCCGCCCGAGAAACCGTCGATCCTGATGCAACTGATGGTCAACTGGCTCCCGCTCTTGATTCTCATCGGGCTGTGGATCTTTTTCATGCGTCAGATGCAGGGCGGAGCCGGCGGGCGTGGTGCCATGTCGTTCGGCAAAAGCCGGGCGCGAATGCTCTCTGAGGATCAGGTCAAGGTCACCTTCCAGGACGTCGCCGGGGCCGAGGAGGCCAAGGACGAGGTCTCGGAGATGGTCGATTTTCTTCGCGACCCGTCCAAATTCCAGAAACTCGGCGGCAAGATCCCCAAGGGCGTCCTGATGGTCGGCCCGCCGGGTACCGGCAAAACGCTGCTGGCACGGGCCATCGCCGGTGAGGCCAAGGTCCCGTTTTTCACCATCTCCGGCTCGGACTTTGTCGAGATGTTCGTCGGTGTCGGTGCTTCGCGCGTGCGCGACATGTTCGAGCAGGCCAAGAAACACGCCCCCTGCATTATCTTCATCGATGAGATCGATGCGGTCGGGCGTCACCGCGGCGCCGGCCTGGGCGGCGGTCATGACGAACGCGAGCAGACCCTCAACCAATTACTCGTTGAAATGGACGGATTCGAGGGCAACGAGGGCGTCATCGTCATCGCTGCCACCAACCGCCCGGATGTCCTGGATCCAGCCTTGCTGCGGCCCGGACGCTTCGACCGCCAAGTGGTGGTGCCGTTGCCTGACGTGCGCGGGCGCGAGCAGATCCTCAAGGTCCACATGCGCAAGATTCCGGCCGCGGAGGATGTGAAGGCGTCGGTGCTGGCGCGCGGTACGCCTGGGTTCTCAGGCGCCGATCTGGCGAACCTGATCAACGAGGCCGCGCTGTTCGCGGCCCGCGGCAACAAGAAGTTGGTCGACATGGAGGATATGGAAAAGGCCAAGGACAAGATCATGATGGGCGCGGAACGGCGTTCGATGGTCATGTCCGATGAGGAGAAGCGCCTGACCGCCTATCATGAGTCCGGTCATGCGATCGTTGGCCGGCTGGTTCCGGAGCACGACCCGGTGCACAAGGTCAGTATCATTCCGCGCGGGCGCGCGCTCGGGGTAACCCTGTTCCTGCCCGAGGATGACCGTTTCAGCTACAGCAAACAACGCCTGGAGAGCAGCATCTCCAGTCTGTTTGGCGGGCGCGTGGCGGAGGAACTGGTGTTCGGGGCCGACAGTGTGACCACCGGTGCCCAGAATGACATCCATCGGGCCACCGATATCGCCCGTAGTATGGTGACCAAATGGGGTCTGTCGGATCGTCTCGGACCCCTGACCTACAGTGAGGAGGAGCAGGAGGTGTTCCTGGGCCACTCGGTGACCCAGCACAAGAACGTCTCGGATGAGACCACGCACCTGATCGATGACGAGATCCGCCGCTTCATCGACCGTAACTATGAGCGGGCGCGGACGTTGCTGACCGAGAACGTCGATAAGCTCCACGCCATGGCTGCCGCATTGATCAAGTTCGAGACCATTGATGCCGACCAGATCGACGACATCATGGCCGGGCGTACGCCGCGCCCGCCCAAGGACTGGAATGATGAGGAGCCGACCCGCTCCGGCCAGCCGACGCGTGCGGACGAAGACCTTGGCCGGGCCCGAACGGCCGATGAGACCCATCTGGGCCGTCCGGCCAGCGAGCACTGAGCGGGGCGTTCCGGCCAGCATGCGCCAACTCGATTGCGGCGGCCGTGTGATCGACCTGGCGCGGCCGCGGGTCATGGGCATCCTCAACTTGACCCCTGACTCCTTCTCCGATGGGGGACGTTTCTCCAATCCAAGCGCCGCCTGCGCGCACGCCTGGGCGATGGTCGAGGCGGGTGCCGACCTGATCGACGTCGGCGGTGAGTCCACCCGCCCCGGTGCCGATCCGGTGAGTCTTCAAGAGGAACTGGAACGGGTCATCCCGGTGATCATGGCCTTGGCCGGGTCACTTCCGGTGCCGCTTTCAGTGGATACCTCCAAGCCGCAGGTCATGCGCGCGGCGGTCGCCGCGGGCGCTGCTCTGATCAATGACGTGTGTGCTTTGCGTACCCCCGAGGCGCTGGCTGCCGCGGTCGAACTCGGCGTGCCGGTCTGTTTGATGCATATGGCCGGTGAGCCGCGGTCCATGCAGACAGCGCCCGCGTACACCGACGTCGTGGCCGAGGTTTACCGCTTTCTGGCCGAGCGCATCGCGCAGTGCGTTCGCGCCGGTATCCCGCGGGAGCGCCTGATCATTGATCCAGGCTTCGGTTTCGGTAAAAAACTGGAACATAATCTCAGCTTGCTGGCGCACCTCGAGGTCTTCGCCGACCTGGGGGTGCCGGTCTTGGTTGGTCTGTCGCGCAAGTCCATGATTGGATCTCTGACCGGTCGCTCGCCGGATGAACGCCTGGCGGCGAGTCTCGCCGCCGCCGTCCTGGCTTTGGAGCGGGGTGCGACGATCCTGCGCGTGCACGATGTGGCCGAGACCCGGGACGCGGTGGCGGTCTGGGATGCGGTGCGCAGCCGCGGGGCCGCGGACGCGCGTCAGCAGGCGGGCCCCTCCTGATCCGCTCGTTACGGAACGGTTTTGAGTTTTCGGTTTTCGGTTTTTGGTTTTTGTTAAGGATTATCAAGCATCGGGTTACGAGAAACGAACAACCAACAACGACAGGGATCACTCCTGTCCATTCGTCTTCAGGCGAGAATTCATGCGCAAATATTTCGGTACCGATGGGATTCGCGGTCGGGTCGGTGAGGCTAACATCAGCCCTGATTTCGTACTCAAGCTGGGCTGGGCCGCGGGTCGCGTACTCGGTCATGGCGCCGGTTCCAAGATCCTGATCGGTAAAGATACTCGGATCTCGGGTTATATGTTCGAGTCGGCCTTGGAGGCCGGCTTGGTCGCGTCCGGCGTCAATATCCGACTGTTGGGTCCGATGTCCACTCCGGGCGTGGCCTATCTCACCCGCACCTTCCGCGCCTGTGCGGGGATCGTCATCACCGCGTCGCACAATCCGTATCAGGACAATGGCATCAAGTTCTTTTCGGCCGACGGCGACAAGTTGCCGGATGCGGTCGAGCTGGCGATCGAGGCGGAACTCGAACAGCCGTTGCGGACGGTGGACGCGGGGGCGCTCGGCAAGGTCAAGCGCATCGAGGACGCCGTTGGCCGCTATATTGAGTTCTGCAAGAGCACCATCCCGACGGCCATGAATTTCCGTGGGCTCAAGATCGTGGTGGACTGCGCCCATGGCGCAACCTACAACACGGCTCCTTATGTGTTCGACGAGCTGGGGGCGACGGTGGTGTCGATGGGTAACGAGCCCGATGGGCTCAACATCAACCACGATGTCGGTTCCACCCATCCCCAAGCCTTGTGCGAGACGGTCGTCCGCGAGGGCGCCGACTTGGGTATCGCCTTCGACGGTGACGGTGATCGTGTTCTGTTGGTCAACTCCCGCGGTCAGTTGATCGACGGCGATCAACTCCTCTACATCATCGCCCGTGCGCGTCTGCATGAAGGAACGCTGCGCGGGGAGGTGGTCGGGACCCTGATGAGCAACCTCGGGTTCGAGCACGCCCTGCACCGGATCGGTGTCGGTTTCGCCCGTACCGCGGTCGGCGACCGCTTCATCATGGAGCACATGAAGCGCACCGATAGCGTTCTGGGCGGCGAGCCTTCGGGGCATATCATCTGCCGTGACCGGACCAGCACCGGGGACGGCATTGTCTCGGCGCTGCAGGTGCTGGCCGCTTTGCAGCGGTTGGATGCCGGCTTCGACGAAATGTGTTCAGAGGTGACGCTTTACCCACAGATCCTGATCAATATTCGCTTGAATGAGCAACGGGATCTGGTGAATCTGCCGGCCGTCCAGGATGCCGTGTTCATCGCCGAGCATGAGCTGGCGGGGCGGGGCCGGGTGCTGTTGCGGCCCTCCGGAACCGAGCCGCTGGTGCGGGTCATGGTGGAGGGTGCGGACGGCGACCAGGTCAAGCGGTTGGCCGAGGGTTTGGCGGATGTGGTGCGCAACCAGCAGTCTGGCTTGGTCTGACTCGTGGCCATCGTCAAGAAAAGCGCATTGGTCGCCCACTCGGCCAAGTGTATGTTCGATCTGGTTTACGACGTCGGGTCCTATCCAAAGTTCTTACCCTGGTGTGCGCGTACGACGGTGATCTCCGAGACGGCCGAGCAAATCTGCGGGCGAATCGAGGTGTCGCGTCTGGGGATTCACCAGACCTTCAGCACCTGCAACCGCTTCGAGCGTGATCGGCGCATGGACATTTCGCTGCTCGACGGACCCTTCCGCAAGCTGCACGGCGGCTGGCGCTTCACGCCCCTGCGCGAGGATGCCTGCAAAGTCGAGTTGGAATTGGACTTCGAGTTCTCGGGTCGACTGATCGACAAGGCCTTTGGTGCCGTCTTCAACCAGATCGCCAATACCCTGGTGGATGCCTTCTGCAAACGCGCGGATGACCTGTATGGCTGAGCGGGGTGCTCATCCGCTCGTGGATCGGGTCGGCCATCAGGGTGGGGAGCGCGTGCGGGTTTCGGTGGCCTATGTCGGGGCGGTCGAGCAGTTCTTCCGGTCCCTTGAAGTCAAGCCCGGCACCACCCTGCGCGCGGCGATCAACCAATCCGGCGTGCTGGACAAGTGCCCGGAGATCGACCTGGGGGTCTATAAAGTCGGGGTCTTCGGCCGAGTGACCGACCTGGATCAGATCCTGACGGAGGGGGAGCGCGCGGAAATCTACCGCCCGCTGATCGCCGACCCCAAGCAGGCGAGAAAGCGGCGGGCCGAGGAGGGCAAGCGGCTGCGCCAGGCGGGCGAGTAATGGGCCGCCTACTTGTTACGCCCGATCCCAACCGCTTCCAGTCCGCGTCCGATCCATCCTTTGCGCTCCTGGTAGTCCGGCACCGAAACGATGATCTCCTTGGGGTCATCGACGGTCGCCGCCCCTGGTTCGGGCCGCACATTACCCTCGGTTCGGACCAGGACATCATCCTGGAAAAACACCGTCAGCTTGCGCTGCTCTTCGGGCGCATGGCCGCGGCGGATGGTGTAGACATAGTCCCAGCGGTCGCTGTTGAAGAAATCGGTCAACAAGGGGGTACCGAGCAGATAACGCACCTGACGTTTGTTCATGCCGGGTTGGAGCTGATCGACCTCCTCCTTGGTGATGATGTTGCCCTGTTGCACCGTCATCTTATGCACGAACGGCAGGTCCTCGAGCAGCGACTTATGATACACGTCCGGCTTTGTCTCATCGGCACAGCCGGTCAAGACCGACGTGACGAGGGACAGCATGGAGACAAACAGACAACTGAGAAGCTTTCGCATCTTGCTATGATAGAAGAAGAGCGGGTGATCCTGTGCATGATACAGCAGCCCCGCCCCCTAATCATCGAACGCCGTGGCGGCGCGGCTCACCACGCGGGAGACCTATGGACAATCAACAGATCAAAGATGCGGGCCTGAAGGTCACCCGGCCACGGGAGAAAATCCTGGGCATCCTCGAACGCAGCGGGCGACGACACCTGAGCGCCGAGGATGTCTACAAGGAACTGCTGACCAACGGCGACGACATCGGTCTGGCCACGGTCTACCGGGTCCTCACCCAATTCGAGGGTGCCGGCCTGGTGTGCCGCCGCCATTTCGAGACCGGCCAGTCGGTGTTCGAGCTGAACAGCGGCGATCATCATGACCACCTCGTCTGTGTGCGCTGCAACCGGGTCGTGGAGTTCGTGGACGCCGTGATCGAGGAGCGCCAAAGCGCCATCGCCGCCCAGCATGGATTCCACATCGAGGACCACTCGCTGGTCATCTACGGGGTCTGTACCGACTGCGCGGCCAAAGCGTAGGAACGCTCTGGCGTCCCGGTTGTTGTCGTTGTCGTTGTCGTTGTCGTAATCGTAATCGGAGAAGCAATTCAATGTGACGCGCGAGTTCGCCTGCGCGTACAAGGTCGCCAAGCGTTTTACAGGCTTCGATCGTCACGTACGGAACCAACGCGTCGTTGCGCTGCTTGTAACGCTCGGACAGCGAAACACCTTTTTTCGATCGATGCCTCGCGTAAACTCGATTACGACAACGACAACGACTGTGTTTACTTGTTTTTGACTGGTTACTTGGCGACCTGACGCAAGCGAGACCATGGACATCGAGCAACTGCTCTCGATCGACCGGGACCACGCCTGGCACCCCTACGCGGCTCCCGGTGCTCCGGTCTACCCGGTCCAGTCCGCCCAGGGCTGCCGCATCCGCCTGGCGGACGGCCGCGAACTGATCGACGGCATGTCCTCCTGGTGGTGCGCGATTCACGGCTACAACCACCCGGTCCTCAATCAGGCCGTGCGCGATCAGCTCGCGTCCATGGCGCATGTGATGTTCGGCGGCTTGACTCATGCGCCCGCGGTACGGCTGATCAAACACCTGGTCGACCTGACCCCGGCCCCGCTCCAGCATGTTTTCCTGTGTGACTCCGGATCGGTCGCGGTCGAGGTGGCGATCAAGATGGCCATCCAGTTCCGGCAGGCGCAGGGGCAACCGCGGCGCCACCGGCTGCTGACCATCCGCTCCGGCTACCATGGCGACACCTGCGGTGCCATGGCGGTCTGCGATCCGGTCACCGGGATGCATCACTTGTTCAGCGCGATCCTGCCGCGGCAGATCTTCGCCCCGGCCCCGGCCTGCCGTTTCGATGCGCCCTGGGAGACTCGTCACATCGACGCCTTCGCCGCGCTCATCGCCCGGCACCAGGACGAACTGGCGGCGGTGATCCTGGAGCCCATCTGCCAGGGCGCCGGCGGGATGCGCTTTTATTCGCCCGACTACCTGCGCGCGGTCCGCGCACTCTGCGACCGCCATGATGTACTGCTGATTGCCGACGAGATCGCGACCGGCTTCGGCCGGACCGGGACCCTGTTCGCCTGCGAACACGCCGGGATCAGCCCCGACATCATGACCGTCGGCAAGGCCCTCACCGGAGGCTATATGACCCTGGCCGCCACCCTCGCGACGGCGCGCGTGGCGCAGGGCATCAGCGCCGGTGATCCCGGCGTCTTCATGCACGGCCCGACCTTCATGGGCAACCCGCTGGCCTGTGCCGTGGCCAACGCCAGTATCGAACTGCTGCTTCAATCGGACTGGCAGGCGCGTATCCGGCGGATCGAACGGGCGCTGCAGGCGGGTCTCGCCCCCTGTCGGGGCCTCCCCGGCGTCGTTGACGTGCGGGTGCTCGGTGCGATCGGGGTGGTGGAACTCGCAAGCCCGGTGCCGATGCGATCGATCCAGCAGCGCTTCGTCGAGCTGGGTGTCTGGATTCGGCCGTTCGGACGGCTCATCTATCTGATGCCGCCCTATGTCATCGACGCTGCCGAGTTGGACACCCTCTGTAAGGCGATCGTGCGCGTGGTGGCTGAAGGCGATTGGGAACCTGGGGAGTGACAGCAGCCGCTGGGTCGGACCAACGACAGGCACTCCTGACCCGACTGGGCTTTCGTTTCGGCGTCAACGGGCCTCATGCGGCACGCACGATGATGCTGGACGACCTGCGCACGCTGCTGGCGCACACGCCTGCCGCAGCTCATCAACAAGCTGCCCGCCGATGCCGCCATGGACTTAGGTCGCAAGGCCACCGAAGATGTCCTGGCCGACCTGCTGGTGACGGATCTCTGCGCCGGCTCCAGCGAACTGCGCAAGCGGCTGCCCGCGCTCTTGGACGAGCTGCAGAACAAGGACCGCCTGATCATGGCCCTGGCGGGCGGCAGCGGCACCGAGTACCGCCTGCAAACCCGCGCGTCCAGCGCCTGGTACGACGAGTTTCGGGTGCAGGAAGTCGAACTCAAGGCGGCCCCGCAGCGCATCGAGCAGAAGCGCTCCGACCTGTTGAAGGCGCGTTTCGGCGAGGTGCTGAAGAAGGTCCGGGTCGTTCAGGGGAAAGACAATGTCGAGCGCAGGCTCCACCCGACCTATGACGAAGCCTTGCCCAAAGACCATGACAAGAGCCTCTACCTGTGGATTCAGGATGGCTGGCAGTCCGACGAGACGTCGGTCATCGCCGAGGCGAAGTCCAGGAGTGCAGACAACCCGACGCTGTTCGTCTTTCTGCCGGCCCGCAACAAAACTGAGCTGGCCAACGCCATCGTCGCGTTGGAGGCGGCGCGGACCACCCTGCAGAAGAAGGGCACCCCCGCCCCCGGGGAGGGTGAAGATGCGCAGCGCTCAATGGAGAGCCGCAGCCGCACCGCCGAGAAGACACTGATCGCCCTGCTCGACAAGCTCTTTATCGAGGCCCGCGTGTTCCAGGCGGGCGGCCAGGAGGCCACCGACGGCAACGACCTGGCGGAGCGTATCAACCGCGCGGGCGTGGCCTCCGCCATTCGTCTGTTCAGCCAGTTCGATGCCGCGGACCACGACTAGTGGAACAAGGTGCTCGACGAGGCGCGTAAGGGCAACCGCGAAGCGCTGAAGGCCGTGGGCCATACCCAGGAGGCCGACAAGCACCCCGTTTGCCAGCGGTTGCTCGCCTCTATCGGCCCCGGCAAGAAGGGCGCTGAGGTCCGCGACACCTTCGAGGGTGCGCCCTACGGATGGCCGCGCGACGCCATCGACGGCGCCTTGTATGCGCTGCTGGCCGCCGGTCACCTCAAGGCCGCGGACGCGGCCGGCAAGCCGGTCGATGCCCGGAGCCTGGACCGCGCCAAAGTCACCCAGGCCAGTTTCCAGCGTGAGTCGATCAACATTTCGCCGCCGCAACTGATCAAGATTCGGCAGTTGTTCAGCGCC
The DNA here is from genome assembly GCA_964470155.1 of uncultured Lamprocystis sp. Taxonomy (GTDB): domain Bacteria; phylum Pseudomonadota; class Gammaproteobacteria; order Chromatiales; family Chromatiaceae; genus Thiodictyon. The sequence continues at coordinate 68,923 of CAYYAY010000018.1, read as the reverse complement.
GTCGGCGTGCCTTGCCAGCCCAAGGAGGAACAAGCCAAGGTGCCCGCGCTGCTTGCCAGACTGCGCGAGCAGGCCGGCAAGGCCGGGGGAGCCGCACCGGCGCCGCAGACGCCCACGCTTAACGCCATCGAGGCCGTCGAGGGGCAGACCGGTAACGCCCTGCTGCTGGAGCTTTACAACCGCGGCGACGCGATCACCGGCTTGTCGAAGGGGTGGATAAAGACCGCCGAGGATATCGCCCGGCGCCTGCCGGTCTGGCACAAGCTGGGTGACCTGCTGCGGCACGCCAAGACGCTGGGACCTGATGCCGGGCTGAAGGCGGAGGCCGACGCCATCGCGGCGCAGCGCAGTCTGCTGGCCGAGCCGGATCCGGTGCGCCCGCTGCTCGATCGGGTGGTGGACCTGCTGCGCCAGGCGCTGAATGCCAAGCTGGACGCCTACCGGTCAGCCTTCCAGGCGCTTCAGGCGCAACTGACCGCGGATGCCGACTGGAACCGGCTGAGCGACGCCCAGCGCGCCGATCTGATTGCCAAGCATCACCTCACCCCGCCGGCAGCGGTCGCGCTCGGCACGCCGGAGCAGCTGCAGGATGCGCTGGACGACTGCGATCTCGATCATTGGGTCGCCAAGACCCAGGCCTTGCCGAGCCGCTTCGATGCCGTACGCCATGCGGCGGTGCAGTTGCTCAAACCCAACGTCGTGCATGTGAGCATCCCGCGGCGCACCCTGAACGACGAGGCCGAGTTGCAGGACTGGCTGGCCGAGGTGGAGGCCTTGCTGATCGAGAAGCTCAAGACTGGCCCGGTTGCCTTGTAACCCGGTCTCGCCCCACCCTGACGAGGTTGCAACCGCCTGGAAGGCTCAACACCTGGTGCAGCGCTTGTTCGGCTCTGAAATCAGAGCTATATTTATCTCTGATTCATTGAGGAGAACCCCATGGATACGATTTATGCCGACTACTCGATCAGCATGTCGGAGTTCAAGAAGAACCCGGCGCGGGTACTCCGCACGGCTGGCGAGAAGCCCGTCGCCGTGCTCAACCACAACCGCCCCGCCTTCTACATGGTCGCGCCGAAACTCTTCGAGGCATTGATCGAGGAGTTGTCCGACCGGGACCTGGTGAACCTCGCCCGTCAGCGCCTGGCGCAGAAGGACGAGGCGATCGAGGTCGACATTGGTGAGATCTGATCAGCTCCCGCCAGCCCTAGCCAACATCATGCAGGTTTGAGGACTGGTGGACCAGCACCCCGACCTGGCCATGGGCGCCAAGAGCCAATGGGAACTGGCCGGCCGGCTCGCCGCGCGCATGTTGCCCCAGGTGTTCAAGCCGCACAGCCCGGTGTTCGAGCTGACCTTCGCGCCGGAGCATCAGCGCGCGCTGGAGCGGCTGCTGGCGGACCTGCCAGCCGAGGTCTTCCAGGCCAGCGACAGCCTGGACTGGGTCTATCAATTCTGGCAGGCCAGGCGCAAGGACGAGGTCAACGCGTCCGAGGTCAAGATCGGTGCGGACGAACTGCCCGCCGTCACCCAACTTTTCACCGAGCCCTACATGGTGGACTTTCTGCTCCACAACTCACTGGGGGCCTGGTGGGCGGCCCGTCGCCTGAGCCCGGATGACCTGCGCGACGCCGAGACCGAGGACGCGTTGCGCCGCAAGGCCGCGATCCCCGGCATACCCCTGGAATACCTCCGCTTCGTCCGCGTCTGCGCTTGCGCTTGCGCCTGCGTAGCCAGGGTTTCCAGCCCTGGCGACCCCCAAGCGGCGGGAGCCGAATTGTCAGGCCAGGATGGCCTGACTACGCAAGCGCAGCCGCGGTACTGGACCCCCGCTGCCGGCGCCTTTGCAGGCTGGCCAGACAGCCTAAAGGACTTCAAGCTGCTCGACCCCTGCTGCGGTTCAGGTCATTTCCTGGTCGCCGCCTTCCTGCTGCTGGTGCCCATGCGCATGGCGGCCGAGGGCTTGAGTGCGCGGGAGGCGGTGGACGCGGTGCTGGCCGACAACCTGCACGGTCTGGAACTGGACGCCCGCTGTGTCGAGATTGCGGTCTTCGCCCTGGCGTTGGCGGCCTGGCGCTTCCCGGATGAGCACGGCAACCCGCTGGGCGTGCGGGCCGACATGCCCGCGCCCAACATCGCCTGCTGCGGCCTGAAGGTAGCGGCCAGCGCCGAGGACTGGGAGGCGCTGGTCCCTGATTCGCAACCCAATGCCCCACTGCTGCGGCAGGAACTGCGGCTGCTGCACGCGAGCTTTGCCCAGGCACCGCTGTTGGGCAGCTTGCTGGACCCGGCTCGCGGCCTGAAGGACGACCTGTTCAATTCCAGTTTCGCCGATCTGAAGGATCTGCTGGAGCTTGCGTTGGCGACCGAGACGCCGACCACGCTGCGGGGGGCGGAGCAGGAGTTGAACGACGACGCCTGGGATTTGGCTTTGACTGCGCGCGGTTTGCTGGACGCTGCGCGGCTGCTGGATGCGCGCTACCACTTGGTCATCACCAACGTGCCTTATCTGGCACGGGGCAAGCAGCACGAAGCGCTGACGGCCTACTGCGATACCCACTACTCAGAGTCTAAGACAGACTTGGCCGCTGTGTTCCTGGAGCGTGGCATTGAGCTAAATCAATTGAAGAAAAGGCCGAATTGCTCAGAAGCCAAGGTCCACCCCAGCGCTTACTACAAGCGGGCCTGCGTGCCAACCCAGATAGTCGCATCGCATTTGTAGAGATTACGACGGAACTGCTCAGCAAACACGCCGACTCCTTCAAAGGAATGTCTACCGGGGACCTGAACAGATTCATTCACGAATTCTGGGAGGTCTCTGGTAAGGATGCCGATTGGGTAAACTTCCAAGGAACGCCAGAAGAATCCTGCCTCCACGGGGGGCGTTCGCAAATCTTACACTGGGAAGGTGGCACCGGAGACATCGGAGTACTCCAAGGTCACCCAGGAGATCGAGACGGCCTTCGAGTTCCTGGACGCCGGCGGTAACGCGTTACCCGCGAAGAATCGCAACCGCTTGTCAAACCTCCAGCAGCTTCGCCCCTTGTTCTATCTGTCCGCGCTACGTGATGCCGGTAAGGAGTTCTCTCGCACGTCACAGTTCTGGTCCCCGTTCGTCAAGAACTCGCAGATCGATGAAGCCACGAAAGCGGCCATCGAGCAGCAACTAGAGGACATCAACGCTCAAATCATTGAGGCCCACGGCACGTTCAAGGGGGTACGTGAGCACCTGGCCAAGATACAGGACCTCGTGGCACTTGGTGGTCAAGACGTTGTGAGTGTTGACGCTGTGCCGGCGCGAGTCTTCGACATGCTCAACCGCACCCAGGTCAGCATCGCCTCATCGACGGGCGCCAGGTTACCGATAGGACGGCATGGCGAAGGCACGCAAAGCCTGACCGTGCTGATGCTGTTCGATGCATTTCTGAAGTCCGAGTTGGCCAGGAAGCAGGGTCTCAAGGCGTCCAGGCCCATCGTCGCCCTAGAAGAGCCGGAGGCCCATCTCCATCCAAATGCGGTCAGGGCGCTCTGGAAAACCATCCGCGACATCGACGGCCAGAAACTGATTGCCACCCATTCGGGCGACCTGCTCTCGGAGGTAGATTTGACCTCCATTCGGCGAATCTATCGATCCCGAGGGCAGGTCAAGGTTGGAGCCATTCCTCCGGGGACAATGGACCCACGTGATCAGCGAAAGTTTGACTTTCTGGTGCGTCGGACGCGGGGTGAGCTGTTTTTTGCGCGTTGCTGGTTGCTCGGCGAGGGTGAGACCGAAGCCATCCTGTTTGCAGGGGTGGCTGAGGTTTTCGGCTTGGACCTTGAGCAGGCGGGCGTCCGCTGTGTCGAATACCGCTTGGGCGACATTGACTACTTCCTTGATGCAGCCAACGCGCTGGGCATTGCATGGCACTGCTTGACCGACGCGGATGCGCAAGGTGCGAGCGATGCAAGAAAGGCTAAAGACCGGATTCCCGGGGACCCAAAACGTGTTGGGCGACACATGTCCGTTCTGGTGAACGCCGCGTCGATTGAGCCTTACCTTGCGGCTAGCGGCTTCCTCGACGTCTATGAAGCGATTGCCTTGCCGGCCAAGAAGATGGCACAGGTGGCCGTAGCCCCTGGCGACCCCGCTTATGCAGACCAAATCATCAAGTGCATGCCAGACAAACCAAGTGCGGCGTATGCGGTGGTTGAGGCAATGCGCAAGCGTGGTGCTGTTTCTGTGCCCAAAGCGCTGAAGAGTGCCGTGATGAAGGCGATTGCCCTCGCCAGGAGGCCCTGATGGACTATCTGAAAGATCTCAACTCAAGTCAATCTGCTGCTGCGCAGTGGGACACCGGGCCAATGCTCGTACTTGCAGGACCAGGCTCTGGCAAGACCGCCACTTTGACGGCTCGCGTTGCACGGCTGGTCGATGAGAGCGATGGTCAGTCGTTTCGAATCCTGTGCTTGACCTTCACTAGGAAGGCTGCCGCGGAGATGCGTGAGCGTCTGCTCACGTTGGTCAGCACGGCCAAGGATCGGGTGCTGCTGACGACCTTCTACTCGTTCGCCACCGACATCCTGCGACAGCACGGCAGCCACTTCGGCTTGAGCCCGGACTTTGAAATCATTGAGGAGTCCGAGCGCGTTCATTTGGCCAAGTCGATTCTGACTGACAAGGCCGATGAGCTGACGAAGTTTGTGTCGGCAGAGAAGGCCCTGACGGCAATCGACTTCTTGCTGCGGAATGTTGCGCCAGATTCCGAAGTTCCTGCGATGCTGAAGGACCCTGAAGCGGGTAAACAGCTCCAAACACTTTTCTCACACTATAAGGCGCTGCTGAAACAGCAGAACTGCCTCGATTATGGCGCCATTCTTTATTTCTGCGAGGAGCTGCTCCGTGAACGTCCGCGCGTTGCTAAACAGCTCCGGACGGTCTACCGATATCTGTGCGTCGATGAGTTCCAAGATACGAACGTGGCCCAGTATCGGGTTCTCCGGGCGCTCGCACCAAATAGAGACGCCAACGTATTCATTGTGGGTGACGACGACCAAGTCATCTTTCATTGGAATGGTGCAAGTCCGGCGCGAGTGAAGGAACTAGAAAAGCACTACGACCTCACCACGATTCAATTGCCGCAGAACTATCGTTGCCCGCCTCAGGTAGTTGCTCTCGCAAACGCGCTGATTGTTCACAACGCCGAGCGTTCAGTTGACAAGCTGCCCTTGCTGTCTATGAAGGCTCACTCGGGCATCGGCCCTATCGATCTCTTGGGGTTTGATGACGACGAGCAAGAAGCCGCCGGGGTAGCGCGGCGGGTGGCTGCAAGGCTGCAAGGCGGCTCTCGGCCTAGCGACATTGTGGTCCTCGCGCGCGCAACAAAGCTATTGGAAAGGATTCAGAAGGCGCTGCACACACTGTCTGTCCCGGCACATGTCCAACGACGTAAGTCTCAATTTGAGAGTGCGCCACTTCGCTTCATCACCTCGGCGTTGAAGCTTGCCCTAGTCCGTTCAGACAACGACCTGGCATCGATGGTGACTAAGGCACTGTCGGACTGCGTAGGACACGACTTCAGTGAAGATGACCTCTCCGGTCGCCGCGGTGGATCTCAGTGACGACGAGAAGGCCAGGTTCCAGCGGGCACTGCAGGGTGAAGTCTATCTGATGACGGCGCGTCGACGGAACTACCTCATCCTGAGGCTGGACTCGTTCCTGGTCGACGGCGCGGCGACCTACGACCCGACAGTGCTGACGATCGAGCATGTCCTGCCGCAAACTCATCCAGACCTACCTGGGCGACTGGATCCGCCAGCAGGAGGCCGGCGCGCGCGACGGCGCGGACGGACCCGCCTGGCCGCTGCCCAGGATCTCAAGCGCCGACTCGAACGTATCCTGGAAGGCGAGGCCCCCTGCGACATCTTCGTCCGCTGGAAACCGCTCGCCGAGCAGCCCAGCGGCTGGAACCCGGATCTGAACGACGGCGTGCGCCTGAACATCCGCCCCTTCATGACCGCCGGGGTCCTGCGCCACAACAGGAAGCCCAAACTCAATAACTGGCCGAGTTGCAGTACCGCGGTGTGTTCTGGAGTCAGCAGAATGGCAAGGACTGGACGATCAATGCCTTCCTGACCTCCAAGAACGGCGGTCTGGGTTTGGACGTGGCGCAGGACAAGGCCACGCAGGAAGCGCTCGGCCAGGCCCTGGCCGCCGGCCTGCTGCTGGACCGGCCGGTGGAAGACCTGAAGGGCCGCCAGATCAACGCCGAATGGCTGCATAGCCTGCTGGCGCCGAACCCCACGCGGGATCTCCTGGTGTGGATGGATGATTCCGATGCGGCACAGGCGCTGTGGGGCAGCGCCCGCTGGGACCTGTTTCTGAGACGGTGCAAGGCGGACTTCGGCTTCCAGCCGGTGAGCGACGGTCCATTGGCCGCCGCCGAGCGACTGGCCAAAGGGGACAGCAAGTGGGCGGCCGTGGCGGAGCTCTACCGCGATTCGTTCGCGAGCTTCCCCAGGGTCTACGGGCTGCTCCTGAAAGTTGCGCCGCCGAAGCAGCAGGATTTGTTCGACGCCCCCTCGTCGTTGGCCGGCTATCCTCAAGTGAACGAACAGAAGGAGGCGGTCCTGCGGTACGCGCTGGCGGCCTGCGGCGCCATGACCGGACCTCAAGCGCGCGCGGCCATTTTGGCCGCCGAGGAGAGCCATGCGGTGCGGCGCGACTGGCTGTGGACGCGCATGGGCCTGTCGCCGCTCGGGGTGGCCCTGGGTCACCTGGCGGAGCTGGCCTCGCGCAGCGCGCAACTACCGACGGGTTCGGCGCCCGATCAGTTGGCCCAGAGCTACCAGGACAGCGGGTGGCAGGTGGACGCCGCGGCGCTGCGGGTGCTGGGGGCCGTCCAGACCAAGGCGGATCTTGATGCGGTGTCCGCGGCGCTGCGCGCCGTCTATTTGCCCTGGGTTGAGGAGTCTGCCAGGCGGCTGCAACAGGCCCTGATGGCGTCAGGCGGGTTCGGCGCAGTTGGGGTTGCGTCGGACGCGACGACTGCCCCGGCGGCTCAAGTTTGCACTGTCTTTGTGGACGGTTTGCGTTACGACGTGGCGGTCGCGCTCAAGGAGGGTCTGGCCCTCACCGGCAAGGTGGGACTGACGGCGCGTTGGACCAGCCTGCCGTCGGTCACCGCGTCAGGCAAAGCCTGGAACTCGCCTGTTGCGCACTTGGTTTCCGGCGACCAGGCCGACCAGGAGTTCGAGCCGCGAGTCGCCGTTGACGGCAAGCCGCTGTCCGGGCATAACTTCCGCAAGCTGCTGGCCGATAATGGCATCCAAGCCCTGGATACGCACGAGACCGGCGACCCGTCGGGCCGGGCCTGGACCGAGGCGGGTGATCTCGATCACTACGGCCATGCCCATGGGGTGCGGCTTGCCCGTGACCTCGACGCTCAACTGGCCCAGGTGCTGGAGCGCATTTGCGAACTCCAGCAGGCGGGGTGGCAGCGCTTGCGCATCGTGACCGATCACGGCTGGCTCCTGATGCCTGGCGGTCTGCCCAAGTCCGAGTTGGCCACGCACCAGACCGCGACGAAATGGGGGCGCTGCGCCGTTCTCAAGGAGAGCGCGCACGGCACGCCGCTCACCTTTGGTTGGAGTTGGTGCGGCGCTGTGCAGGTGGCGTATGCGCCTGGCGCATTCTGTTTCATCGCCGGGGTTGAGTATGCCCATGGGGGTTTGAGCCTTCAGGAGTGCCTGGTGCCGGTGCTGTTCCTGGAGGTCGCGGGTACCGCGGCGGCGGTGAAGGCCGACATTCGCGCCGTGACCTGGAAGGGCCTGCGCTGTCTGGTGGAGGTGGAGACCGCGGCCGAAGGGCTCCGGGTCGATATCCGTACCAAGGCGGCGCTGGCATCCACCTCGCTGGTGACCGGCGTGAAAAGCCTGGACGGGGGAAAGGCCAACCTGGCGGTTGCCGATGACGATCAGGAGGGCGCGGCGGCCGTGGTGGTCGTGCTGAGCCCCGGCGGCGAGGTCATTGCGAAGATGGTGACCACGGTCGGGGCTTAGACGCGGGGCCTTAATGGTCATCCCGGCCAGCTTGCGTATTGCGTAGTCAGGGCTTCCAGCCCTGATGGCTTGCGTAGTCAGGGTTTCCAGCCCTGACCATGTCAGGTCAAGATGTCAGGCCAGGATGGCCTGACGACGCACAGGCCGGGCGACGCGCGCGGCGAGCTCGACTGGCCGGAATGACGAACGAGAAGAGGGCATCGGCAATGCAACTCGACGACCTGGACCGGACAGCGACGACCGCCTTCGAGGGCTATGTCGTGCGCAAGGATCTGGTCCGCACCTTCAGCCGGCAGTTTCCCGTGCCGACCTAGGATTCCGTGCTTTCCGTGTGCTTCCGTGGCGATAACAGGATGGCCGGACCGTCGGCAGCCGTGATGCCGATCAAGGCCGCCGCGGTTATACTCACCGCCATGTCGGGGTCCTGGCAGTTGCCGGCGCCCCCTGGTTGTGGCCCGATCCGGGGTTCGCCCGGCCTTGTGAGGTCTCCCTGTGAAACAGCACCGCGCCGACCCGCGTCCGACACTGGGCCATTATCTCTTCACCATGGCCGTGCTGTTTCTGTTGTGGGTCCTGCTCGCGGGGACCCTGCGTCAGGATGAACTGATCGCGGGCGGCGTGGTCGCGGTCCTGGTCACCCTGATCGCCGGCCCGCGGCTCGCCATCCTCGGCGGCGTGCGCCTCTCGCCGCTTGCGCCGGTGCATCTGTTGCGGTATCTCTGGGTGTTCTTCGCGGCCTTGGTCCGTGCCAATCTGGATGTGGCGCGCCGGGTGCTGTCACCGTCGCTGCCGATCCGCCCCGGGGTGGTCGAGGTGCAGACGCGGCTGCGGTCGTCACTCGGACGCATGTTGCTCGCCAACAGCATCACCCTGACCCCCGGCACGCTGACCATCGACGTCCGCGGTGATCGGCTGCTGGTGCATTGGATCGATTGCTCGCCAGGCACCGATCTCGCCGCGGCGACCGCGGCCATCTCGGAATCATTCGAGCGGCACATCCGCGGTTTCCTGAAATGACCCTGTACGCCATCACGCTGAATCCACTGGAGACGGCGGCCTTCGTGCTGCTCGGGCTGGCGCTGCTGCTGGCCCTGGTGCGGCTGGTGCTGGGGCCGCGGGCACCGGATCGGGTGGTGGCCTCCGACACCCTGACGGTGATCACCACCACCGGCATCGCGGGGCTCGCGCTGCTCTTCGATAACCCGCTGTTTCTGGATGTGGCGCTGGTCTACGGGGTGCTGTCATTCATCGCGATCGTCGCCATCGCCCGCGCCATCGACGGCACCGGTGGGTCGCGCGGCGAGCGGGACGGCGCCGACGGAGATCGCTCATGATCCGCTTCATCGCCGATCTGGTGTTGCTGGGCGGGGCGGTGTTCACCCTGCTCGGGGCGCTTGGCATCCTGCGCATGCCCGATGTCTATAACCGCATTCAGGCCGGCACCAAGGCCTCGACCCTGGGGGCGATCGGTGTGCTGATCGGGATCGGTCTGTTGCAGCCCCAGTGGTGGGCCAAGCTGGTCTGCATCGCGGGTTTCATTCTGTTCACCAGTCCGGTGTCCTCGTCCACCATCGCCCGCGCGCTCTACCGTTGCGGTGTGCGGCCCTGGCAGGCGGCCCCCGGCGTGGCGGACGCCGATCGCACCGGACGGGGGTAAGGCGATGCTCACCTGGATTGCATTGGTGATCGTGGTGGTGATGCTCGCCGCCGCGGTGCTGGTGTTGACGCTGCGCAGTTTCGTCGCCGCGGTGGCGGCCTCCGCGGTGGTGGGGCTTGCGCTGTCGGTGCTTTATGCGCTGCTGCAGGCGCCGGATGTGGCCATGACCGAGGCGGCGGTCGGCGCCGGTCTGAGCGGTGTCATCCTGGCCCTGGCCTTGCGCCGGCTCGGCTTGTGGCAGTTGGATGACGGCGACGCGGTTGCACTGAAGTCCCCGGCAGGGCGCGCGGGGGCGGGGGGCGACGCCGATGCGTGACATCGCCTCACTGGTCTTCAGCGTCGGACTGCTCTTCCTGCTGCTGGTGATCGGCACCGAACTGGCCCTCGGTCATCCGGACCTGCGGGTCGGGGCCGAGTATCTGCGGGTTGCCGGCCCCGAGCTTGGCGCCGCCAACATCGTCACCGCCATCCTGGCCGGTTATCGGGGTTTCGATACCCTGGGCGAATTGTCCATTCTGTTCGCCGCGGCCACTGCCGCCAGCCTGGTACTGGGGCACCGGCGCGCGGACGCCCGCCGCGATCCGCCCGGCGGACTGGTGCTGAGCGCCGGGGCCGATCTGCTGTTTCCGTTGCTGCTGGTGGTCGGGATCTTCATCGTGCTGCACGGCCATCTGACGCCGGGCGGCGGGTTCCAGGGCGGTGTCATTCTGGCCGCGGCCTTCTTCGTGGCGCTCCTGGCCAATCCGGCGCGAACACTCAACCAGGCCTTGCTCGGCTGGATCGAAGGGCTGGCGGGTGGGGCCTTCATCCTGATCGGCCTCTGGGCACTGGTTGAGGACGGTCACTTTCTGACCCCCTTGCTGCCGCTCGGGACCATGGGCGAATTGGTTTCGGCCGGAACCTTGCCGCTGCTCTCGGTGGCGATCGGGCTCAAGGTCGGCGCCGAGCTGGCCGGGCTCCTGGCTCACCTGGCCGATACGGAGACGCCCGACCGATGATTCCCTTGTCCCTTGAAACCGTAAGCTATGCGGGAGCCATTGGCCTGGTGGTCATTGGCGGCCTCGGGCTGGTGATCTGCAACCATCTGTTCCGTATGCTGCTGGCGTTGGCGATGGCCGAGTCGGGCGCAAATCTGTTGCTGGTCCTGACCGGGTTCCGCGACGGGGCCATCGCGCCCATCATCGGCTACGGGCCGGCCGGGGCGCCGCTGGTAGACCCTTTGCCCCAGGTGTTGGTGTTGACGGCCATCGTCATCGGAGTCGGCGTGCAGGCGCTGGCGGTCGCCGTGTTGGTGCGGGTCTACCGGTCTTATGGGACCTTGGATATGCGCGACTTGCGGCGGCGGATGGAGGGCGAGATCGCCGCCGCCGCGGGCATCGCGGCACCCGGCAGCGCCCAGGCGCCGCTCGGTCAGCGCCCGCTGCCGCCGGTTCCGGACCAGGGGTCCAGGCGGCGGGCCGCGCCCGTTGGGGAGCGCTGAGCATGACCTTCGATCTGCCTGTCGATCTGCTGTTTGGCCTGGATCTGAAGCTCGATCTGAATCGCGTGCTGACCAGGCTCATGACCGCGAACGCGATCGTGCTGCCGGTGGTCCTGCCGCTGCTGGCCGCCTTTCTGATGCAGCCGCTGGCCCAGGTGTCGCGCTTCCTGGCCCGGCTGCTGGGTCCGTTGGTGTTGACGCTGGGCGCCTGGATCATTCTCAACGCCTGGCTGGATGCCGGTCCGGCACCCTTCAGCGTGGCCATCGGCGGCTTCGCCGCGCCCCTGGGGATTGTGTTTTACGCGGATCAATTGGCGCTGTTGTTCGCCTTAGCGGTCCAGGTGTTCACGCTCCTGTTCTGGCCCGGCCTGGGAACAGTCGCAAAGTCTGAGGCCGCGGCCGATCGGCAGCGGGCACCGCGCCGCGACGCGCTGGCGCTGCTGTTGGCGTCGGCCGCGACCGGATTGGCACTTTCCGGCGACCTGTTCAATATTTTTGTTTTCTACGAATTGGCGGCGGTGGCCTCGTTCGGGCTGGTCTATGCCGACGACAGCGGACGCGCCCGGATCGCCACCCTGCGGTATCTTTTTATCAGCGCCTTCGGGTCGGTGCTGGCCCTGGTCGGCATCGCGATCCTGTATTTGCAGACCGGCACTCTGAATTTGGCCCAGCTCGCGCAGGCGGCGCCCGCGACGCTGCAGGGGCCGATCGGTCTGGCTGCCTTCGCCCTGTTGCTGATCGGTTTCGGGGTCAAGGCGGAGCTTTTTCCGCTCAACGCCTGGGTGCCCGAGGTCTATGCCACCGCGCCGGCACGGGTCTCCGCGCTGCTGGCCGGACTGGTGTCGAAACTCGCCATCCTGGTGATCGTGCGGCTGCTGATCCTGGTCTTCCAGCAACCCGAGGCGAGCCAGTTGCTGCTGGTGCTGGGCGTGCTCGGGGTGCTCACCGGCGAGTTCTCGGCCTGGCGTGCGCAGGACTTCCCGCGCCTGCTCGCCTTCTCCTCGATCGGCCAGCTCGGTCTGGTCGCCATCGCTTTTTCGATCGACGGGACCACTGGTCTTCTGGCCGGGACCGCGGTTGCATTGCACCATCTGATCGTCAAGTCCGCGCTCTTCGGGCTGGCGAATCGCTGGAGCGGCGGGCTGGATGCGTTGACGGGGGCAGCGAGGGGTGCGCCCCGCGCGGCCGGACTCTTTGTGCTCTTCGCGCTGTCTCTGATCGGTGTGCCGCCGCTCTGGGGCTTCTGGATCAAGCTGCTGATCATGGTGGGGCTGGTGCAGGGCGGTTCACCACTGGATCTGCTGGCGCTGGGTGCGATCCTCCTGGCGACCGCGGTGGAAGCCCATTACCTGTTCCGCGTCGCCCTGCGGCTCTATCAGCCGCCGGTGCCGGATCAGACGCTCCGCCTGGCCCCGCCGGCACGCTGGGATACCGGCGTCGCCTATCTGCTGGGGGCCGCTCTGGTGGTGATCAGCGTCGCGATTACCCCGGCGACCGAGGCGCTGCGCGTCCTGGCACAGCAGACCGGTGACGTGCTGCTCTATATCGACACCGTCTTTCCCCAACCCTTGGCCGACAAGGAATGACCATGGCGACGAGCCCGACGACCGTGGTGGATCAACTGCTCGCCGGGCTGCACCTGCCGGACGGTCTGGATGCGTTCGCGGGTGTGATTCGGGAGTCAGTGGCACACGTAACCAATTCCGCGATCTGGACGCGCTACGGTCAGCAATCCCTGGAATGGCTGATCGGCATGAACCCGGTGGATCGGCTGTTCATGCTGAGCGCGCTCACCCTGTTGCTGATGCTGCTCCTGGGTCGGCTGCGCAGCGCCGGGGTGCTTGCGGTCCTGCTCTATGGGGCCCAGTTCGCCGCCCTGCTGTCGACCGACACGCTGTTCGGCGCACCGCTCGCCGCCGCGGTCCGGATCACGGTCGCCGATCAGTCGCTACACTGGTTTTACGACGCCCTGTCCTGGTTCTTCGCCATGATCACCATCGGGGCCGGGTTCGTGACCGCCTGGTATGCCGCCGGGTCCTGGATGCGCCGCTATCGCGAGGCGGGCCGGAGCGCGCGTGCCTTCCATGTCGCCCTGGCCCTGAATTGTTTCGGCATGCTGCTTTTGGTCGGCAGCGCGGACCTGCTGTCCTTGTTCCTGAGCTGGGAACTGGTGAGTTGGGCCAGCTTCCTGCTGATGGCCCTGGTCGGCGGTCCGGCTGCTGCGGCCGCGCTGAAATATCTGGCCTATGCCATCAGCGGGGCCATGCTGATCCTGGGGGCCATCGCCCTGATCTACAGTGTCGGCGGCTCATTCGAATACGATGCGGTCGTGGCCGCCATCCGCAGCATGACCGATGCGCAGGTCTGGACCCTGCTCCTGTTGCTTGGCGGGGGTTTCGCGGTGAAGCTGGGCCTCCTGCCCTTCCACCTCTGGCAGGCGGCGGCCTATGCCGAGGCACCGGGCGCCGGATCGGTCTTCCTGGGCGCACTCTCGGCACGCATGGGGCTCTTCGGCATCATCGTCTTCATCGTCGGGATGATCGGGGTCAGCCGTTTGATGACCCTGGAGATTCCCTACACCTTCATGAGCAGCCGCGAGCTGATCGCCTGGATCGCCGCGCTCACCATCATCGTGCCCACCTATACGGCCTTGCAGCAGCACGACGCGCGTTATCTGCTGGCCTGGCACGGGATCGGGCAGGGCGGCTATATGCTGCTCGGTCTGATGGTGGGTGACGCGGTCGGCTCCGCCGGGGGTCTGCTGCATTGCTTCAATTACGCCATCACCCAGGCGGCCCTGCTGATGGCGATCGTTGCCGTGATTCACCGCACCGGGACGGCGGATCTCAACCAGCTCGGCGGTTTGGTGGCCCGGATGCCGCTCACCTTCCTGGTGCTGCTGTTCGGCATCATCAGTCTGGCGGGCCTGCCGCCCATGGCCGGCTTCGTCTCCAAATGGATGGTTTACCGCTCATTGATCACGGAGGGGATGCCGCTGTTGTTCGTGGCCGCGGTGGTCGGCACCCTGGGCACCATCCTGTCGGTCTATAAGCTGATCCACAACATCTTCTTGGGCCAGTTGCGGGTCGAGCACCAAGAGGTCGCGGAAGCCCCGCTGTCGATGCTGATCCCCATGCTCGGGCTGTCGGCGCTGATCTTCCTCGCCGGTTTCATCCCCGGTCCGGCGCTGAGCTGGGTCGCCCAGGTGCAGGGGCAACTCGGGCTGCCGGTCGTGCCCTGGGTGCTGGGCGGCATCGTCGACCCCCGCGGCGGCCTGGATATGATCTGGCTGGTTGCTATCCTGATGGCCGGCTGCGGTGTCGGCGCCTTGGTGTTCTACGGTTTCGGCGGCCGATCCAGACGCGTCCACCAACTCGACAACTATGCGGGCGGCCATTTCCTGACGGCCGATGTGCATTACCAGTACAGCGACAATTTCTATGCCGGTCTGATGCATCTGATCGGCCCCTGGTATCGCGGTTCCTTCCGGTGGCTGGAGCGCTCCCTGGCCGCCACCCTGGATCTGGTTTCGTACGGGACCGAGGGGCTGTACCGGCTGGCGCAGCCGACGCTGTTGATGCTGGCTGCCGCGGTGGCCATGCTGGCTTGGGTCTTGTAGTACGGAGCGAACGATGGACTGGTTGAGCGCGGTGAGTCTGGATGGGTTGGCGGCCGTGGATTTCCACTGGCTGAGCCTGGTGCTGGAACTGATGCTGATGCCCCTGATCGCTTTCGTTGTGGGCCTGGGCCTGGTGCTGATGTTGCGCAAGATCGCGGCACGACTCCAGCGCCGGGTGGGTCCGCCGCTGTTGCAGCCGCTGTGGGATATCATCAAGCTGCATGCCAAGGAGACTCAGACCTCGCATGGGCTGATCCACGAGATCGGCATCGTCATGGCGATCGGCGGCTATGTGGCCGCGGTGACCCTGCTGCCGGTGCCGGGCATGAACGGTCTGGCGCAGCAGGGCGGCCTGATCGCCTTGCTGTACATGACCATGATCCCTTCCCTGGGATTAGCCCTGGGGGTCGGGCAGTGCGCCAACCCCAACGGCTCTATTGGCATCTCGCGGGCGCTCACCGCGATGCTGGCTTATGATGTGCCGATGGTCATCGTGATCTTCGGCGTGGCGTTTCACTTCGGCTCACTGAATCTGGTGCACCTGATCGCCGCCCAGCAGGCCGGCGGTATCGCCACCTGGGGTATCGTCCAGCTGCCGCTGCTGGCCTTGGCCGGGCTGTTCGCGCTCCAGGGCATGTTGGGCAAACAGCCCTTCGAGATCTATGTCGCCCCGGCCGAGATCGCCACCGGTCCCATGGTCGAGATGGGCGGCAAGTTCCTGGGCGGGCTCTTCGTGATGCAGTGCTTCCAACTGTATACGGCGGGCGTGCTCTACGTGACGCTGTTTCTGGGCGGCGGGGAGCATTGGCTGACCTTCCTGCTTAAGGTCTTCGTCGTGACGGCGATTCCCATGACGATCGCCATGGTGTTTCCTCGCTATCGCACCGAGGACATGGTGCGCCTGTTCTGGAAGTGGCCGACGATGATCGGGCTGCTCGGCATCGCATTTGTGATGAATTGATGTTTCCCCCGCGGATGAAGGTCCCGCTCATGGGCTTCATTTGCGGACCAATCTTTCTTGGCAGGTGACGCGTGACCCACATCCATCAGGTTCCGACACCCGGCGCTCCACGGCCGGTTGAGATTGGCGTGAAGCCGGGGGCGAAGCGCACCAACCCGTTCGCTCAAGTATTCGACGAGCTGGTGCGCTTTGCGCAGTCCCGGTCGCTCTTCATGCTGCATTACTGCACCGGCTGCGGCGCGGTCGAACTGCCCCCGGCGATGACCTCGCGCTTCGATATGGAACGGCTGGGTATTCAGCCGATGGTCTCGCCGCGTCAGGCGGATATCCTGCTGATCACCGGCTATGTCTCGGTGAAGACCTTGAAGCGGGTGATCCTGACCTATGAGCAGATGAACTCACCCAAGTATGTGATCGGGATCTGCTCCTGCACCGTCAACGGCGGCATGTACTGGCAGAGCTATGCGACCGCGAAGAAGCTCAATGACTATATGCCGGTGGATATCTATATCGCCGGCTGCATGCCGCGCCCCGAGGCGGTGATCGAGGGGTTGCGCGGCCTGATCGCGAACATTCGTGCCGGTCGGGCCGATGCCTGGAAGGACTATTACCGACGCTATGACCATTATCTGGGCAATCAGCAACGCCTGTTCGGGGCCGACTGGCAGACCCCGACCGATGTGATTGCCGAGGCGCGTCATTACGACCTCTTCGGACCCGCGACCCTGGGTGCGCATACCGCCCTGCTGGAACAGCATCAGCGTCCGCTGGAGGCCCTGGAGATGCGTATCGAGATTCCGGAGCTGATGCGGCGGCGCAGCCGTGCGGACCAGGGCGGAACAGCGCAATGACGAACGAACTGACGACCTGGCTCGACAGCCTGCTGGCCGAACTGGAGGGGATCAGAGTCCGGCGCACGTCGCGCCGGCGACTGTGGGTGGAGGTGGCGTCCGACGCCTTGCCGGCGCTGCTGGAATTGCTGCGGGGACGCGCGTCGTTCGTGCACCTGTCGGCCATCAGTTGTGTCGACTGGATCGACGCCGGCCAGTTCGAGCTGGTGTATCACTGCTGGTCCTATGAGATACAGTCGCTGGTCTCGGTGCATACGCGCATCCCGCGCGAGCCGGGGGTCTATATCTCCGTCTATGACATCTATAGGCCCGCCGCGTTCTTCGAGCGGGATATCCATGAGATGTTCGGTGTCTGGTTCGAGGGCAGCCCGGACCTGAGCCGGTTCATCCTGACCGAATGGGAGGGCCCGCCGCCTATGCGCAAGGACTTCGACTCGGAAGCCTGGGTGAATCAGCACTTCGACTGGCAGGACTATCATCCGGACTGGCTCAAGGATCTGGAGACCCGCGGCGGCGGGATCGCCGTGCCGCCGGACGAGCAGCGCTTCAGCCGGAGGACTCTCGATGAGACCTGAAAACTATGAGGCGCAGCGCCAGCCGCCGAGCTACGACTATGAGCTCAATATCGGTCCCAATCATCCGGGCATCGAGGGTAATTACGCCTTCAAGCTCCGTCTGAATGGGGACAGGGTCATCGCCGGGCGGGCGGATGCCGGCTATCTGCACCGCGGGTTCGAGAAGCTGATGGAGGGCCGGCTGTGGATTCAGAACCTGGCCATCACGCCGCGCATCTGCGTGCCGGACCCGGTGCCCATGGAAGTCAGCTATTGTCTGGCGGTCGAGGACCTGTGCGGACTGGTGGTCCCGGAACGGGCGCAATGGCTGCGCGTAATGCAGCTCGAACTCTCACGCATCGCCGCGCATCTCTTTATCTTCGGCGGACATGCGGCCACTACCGGCATGTATACCCCGATGTTCTGGGGCATCGCCGACCGCGATCTGATTCTGGATCTGTTCGAGGAAATGACCGGCGGGCGTGTCTATCACATCTACAACATTCCGGGCGGCGTGCGCCGGGATCTGCCGGACGGTTTCGGCGAGCGGGTGACCAATACGCTCGATTATCTCGAATCGCGTTTGCCGGACTATGACAATCTGCTGTTTACCAACCAGGTGTTCGTCCACCGGGCACGGGGCTGTGGTCCGATCAGCCAACAGCAGGCCCTGGAGTGGGGCGTGACCGGGCCGAATCTGCGCGCGACCGGACTGAAGTTCGACGTGCGCCGCGATGATCCCTATCTGGTCTATGATCAGCTTGAATTCGAGATCCCCACCGAGGCGCCGGGCGACGCCTGGGCGCGGGCGCTGGTGCGGCGCCGGGAGATCAAGGAAAGTATCCGGATCATTCGCCAAGTCGTGGCGCGCCTGCCGACGCTCGCCGGACCCATCCGCTGTCCCATCCCCAATCCGCTGGCCTGGAATGTGCCCGCCGGTTCCACCTATACCAGGGTCGAGTCGTCCAAAGGTGAACTCGCCTGGTACGTCGTCTCCGACGGCGGCGACCGGCCCTATCGCACTCATGTCCGCGGACCCTCCCAGATGCACGCGGTGCAGGTGCTGGAACAGCTTGCGATCGGGTGCCGGATCGAGGATGTCGCGCAGATCATGTTCTCGCTCGACGCCTGCCCCCCGGAGGTGGATCGCTGATGCGCGACATCGATCACCAGAACCGGGGCGGTCTGCTCGCTCCGCTCAAGAACCTGTCGTTCTTTGCCCGTCAGCCGATCACCGAGCCCCTGGGTCCGCGCCCGGCCGCGGTGAATTACCGCGGCTTCCATCTGAACGACTGGGGCCTGTGCATCGGTTGCAGCACCTGCCAGAAGGTCTGCGACAACGCCGCCATCACCATGGTCAAGGTCCCCGGCCTGCCGGAGGACCCGGCCAAGGGCATCCGCAATCTGCGGCCGGCCATCGATTACGGCCGCTGTTGTTGGTGTGCCTTGTGTGTGGACCTCTGTCCCACGGGGTCGATCGCGCTCTCGCGTGAATACGTCCATACCTGTCTGGATAGCGAACTCGACAGCTATTTCATTCTCCCCGACGCCCGCGGTATCCACGGCACGCCCTATCCCAAGGGCTGGGCGAAGTCGACCGACGCGGACCTGGTCGCACTCGATCGCCAGCCGATGGCCGAACAGGCCCCGGCGCAGCGCATCGACAATTTTTCCGAGATCCTGGCCGGATACGACGCCAATCAGGCGCTCATTGAGGCATCGCGCTGTGTCCAGTGCGGTCTGTGCCACGACGCCTGTCCGACCCACATGCATGCCCCGGAGTACATCCGCGCCATCTGGAAAGGCGATCTGGAAGGCGCGGTGCGTGAGATCTACCGCACCAATCCGTTCGCTCACACCTGCGGCCGGGTCTGCACCCATCGCTGCGAGACTGCCTGTTCGGTGGGCCATCGCGGCACCCCGATCGCCATTCGCTGGCTCAAGCGCTACGCCATGGACGCGGTGGACCACGCGCGGGTCAAACAGATCGCGGCCGAGGGTCGGGCCGATTTCATCTCCGGCAAGCGGGTCGCGATCGTCGGCGCCGGACCGGCCGGACTCACCGCCGCCTTCGACCTGGTTCGGCAGGGGCATGACGTGACCGTCCTGGAAGCCCAGGCCCAGGGCGGCGGCATGGTCCGCTACGGCATCCCCGACTATCGGATGCCGGCCGACCGGCTCGACCGCGACCTGGACGTCATTACGTCTCTGGGCGTGAAGATCCGCTACAACACCCGGGTCGGTGTCGACCTGACCATGGAGCAGCTGCGGGCGGAGTATGATGCGGTGGTGTTGGGTGTCGGGCTCTGGATGGGCCGTTCCACCCGGGTGCCGGGCTCCGATCAGGCCGGTGTCAAGCGGGCCGTGGATCTGCTGCGGGCGGTGGCGGTGGGTGAATCGATCGAGGTCCCGCGGTCCGCGGTGATCATCGGCGGGGGCAACGTGGCCATGGATATCGCCCGCACCCTGGCGCGGCTCCAGCAGCAGCAACATGGCGAGGTCGGGATCACCCTGACGGCGCTCGAAGACCTGGGCCACTTCCTGGCCGCTGCGGATGAGATCAGGGAGGCGCGGGAGGAGGGCGTGCAGATTCTGGATGCCCGCGGACCCCAGGAAATCCTGATGCGCGAGGGTCAGGTCGCGGGGTTGCGGACCTGGGGCGTGCGCTCCATCTTCGATCAGGCGGGTCGGTTCGCCCCCAGTTATGACCCTGCCGATGAGCAGATTCACCCGGGCGATCTGGTGGTCGAGGCCATCGGTCAGGCGGCGGACGTGGCCCTGCTGGGTGAGGCCCTGACTGAAGTGCTGCAATGGCACCGCGGGCGCCTCCAGGTCGACGGCCAGGGTCGCACCAATCTGGAGTGGCTGTGGGCCGCAGGCGACATGGTGCGCGGTCCGGATGTGGTGTCGGCCGTTGCCGACGGCCATCGGGTCGCGAACAGCATTCATGCCTATCTATCCGTTCAGGAGCACGCACCATGATCGAGGGTTACCAGGACAGCTACGATCGGATCAAGTCCAAGACGTCCCTGAAAGAGGTCTTGGAGCTTGCCTGTTCGTTCGAAGCCAGCGCCCGTGATTTCTACCGCGACCTGGCCCCCAAGGTCAGCAAGAACATCCGTTGGCTGGCGGAGGATCTGGCCGCCGAGGAGCAGAGCCACTACGATTTGCTGCATGGTCTCGCGGACCATCCGGATATCGTCGAGCAGATCGCGGTCGAGGTTCAGACCCCCGCCAACAACACCCGGTTTTCCGACGCCGTCCACCTGCCCGACTTGGGACCCCGGCCGGACGACCAGGCGGTGCTTCAGTACGCCATGGGGCGCGAGCACATCGCCATGGAGCACTACCAGTCATTGGCCGAGGGGACCGAGCCCGGCCCTATTCGGGACATGTTCGTCTATCTGGCCAACGAGGAGACCAAGCACAAGTCCGAACTCGAGAAACTCTACTACGAGATGGTGCACGGCGGCGGGGTTTGATGCCGGGAAATAGCAGTCCGCGTTACCGCGACAGCCGCACTGCGCCCCCGTGGGAGCGGCCTCCGGCCGCGATAGGGTCTCGCCGGATCGGGGTTCACTGCTGCACCGTATCGCGGCCGGAGGCCGCTCCCACGGGGGGCTGTCGGCTTGGCTCAGTCTTCATAGCCGTCGCGGATGCATTTCTTGCCCTTTTGATTGGAGTGGTAGCCGGCGGGGCAGTTGCCGTGCTTCTCAATGATCGGCGGCGCCTGGTAGTCCGGGTAGCCGGAGTGACGCCCCGGCGGGGGCTCCTGGGGATTGCTGTAATAGCCGCGCGAAGGGGAGCGGGTGTCGGAATCACTGACACAGTAATTGCCGTCGGGATAGTAACCCCTGGGGCAGTTGTTGGGTCGCGGAATGACATCGGCAACCGCGACCGTCAGCACGGACGGGAGCAGGCCAGCGAGCAGGACGAAACGCAATCGGGTAGGCATGACCGGTCCTCAGGGTGTCGGGGGAATGAGGAATCATACACTCTTATGTAATCCCGTAGAACGTGCACAGGAAGCGCCTCGGGAGCCTGGCAGCGGTCGAACCGCTCCATCGTAAGGGGTTGGCGCGGCGTCTATTTAATCGTCCCGGTCGGTTGCCGGCGCGCCGCGGCCAGGACGTAATCGAACGGTTCATACAGCGTCTCGGGAATGCTGCGAAGCAGCCAACCCCCAACGCCAAGCCGCCGACGCAACCCGGCGTCCTCAACCAAGGCGCGACGCCAGCCCGGGAACACCTGGTCGCGGATCGACTCCACCTGCACCGCCTCGAACCCGGCGGCGGCGAGCTTTGCGGCGTAGATAGCGCGCGGATAGATATTGGCGCGCGGCACCGCGAGCGCAGCGCGGGCAACGTCGCCCAGCAAGGCCTGCAACGGGTGCCGCCATGGATCGGGACCGGGTCCGGTCGGGATCGAGTCGGCGAGCACCAGGCGCCCGCCCGGCCGCAGCAGGCGGGCGGCCTCAGCGAAAAAGCGCTCGCGGGTATCGAAATGGAAGGCGCACTCGACGGCAGTGACCAGGTCGCAGCAGGCGTCGGGCAGCCCGGTCGCGGTGGCCGAGCCTTCGCGCAGATCGATCCGGTCCTCCAGGCCGAGTTTGCGGATGCGGGCTCGCGCCAGGCGCACCTGTTCAGGCGCGATGTTGATGCCGACGATCCGCCGCGGGGCAAAGCGTCGGGTCCAGTAAATATCCTGCTCAGCGAACCCGAAACCGACATCCACGACTTCGTCGGCGGCGCTGAGGCCGGCCGTTCGGCCGACCAACTCGACCATCGCTTCGCAGGCCTCGTCGATCGTCCGCGCCTCGGCCCAGTAGCCCAGGTTCAAGTACAACCCGCGCTCGGAGAACGCATTGGTTGATGCGAACCGGTACATCCAGCGCACCGGCAGAGTCGGAATGGTCATCCCGACACCGCCGCCAAAGGCACACTTGGATTTGCGCACGGCAGCCTCCTGCGATGCGGTTCTGCTTCGCCTTTCGACCGATACACGTTGTCTCCTTGCGAGGGAAAGGTTTGAACGCGCTTCACGCCCGAATTTCGCCCGAATAGCTGCCGCTGATTACTCAGGCACGATCTGCCCCTTGGTTCCGGCATCGGCATCCGCCCAGTAATCCTCGCCTTTCAAGCGCCGATCGCCCTGAATGGTATAGGTGATGCTGCCATCCCGGAATACCAGTGCGCCGTCGCTGCGTTTGGCATTCACGCGCTTGCCGCTGACCCAGACATGTTCTTTGCCGTCGATGCGGATGGTGGCCACGGTGGCACCGGATCCGGCTTTGGCAACCCATTGTCCGGCATAAGGAGTATGACTTGCGGCTCCCCCTTCATGGGCGGGGGTGTCCACAACGAAACCGGCCTTGGCGTTCTCCGCCTTGGTCTTGTTGATGTCGCAGCCCTGCAGCTCGGAGACCTGGGTGCAGCCCGAGCGTTCGAGCAGACGACGGTAGTCCGCGTCGATGGCATGAACGGCGGTGGCTGCCAGCAGGGCAACGCTGGCGGCGATGAGCGATGGCGTCTTCATGGGTCCTGACCTCGGGTGAAGCGATTGGATGAATGCGGTGCAGTGAATGGGACCTGCGGTGCAGCCGTGAACAGTTCCTGAGGGGCACCACCCTAGACCTGGTGGCCGGCACGCTGATCACGCTCTGCGTCCCGGTCGTGCCCCAGCGGTTCTAGCCCCTGATCCAGTGCCGGATCGGCACCAGGCAATCGGTCGGGATAATAGTGATCCATTGGATCAAATTCCAGTCGCAGGTGACCGATGCAGCAAGTCGAAGAACAGCGCCGAGAGCAGCCGGGCCGACAGGATGACGGTCTTGCGGCCGGTGCCGCGGCGCCGGGTGAAGCGCGTCGGCAGAGTGAGGAAGGGCAGGATGGTGATGACTTCCGCCCCCAGGGGTGAGGGCCATCGGCCCTCATAAGAGCTCGACCTCCGGTCTGTTGTGCGGTGCAGCACGATCCGCAGGGGACTGTAGGGGCGACTTCAGTCGCCCCTACATGTCGGTAGATCATTTCCCGGAAATCACCAACTCGGCCAACAATCGGGAAGTAAGAGGCGGCACCTCGTGGACGGCGAGGAAGCCGTGCGGGTGCGGTCGGAAGTGATGTGGCTTTTTAGGGCCGGGCCTGTGGGCTCAACGGGACCTGCGGCCTCTGGGCTGACCCGGTGGCCATGAGGCGCGGTCAGCCCGCCGTGGTCATCGCGGTGGCGCGGTGGCGGCGAGGTGTTCCTGCAACAGGCGGTGGATGAAGACCCAGCCGCCGCCGACGCGCTGCAGCAGGATCAGCCGCACGCCGTGGTCGAGAAAGGCCGCCAGGCGCAGGGGCAGGCGCCCCTCCAGCAGCCACAGCCCGAGGTGCAGGGCGGAGTGCCAGAGGGCAGCTGCGCCGCCGAACAACGGGAAGCCACCGGCGAGCCCGAGAATGGCCAAAAGCACTGCCGAGGGCCAGTCGCGTAGCAGCAACAGCGGCGAGTCCGACGGCAGCAGCCAGGTGCTGAGCCAGCCGACCAGAAGACCAAGCGGCACCGCGAGTACGCCGAGGCGCAGCCCGTTGCGCAGCGAGGTGCGATAGCCCTGGTTCGGGCGGTTGCGCTGGTCTGTGATACGGCGGTTGGTGCCAGCGCCAAGCAGACCGACCGCGATGCCGACGACGGCGCCGACGATCAGCCCCTGCCAGGCGCGATCCGGCCCGCCAAACAGCCAGTTGAGCAAAGCGGCGCCGACCGCACAATCCAGCAGCCACAGAGGCACCTGCGTCGGCGCCGACCGACGAAACGCCGCCCAAGACCAGGAGACCTGCTCGTCGGGTTCGACCGGCGAGCGGCGCCCGATCCAGAACCCCCAAGCGCCGAAAAAGGCTCCAAGCCCGGCCGAGCGGATCGCGCCGCCAATCAGGTCCGGCGCGGCCCCGTTCAGCCACCACTTCGTCAGCCCCATCAGCCCGCCGCCACCCAAGCCAACCAGGACGCAGAACAGCACCCAAACCGCCAGCGAGACCGGCAGTTGCACCCACCAGCGCCCCCAGTCCCCTTGCCGGTCCTCGATCTGAAACAGGGTGCGCCCATGGTGCAGCATCCGCACCGCAAGCCAGGCGAGGGTGCGGCGGGTATAGGCCGGCGACCAGGGGCCGGGCTGATCCGGCTTGCGGCTGAACACCCGCGCCAGGTAGGCCGCGAACAGCGCGTCGCGGGCCTCGTCGGCGGGGGTGGGCGATGTGCCCGTCTCCGCCCCGGCCGGCGTGCCGAGCGACGGGCCGAGGCCGGCCAGGATCGCCGCGGCGGGGCGTTCCTGCCAAGTCAAGCTCATCACGTGCAACATCAGCGGCGTGGCGGCAAGCTTCGCCAGCAACGGGGCCGCGGCCATGGCCTGACGCAGCCCCGCCAGCGCCGGGCCGGCGCCGCGCAGATACCGTTCGAGCTGGCCCCGGTCGAGCGGCAGCAGGTGGATCGCGGTGTTCAGCGCCAGCGGCGGCAGGGCGCGGTATTCCGCGACGCGACAGCAGACCGCAAGCGGGGTCAGGCCGTCGGCGCGATGAAAGGCGTCGATGGCGGCGGCGCAGTCCGCCCGGTGCGGCTCGACGACAGCAACACCAACGTCATGCCGGACAGCACCAGTTGAATCAGGGCCTGGAGGCCCTGCACGTCGTCGCCGTAGTCGTGGACCCAGTCGAGCAGGGGCGGCAGCCACCAGAAGGAGGTCGCCGTCGCGCCGAGCAGCAATAGCAAGAGCGGCATCCGCCAGCGCTGTGGATCGATCGGCATGGTTCCCCCTGATCAGGCTTGTCCTGAGGTGTCTCCGGGGGACTGATGGTAGCCCGGCGGCGCCGGGGCGGTGCGATTTGGTCCGGCCCCGCTTTCCCACCGGTTGCCTGCGAGATCGCCTGGGATGCGATTAAGAACAAGGTGATGACTGAACGTCTGGACAGTAGCTACGGGATGCCCGTACAATCGTCCCCATGCGCACCGTGATCGAAACGCCGACCTTCCAGAAGCAGGCCGAAAAGGTCTGGACGGAGGCGCAGCGGCTTGAATTCATCGACTATGGACATCGAGGCGATTGCCAAGGCCATTGAGGCGGACGCGGGCGAGGCCCTGCCGGACCTGCGCCAGGCGCTCGAGGAGGCTCAGGCGGGTATGGGCCGGGTCACGACGGCCGAGCAGATCCTAGTGCGTTCCGCCCGAGCGCAGTCAGGATTGTCGCAACAGGCATTTGCCGAGCGCATCGCCACACCGGTCGCGACCCTGCGGGATTGGGAGCAAGGCCGATTCGCGCCGCCGGGTGGGGTGCTATGTCTGTTGCGGCTCATCTTGCGCCATCCCGAATTGATGGATGAGATGTCCGCGGCCTAGGGGATACTTCAGGGTCTGTTCCCGGTTTCCTCCCGTCCCTAACGCCGCCAAGCGGCAGGGGCGGGGCGTTCAGGGTGTCCTCGCGCCCCGGCGCGATCAGGGGGGAAATAGGGGACGTACCACGGATATGTCGCAGAGGAGTGACTAAGGATGGACTAGGCCCGCACCGCCACGATGAGCAGGATGACCACCAGCACCACGCCGCCCAAGGGCAGCAGGGCGGCCAGCCAGTCGCCCTGTTCGGCCTTGCGTCCGCTCGCTTGCCATTGTTTATAGGCCGGCCACAGCCGGAACAGCAGCAGTACCAGCACCGCCGCCATCGCAATCTTCAGAAACAGCTCCATCGCCGTACCCCCGTGAGTGTCGCAAACAATAAAAACCCCGGCACCGGGCCGGGGTTGCAAGGCGGTCAACCTCGATCAAGGGCCGCCGCGGTCAGGCGGCCCGTGTCAGGTCACTCGTCGCCCATGATCCCCAGGATCTGCAACAGGCTGATGAAGATGTTGAAGATGCTGAGATAAATGCTGTAGGTCGCCATGATGTAGTTGTCTTCTTCACCGCGGGCGATCCGGCTGGTGTCGAAGAGGATCATGCCGCTCATCAGCAGGATGACGGCCGAGGAGATGGCGAGCGACAGCGCGGGCATGGCCAGGAAGATATTCGCGATGCCCGCGATCAGGACCACCATCATGCCGGCGAAGAGGAAGCCGCCCATGAAGCTGAAGTCACGCTTTGCGGTCAGGGCATAGCCGGAGAGCGACAGGAAAATCAGCGCCGTGCCGCCGAAGGCGAGGGCGACGGTCTCGGGACCATTGGGTAGTGCCAGGTAGACGTTGAGGATGGCGCCCAACCCGAAGCCCAGCAGGCCGGTGATGCCGAAGATGACGCCGATGCCGGACGCGGAGTTGGCGGTCTTGGGCAGCACGAAGATGCCGAGCAGCATGGAAACGATGACCGCGCCCATGTAGACCATCGGCGGCATCTGCAGGGCCATCGACAGCATCGCCGTCACGGCCGAGAAGGCCAGCGTCGCCGCCAGCAGCATGTAGGTGTTCTTGAGCACCTTGTTCGCGCTGATCGCCCCCTGGGCGCCGCGCATCAGGGTGTAGTCGGTGTTGGCCATAGTGGTCATACTCCTCGTGAAGGTTGTTTGACGTGAACAGCGTCGTGGAACTTGGCGTGTCGTGAGACCCGAGCGGAACTGCAGAGTTCCCCTAAGGATACCGGAGCGCGGCGAAACGGCAAGAATTTCGGTGCTTGGGTGCGCGAGCGGATTCGGTTATCCTGATAGGCTGAAGGTAGGGTCAGTGGCTCCAGGTGCAAGGCCCGGGTCTCGATCCCGCCTCCTCATGGAGAGGTGGCTGAGCGGCTGAAAGCGACGGTCTTGAAAACCGTTGAGGGTTTACCCCCTCCGTGGGTTCGAATCCCACCCTCTCCGCCATATTTTCTTGCGCTACAGTTCCTGAGGACAGACTCAGGCATCATGCCCGCCCGCACGAAACGCCGTCCCAGTCTCTACGAACAGCTCGAGTCTCTGCCCGAAGGGCTTGACGGGGGAAATCCTTGAGGGCCAGATCTACGCCCAGCCACGCCCCGCGGCATATCGGGGCGGCGTCGCGCCTGGATCGCATCATTGTCCGGCACTGCGATGCGATCACCGTCAATCTGGACCAGCCGTGGCGGCCACGCCCCTAGCGGCCCGTCGGATTCATCCCCGTTTCGCGGTCAGGTAGAGTGACTTGCCGGTCCCCCCTGGGGCAGGGCGCTCCTCAACGTCGAATAGCTCGGGCTTGCCCTTGATGAGATCGGATAACTTCTTGAATCCGTAAAGCCGGGAATCGAAAGAGGGCTGGATTTTCTGAAGATAGCTCCCGAAGGTTCCGAGATGCGCCCACCCTGTATCGTCAATCGACTGCTCCAGTGCGGCCATCAGGAAAGCGGTTGGAAACTCTGCTGGTGAGGCAATCGACGACTGAGCACCAGGCGGTTTTTCAATCGGCATCCGCGCCGCCGGTAATGGCTTGACCTGCGCTTGCTCGTCCGACACGGGCTTGCGCAGTACCTCGGTAAAGATGAATTTGTGGCAGGCATTCCGGAAGGCTTCCGGTGTCTTCTGCTCGCCGAAACCATAAACAACCAGACCTTCTTCGCGGAGGCGAACCGCGAGACCGGTAAAATCACTGTCACTCGTCACCAGACAGAATCCCTCGAACCGCCGGGTATAAAGCAGGTCCATCGCATCGATAATCATCGTACTATCAGTGGCATTCTTCCCGCTGGTATAAGCAAACTGTTGAACTGGCTTGATCGAGAAGGTGTTGAGCACCTTTTTCCAGGACGCGCTTCCCGGCGACGTAAAGTCGCCATAAATGCGCCTGACGGTGGCCTCGCCAAAACGCGCAACCTCTTCCAGCAGCCCCGCGATCACCGCGGCCTGGGCATTATCGGCATCGATCAGCACGGCGAGACGCTTCGCCGGCTCGTCGGCTTCGACCTTGACCAAAGTTCGTGCTTGCATCGGAATCGTTACCCTTTGTGATCTTCGTGTCTTTATGCGAGAACGATTCTTCTTTAGGGTGAACGGAGCGAAGACTTGCCCGCCGCCGGCTGACAGGGATACATCCGTGCCAGGATATCGGGAACGACCCGTTCGACCGGGGCCGCGGGGTCCGGCTGCCGGCGCAGTGCGGTCACCACCTTGCGGATGGTGGTCTCGGCCGGCTCGGCCGCCGGGATGCACCAGTGCTCACCGCCGGGTCCAGCCGCGCCCGGCTTGCACCCGCAGGGGTTGGCGTACCATTCGCACATGGCCGCGTCCACACCCATGTTGCCGGCGGCGTAGCCGCGCTCACAGGCGGCGAGGACCTGAGCGATGGTGATGGTGGCGGGTGTTTCGGCGCCGGACAGGAGAGGCGCCAGGGCCAGGACCAGCAAACCCCCGGCAACGGCCATCCGTCGATCCCGTGGTAGCAAGCGCTGCCCCCAGGTCACGGCGTGGTCTTGGTCGATCTTGGGCATCGTCGATCCGTCTGGTAATGGTCGATGCTAGAGGATACCAGCGATGGGTATCGGTCATCTTGGAAAGCGCTTGGCTTCGTGCTGCGCCCCCATCATGACCCCGGCTCCAACACGATCTCGCCGTCCCGAACCAGGACGCGGACCCGACTACCATCAGGACAGTCGCCGGTGACGATCCTCATGGCCAGCGGGTTTTCCAGTTGGCGCTCGACTTCCCGCCGCAATGGGCGGGCGCCGTAGATGGGGTCGAAACCATCCGCGGCGAGTTTGTCGAGCACGGCGTCCTCGACCAACACCTCGATCTTGCGCGTGGCCAGGCGTCTTACCAGTGCGTTGACGAAGAGTTGGGCGATGGCGCGCACGTCCGCGAGTTCCAGGTAGTGGAAGACGATGACATCGTCCAGCCGGTTGAGGAACTCGGGTTTGAAGAATTTCCTGACCTCGTGTATGACCAGATCCCGCGCCTCCGCATAGCCGGGGGTCGCGGACTGGACGAAGCCGAGCGGGCGCTTGTCCAGTGACAGGGTCTCGGTGCCGAGGTTGGAGGTTCCGATCAGGATGCTGTTGCGGAAGGAAACGGTGCGGCCCTGGGCGTCGGTGAGTCGGCCGTCCTCCAGAATCTGCAGCAGCATGTTGAAGACGTCCGGGTGGGCCTTCTCCATCTCGTCGAGCAGGACCACGGTGTAGGGATTGCGCCGCACCCGCTCGGTGAGCTGGCCGCCCTCTCCGTAGCCGATGTAACCTGGCGGCGCGCCGATCATTTTGGAGACCTCGTGGCGCTCCATGTACTCCGACATGTCGAGCCGCACGATCCGCGACTCGTCGTCCAGGAGGAAGGCGGCGAGCGCCCGCGCCAACTCGGTCTTGCCCACCCCGGTGGGGCCGAGAAAGAGAAATGAGCCGATCGGGCGGCGCGCCGTGGTGATGCCGGCACGGTTGCGCCGGATGGCGTCCGACACCGCGCGCACCGCGTCTGCCTGCCCCACGATACGCTGATGCAGGTTCTCCTCCATGTGGGCGAGTTTGTCCGCCTCGGACTCCACCATGCGGGCCACCGGGATACCGGTCCAGCGGGACACGACCCGTGCGATGTCCTCAGGGTGAATATCCTGGTTCTCCTGGGCGCGGGCCGTCTCCCAGTCCTTGCGGGCCGCGGCCAGGCGCTCTTCCTGCGTGAGGATTTCCATCTGCAGGCGCGCGGCCTGCTCGAAGGCCTGACCATTGAAGGCGTCGGTTTTCTCCTGCAGCAGGCGCTGGCGTTCGCGCTCCAGGTCTCTGACTTCTTGCGGGATGCCGATCTGCCGCAGATGCTTGTGGGCGCCGGCTTCGTCGAGCAGATCGATCGCCTTGTCCGGTAACCGGCGGTCCGCGATGTAACGCTCGGCAAGCTGTGCCGCGGCTTCCAGGGCGTCGTCCGCATAATGGAGTTGGTGGTGCTTCGCGTAGCGCGGTGCGATCCCCTGGAGGATTCGGATGGTTTCGTCGATCGACGGCTCGCGCACCAGGATGGGGTGAAAACGGCGCTCCAGGGCCTTGTCGGTCTCCACGAAGCGGTGGTACTCATCGAGCGTATCGGCGCCGATGACCTGCAGGGTCCCCTGCGCCAGGGCCGTTTTCAGCAGGCTGGGGGCATCCATCCCGCCGGACCCGCCGCCGGCGCCGACGACCGTGTGCAGTTCGTCGATGAACAGGATGACCTTGCCCTTGGCCTCGATCACCGCGTCGCGCACGGATTGCAGGCGCTCCTCGAATTCACCGCGCATCTTGGCCCCGGCTACGATCTCGCCCATGTCCAGGGCGAGCACGCGTTTGTCGAGCAGGGTGTCGGGCACCTCCGCGCCGGCGATCCGTTGTGCCAGGCCCTCGACGATGACGGTCTTGCCGACACCGGCTTCGCCGATCAGCGCCGGGTTGTTTTTCTTGCGTCGGGACAGGGTCTGGATGACCTGGGCGATCTCCTCTTCGCGGCCGATCACCGGGTCCAGCTCACCGCGACGGGCCAGTTCGGTCAGGTCGCGGGTGTAGCGTTCCAGGACATCGGGCTCGGTTTCCGCATCCTCGCCGTTGATGGTGCGTCCACCCCGAATCTCCCGCAGCGCTTTGCGCACCTGGTCGCGGTTGATGCCCGCTTCGCGCAGCAACTCCGCGGTATGGCCGGTTTTCGGATCGAACAGGGCGGTGAACAGGGCGCCGGTGGAGATATAGCTGTCGCCGAGTTGCTTGGCCTCCTCGTAAGCGATGCGGAATAGTTCACCCACCTCTTGGGTGACCAGGATCTGATTGGCCTGGACGGGCGTGGTGCGCTCGTATTGCCGCCGGACGCGACCCTGCAGGCGCGCGGTGGCCTCCTGCGGGTCGGACAGCAGGTTTTGCAGGATCGCCTGGGGCTCGGAGTCGGGCTGGGATAACAGGGCAACCAGAATAAAGTCCGGTGTGAGTAGGTTCCGGCGCAGGCCGGCGAGTTCCGCGACCGCCATCTCCAGGGCCTGCCGCACCTTCTTGGTGCTAAGCTGCGTATAGTTCTGGATCACGGTTTGGTCTTGCCTCCGGTTGGCCTTGGACTTCCGGTGGCTGGTGCCGACCAGTTCCGTCGTCTCTAAACTGAAGTATGGGTCTGATCAGAATCGGTGCAAGACGGCGAAGGCGGCTCCAGCGCGGGCGATCTGTTAGCATTGACGACTGTTCGACTCATCAGTCACCGCAGCGAAAGTTATGTTCGGTTTCGGAAAGAAAAAGCAGCAAGAGACCGCGGCGTCGGCGATCGGTCCGCAAACCGGAGCCGACCCATCGATGCCATCCGGACTGGCGGACACGGCCGCCGGGTCCGGTGCGTCGGGTCAGCCGGCCGATCCGGGCCTGCTGTCCACGCTCGATGACGCGCCGGTGCCGCGGCGCGGGCTGTTCGCCCGACTGGGCTTCGGGCGGCAGCGGCCGGATCAGGAACTCGGCTGGATCCCTGGGCTGGTGCTGCCGCCCCCGGCGGAAGCGGCGGGCGAGGACGGCGTTGCGGTGTCGGCCGAACCGCCGGCGGCGGTCGCGCCGGCGACCGTTGCCGAACAATCTCCAGAGGACGGTGCGCTGCTCGTGCCCCCGCCGCCCGCTGTCAGTCAGGCAACGGAGGTCAAGCGGTTACCCGTCGTCGAGCCCGCCGAGGTGCGCCCGCCAATCGAGGCCAAGCGTCCGACGGCCGCTGGGCAAGCGAACGCGGCCCCCGCGGTCACCCTGCCGCGCGCCGTCGCCGAGCCGTTCGAGTACGAGGAGTCGCCGGAGGTCAAGCTCGGCTTGTTCAAGCGGCTGCGCGAGCGGCTCACGCGTAGCCGCACCCAGCTCGGCACCGGTCTGGGCAATCTGTTCCTCGGTCGCAAGCGGATCGACGATGAGTTGATGGAGGAACTGGAGACGCTACTGTTGACGGCGGACGTGGGGGTGGATGCAACCACCCGGATCATCGCGGATCTGACCGCGCGCGTGCGGCGCAAGTCGCTGGCCGATCCGCAGGCGCTGCTGGCGGCGCTCAGACAGGCGCTGCGCGAAATCCTGGCGACCGCCCACGCGCGCGCCTGCCCCGCGGCGCCCGGTCGGCCGCAGGTGATTCTGATGGTCGGAGTCAATGGGGCCGGCAAGACTACCACCATCGGCAAGCTGGCCAAGCTGCTTCAGGCGGAGGGCAACAGTGTCATGCTGGCGGCCGGCGATACCTTCCGGGCGGCGGCGGTGGAGCAATTGCAGACTTGGGGGGAGCGTAACCGGGTACCGGTGATCGCGCAGCAGGGCGGGGCGGACTCCGCCTCGGTGATTTTCGACGCCTTGCAAGCGGCCACGGCCCGCGGCATCGACGTGCTGATCGCGGACACCGCCGGCCGGCTCCACACCAAGACCAACCTGATGGACGAGTTGTCCAAGATCGCGCGGGTGATGCGCAAGATCGATCCGGATGCGCCCCATGAGGTGATGTTGGTCGTCGATGCGACCACCGGTCAGAATGCCTTGACGCAGGCGGTCCAGTTCCACCAGACAGTGGGTTTGACCGGCATCGCCCTGACCAAACTCGATGGGACGGCCAAGGGCGGCATCGTTTTTGCCATCGCCGAGCGGCTCAAGGTGCCGATTCGGTTTATCGGCGTGGGCGAATCGATCGAGGACCTGCGGCCCTTTGATGCGGATGAGTTCTTGGACGCGTTGTTGAGCTGACCCCGTGATGATGTCAAGAGTTGTCAGGTAGCGCCCGATGATCCGCTTCGATCATGTCTGGAAGCGCTACCCGGAGCGGGGCGACGCCCTGAGCGATGTCAGTTTCGAGTTGCAGGCCGGGGAGATGGTGTTCCTGACCGGGCACTCGGGGGCCGGCAAGAGCACGCTGCTGCGTCTGATCGGGCTGCTGGAGCGGCCCAGTCGGGGTCAGGTGATCGTCAACGGGCGCAACCTCGCCACCCTGGCGCGCGGCCGTATACCCTATCATCGCCGTCAGGTCGGCATGATCTTTCAGGATCATCGTCTGCTGCCTGACCGCAGTGTGTTCGAGAATGTCGCGCTGCCTCTGGTGGTGACCGGGCTCGGCCATAAGGAAGTCGGCCGCCGCGTGCGTGCCGCGCTCGACCAGGTGGGGCTCCTGAAACGTGAGCGTGCGCTGCCGGTGGCGCTCTCCGGGGGGGAGCAGCAGCGGGTCGGCATTGCCCGTGCGGTGGTCGCCAGACCGCCGCTGGTGTTGGCTGACGAGCCGACCGGTAACCTCGACCCGGACCTGTCGCGCGAGATTTTTCAATTGTTTGAACGCTTCCATCAGGTGGGTGTGACCCTGATGATCGCCACTCACGATCTGGCGCTGATCCACGCGCTGCACCACCGCACCTTCACCCTGAGCGAAGGCCGGCTGGTCGATGATTCGGGGGACAGGTAACCGCCATGGCCCGCCGCCCCCCGCGCCGCAGTCGCGCCCCCGACCTCCTGCAACTGCCCCAGGCGTGGCTGTCGCACCATGTCCAGAGTGCGTTCGCCACCCTCGGGCGGCTGCTGCGTGCTCCCCTGGCCACGGTGATGACCGTGGCCGTGATCGGCATCGCCCTGGCCCTGCCCGCGGCGCTCTATGTGCTGACCGAGAATCTGCGCAATCTGGTCGGCAGTTGGGATCAGTCCGCCGCCATCTCATTGTTTCTCCATCGGGATATCAGCGACCAAGACGCGGCGACGGTGGCTGGCCGGCTGCGTGAGTGGCCGGAGTTCCAGCGGGTCCAGTTGATTGGTGCCGACCAGGCACTGGCGGAGTTTCGCGAACAGGCCGGTTTCGCCGAGGCACTGGCCCAGTTGACGACCAACCCCTTGCCGGCGGTGCTGGCGCTCTTCCCGCAGCCGGCCTACGCGGCGCCGGCGGAGATTCTCAATCTGCAGGAACGGCTGGGCCAGTTATCGGAGGTCGACTTCGTGCGGGTCGACACCCAGTGGCTGTTGCGTTTCCAGGCCATTCTTGACTTGGCTGCGACCTTGGTCCTGCTGCTTGCCGGCCTGCTCGCCTCGGGTGTACTGTTGATTGTGGGCAATACCATCCGGCTGGAGATTCAGAACCGTAGCGGAGAGATCGCGATCATGGAATTGGTCGGTGCCACGGCGTCCTTCATCCGGCGGCCGTTTCTCTACGCGGGGGCCTGGTATGGGCTGCTCGGTGGCCTCAGCGCCTGGTTTCTGGTCACGCTCGCGGTGCTCGGACTTCAGGGGCCGGTGGCGCGGCTCGCCAGCCTCTACCGCAGCGAGTTCCCGCTCGCCGGTCTTGGCCCGCTCGAGCTGCTGACGATTCTGGGCGGCAGCATGCTGCTTGGATTGGTGGGGAGTTGGATCGCGGTCAACCGGCATCTGCGCGGGGTCGAGCCGGGTTGACCTTGGTCCCGGCGGCATGCCGGAACTCAGTGCCAGGACCTGTTCAGAGTCCGGCTGGAGCCTCAGGGTGGCCATCAACTGAACAGATATCGCCGGTTCATATCCAGACAGCTTGGCCAGGGATGACCAAAAATTAATGCCCTGGTAACGTCTTCGGATAAGCAATATAAAATAATGAAAAATATAATAAATATTTTTATATCGTCAAAGCGTATCGGAAAGATCGGAATATTCGATGTCTGATTGGCCTGGATTGCCCTTGTACAAACCCGTGACTTTGCCTAAAGTCTAGTCAAGCTCTGAAGCAGCGCGGACGACCCGCCCGACGATTTAGCGCTGGCTAATTACAGAGTAAACTGCTAGGATTTGTTTCAAGTCCAAATTTAAGGTGATCAGCACATGGCCAGAGATTTCGCCCTCATGCCGACCGGCAACATTGATGCGTACATCAGCGCCTCCTACCAGATCCCGGTGCTGACTCCCGAAGAAGAGCGCGATCTGGCCGAGCGTCTGCGCGACCATGGCGATATGGATGCCGCGCGCCGAATGGTGATGTCGCACCTGCGCTTCGTGATTCGCATCGCCCGCGGTTATCTCGGTTACGGCCTACCCCTTCCGGACCTGATCCAAGAGGGTACGGTTGGACTGATGAAGGCGGTTCGGCGTTTTGAGCCCGATATGGGCGTACGTCTGGTGTCCTTCGCGGTACACTGGATTCGCGCGGAGATTCACGAGTACATCCTGCGTAACTGGCGCATCGTCAAAGTGGCGACCACCAAGGCACAACGTAAACTCTTCTTCAACCTGCGCAGCGCCAAGAAGCGCCTGGGCTGGTTCACCCGCGAGGAAGTGGAGTCCGTGGCCGCCGATCTGGGGGTCAAGCCGGCTACGGTGCTGGAGATGGAGTCCCGACTGTCCAACCAGGATCTCGCGTTCGACGGGTATGACGACGATGAAGAAGATGCCCCGTCCGCGCCTTCGACCTATTTGCCGGACATGCGCATGGAGCCGTCGAAGATGCTTGAAATCGAAGACACCGAGCGCGACGACAAGGAGCGCCTCTATGCCGCCATCCAGGGTCTGGATGAGCGCAGCAAGGTGATTCTGCGCGAGCGCTGGCTGAACGAGAAAAAGCAGACGCTGCACGACCTGGCGCAGCAATTCAATGTCTCGGCGGAACGCATTCGTCAGATCGAAAAGAATGCGATGAAGAAATTGCGTCTCCAACTGGAGATCTAGTCGACCGGCCGGCGATGTCGCGCCGGCGCTTTTCCCAAGACCCGGCCCGCCCTGTGCGGGCTTTGGTGTGTCTGGGGGTTAGGTCGGGGAGGTTGAGGTGGAGAGCGATTGTTCTCTCAAGGGTGCAACCAGGAGGCGACGGTCCGGGCGTCTCGTGGACCGGGTAGGCAAGGCCCGCTCCGGAATTCACGGTTTTGGGTGCTTTGCCCGGGTCGGTTTCGACGCGGGTGATTTCATCGGCACCTATGAAGGACCCGAGGTCGCGGAGGACGGAACCTATGTTCTGTGGATTTACGACGCCGCGGGCGGGGTGCTCAGTGCGCGCCGTGGAAGCAACCTGCTGCGCTGGCTGAACCACAGCGACGACCCCAATGCAGCGTTCGACCAGTTCGATCTCTATGCGTCGCGCGCCATCGCGATCGGGGAGGAGATTACTATCGACTACTCCGGGGTTTCCTGAGAGAGGACGACTTCTTGGCGCAAAATCAGATCCACCCGAATGTTGCCGGAGCCCAGCGATGCAAGACCGCCCCCTGATCACTACCGCCATTCCCAAGCACCGTTATGAAGTCGGCGGCTATGCCGCCACCCTGCTGGGCGAGATTGTCGCGGGCGACGCCCGGACCTATCGTTACATTCTCGCCTTTGTGCGCCAGGGCCAGCGCGAGCCGGTGTTTTATGTCTGCGCCGAGCCGGCCGCACCGCAGGATCGGGCAGACGGTGCCTACCAGTTGCGTGTCGTCAGCGAGTCCCTCACCGAGGTGGTGGATCGCGATGATCGGTGGGGCGATCTGGAAACCTTTGCCGATCAGGCCCTCAAGCTCGGCGCCCAGGCCCTCGGGCTGCAACGCGACCCGATCGTGAAGCGCATGTAGCCGCGGCGGTGAAGGTCGAAAAAGTCGGCCGCTGATTTGACCGTCCAGCAGGTCGCGGCTACAATAATGGGTCTGATTCGGGCGCGTAGCTCAGCGGGAGAGCATCCCCTTCACACGGGGAGGGTCGCAGGTTCGATCCCTGCCGCGCCCACCAATTCCGCGTCTCAAGTGAACCAGCTTCGGCTGGTTTTTGCTTAAGCGTTTACGACCGGGTCACGATGGATCGCTGCGACGCGGACCGGCAAGCCGACGGCGTCACCGCAGCCCGCCGTCCCGATGTCCCGCCTTAAATCGTAACCCTTCCGAGACGCCTGCATGACCGTTCACATTGTCGCCCGCTTCATCGCCCGCCCGGAGTGCGTGGACGAACTGCGCACCCTCTTGCTGGGCATGCTGGAGCCGACGCGCCGGGAGCCCGGTTGTCTGCGTTATGAATTGCTTCACAATACAGCGGACCCGACCGACTTCACCTTTGTCGAGGAATGGGCAGACGCTGCGGCGATCAACGCCCACCTTGAAACCCCGCACCTCACCGCCTTGGTGGCGCAGTCCCAACCCCTGCTGGCGGACGCCTTGGACGTGCGTCGCTACGCCGTGTGCTGAGACTTTGCTCAGGCCTTCCACGAACTCCGGCTGGAATACCGCGACGCGCTTGCTTTCAGGCTTCAACGCCAACCTGCTCCGCTAAGGCTAAGATAGACAGCGGCGGCAGGTCCTTTAAACGCGCCCTGGCCAATGTGCCAGCAGACGCGCGGCGTTCTTGGGTGACCGCAGCAGGCGGGGCAGTTTCCAACAGGCGGATGCCCGCAGGGCGAGCCGCCGTCGCGCAGGCACCCAAGCGCGGCGGAACCGCCGGCGGCGTTCCACCCGATGGGGGCCACTCGAGTGTGATTGTACGCCGTCGGTCGATCAGGTTTCGCGATACAACGAGTAAGGATCGCCACTATGGTCTACAACCCGCAACGCGCACTCGAGTTGCTTCGCGTCGGCTCCGGCATCCCCAATGCCCGGTTTCGTGAGGGGCAGGAGGACGCGATTCGTGCGGTCGTCGCTGGGACGCAGCGCCTGCTCGTAGTTCAGAAGACGGGCTGGGGCAAGAGTTTCGTCTACT
Source organism: uncultured Lamprocystis sp. (assembly GCA_964470155.1). GTDB lineage: Bacteria > Pseudomonadota > Gammaproteobacteria > Chromatiales > Chromatiaceae > Thiodictyon. Next base: position 31,289 of record CAYYAY010000018.1, on the reverse strand, counting down.
TCATCGCCGTCAAGCTGCTGCGCGGAGCTGGGCAGGGTCCGGCGTTGCTCATTTCGCCGCTGTTGTCGCTCATGCGGAACCAGATTGCCGCCGCTGCGCGCATGGGTGTGCGGGCCGAAACCATCAACTCGGACAATGAGGAGGACAGGCCGCAGGTCGTGGCTCGCCTCCTCGCTGACGCGTTCGATATCCTGCTCATCCACCCAAAGCAACTGGCAAGTGCACGTTTCGTCCGCGAGGTACTGGCAGGCGTGGCCCCACGGATATCACTGCTGGTCATCGACGAGGCCCACTGTATCTCCGACTGGGGCCACGACTTCGTACCAGAGTACCGGCTGATTGAGCGTATCAGCCGGACCCTGCCGCCGAACCTGCGTGTGCTGGCGACCACCGCAACGGCCAATAATCGGGTCCTGGACGACCTGCTGACCGTGCTCGGCCCTAATCTTGCCGTCTCGCGCGGTGATCTGAGCCGGCCATCCTTAGCGCTCCAAACGATACATCTCCCGGGTCAAGGCGAGCGACTGGCTTGGTTGGCGGAGCAATTGCCGAACCTGCCCGGCAGCGGCATCGTCTACACTCTCACGAAGCGCGATGCGGTCCAGGTGACTAACTGGCTGCGCTCACGCGGCCTTAACATCGCCGCCTACACAAGCGATACTGGAGAGCGTCGGCCCGAGTTAGAGCAGGCTCTTCAGGACAATCGGGTCAAAGCGCTGGTCGCTACTACCGCCCTGGCTATGGGGTCACCTGCATCCCGTCGCTGCGACACCCCGCGTTGGTGCCGGACTTCGCCCGGCGGCTTGCAAAGGCGCTCGGACTCCCGTTTCACGCGGTCCTTGAGAAGACCGCCGAGCGGCCGGCACAAAAGACCATGGCCAACAGCACCCAGCAGGTCCACAACATCGACGGATCGCTGGATATCCGCCAAGCGCTCCTCTCCGGACCTGTTCTGCTCGTCGATGACATGGTGGACTCGCGCTGGACTCTCACCATCGCGGCCTGGCTGCTGCGCCGGCACGGCAGCGGCCCGGTCTGGCCGCTGGCCCTGGCGCTAACCGGACACGACTGATTCGTCAGTCGTGCCGATGCCGCCTATCCCCGACGACTCAAGTCGCGGCTCAGGGACGACGCTCCGGCGATCCTCTATGGCTGCGGGAACCCGCTGCGGCTCGAAACCGGCGGGCTCGCCGTCGTCGGTTCGCGCCATGTGGATGAGGCCCTGATCGAATACACCGAAGGCGTCGGCCGACTCGCCGCCAAGGCCCGCCGGACGCTGGTCTCCGGCGCTGCCCGCGGCATCGAACAAGCCGCCATGCGCGGGGCACTTCAGGCGGAGGGACATGCCATCGGCGTTCTCGCGGACAGTCTGGAGAGCACGGCCCTCAATCGCGAGCAGCGCGACCTCCTGCTGGAGGAGCGATTGATCCTGATTTCCCCCTATGACCCCGCGGCTGGCTTCAACGTCGGCAACGCCATGCAGCGCAACAAGCTCATCTACGCCCTGGCCGACGCCGCCTTGGTCGTCAGTTCGGATTACAAGAAGGGCGGCACCTGGGCTGGGGCCAGTGAGCAATTGCAGAAGTATCGGCTGGTTCCCGTCTATGTCCGCGCCACCGGGGAGACGAGCCAAGGGCTCCAAGCTTTGCTACAGGCAGGGGCCTTGCCCTGGCCTGAGCCCAAGATGGCCGAGGACCTGGTCGAAGTGCTAAGCGCCGTTGGCGAATGGGCACGACCGTCGCGGGATCGAGGCGTCGTGGCGCCCGGCGCAACGAATCTCCCGCTTCAGGCGGCAAACACCAGCACCGAGTTGAGGGCACTCAGTCCGAGCGATGAAGCAAAGGTATCGGGAACCCGTCTGACCCCCGCAGAGGAACTGTTTGCAACCGTGCGGTCACTGATCAAACGGATGCCGGAGCCAAAGACCGAGGCCGAGATTGCCGATGAGTTGAACGTACCGGCGGCACAGGCCAAGAAATGGCTGGCGCGGCTGATGGAGGAGGGGGTGGTGGAGAAAACGGCGCGGCCGGTGCGGTATCGGGCGGCGGCGGACCGGCCGGTGCAGGGCAGTTTGTTTGGCTAGGTCGATCGCCGAGTTCCAGGTTGCGCACCTGACGTTCGAGGCTGCGCCACCGGGCTTCGAGCGACTGGAAGGCCTGGTCGTGCAGGACGCGGCGCATCAGTTCGCCGATGCGCAAGCGGCACGCTGGCCGCACCGCTGAAGCCGCCAAGGATCAACATCCGAAACGGATCAGCGGCATCGCGTGGGCGCGTGCCCCGCGGCGCGGCCCAGCTGAAGTCGAACTGCAAGCCTGATTTGTTCATTGCACGCTCCTGCTCGAGTCGGGTGATGCCCATATATACCCATCGTTGTTGGTTTTTCGTTTCTCGTTTCTCGTAACCCGATGTTCGATAATCCTTAACGAAAAACGAAAAACCGAAAACTCGAAACCGTTCCGTATAACAATAATGGCATAGCCGGCCGCTAAAGATCCGCTTCATGGTCGCAACGCGATGTCAGCAGCGCGGCGGGGTGTTACTCTGGGGTTGAACGCTGTGCCCCCGCAGGGCCTTAACGGTGTCCACCGCGCAAATCCGGTTCGCCGGACCAACTGTGGCACCAATCACCTGACTGATAGAGGCTCATCATGCACATCCGGGTCGGTTACGAATTGATCTACGACTGCCCGCAGCCGACACCAATGCTGTTGTCGCTGCACATCCATTTCACGCGCGCCTCCGATCTCGTGGTTCCCGATCATCTGATCACCCGTCCGTCCGTCCCGATCACCGCCTACCGTGACAGCTTCGGCAATTGGTGCAGCCGCATCGTTGCGCCCAAGGGCGAGTTGCGGTTGTCGACCGATGCGGTGGTAAACGACCGGGGTGAGCGGGATCCGGTCGTCCACTCGGCTCATCAGCACCTGGTGCAGGAACTGCCCGAAGAAACCCTGCTGTTTCTCCTGGGCAGCCGGTATTGTGAAACCGATCTGCTGTCCGCGGCGGCGTGGGCGCTGTTCCACACGGCGCCCGTGGGGTGGGGGCGGGTCCAGGCGATCTGCGACTTTGTCCATCAGCATATTACCTTTGGTTACGAGCACGCCCGAGCCACCCGAACAGCCTGGGAAGCCTTCAACGAGCGGGTCGGTGTTTGTCGTGATTTTACGCATCTGGCGGTCGCCTTCTGCCGCTGCATGAATATCCCGGCCCGCTACTGTACCGGCTATCTGAGCGATATCGGTCAGCCGCCGCCCTACAGCCCGATGGATTTCGCCGCCTGGTTCGAAGTCTACCTGGGCGGCCAGTGGCATACCTTCGACGCCCGCAACAACTCACCGCGGATCGGCCGGGTGTTGATCGCGCGCGGGCGTGATGCGGCGGATGTCGCGCTCACCAACACCTTCGGCCCCAATACGCTGAAGCGCTTCCAGGTGTGGACCCATGAGGTCAACGCGGGGGCCTGAGCGGCCGGCGGCCGGCGTGAGTCTGAACCGTCATTCCGGCAGGTTGCCGGAATCCACGGCCATGGATGGTACCTAACGGCTGCACTCGCCGAAAATGCGCGCTTCGCAGGTGGCGCACACCGATTTGTCCAGTTTCTGGTAGATCCCGCGGATCGCTGCCTCCTTGGACTGGAAGACGTTGCGCTCATCGCGCTCGTGCATACAACCACACTGATCCAGCATATCCCACACGCGCTGTTTGACCTGGATCAGATACATGCCGCCGCCGTCGGCGCGGCGCTGCTGGGCCTCGTCCGTCAGCGCCTCGGCGCCCTGGAGATCGACGAAGTTGATCCCGCTGGCGATCAGGGCGAGGTGCTTTTGCTCAGGATGCTCGGCACGCAGGCGATCGAAGGCATCCTGGACATGGGGGACCGAGCCGAAGAAGAGCGATCCGTCGATACGCAGGAAACGCAGTTGCGGGCATTGCTTGAGCTCGGGATCGCTGGAGAAGGCGCGGCCCGGCAGGTCGGGGTCCGGCGTACGGGTGACGATGCGCGGGCGGGAGGTGCGCTCCAGATAGAGCACCAGGGACAGCAGTACCCCCGCGAAGATCGCGAACGTCAGTTCCAGGAAGAGCGCGGCGGCGAAGGTAACCAGGAAGACCGAGGTTTCACGCATGGACGAATGCAGGATGTGACGAATCTCCTTGAAGTCGATCAGCCCCCAGGCGACCAGGAAGAGCACGCCGGCCATTGCCGCCTTGGGCAGGAAGCTTGCCAGTGGTGCGACCAGGAGCACGATGGCCATCAGGAACACGCCGCCCAGGATCGCGGCCAGCGGGGTGCGGGCGCCGGCCTCGTAATTGACACCGCTGCGATTGAAGGAGCCGGTGGCGACATAGCCGGAAAAGAAGGACCCGGCGATGTTCGACAAACCCTGGCCGATGAACTCCTGATTGCCGTCGATGCGGTAACCGCCGCGGGCAGCCAGGGAGCGCCCGATTGAGACCGCCTCGGTGAGTGCGAAGAGGGTGACCGCCAGCGCCGTGGGTGCCAGGTCGCGGATGTTCTCCAGCGTCAGCGTGGGGGCCGAGAGCGGCGGCAATGTGCTGGGCAGCGCCCCCACGGTGGCGATGGCGTCGCCGAACAGGTCGCCAAACCAGCGGTTCATGGCGGTCGCGAGCAGACTGCCGACCAGCATGGCCACGATCATGTAGGGGATGCGCGGGACCCAGCGCTTGATCGCGATGCCGGTCAGCAGGGTGACCGTGGCGACCAGGGTCTCCGCCGGGCTGATTTCGATCACATGGCGCCCGAACTCGATGAGAATCTCATGGAGATGTCCGGCACTGTTCATGTCGACGCCAAAGAAGTATTTGAGCTGCTTCGCCGCGATCAGGACGGCGGCGGCGGCGGTAAAACCGACCACCACCGAATGTGAGATGAAATTGACCAGGGCGCCCATCCGCGCCAGGCCCAGGGAGAGTTCGATGACTCCGACCATGAAGGTGAGTGTCAGCGCCAACATCACGTAGTCTGCCGAACCCGGTGTTGCAAACCCGGACAGGGCGGAGAACAGCACCACCGAGGCGGCCGTGGTCGGGCCCGACACCAGGTGCCGCGACGACCCGAAGAGCGCGGCGATGATGGCCGGGATCATGCCGGCGTAGAGTCCGTACTGCGGCGGCATACCCGCGATGACGGCGAAGGCGACGCCTTGCGGCAGCACGACGATGGCACCGGTCAGGGCGGCAATGAGGTCGGCTTTGGCATCGTGGCGGGTCAGGCCCGGCGCCCACCTCATGAAGGGCATCAGCCAGCTCAGGGCGGGGTTGAGTACGAACCTGGTCATATCGTGGGTCCTGCGAAGGCGGTTGGCTGCCCGGGCAGGCGGGGTCGCGCCAGGCGGGTATGGCTGCGTCAAACAGTAGTAGAAAACGCTAATGTTCTCAAGTGTGGCGTATGGGAAAACGTCATGATGCGCGCCATGGTCCGGCATCTTGCCGATAACTATGCGATCATTATGGTCTTCCCCACCCACCGAAAGATCGGATGAATCCATGAACCAAACCACCGCCCCATTACGCTACAACACCCTTTCACAGCTTTTCCATTGGTCCGTCGTGCTGATGCTGGTTGGACTCGTCGTGACCGACAGTCTGCGCGACGGTGCGCCCAAGGAGTCGGCCCTGCGTACCGAGTGGCTGCACCTGCACGAGTCGTTGGGTATTTTGCTGTTCCTGGTCGTGATCGCGCGCATCCTCTGGAGCCGCCTCAGTCCCCAGCCGGCGCCGCTGCCCGCTCCCCAATGGAGCCTGATCGCGGCCAAGCTGACCCACCTGTTGCTCAACCTCGCCACCCTGTTGATCCCGGTCTTCGGTTACCTGCGGGTGGTCTCCAAGGACGGCCGCTTTGCCGATTTCTTCGGTATCCAACTGCCGTCACTGGTCGCTCCCTCTGCGCAGCTGAATGAGGCCATGCACATCTTCCATGGCGAGCCCATGGAGTTCTTCCTTTACTCACTGGTCGGGCTGCATGTTGCCGCGGCACTCTGGCATCAGTACGCCCGCCGCGACGGCACCCTGGAGCGCATGCTGCCCTGGGGGCGGCCGGCGGCCTAGCGGCGCAGCGATAGTCCTGAAGAACTGTTGGCCAACGCCCACATTCGGAGACCCCGCTGTCGGGTCTTCAGTGTGGGGCGCGGCGGTCCACTCGTCCATTCGTGGCGATTTCCGTCAATCGCCTAAGAGATCGACCATGCACTTGGATCCCTTCATGATTGCCCTCGGGTTCGAGGGCGAGATCACCGGTCCCGGTCAGGCGCGGATGCAGGTTCAACTGCGCCCCGAACACCTGAACAACTGGGGTTCGGCCCACGGCGGTTTGCTGTTCACCCTGGCCGACTCGGCCTTCGCCCTGGCCTCCAACTCCCACGGACCGCTGGCCGTGTCTCTGAGCGCCCACATGGAGTATTTCAAGGCGACCGCGGTCGGCGACATGATCGAGGCGGTCGCCCGCGAGGTCAGCCTGACCCGCCGGACCGGGGTCTATCAGGTGGAGGTGTATAGCGCAGGAGAACTGATCGGGCTCTTTACCGGGACCGTCCACCGCAAAAAAGACTGAGTTTCAGCGCCGTGGAAGTAAGGTCTTCTTACCCATGGCGTCGAGGCAGACGAAGCGGATGTGCGTCTGGAAGATGGCCTCCTCGGTCCCGGTCTCCAGGTCATCGGCATAGACCTGCACCTCGTATTCCACCGAGGTCTTGCCCGCGTGGCGCTTGCGCACGTCAAAGCGCAGCACGGCGCCCTGATGCACCCCGCGGCGGAATTCCACTTTGTCCATGCTCACCGTGACGAAACTGCACCCTGGATAGTCGCGGCTGGCCGCGATCCAAGAGATCTCGTCCACCCACATGAGCGTAAAGCCTCCGAACAGATACCCGAAGTGATTGAGGTGCTCGGGCCGCACGACCTTATAACTTTCCACGTTGAGATCCTCGGTGTTCCGTAGCGAAAACGCTGGGGTTCTATCCTCAAATCGAGCGGTTAGCGCTCAGCCGCCAGCCTCGTAGGCCCAGCATGTTACCGTGAAAGCCGCACCGCGATCTTGTGGGAGCGGCCTCCGGCCGCGATGCGGAGCGGCGGTGAGCGCCGATGGTCGTGATTCCGCGAGATCCCATCGCGGCCGGAGGCCGCTCCCACGGGTGTCGTTGCGCGTAGCGCTTCCCCACCTGTCGCTTATCCGGTCGGTGCGTCGATGGCATGGCCCAAGCCGCTGGAGCCGAGACGCCGGCCGATATACTGCGCAAAATTACAAACACGATAGCCAACCAGGAGTATTCTGCCGCGCGCGCCCCGCCGTGCCAATGGCGGGGGGCAACACGCATGGCAAAGGCTCAAGGGGGACGCTCGTGGTCGGACATTCTGCGGTCGATTGGGTGGATATCGTCGTCGTGGTCGGCTACCTGCTGACCACCGGCTATTTGGGCTGGCTCGGGTATCGGCGCACCCGGACGGCGGCGGACTATCTGGTCGGCGGGCGCTCGGTCCACCCGATCATCATGGCGGTGTCCTATGGGGCCACCTTCATCTCCACCGCGGCCATCGTGGGGTTCGGCGGGGTCGCCGGGCTGTTCGGCATGAGCCTGATGTGGCTCACCTTCGTCAACATCGCCATCGGTATCCTGCTGGCCTTTACCGTGCTGGGGGAGCCGACCCGGCGTCTGGGCCATCGGCTGGGCGTGCACACTTTCCCGGAACTGCTTGGTGCGCGCTATCAGAGCAAGGGTGTCCAGGTGTTCGCCGGGCTGCTGATCGTCCTGTTCATGCCGCTCTATTCGGCGGCGGTGATGACCGGCGGCGCCGTGTTTGCCGCCACCCAGTTCGGGGTGGAGTTCGAGGTGGCCCTGCTGGTGTTCGCCTTGATCACCGCGGCCTATGTGATCCCCGGCGGGCTCAAGGCGGTGATGTATACCGATACCTTCCAGGGTTTGATCATGATCCTGGCCATGGCCTACCTGCTGTGGTTTACCTACACGAGCCTGGGCGGGGTCGAGCCGGCGCACCGGTACCTGACCGAGATGGCCGATCTGGTGCCCGTGCCCTTGCAGGCCATGGGTCACCAGGGCTGGACCGCCATGCCCAGGTTCGGGTGGGGGGCGGCCGGCTACGACCTGTGGTGGACCGTGGTCACGGCGATCATTCTGGGGGTCGGTATCGGCGTGCTGGCCCAGCCTCAACTGGTGGTGCGTTTCATGACCGTGCGCAGTCGCCGCGAACTGGATCGGGCGGTGCCGATCGGCGCCATTTTCATCCTGCTGATGGTGGGGACGCCTTACCTGGTCGGCAGTCTGTCCAACGCCTGGTTCGCCCAGCACGGGCCGCTGCTCAAGGGGCAGGTGGTCAAGGTGATCGACGCGGAGCGCGATCATGCGCTGGTGGGGCTGATGAAAGAAACATCACCCGGCCGCTGGGCGCCGGTGATCAACCCCAAGACCAATCAGCCGGCGACGGCGCCAATGGTCGTTGCCGCGCAGCAGTCGGCTCAGGACGCCCAGGGCGCGCCGCTGGAGTTGGTCAGCGGGCGCGCGCCCGCGGTGGTCTATGCCAAGGGTGACGCCGACCAGATCATCCCGACCTTCATCAGCACGGCCCTGCCGCGCTGGTTCGGCCTGGTATTCTTTCTGGCCCTGCTGGCGGCGGCCATGAGCACCATGTCGAGTCAGTTCCACACCATCGGAACGGCTGCCGGGCGCGATCTCTACGAGCGCCTCACCGGCAAGCACGGCAGCGAGCCCAGCGTGCTGGTGATGCGCATCGCCATCATGCTCGGTCTGCTGGTCGCCATCAGCATCAGTTACAACGTCCGCGAGGAGTACGTGATCGCGCGCTTCACCGCGATCTTCTTTGGCCTGTGCGCCGCGAGTTTCCTGCCGGCCTATCTCGGCGGCCTCTTCTGGCGGCGCGCGACCCGGGCCGGTGCCCTGGCCTCGATGACGGTCGGGATGCTGGTCTCGCTGGGCTGGCTCCTGCTGGTCAAGGCCAAGGAGGCGAGCGCCATCGGCTTGGTGCAACTGATGACAGGCGGGAAGAGCAGCATCCTGGCGGACTTTCCCAACTGGCCGTCGGTGGATCCGATCATCATCGCGCTGCCGCTGTCGTTCCTGACCCTGGTGTTGGTCAGCCTCGTGACCAAGGCCTCCGATCCGCAACACTTGCGTCGGTGCTTCCCTCAGGATCAGGGCCGGTAGCTTGGATCCAGCAGATTTCAGGCACCTTGTCTGATCGCCGCGTCACAAATCTGCAATTTAACTGCGCTGGATCTAGAAAAAGTTGGGTAAACCTGGGGTATTCTTGCGCCGCCCGCTTGGGCAGTCATCACGATAAGTAAACGGGGGCACCCATGACGGGGCATTCTGCGGTGGGTTGGGTCGATATTGTCGTTATCCTGGGTTATCTGCTGACCACGATCTATCTGGGCTGGCTCGGCTACCAGCGAACACGGACCGGGGCAGACTATCTGGTCGGCGGGCGCTCGGTCCACCCGCTCATTATGGCGGTGTCCTACGGGGCCACCTTCATCTCCACCGCGGCGATCGTGGGTTTCGGCGGGGTCGCCGGGCTCTTCGGCATGAGTCTGCTGTGGCTGACTTTTCTCAATATCGGGGTGGGCATTCTGCTGGCCTTCACCCTGCTCGGTGAGCCGACCCGGCGCCTGGGGCACCACCTCGGCGCCCACACCTTCCCGGAGCTCCTGGGTGCGCGCTACCAGAGCAAAGGGATTCAGATCTTTGCCGGGCTCTTGATTTTTCTCTTCATGCCGCTCTACTCGGCGGCGGTGATGACCGGCGGCGCCGTCTTTGCCGCGACCCAGTTCGGGGTGGATTTCGAGGTGGCGCTGCTGGTGTTCGCCCTGATCACCGCGGCCTATGTGATTCCCGGCGGGCTCAAGGCGGTGATGTACACCGATACCTTCCAGGGTCTCATCATGATCTTGGCCATGGGCTATCTGCTGTTCTTCGCCTATACCAGCCTGGGCGGGGTCAGCGCGGCGCACCAGTACCTGACCGGGATGGCCGACCTGGTGCCGGCGCCCCTGCAGGCCATCGGTCACCAGGGTTGGACCGCCATGCCCAAGTTCGGCTGGGGGGCGACCGGCTATGACCTGTGGTGGACCGTGATCACGGCCATCATCCTGGGGGTCGGCATCGGCGTCGTGGCCCAACCCCAGTTGGTGGTGCGTTTCATGACGGTGCGCAGCCGCCGCGAGTTGGATCGGGCCGTGCCGATCGGTGCGGTTTTCATCCTGTTCATGACCGGTACCCCCTTCGCCGTGGGCAGCCTGTCCAACGCCTGGTTCGCCCAGCATGGGCCCCTGCTCAAGGGTCAGGTGGTCAAGGAGATCGACGCGGAACGCGGTCATGCATTGGTAGGGCTGATGAAGGAAACATCACCCGGTCGTTGGGAGCCGGTCATCAACCCCAAGACCAATCAGCCGGCGACAGCGCCGCTGGTCGTTGCTGCCCATCAGCCGGCACAGGATGCCCAGGGCGCCCCCCTGGATCTGGTCAGCGGGCGAGCACCCACGGTGGTCTATGCCAAGGGTGACGCCGACCAGATCATTCCGACCTTCATCAACACGGCACTGCCGCGCTGGTTCGGGCTGGTGTTCTTCCTGGCCCTGCTGGCGGCGGCCATGAGTACGATGTCGAGTCAGTTCCACACCATCGGGACGGCTGCCGGGCGCGACCTCTATGAACGCATCACCGGCAAGCATGGCACTGAGCCGAGTGTCTTGGCCATGCGCATTGCCATCGTGATCGGTCTGTTGGTGTCCGTGAGCATCAGCTACAACGTGCGCGAAGATTACGTGATAGCCCGCTTTACCGCGATCTTCTTTGGTCTTTGTGCCGCCACCTTCCTGCCGGCCTATCTCGGCGGTCTCTTCTGGCGGCGCGCGACCCGTGTCGGGGCCCTGGCCTCAATGACGGTGGGGATGCTGGTCTCGTTGTTCTGGCTCCTGCTGGTCAAGGCCAAGGAGGCGAGCGCCATCGGGCTGGTGCAACTGGTCACCGGCGGCAAGACCAGCATCCTGGCCGATTATCCCAATTGGCCTTCGGTCGACCCGATCATCATCGCGCTGCCGCTGGCGATGCTCACCCTGATCCTGGTCAGTGCTGTGACCAAGCCATCCGATCCGCAGCATCTGCGTCGGTGTTTTCCCCAGTACGCGGCCCCCCAAGCCACAACCCGTTAGTCTGAACCGACCGGAGACACCCATGCTCGGTATCGCTGATCCCTTGGTCCTGGCCGCCTTCCTGGGCTGCATCGCGGTTGCCGCGGTGAGCGTCCTCTACGGCATCCTGCGGCGCAATGCCGCCGTCGATGAAGTGACTCCGGAGGACCGTGCCTGGGCCATTGAAGAACAGAAGGTGGAAGATGAACTCTAATAGAACCAGAGCCGCCGCCATCGCCTTGGGTGCACTCGGCACTGTTGCGATCGCGCCGGCTACCGCCGACCAAACCTGGGGTGCATTCAGTGCGGGGGCCGACATGCGCCTGCGCGAGGTGTACGTCGGTCACATCGGGCTCAACGAACAGCTCCTGACGCCGACGGGGAACCTCACGGGTCAGCAAAACCCCACGGCGAACCGTGTCTTCCAGCGCTACCGCTTTCGTGGTTGGGGTCAATACGCCCCCAGCGCGCATTTTGCCCTGGCCGCCCGGCTGATGTGGGAAGGCCGCCACTACACGCTGCCGCCGGAGAGCGCCTTTGCGCCAGGATACGGATTCGAGGAGTGGTACAGCGGCGGTATTCTGTTTGATTCGCTGACCCTGGACTTCAAGAAGATCTTCGACAGCGGACTCTCACTCAAGGCCGGGCGTCAGGATCTCGTCCTCGGCAACGGCTGGCTGGTGCTGGACGGTACGCCGATCGACGGGTCACGCACCATCTATATGGATGCCGCGCGGGCGACCTACGCGGCGGACGCGATCAAGACCACCTTCGACCTGATCTATATCAACAACTACCCCAACACGGACCGCTTTCCCACGCCATTGAACGGCACGATCGAGGATCAGACCGAGCAGTACGAGGTCGGCGGCATTCTTTATGCCCGCAACAAGTCATTGATCAAGGATACCGATCTGGATGGTTATTTCATCTACAAGGGCAATGATCCAAACTACACCTTGAACAACATGCGGGTGAACAACGGCTATCCCTTCCCCTCGCCGTCGGACGACGGGCAGGTATATGCCGTGGGTGCCCGCATCGACTCCAAGCTCACGCCGAACTGGAACCTGAGGGCCGAGGCGGCGGGTGAGTGGGGTGCCAACCGCGTCACCCTGGGCGCACCGCGTCAGAACATCTCAGCCTTCGGTTTCAACGGGCGTCTTACCTATGCCTTCAACGACTCATTGGCCAACCGCGTGCACGCGGATCTGGAATACCTCACGGGTGACGATCCGGACAGCAAGACCAACGAGTCGTTCGATCCGCTCTGGGGCCGCTGGCCTCAGTGGAGCGAGTTGATGATCTATCAATGGCCGCTGGACAGCCGGGTGGGCCAGGCAACCAACCTGGTGCGCCTGAACGTCGGCTGGCTGGCCAAGGTCCATCCGACCACCGACGTGCTGCTGGACTACCACGCCCTGTGGGCCGACCAGGAAAGCGTGCGTACCGCCAACCAATTCTACAACATCAGCCACGACGGTAACTTCCGTGGCCATTTGTTCACCGGCTGGGTCAAGACCAAGTTCAACAAGTACCTCTCCGGACACCTGGTCGCGGAGTATCTGGCGCCGGGCGACTTCTACGCCCGTAACCGTCGGGATGAGTCCTATTTTCTGCGCGCGGAAGTGGTCGTCGCTTTCTAAGGCCGTGGCCGTACCCGGTTGATGTCGGACCAGGTACGAGATGCGTCCGTACGCGTCCGATCAATCCCCTGATATAGCCGACGAACGTGATCGCTGGACGTAGGGGCGGGTTTCAAACCCGCCCCTACACCAGGGTCTGTCTGGATATCAGGTACGAAGGCTATAACGAGGTACCGCGAGTAACAGCGCTCGCTATGTCCTTTCAGCCCGCGATGCCGCAGCGATTGATCACGGGGACCAGGAACAGCAAGGCCAACAGCCACCACCACCGGCGATTGCCGGAGGCGGACGCGGGTGCCGGCCAGGGTTGGATCGGCTCGTCGGGCTCGACTATGTCGCCGGGTTCGAGTGCCTGGATGCTGGTGGTGATCCTGGCGACGCCATGATTGGTCACAGGCAGGACGTAGAACCGGTCGGCAAGGCGAATGGCGCCCCGCAGGCGGTGACTCCACCCCAAGACGTCCCCCTCGTGAACCAAGTGATAGCCGAAGCTGCTCTGCAGGCCGAGGATGACGTAGCGCCGCCCGTCGATGACCTCCCGCTCCCCGGTGTCGTGGTAACAATGCACCCGATAGGTCGGAAACAGCGTGTCGATCATGAGTTGCGCGACTTCGGGGTTGGGAACCATCCCTTCGTCATAGGCATACGCATTGAGGGGATTGACGAGCGCTTCCAGCTCACTGGGCGCGCCGTCGCCTGCCCTTGTGATCGCGGCCAGGCCGCGCGTCACCGGCAGTGCGGCGCGGGGCTGAGGAGCCGCCGGATCGATCTGCTCCGGCATGTTGTAGACCTCGACCGCAAGGTAGACATCACGGTGTTTCGACACGATCGGAGCGAGGCCGACCACGCTGATCTCGGCCTCGCGGGAGATGCTGGACGCTCCCAGGATGTCCATATTGCGATAGACGGTCGGACTCACGAAGGTGAGACCAGCGCCGGACAGATCCACGCAAAGGCACTGATACCGGGGCTGCATACCGCGGCGGATCGCGTCCGCCAGGTCCGCCGGCAGGATCCAGTCGAAGCGGATATCCTTGCCCGGAACCGGCGTTGCCCGGTCGGGTAGCGGCGCCCGGTTGCCCTCATCCTCACGAATCACCGTCCACGGCGCTCCGGCATCGCAGACCGAGCCCCAGTTGGCAATGGCGAAGCGGGCCCGCACCTCACCCCCCGCCAACTGCACACCGCTGTGATTCGTGGGTCGGGCAAACAGGGTATTCGGCCGGTCCGGATCGACCTCGCTTGCCGGGATGCCGGGCGTGCCCATGGTGAGCCAGTGCAGGGAGATGCCGTACCCGCCGACGCAGGAGGGTGTGTTCTGGCTGCCCAGGTGGTAGTCCGCATAGCGTGACGGGGCTGGCCAGATACGCTGTCCTCTATCGATTGAGAATCGGGCATCCTGCGGGAAACCGAATCGGAGAATGCCGCCCGCCGGGTCCGCTGAGCTGCCTGCCGGGTTCAGCGGGGTATAGATGTCGAAGCAATACCACATCCGGAAGCTATCGTCGGTGTCGACGCCGATTCCCGCGTCCTCGCCCGGAGCGGCGTCGGCGACCAGGGGTACCTGCATCTGCACGGCCCAGAGATTGACGGCTGGAGCCAGATTGGAGGTGGGAGCCCGCCAGACGCGGGTCGTACGGTCTGTCCAAGCGGGGACCCGCGGGAGCGGTTGGAACTGCCCCTGCGCATCTAGGGTGCCAGCCACAATCCGCGCGGCCGGCTCGGCCGCCACACTCGCGTCCTCGGCGTAGATGGTGATCTCGAGCAGCAGCGGGGCCGAGGTTGCAGACGCCGTAAACCCGACATAGAGCCGGTCTCGACCAGGGCTCGAGGCAGGCGTGAAACGCACATGCCAGGCGAGATACAGAGATCGGGTGTCCTTGGCGACGTGGCCAAACGCCATGAACATTGCCTCCTCGGCGGTACCTTTGCCGAAGGGGCGCCGATAGGCTTGCGGCCAGAACGGAAGGTCCAACTCGGTGGAGTATCCGCCCGGGGCGGGAAAGACAACACTCGGATCCCACCAATTGGGTAGATTCGGACCATTGACCAAGGGGATGCATATGGACATGGTACTTGCTCCGCTCGTCGAGAGGGTAACTTGAGCCGCATTGGCGAGACATGGCCGTCCTTGGCGAAGGCGTTGTTGACGATCCTAGCGGGCTAACTCCAGGACTTGTCGCGATTGCTCCAGATCGACGTCTTGCCGCTCACCGAGTGCCGTCATGCCGTGGCGTTCCAGCGCCTGCACCAGCGGCGTGACGGCCTCCGGGCCGATGCCGTAACTGGAGAGTCGTGTCGGGACCTGCAGTGATTCGAAGAAGTCGCGAGTGCGGCTGATCGCGGCATCGATGCGCGCGTCCTCATCCCCGTCATGGAGGTTCCAGATGCGTGCAGCGTATTGCAGGAGCTTCTCGCGTTTGTCGTGGCGTCTGACCTGCAACATGGCCGGCAAGACGATGGCCAGGGTTTGCGCATGGTCGAGCCCGTGCAGCGCGGTGATCTCGTGACCAATCATGTGGGTGGCCCAGTCCTGCGGCACGCCGGCGCCGATCAGTCCATTCAGGGCTAAGGTCGCGGTCCACATGAGATTGGCGCGCACCGCATAATTGTCTTTCTCCGCCAACGCCTTGGGCCCGTCCTCGATGAGCGTGAGCAGCAGGCCTTCGGCGAATCGATCCTGCACCTTGGCGTCGTCCGGATAGGTCAGGTACTGCTCTGCTATGTGTACGAAGGCATCGATGACACCGTTGGCGACCTGACGCGGCGGCAGCGTATAGGTCTTGGTCGGATCCAGCACCGAGAAGCGCGGGAAGACCAGCGGGTGGCCGAAGGCCAGTTTGTCTTGGGTGGCGGCGCGGGTGATGACCGAGAAGCTGTTCATCTCCGAACCGGTTGCCGGCAGTGTCAGCACGGTGCCGAAGGCAACGGCAGTGGTGATGGGCGCCTGCTTGGCGAGCATGTCCCAGGGCTCCCCGTCGAATGGAATCGCCGCGGCGATGAATTTGGTCCCGTCGATCACCGAGCCCCCGCCAACGGCGAGAAGGAAGTCGACCTGTTCCCGGCGCGCGAGCGCAACGGCCTGCATCAGGGTTTCATAGGTCGGATTGGGCTCGATGCCGCCGAACTCCAGGAGGGTGAAGTCGGCGAGCGCCGTCTTGACCTCGGCCAGGGTGCCGGTCTTCACGACGCTGCCCCCGCCATAGGTGATGAGCACCCGCGCACCGCGGGGGATCTCCTGGTTGATCGCGGCGATCTGCCCGGCCCCGAAGAGGATGCGGGTGGGGTTGTGAAATGTGAAATTTTGCATAGAAACTCCGCGAAGATGAATTGCCGTAGATGAAGGCGTTGTGCTCCAGTGAAAGGGGCTGCGCGCAGCGCGCACGGCCGGCAGTACCAGACGTTTCAGAACAACCGCTTCCCTTGGGAACTCAGTCCCGCCAGATCGGCCGGGGTATCGACATCGGTCAGTACCGCATCCGTGTCGAAGGCGACCGTGATCAGATTGTCGCGCAGCGCGTCGAGCAGCGCTCGCCCGCCGGTGTCGCCGACGACCCGGTGCAGCGCCGCGAAATGGCAACGCGGCCAGAGCACCGGATGACCGCGACGGCCGTCGTGGGCCGGGACGACGATCGCGGGGTGATGCGGGTCGAAGGCGGCGATGATCCGGTCGATGTGTGCGGCCCTGACCCGCGGCATGTCCGCAAGCAGGACGACGGCCGCCGCGGTGTCCGGCGGCAGCGCGGCCAGGCCGCGGTGCAGGGAGGTCGACAGGCCGTAGGCATACTCCCTGTTGCGCACGATCGACACCGGCGCGCCGACCAGCGCGGCCTCGACCGCCGCGGCCTCGCCGCCGGTCACCACCAGCGTCTGGGCGCAGCGCGAGCCCAGGGCTGCCGCCACGGCATGCCGCACCATGGGCATCCCATCAATGAGGCGCAGCAGCTTGTGCTGTCCGCCCATCCGCGAGGAGGCTCCGGCGGCCAACACCAGTGCCGCGATCCGATTCGCTTGATCGAGGCTCATCGATGTCGCCGTCGTGATCTGTGTTCGTCCTCGGAAGAGCGGTCAGCGCCGACCGCGGCGGCCTGGATAACGGGCCTGGATGATCTCAGCCAGAATGGCCACCGCGATCTCGGCCGGTGCCCGGCCGCCCAGGTCCAGTCCGACCGGCCCGTGGATGCGCTGCGTCTGTGCCGCCAGTCCGGCCGCGCGCAGGCGTTCCAGTCGCTGGTCCTGGGTGCGGCGGCTCCCCAGCGCGCCGATATAGAAGGCGGGGCTGGCGAGCGCCGCCGTGAGCGCGGGGTCATCCAGCCGCGGATCGTGTGCCAGGACGACGACCGCCGTGCGTGGGTCTGGCGCCAGGTGCCGCAGGGCGGCGTCCGGCGCGTCGGTGATGAGCGTGATTCCAGGCAAGCGTTCCGGGTCGGCAAAGGCCGGGCGCGGGTCGATCACGATCACCGCGAAGCCCGCGAGTCGGGCCATGGGGGCAAGTACCTGGGCGATGTGCCCGGCGCCGATGAGGAGCAGGCGCGGCATGGGGGCAGTAACCTGCAGGAACAGCGCCGGGTCGGTCTCCAGCAGGCCGCTGCGCTCCGCCGCGATGTGCTCGTGCACCCGGTCGAGGAGCGGGAGAGTCAGCGGCAGGTCGCCAGCCAGGGTATCACTGTCGACCACCGCCATGGCACCGTCGGTCAGGCGCGCGACCAGTGCCGCGGGACGCCGCGCCCGGTGCGCGGCGAGCAGGTGTTCGAACGCGCCGGTTGGGTCGATCCGCACGATACAGACCTGAATCTGTCCGCCGCAGGTGAGACCGGCCGCCGCGGCGTCCGGGTCGCCGATGACGAAGTCACGCAGGCACGGTTGGCCGTCCGCAAGCGACGTCAATGCCTGCGCGATGACTGCATCCTCGATACAGCCGCCGGAGACCGAACCGTGAAAGCTGCCGTCGGCAGCCACCGCCAGTTGGCTGCCGATCGGGCGTAATGAGGACCCGCCGCGCACCAGGGTTACCAGGGCGACGCGTTTGCCGTGAGCGTGGCAGGTGGCGATATACTCGATTAGATCATCGGGTGGCGTGATCATCTGCTCGGTCACCTGGTCGTCGGCGAGGGCGTCGGTCCGCGCAGCGGACCCTACGCGGACAAGCGCAACGGCAGGCTGCGCAGCCGCTGGCCGGTGACCGCGAAGAGCGCATTGGCCACCGCCGGGGCGATGACCGGTGTCGCCGGTTCGCCGACCCCGGTCGGCGGTTGTGCCGAGGGAACAATGTGAACCTCGACCTCCGGCATCCGGTCGATGCGCAGCACCTGATAGTCGTGGAAGTTCGACTGGACCACGGTTCCCTGCTCGATGCGGATTTCGCCGAGCAGGGCGGCGGAGAGCCCGAAGCCCATACCGCCTTCCATCTGGGCGCGGATCACGTCCGGATTGACGGCGAGGCCGCAGTCCACCGCGATCACCACCCGGTCCACCCGGAACTGGCCGCCCTTGCGCACCGTGACCTCGGCCACCTGCGCGACCGTGGTCCCGAAGGATTCATGAACCGCCACCCCGCGTCCGCGGCCCTTGGGTAATGGCTGGCCCCAGCCGGCCTGCTCGGCGGCAAGTGTCAGCACCGCCAGGTGGCGTGGATGGTTCTTCAGCAGGCGCAGGCGATAGGCGACCGGGTCCTGGCCGGCGGCCACGGCCAGTTCGTCGATCATGCATTCTCCGGCAAAGGCGGTGTGGGTGGACCCAACTGAACGCCACCACTGGACCGGAACCGGCAGCTTTGGCGAGTGCAGATCCAGCCTGAAGTGTGGAACGGCATAGGGGAGGTTGGCGGCGCCCTCCACGGAGGTCTGGTCCACCTGGTCCGTGATCAGCATGGGCTCGAAGGCCGTCCCGGCGATGATGGATTGACCCACGATGCGCTGATCCCAGCCGACCGGCCGGCCCTTGGGGTCGATCCCCGCGCGGATGCGATGCAGATACAGCGGCCGGTACCAGCCGGCGCGCATGTCGTCCTCGCGCGTCCACTGGAGTTTGACCGGCAGTCGGGCACGCAGGGCCTGGTAACAGTGCGCCGCTTCGATCAGATAGTCCGATGCCGGGTTGGCGCGGCGGCCGAAGGACCCGCCGGCGAACAACATGCGGATCTCGACCTGCTCGGGAGCGAGTTCAAAGACCTTGGCCAGGGCCGCCTGATCGCCCGTCTGAAACTGTTCGCCGTTCCAGACCCGGATACCCTGGTCCGTAGGCTCGATCACGCAGTTCATCGGCTCCATGGCGGCATGGGCCAGATAGGGAACACTGTACTCGGCCTCGATGACCTGGGCGGCACCGGCGAGCGCGGCGTCCACATCGCCGTCCCGGCGAGCGATGGCCCCGGGGGACTTGGCCAATTCCCGATAGCGCGCCAGGATCTCGGTGGTGCCCTCGGTCATGGCGTCGGTTTCGTCCCAATCCACCCGCAGGGCGTCCTGGGCGCGCCGGGCGGTCCAGAAATCGCGGGCGATGATCGCCACCCCGCTCGGGATCTCGGCGATCCGCTCGACTCCCGGAATGGCGCGGGCCTCAGTGTCATGGATGCGCTTGACCCGGGCGCCGAAGCGGGGCGGGTGCACCACCAGCGCGGTCAGCAGACCGGGCAGGCGCACATCCTGGGTGAACAGGGCGCTGCCGTCCGTCTTGGACGGCCCGTCCGTGCGGTGCAGCCCCGGTTTGCCGATGAGCTTGAACTGAGCCGGGTCCTTGAGCTGGATCTGCGCGGGAACCGTCAATCTGGCTGCCGCCTCGGCCAGTTCGCCGAAGCGCGCCCGGTGGCCGGCACGATGGCTGACCACACCGTCCTTGACCTGGATCTCGGCGGCCGGGACCTGCCAACGTTGCGCCGCCGCGGCGACCAGCATCTGACGTGCGGCGGCGCCGGCCTTACGCAGCTGCTCGAACGAGTTGGCAAGGGCGGTACTGCCGCCGGTCCCCTGGGCGCTGCCCCAGAGCAGATTGTTGTAGCGCGCCGCGTCGGCCGGGGCGCCCTCCGCCCGGACTTGGTCCCAGGCCGCGTCCAGTTCCTCGGCCACCAGGGTGGGCAATCCGGTAAAGGTGCCCTGGCCCATCTCCAAGTGTTTGACGATCACGGTCACGGTGTCATCCGTGCCGATGCGCACGAAGGCGTTGGGCGCAAAGGTCGCCGCCGCGGCCGGTGCCGTCTCGGCGTGGTCGGCCGCGGGGACCGCGCCGATGCGCAGTCCCAGCAGCAGCCCGGCGCCGGCCGTGATTCCGGCCTCCAAGAAGCTGCGGCGCCCCAGGTTCTCGATGGTGTCGGGGGCGATGGTGGCAATCTGGTGGTGGGTGGTCTTCATTGTCGCTCTTCCCCTTAAACCAGAGCATCGGCGGCGCGCCGGATGGCGCCGCGGATGCGGGCATAGGTGGCACAACGGCAGAGGTTGCCGGACATGGCGGCGTCGATCTGCGCGTCGGTCGGGTCAGGATTTTCGGCGAGCAGGGCGGTGGCGGCAAGGATCTGGCCGGACTGACAAAAACCGCACTGCACGACATCCAGTTCCAGCCAGGCGGTGCGGACCGCCCGGCCAACCTTGCCGAGGGTGCCGGCACCAAGCCCCTGGACCAGTCCTTCGATCGTCACGACCTCCCCCCCGGCAGCGACCGACACGGGGGTGGAGCAGGAGCGCACCGGCGCTCCGTTCAGAAACACAGTACAGGCTCCGCACTGGGCCATGCCGCAGCCGTACTTGGTTCCGGTCAGACCGATATGCTCGCGGATCGCCCACAACAGCGGCATCGCCGGGTCCAGGTCCAGTTGGTGCTCGGTGCCATTGATTCGCAGTGTCAGCATGGGGCCTCCGGGTCAGGTGTCCGCGGCGTTTGGGTGCAATGAGGATGCAATTAGGAGTAACCCTAGCACAACCCGGCCGGCGAGCGGCGAACGCCCTAGAGTTTGGGCTTGGGCGTGTCCGCGGTCTCCACCGGCAGGATCGGGTAGATCACCTGTGGCTGCTCGCCGGTCAAAGCGGTGAGGAACTGCGCGATCAGCGTGGCCTCGTGTTCTTCCATCTCGGTGCCGAGCTGGGCGTTGGACATCACCGCAACCGCCTGTTCCAGATCCCAAACCTGACCGGAGTGGAAGTAGGGAGCGGTCAGGGCGATGTTGCGCAACGGGGCGGCGCGGAAGACATACTCATCCGATGCCGTCTTGGTCACTGCAAAGCGGCCCTTGTCCCCGCGGGGCAGGATGTCCGCCCCCGGCTTCTTGATCAACCCGAACGGGAAATACGCTTGGCCGCCGAAATTCACGCTGCTGTGACAGGCGGTGCAGCCCTTGTTGATGAAGAGCTCCAGCCCTTGCTTCTGCTCCTCGGTCATGGCTTGGTCATTGCCTTCGAACCAGGCGTCGAAGGGTGAGGCCGGGGTGACCAGCGTGGCCTCGAAGGCCTCGATGGCGCGGGCCATGTTATCGAAGGTCACCGGGTTGGTCTCGCCGGGAAAGGCGCGGCTGAAGCGCTCCACATACTGCGGCATGCTTTGCAGGGTGTCGACCACGGCGTCCGGCTTGTTGGCCATCTCCACGCCGGCCTGCACCGGCCCCTTGGCCTGCTCCTTGAGGTCCGCGGCACGGCCGTCCCAGAATTGGGCCTTGTTGTAAACCGCGTTCAACACCGTTGGGGCGTTACGCGGGCCTTTTTGCCAGCCGTGGCCGACCGAGGTGGGCAGATTGTCATCGCCGCCGGTGCCCAAGTTGTGGCAGGTATTGCAACTGATCAGGCCGCTGGCGGAAATCCGCGGATCGAAGAACAGCATGGCGCCCAGCTCGATCTTCTCACGCGTCAGCGGGTTGTCAGTCACCTTGCCGGCGCCGTAGGGCAGGGCGGCCAGCCCGGCGGATTTGGCCTGGGCACGCAGAGCAGCGTCATCGGCCAGGACCATACCGGCGGCGAGGGTGCCGACCAGCGCGGTTGAGCAAACAACGGCGAACAGAGTGCGTTTCATGGAGACTCCTGGTGTTAGGTACATCGGAACACGTGATGCCTGCAACGGCACGCTAAGGTTAACGACGCGGTGCCGACGAGGCTATGACTTTGGTCAGAAATTCCCGCGGATTCTTTTTTCTTGCACCGCGGCGGGGCATGCTGGGTCCAACATGACGCTCTCTATCCGCGCCAAGCTGTTTTTGACCCTGCTGCTGGCCTGCCTGCTGGTGGTCATCGGCACCCATGCCTTCGTGCGCTGGTCCATTGAGCATGGACTGATCGAGTTGGCGGATGCGCGCGAGTCGGAGCGGATCGGCACCATTGCTGAGCGGCTCATCGCGGTTTATGCCGACAGCGGCTCCTGGGAGCCGTTACGCGCGGACAAGTCGCTGTGGATCGCGGCCTTACTGGGGCGTGACCCGAAGGATCGGTTGGCGCGCGCTGAGCCGCGGCGCGGCCACCTGCCCCCCTGGGTACGCCGTGTGTTGAGCGATGCGGGCGCCTGGCCGCCGACCTGGGCGCTGGAGCGCGGCCGGGAGCGGCCCGCCCCGCTGGAGTTGCGGCTGATGTTGCTGGATGGGGCGGGGGCTGTGGTCTATGGCCAATCGTCCCTGTTGCCGGGAGCCCGGCGCCAGCCGCTGGAGTTGGACGGCCAGGCCATCGGTTCCCTGGCGACCCTGCCCGGTCCGCCGCTGGCCGAGTGGCCGGATCTCGAGTTTCAGTCCCGCCAGGGCAGCCGGCTGTGGATCATCGCGTTGGGGATGCTGCTGATTTCGGCTCTGCTGGCTTATCCGTTGGCGCAGCGCGTGGTGCGGCCGGTGCGGCGCATCCAGGAGGCGACCCGCCGCCTCGCCGCCGGGGATTTCACCGCCAGGGTGCGTGTGCATGGGGGGGATGAGATCGCCCGTCTCGGGCGCGACCTCAACGTCCTGGCCGCGACCCTGGAAGGCAACGAACAGGCGCGTCGCCGCTGGGTCGCCGACATCGCCCATGAACTGCGCACCCCCATCGCCCTGCTGCTGGCCGAACTGGAGGCGTTGCAGGATGGCGTGCGGCGCCTGGACCGGGCCGCGGTGGATGCCCTGCACGCCGACGTGCTGCGCTTGAACCGGTTGGTCGGGGATCTGCATGAGTTGTCGGTGACCGACCTGGGTGCACTGACCTACCGGCTGACCGAGACCGATCTGCGCGAGGTCTTGCAGACGGACCTGGATGCTTTCCGCCCGCGTTTCCAGGCGGCGGGGCTCTCCCTGGAGTTGCATGACCGGGCGCCAACGCCGCTGCTGTTGAGTGCCGATCCGGACCGACTGTCGCAAGCGTTCCGCAATCTGCTCGGTAACAGTCTTCAGTACACCGATCCCGGCGGCGGGCTTACCGTCACCCTGGACCGCAGCGGCGAGCGGGTGACGCTGGATTTCCAGGACACGGTCCCCGGCTGCCCGCCCGAGTCACTGCCGCGGCTGTGCGACCGGCTCTACCGGGTGGAGGACTCGCGCAGCCGCCACACCGGCGGGTCCGGCTTGGGCCTGGCGATCGTCAAGAACGTCGTCGAGGCTCATGGCGGTACCATCCATGCCGCCGCCGCCCCCGCTGGTGGTCTGTGGATTCACATCGAGTTACCCGCCTGAGGGCCGCCATGCAGCAACCGCAGTGTATCCTGATCGTCGAAGACGAACAGCGCCTGGCCGACCTGGTGGCCGACTATCTCAAGGCCGCCGGCTATCAAGTCGATCAGCTTTACACCGGCGAGACCGTGCCGGACTGGGTGCGCACGCACCGCCCGGATCTGATCCTGCTGGACCTGATGTTGCCGGGCAAGGATGGGCTGACCCTGTGTCGGGAGATCCGCGCCGCGCCCGGCGAGCCGGGCCGGATACCCGTCATCATGACCACCGCCCGGGTCGAGGAGATCGATCGGCTGATCGGTCTGGCGCTGGGCGCCGATGATTATGTGTGCAAGCCCTACAGCCCGCGCGAGTTGGTGGCGCGGGTCAAGGCCGTCTTGCGGCGGACTGCCGCGCCGTTGGTGACTGACGCGCCCGGCGCCGCGGCGGTGGCTGCCGATCCGCTCACCCTGGATCCGGACGCGCTGCGGGTGCAGGCGCAGGGCCGGGCAATCGAACTCACCGCGGTCGAGTTCGCGCTGTTGGCGACCCTGCACGCGGCTCCCGGACGCATCTTTTCGCGCGAGCGGCTGATGGATCGTATCTACACCGATCGCCGGATCGTCGCGGACCGCACCATCGACAGCCACATCAAGAAACTGCGCCGCCGGCTGGAGGAACTCCTGCCCGGCCGGGAACTGGTTCACTCGGTCTATGGGGTTGGGTACCGGTATGAGGACCGGGGGGCGGAATAAACCGCGGCGAAACCGCCGCGGGAGGGCCGGGTTAACCCCTGGGCAAGCTATACCCGTCGTTGTTGGTTTCTCGTTTCTCGTAACCCGGTGTTCGATAATCCTTAACGAAAAACCGAAAACTCAAAACCGTTCGCTATGACCTATCCCGTAACCTATGCTCGTGTTCGGGTTTTCGCGATGCCGCTGCTTGGTCCTGCCCCTGTTCCGGTCACCGATCGCGAGCGTCAGCAACTGGAGTCGCTCGAGCGACCAGCGACCTGTCCACCGCAATTGGCCCTGCGGGCGCGGATTATCTTGTGTGCGGGCGATCCGGTGCTTGCAGGCGCCACTGCCGCGTCCTCACTGCATCCTACGCGCTCGCTAAAAACATGTTTGTTTCATGGGATTTCACCATGGTAACCTCTGAGGCTGCGGCGGGTGACGCCAGCCGCGCACGTGCCGCCGTTCTCGATGGTGCCGACAACACGCCTGAACCGATCCCTACGACCACGGAGTCATCCTTCAATGAAGCACATCCTGACCCTGTCCCTGCCTGTCTTGATGCTCACTTCCGCGACCGCCCTGACCGGAGAGGTCGAGTTCGCCCAGCGCTATGGCGATGTGGGAGGCGCGGGCGCCCACGCCGTCGACGGCTCCGCGGGGCGCCCGAGCGCGGTGAACCAGCGCCACGCCGGGCGGGCGACGGCGGCAGGCGAGCGGCGCGGCGCACCGCTCGACCACGGCGACCGCGCGCAGGTGCGGGCGCTCGGCGGCGGCACCATCAGCTCCATCGACCGCGCGCAGGTGCGTGAACTCGGCAGTGCGGGCCAGGGTTTCCTGGATCGCGCGCAGGTGCGGGAACTCGGCAGTGCGGGCCGTGGTTTCATCGATCGCGCCCAGGTGCAGGAACTCGGCGGCGGCCAGATCAGCTCGATTGACCGTGCGCAGGTGCGTGAACTCGGCGGCGGCTCCATCGGCGCCATCGACCGCGCCCAGGTCCAGGAACTCGGCAGCGGGGGTAAGGGCTTCATCGACCGCGCCCAGGTCCAGGAACTCGGCGGCGGTTCCATCAGCGCCATCGACCGGGCGCAGGTGCAGGAACTCGGCACTGGGGGCAGGGGGTTCATCGATCGCGCGCAGGTGCAGGAACTCGGCGGCGGCTCCATCGCTTCCATCGACCGGGCGCAGGTGCGGGAACTCGGCAGTGCGGGCCAGGGTTTCCTGGATCGCGCCCAGGTCCAGGAACTCGGCGGCGGCACCATCAGCGCCATTGATCGCGGCGGCTTTGAGGAGGTCGGCGGCCCCCGGCAGCGCTGAGGCGACGCTGCGGCGATCATTCGGTTTGCCGCGGTGTGCGCGCGGTGGTGCCGCGCGCACGCCTGGCTGCTCGCGCTCCTGATCCTCCACCCCGGTGTCGGCGCGGCCGACGGGGAGCGCTGGTTGCGCCAGGACCGGGGTGACTTCCGCATCATCTATCCCGCGCGCCTCAGCCAGCTGGTACCGGCGGTGGCCGGACGTGCCGAGGCGGCGCTCGCTGCCCTGTCCCGACTCTTCCACTACCGACCCAGCGAGCCCATCGTCCTGGTGCTGCGCGACGGGCGCGATGCCGGCGGCGGCACCGCGACGACGCTGCCGCACAATCGCGTGGAGGTCGAGGTCGCGCCGCTGGACCTGGACTACGAGTTTGCGCGCTACGGCGACCACCACGGTTGGCTCACCAGCCACGAACTGACGCATGTGGTGGTGGGCGATCAGGCGGCCCGCCGCGAGCGCACCCTGCGCGGGTGGCTCGGCAAGGTGGCGCCGGTGTCGCCGGAGCCCGTGTCGGTGCCCTTCGCGTTGCTCACCAGCCCCGGGCGCATGACGCCGCTGTGGCATCAGGAGGGCGTGGCCGTGTTCATGGAGACCTGGTTGAACGGCGGCCTGGGGCGGGTGCTGGGCGCCTTCGACGAGATGTATTTCCGCACCCTGGTGGCCTCCGGGGACGCGTTTCCGGCGCGTGCCGCGCTGGACTTCGCCGATGACGACAGCTTCCTGCTCAGTACCGGCGCCTATCTGCTCGGCTCCCGCTTCATCGCCGATCTGGCCGCGGAACACGGTGTCGACGCGTTGCTCGGCTGGCTGCGGGCGCCGGCGGACGCGCTGCCGCTGGATTTCCCGGCGGGCTTCAAGCGCGCCTTCGGCGTCGATCTGGACACTGCCTGGCGCGACTTCGAGCGCCGCGAGCGCGCCCACCAGCAGGCGAATCTGGCACGCTTGGCGGTGGTGCCCTTCACGCCGGTGCAGCCGCTGACCGCGCTGCCGGCGGCGGCCTTCGGCTGGGTCGGCCGGCCGCACCTGCAGGGGGGCGAGGTGCTGTTCGCGCGGCATGCAGCGGACGCACTGGCCGCCGTCGTCCGTCTGGATCTCGCAAGCAAGCGGGTCGAGCGGCTCGCCGACCTGCCGACGCCGCGGCTGGTGGAAGTGGCGCAGACGGCGCTGGACCCGACGGCACGCACGCTCTGGTTCACGGTCCAGAATGATCGCGGCTACCGCGACCTCAGGCGTGTCGGGCTCGAGGACGGGCGCGTGGACAAGGTTCGGGCGAACGTGCGCATCACCTCCATGACCGTGGAGCCCGGTACCGGCGTCCTCTGGGCGGTGGCGAGCCACGACGGCAGCGCCGTGCTGATGCGCGGCGAGCGCCCCGCGGCGGGGCTCGAACCCGTCACCCTGCTCGGCCCGGGGGTCGTGCTCGGGCATCTGGCGATGGCCCCGACCGGTGCTGCCATCGCCGCGACGCTGCACCGCCCCAGCGGCCTGCGGGAGCTGATCCTGATCGACCCGGCGGCCAGCCGCGCCCGCGGTACCCTCGTGTTCCGCTCCGTCAGCACCGTCGGCAGCCCCGAGCATCCGAGCTGGTCCCCGGACGGTCGTACCCTGTACTGGAATGCCTATGCCAGCGGCGTTTCCAACCTGTTCCGGCTGCGCCTCGCGGAGGGCAGGCCGGAGGTCGCGGCGGCGGAACCGGAGCCGCTGACCCATGTGCCGGACGGCCTGTTCCACCCCCTGTGGCTGGCGCCGGGTCGGCTGTTCGCGTTCCGCTTCACGCCCACCGGCTTCGTGCCCGTCAGTGTCGCCGAACGCCCGGCGGCCGGTCTGCCGGCGATCGTCTTCGCCGGGCAGCGGACGCTCGCGCGCAATCCCGAACTGCGCGACTGGGCCTTGCCGCCGGACGCCCGGTCGAGCGCCAAATTGAGCACCCAGTCGAGCACCGAGCACCTCTATTGCAGCCTCTGTGCGCTGCGGCTGGACGCGCTGGTGCCGACGCTGAGCGACAGCTCGGGGCAGCCGGTGCCGGGCCTCTTCGCCCAGTTCACTGACCTGCTGAACCGACACCGGGTCCTGTTGCGCCTGGGCGCGGCCGACGCGGGCGGCACCCAATTCGGCCTGTCCTACGAGTACCTGGACCAGCTCGAACTGCTGTTCGAGCATCGTCCGTCCTCGTTCTATGACGTATTCAACGCGCGCCCCGCGGAACGCGACGGTTGGTACGCCCGCATCGCCGGCCGGCACTGGTGGCTCGACGATCGACCGACCACCGTCGGCCAGTGGCTCAGCCTGGACTGGGAAGAGCGGGCGCTGGACCCGACGGCCAACGGGGTTGCCGCCACGCCGGGTCTGGGCCGGTTTCTGACCCTCGGCACCGCGCTGGAGGCAATGTCCCTGCGCCGCAGCATCGGTGCGGTAGACGACGAGGTCGGCTGGCGCCTCGACACCAGTGCCGAGCTACCCGTCGACCTGGACGGCGGGGACCAGGCCTGGCGCCTGGCGCTGGCCGCGAGCGTACTGCGGCCCGTCGGATCTGCGCACAACATCGTGCGCCTGTCCGTTGCCGGCGGCGTTCAGGGCGGCGCCGCACTGGGTGGCACCGCGCGCTTCCGACTCGGCGGGTTTGGCAATCAAGCCTTGGAGCCTGACGATACGGAGCGCTTTCGCGAGCCGGAGAGCCTGCCCGGTCTGCCGTATCGGTCACTGCCGGCGGAGCGCTTCCTGAAGGTCGCGGTCGAGGATCAGACACCGCCGCTGCGCCTCGGCCGGCGGCTCGGCTTCCATCATTATGCGGAGGACTGCTGGGCCAATCTCTTTCTCCAGGGCGTCGCGCTGAACGATGGCGCCGGCGACTCCCGCTGGCTCAGCGCGGGCGTGCAGGTGAACCTGGGGCTGTGGCATTACTTCACCCTGGAATCCACCCTGTCCGCCGGCCTCGCCTACGCCCTCTCCGACAACGGCGAACAGGACACCGGCGCTTTCCTGTCGTGGAAGCTTTTCCGCTGAGGCTCGCAATCGCACCTTGTTGTTCGCCGCTGTTATACTCGTCGTTGTTGGTTTTTCGTTTCTCGTTTTTCGTAACCCAATCTTTGATAGTCCTTAACTGAAAACGAAAAACCGAAAACTCAAAACCGTTCCGTATACACCAGATCCGCAACCCACGCGGCGCTCCGCGCGATGCCTTGCGCCAAAGGCGTGGTCGGGGCGAAGCCGAAATGGGCTTGCGCGCGCGCGGCGGGGTAGCCCTGATCGCGGCAGAACAGATAGACCGCGTGGCGGGTGAGCAGGGGGCGGCGGCGCAGGCCCAGAGCGCGGTACAGGCCCTCGGCCAGGTAGCCGGCGCTCAGGGCCAGAGCGCAGGGCGGGGCGTGCCGCGGCGGCGGCAAATCCAGCGCCCGGGCGAGCGCGGTGACGTAGTCGGCCCAGGTCAGGCCGTCGTTGCCGGACAGGTTGTAGACCTCGCCCAGGGTGCGCGGGCTGTGGGCGGCGGCGATCAGCCCCGCCACCGCGTCGGCCACATACAGCAGGCCGGCCCGGGTGTGTCCGCCGCCGGGCAGCACCATCTCGCCGCGGCGCAGCAGGCGGGCGATCTCCAGTACGAAATCCTTGCTGCCCGGACCATAGAGGTTGGCGGGCCGCAGCACGGTGACCGGCAGACCGGCGCGACCGGCGGCCAGTACCAGCGCTTCCCCCAGCAGCTTGGAGCGGTTGTAGGGCAGCCCCCGGTCGCGGGGCGGCCGGTCCTCGGTGCAGGCGCGGCGGGGATAACCGTAGACGTCGGTGGTGCTCACGTGCACCAGGCGGGCCAGGCCGGGCACGCCCTCGGCCGCCGCCAGCAGATTGGCCACGCCGGTGACGTTGGCCTGGCGGAATGCCTCCCAGGTGCCCCAGTCGCTGCTGTGGGCCGCGCAGTGATAGATGTGCCCGACCCCGGCCACCGCCCGGCGCAGGCTGGCCGGGTCCGCCAGATCGCCGCGCACCGGCTCCAGGTCCAGGCCGGCGAGGTGATCCAGTCGGCTCTGCGGGCGGACCAGGATACGGACCCGCTCCCCGGCGCCCGCCAGGGAACGCGCCAGGTGGCCGCCCAGGAAACCGCCGGCACCAGTGACCAGGCAGGTCACGCCGGCAGGCCGAGGTCCCGACCGCAGGCGCTGATGATGTCCACCGCCAGGTCGACGTCGGCGCTGGTGTGGGCGGCGGTGACATTGACCCGCAGTCGGGCCGTACCTTCCGGCACCGCCGGGGGCAGCACCGGCAGGATGAGCAGGCCCCGGGCCTGGCAGCAGGCCGCCAGGGCCAGGGCGCGGGTGCTGTCGCCGAGCATCACCGGGATTACCGGGGTCTGGGTGGGACCCAGGTCGAAGCCGGCGTCCCGCAGGCCGCGGCTGAAGCGATCCACGTTGGCCGCCAGCCGCGCGCGCCGCTGCGTGCCCTCGCGTTCCAGCAGGTCGAAGGCCGCCAGCGCGGCGGCGGCCACCGGCGGGGTCATGGCGGCGCTGAAGACGAAGCCGCGGGCGTTGTGGCGGAGATAGGCGATCAGGTCCCGCTCCCCGGTCACATAGCCGCCCATGGCGGGAATAGTCTTGGACAGGGTGCCCATCAACACCGGGATGCGGCCCGGTTGGCCCCAATGCTCCTCGATGCCCCGGCCGGAGGCACCCAGTACCCCCAGGCTGTGGGCCTCGTCCACCATCAGCAAGGCGTTGTAGCGGCGGCACAGGTCCAGCACCGCCGGCAGGTTCAGGATGTCCCCATCCATGCTGAACACCGCATCCGCCACCACCAGCGTGTCGGCCCCCGGCGGACTGCGCTGCAGCAGCCCTTCCAGATGGGCCGGATCGTTGTGACGGTAGCGGCGGAAGTCGGCCCCCGAGAGGGTGCAGCCGTCCACGATGCTGGCATGATTGAGCCGGTCGCCGAGCACCCGGTCGCCGCGGCCCACCAGGGTGGAGACCGTCGCCAGGTTGGTGACGTAACCGCTGCTGTAGACGATGGCGTCCTCCCGCCCGAAGAACCCGGCGATGCGCTCCTCCAATTGCCGGTGCAGATCCAGGGTGCCGCCGAAGATGCGCACCCCGTGGGTGCCGCTGCCGTAATGGCGGGTGGCCCGCTCCACCGCCGCCGCGATGTCAGGGTGTCCGAGCAGGCCCAGGTAGTTGTAGGTTGCCAGCATCAGCTTGCGGCCGTCGGGCGTCTGCACCCAGGCGTCGTCCAAGGCTTGCACCGGCTGGAAGTAGTGGTAATGTCCCGCCCGCCGCAGCCCCGCCACGCGCTCCGCGAAGGCCGCGATACGCTGCTGCAGGCCGTCGGTGCGGGCCTTTGAGGGGGTGGTGGGGGCGGGGGGCGGAATGCGGGCGTCGCTGTCCAGAGGGGGCCTCCAAGGGCTTGGGAATCGGTAATGAATCAGGCGGCGCATTTCAGCACGGGCACCCCATGACCACAAGCGCCCGGTGGCCGTGGTGCCACGTCAGGAACCCGCCTGGATCGCGACCTCCTGCCGCAGCCGTATCCCCGGGTAGCGCGTAGGATGCGGTGAGTATCCGTTCCTCACTGCATCCGACCCTGCGCGAGGCGTGCCCGCAGGTCCGCCAGCTCGTGCTCCAGGCGTTGCCGTGCCTGGGCCTCGGCGTCGGCCCGCCGTGCCTCGGCGTCGGCCCGGTCCACCGCCTCGCGTTTGGCCTGTGCCTCGGCCGCGGCCCGGTCCACGGCCTCGCGTTTGGCCTGGGCCTCGGCGTCGGCCCGCCGTGCTTCGGCGTTGGCCCGGTCCACCGCCTCGCGTTTGGCTTGCGCTTCGGCATCGGCCCGCCGCGCCTGCGCCGCGGCCTGCCGCGCCGCGGCCGCCG
>CAYYAY010000017.1:0-96017 GCA_964470155.1 uncultured Lamprocystis sp. | reverse complement strand
GAAGTTCCAGATTATCGGGAACGAAAAACCGAAAATCGCTATCGCTTGAGTATATCGCGGAGATTTCTTTAAGGCCGACCGCGACGGCATTCGCGGTATTCTTGTCGACAGTCACCGCATCGAGCTCAACCTCAGCGTTGGCGCTTCGCTGCCGGTGAACAGCGACCAGAACCGTGCCCGGCAGGGTATGCCGGACCTGCAACCGACGGTAGAGGTCGGCCCGGCCCTTGACATCCACCTGTGGCGTACCGACGACCGGCGCTACACGCTCGATTTGCGCCTGCCGGTGCGGATCGCCGTGACCGTGAGCGGTGGGATGGAGGATATCGGCTGGGTGTTCTCGCCTCGCCTCAATCTGGATATCGTCGATGTTGCAGGGCTTCCCGGATGGAATATGGGGTTGCTCGCAGGACCCATGTTCGGCTCCGAGCGCAGCCATGAGTACTTCTATTCGGTGGCTCCGCAGTATGCCACCGCTGATCGCCCGGCCTTCGATGCCGAGGGCGGTTACTCCGGTAGTCAGTTTTTGATCGCGGTGTCCAAGCGCTATCCGGGCTACTGGATTGGCGCCTTCGCGCGCTGGGACAGTCTCAGCGGTGCTGCCTTCGGCGCCAGCCCGCTCGTTCGGCAAGACGATTCCTTTTCCGCCGGTATCGGCATCGGCTGGATTCTGGGGGAATCATCCACGCGGGTCGAGGCGTTCGAGTGAGCCTGGGCGTCACTGCATCGCCTGGATTGCTGAGGCGCTGGAGGCGTCGCGCGTACGAATACGGTGCCCTGTGGTTCGGTCTGGGGCTGCTCGGTATCATGACCTTGACATGGTCAGGGTTGGCGATACCGCTCTATTATGTCTTGCCGACGCGTTGGGCCGTCCTGCTCGGTCGTTGGGTGATCACTCACGCGTGCCGCATCTATCTCGGTACGCTGCGGTTGATTGGTGCTTGCCGATTCGATCTCGAGGCGCTCGATGCCTTGCGGGGCGAACCGCCGCTGGTGATCGCTCCCAACCACCCCGGCCTGCTCGATGCCCTGCTGGTTACGTCGCGCCTTACCAACATCGCCTGCGTCATGAAGGCCGACATCGTCGATAATGTCTTCTTGGGCGCCAGCGCCCGGTTGGCCGGTTACATCCGCAACGACGCTCAACTGAGCATGATCAAGCAGGCAGTCGCCGAACTGAAGAGCGGCAGTCACCTGTTGCTGTTCCCTGAAGGCACCCGCACCACCCGCTGGCCCATCAATGCCTGCACGCCGGCGGCCGCGCTCATCGCCAGTCGGGCAAAGGTGCCGATTCAGACAGTGTTCATTGAAACCGACTCGCCCTACCTCGGCAAGGGCTGGTCATTGTTGCGTCGACCCAGGATGCCGATCACCTATCGTATCCGTCTTGGTCGTCGTTTTGCGCCGGTAGAACAGGCCAGGGTGGTGACCGCGGAGCTGGAGCGTTATTTCATTGATGAGTTGCGCCAGACGTCCCTGCTTCCGGCCGCCGGGTGCATCGTGGAAGTACCATCAGGTGCACCCCGGTGCCAATGATGCCGCCCAGCTTGAACAGCAGCGAGACCCATCTGGTGTTGATTCCCAGCTACGACTCCGGTGCGCTGGTCTATGACGTGGTGCGTGCCGCCCGTCAGCAATGGACGCCCGTCTGGGTGGTCGTGGACGGCAGCACTGACGGGACGACCGCGGTACTTCAGGAAATGGCGGCAATCGACCCCGGGCTCAGGGTGTTCGCGTTACCCAAAAACAGCGGCAAGGGCGCGACGATTCTGCATGGTCTTGATCTTGCCGCGCGTGAGGGTTTCACCCATGCCCTTACCATGGACGCGGACGGCCAGCATCCGGTCGAGCGTATCCCGGACTTCATGGCCGCTTCCATCGGGGCTCCGGACGCGATGGTGCTGGGTGTGCCGGCGTTCGACGTCAGCGCACCCAAATTGCGGGTTCAGGGTCGCAAAGTATCCAATGGGTTTGCGAACCTTGAAACCCTGTGGATGGGCATTGATGACTCGCTCTGCGGCTTCCGCGTCTATCCCATCGAACCCTTGCGTCAAGTGATGCATGGCCAGCGTTGGATGCGCCGCTTCGATTTCGATCCCGAGGCGGTGGTTCGCCTGTGCTGGCGCGGCGTCCGCCCCATCAACCTGTCCGCTCCGGTGAAGTATCTTTCCGCTGACCAAGGCGGTGTTTCTCACTTCCGCTATCTGCGCGACAATGCCCTGTTGACGTGGATGCACACGCGGTTGATGCTGGGTTTTTTGCTGCGATTACCCGCACTCCTGCGACGACGGTGGGACGGCGGATGAAGACGCCTTCAGTGCCGGGCATAAATCCCGATCCGCAATCCCGGTAACCAGCGGCGCAAGCCGGGAGTGGTGATGACGGTACTGAAGATGGCCATCAGCACCAGCATCGTGAAGACCTGTTGGGAAATGACACCCAGATCATAGCCGACGTTGATGACGATGAGTTCCATCAGGGCGCGGGTGTTCATCATGATGCCAAGCACTTTGCCCTCCTGATGCGATAGCCCGGCCCAGCGCGCCGCGACATAGCTGCCCCCGAATTTTCCTAGGGTCGCCAAGGCGATCAGCAACAGGCACCAACCCCAGGCGGAAACGCAGTCCAGGCTCCCAATGTTGGTGCGCAGGCCGGTATAGGTGAAGAAGATCGGCAGGAAGAAGACCATGACGAAATGGCCGACACGTTCTTTCCATGCCGCGATCAGTTCGTGTTCGTCGTACAGGATCACTCCCATCATGAAGCCGCCGAAGATAGCGAAGATGCCGATCTGATAGGTGGTGATCGCCGAGATGAAGATGCCGGCGAGCAGGAGGCCAAGGAGATTGTGGGTGAGTTTGCCGCGCCCGGCCTTCTCGCCCATCGGCGCCGGGCCGGTCTGACTGATGCGGATGAGGCGTTTCATCAGGGGTCGCATGACGAACCACCAGATCAAGTAGTATCCTGCGACCAGCAAGACCTTGAGGCCGAAGTCCGAGGCGTTGAACTGGGCCAGGGCGAGCGCGGTGACCAGCGCGAGCAGCAGCCAGCCGACCACGTCGTTGATCGCGGCGGCGCTGATGGCGATGACGCCGATGGGCTGATGGGTGATCTTGAACTCGATCATCATACGGCCGAGGATGGGCAGTGCGGTGATGGAGAAGGCGGTGGCAATGAACAGCGCCGAAGTGATCGGATCGCTACCAGGTGACAGCAACGGGGCCGTGGCGTAGCCGAAACCGAAGCCGAGGACGAATGGTGCCACCATGCTGGCCGTGGCAATATAGGTCACGGCGCGGCGGTGCTGCCGGTCCAGCAGATGAGCGAAATCAAACTCCAGTCCAATCTGAAACATCAGCAGGATCAGGCCGATCTGCGACAGCATCTGCATCGGTGCGGGCGGCACCGAACGAAAGACATAGGCGAAGGCCGCCGGGGCCAGCAGGCCAAACAGGGAAGGTCCGAGCAGGATGCCGACGATGATCTCCCCGACCGCGGGTGACTGCCCGAGCCGCTGCGCAATCCCCCCTCCCAGGCGGGCGGCCAGAATGATCACCGTCAGTTGCAGCAGGGTGAAAAACAGCAATAACTCGGTCTGATGGACGGCGATAGTCGCCGCGGACCCCGTCATATCACGCCTCCGTTCACCGCGATGACCTGGCCAGCGATCGGTTTGCTCGGCGGCGGGAAACCCCGGGAACTGACGAAGGCGCGCGTCACGGCCGTGTCCCCGGTTTCGCCGCGTCCAGCACCACGGTGACGCGACCGCTCAGCAGCAGATTTCCCAGGGCGGAAACGGTGAAATCGTAAAGGACGGTGTTGGCGTCGCCATAGCGCAGTGCCGCCTCGACGCTCAGTTCGGCATCGATCGTATCCAGTCGCGCAACATGCAGTGTCAGCGCACGCGCGCTGGCGAGATAACCGGTGCGGGGCGGCGTATCGGGGGCGGCCAGCAGGGCACCGTGGGCCGCCATCGCCTGGACGGCATATTCGATGCCGCAGACGGCCCCCAACCGGCCGTGCGCGCGCAAGGGATTCTGTGGGGCGCGATGGCTCACCGCCGTGCAGCGGATTGCCTGGGCGTTCCAGTCATCGATACGCTCCAACAGGCACATGGTGCCCTGGTGGGGGAGATGGGCACGCAGCCACGCCAGGTCTAGCGGCATGGCACGATAGCCACGGCCAGGTTGAGTGGGTCCAGGTACTCCAGGATCACCCGGCCGCGACGGCCTTGTGCCAGCAGTTGCAGCAGCGGCAGGCCGCGCGCCGAGGGGATCCGGCGGCGCAGGGCTTCGACCTCTGCTATCGTCACCTGGTCCGGGAGGGACTCTACCAAGTCGACCTGCAATTGTGCCAGGGAGTGGGGGCCTGGTTGTGGCATCAACACCAAGGCCAGACCGAAAGTCGCGGGAAAGGGCCGTTTGGCGTGCAGCGGCTCGGGATAAGGCACCTCGTAGGTCACCAACAGGGTGCCAACGCCGTCCACGACCACCTGGGTGAGCGCCTCCAGCAAACCGGCCCCAAAGCTGCCGTCATAGGCACACAGGGCCGTGGCTTGCGTCATAGCTCCGGAGGCAATGCTCCAATAGCCGGCCGCGACGTTATGCACTGAGTTGTGGAAGCGGGTTGGTGAGAGGTGGCGGTCTTCGGACGCCAGCACCCGACAGATGGCATCGCAGTTATCGCAATCCGCTCCGGACGATGAGAACACGGCAGCGAGGGCTCCGGCATCCTGCCGCGCATTGGTGATGGCCTCTTGCGCGACGGCCAGTGCGACCTTCGCGGCGAGACCGACGCGGCGACGTTCCGGCGGGGGAAGCGCCGCCGCGGTCGGCACGAGCACCGGCTGCGGCTGGTAGGCGACCGCGCCGGCCAGGATCGGTTGCACCTGCGCCCAAGTGCTCAGGCCGGGACCCAACACGCCGATACCGTCGACCCAACCGCGGAGGGCAGTGGCGGATGCCATGTCAGCCCGACCGTCCGAACACCAGGCTGCAATTGGTGCCGCCGAATCCGAAGGAATTGCTCAGCACCCTGGACGGCGCAAGCGTGCTGTTGGCGGTCAGGTACTGGATGGGAATGGTGGGGTCGAGGTGCCTGGTATTGATCCCTCCAGGCAGAAAAGCGTGCTGCAACGCCAGGGCGCTGATGACCGCCTCCAAGCCGCCGGCGGCGCCCAATGTATGCCCGGTCGCGCCCTTGACTGAACTGCATGGCGTCCGGTCGCCGAATAGCGCGGCCACGGCCTTACCCTCGGCGGCATCGTTGCTTGGCGTCGCGGTACCGTGCAGGTTGATGTAGTCGATGTCCGTCGCCTGCAAACCCGCCGAGCGGAGGGCTGCAGCCATGGCGATTTGCGCGCCAAGACCGTCGGGATGGGGCGCAGACATGTGATAGGCGTCACTGGACTCGCCGGCGCCCAGCAGCAGCACTGTATCGGCGTCGCGGTTGGAGCCCGGCCGCTCCAGCAGGGCAAAGGCCGCGGCCTCGCCGATACAGAGGCCCTTGCGGTCGACATCAAAGGGTCGGCAGGGTTCGGCGGAAAGCAGTTCCAGCGAGTTGAAGCCGTACAAGGTCGTCAGGCACAGCGAGTCAACACCACCGACGATGGCTGCGTCGATGACGCCGGCGGCCAGCATGCGGGCGGCTGACGCGAAGACTTTGGCGCTCGACGAGCAGGCGGTGGAGACGACCAGCGCCGGTCCGGCGAGGCGGAAGTAACGGCGAATGAAAGCGGCGACCGAATAGGTGTTGTGAGTGGTCCGATAGCGAAGGTCTTCCGGCAAAGCGCCGGTGTGCGGGTCCCGGCGACGGTAAGCCTGTTCGGTCTGCAGAATGCCCGCGGTGCTGGTGCCGATCAGGATACCCACCCGCCGCGGGCTATACCGGGCAATGGCTTCCTCAACGGCGGTGCCGAAGTCGTCCTGTTGCAGGCCCAGCCAGGCCAAGCGGTTGTTGCGGCATTCGTACTCGGCCAAGGGGACGGGCAACGCGACAGCGTCCACCTGCGGTACCTCGCCGACCGGTGTTTCGAGATCGTCGATCGTCTCGAAACGACACGGAGCAAGGCCGCCGCGGTGCTGCAGCAATGCCGTCAGCGTCGCCGCGAGGCCGCAGCCGAGGCAACTGCTGGCAGTGAAATGGGAAAGGCGCACAGGCGTCATGAGGAATCCATTGGCCGTCTGAGAGTGCACTGACTGGTGGCGATTACCGGAACATCTTTGCCGAAACGCGCCCTAGCTTCCTACCCTGGCGCCAGCGTCCAACCGGGCAATCAGCATCACGTTGGCGAACGGCAGAAAACCGTTCATGGGGGCGGTCTCGACACGAAAATCCAGCGCTTCCAGCGTTTGAATCCACTCCTGCACAAGGCGCGAATGTAAGCGCAGTTGGCCCATGCCGCGGAACAACGCCACCGTGCGATCGATCCAGTGGCTGAGTTGGAACCTCAAACCGCCGCCGGCGTCTCCAACGCGCGTCAGAAACAGGCCATTGGGCGGCAGTGCGGCGCGCACCCGTCGCAGGATGTCGTCCTGCGACGGCACATCGACATAATGCGCAGCGTCCATGATGACCACGACGTCGGCCTGGCCAAATTCCATATGCCGCATGTCACCCTCTTCGAAGCGGGCCCACTCGCCGAAGGCAAGACGGGCGCGTTGTATATCAATCTTCAAGAGATCAATGCCACGGAGACTGGCGACCCGTGGGGGGGCGGGCCAGTCCGCTGACCAATCGCCCGCATCATACAGTTGCCGGGCGGCAAGCAGCCAGGCCGCCAGCAGGCCCTGACCACAGCCCAGATCAAGGATGCGGGCGTCGTCGGGGAAGAGTCCGCGCTGCAACATACCAACGAACACCGGATCGTGGCGAAGCTTGCCGCGCGCGAAATAGTAGGGAAACCGTCCGACGGCCCGGTAAGGGCCACTGGCCTGGTCGATGAGGCGTTTGCGCAGGGTCTCGGGGCTGAGCGTCATAGCGGGGGTCTGTCCAGGGTGGCGCGCAGGATGATCGTGTTGAGGCCGGTGGCCGCCGCCCTGTCCAGTACGCGGGGCAGCGCGGCCAGGATCACCGGCTGACCGGCCGCGGTGCGGGCCGCGTTGCCGTCATGCAGCAGCAGGATATCGCCGCCGGCGAGGCCAGTGGTCAAGCGACGGACCACGTCGTCGGCATTCCGGTTGCGGGTGTCATAGCCGCGGCGGGTCCAACTGGCCAGATAGAGGCCATGTTGGGCCAGGATGGGTTCCAGAAAGGGACTGCGCAGGCCTGCCGTGGGCCGAAAGAAACACGGCCGCTGGCCGGTGACGGCGACCAGACTGTCCTGGCCGGCGGCGATCTCGCGCGCCATCCGGCGCGGTCCGAGGATGGCGAAGTGATGATAATGATGCTGGCTGTGGTTCTCCACGGCGTGACCCCGGCGAACGATGTCCCGGCACAGTTCGGGATAGCGTTGCGCCATCGCACCGATGCAAAAAAAGTTGGCGCGGGCGCCGCTGTGATCGAGCAGGTCGAGTACCGCCGGTGTGACCTCCGGGTCGGGGCCGTCATCAATGGTAATCGCGATTTGCCCGGCGGCCGCTGTCGGCGGCAGTCGCACCCAGTTGGGGCCAAGGCTGCGGCTGCGCGGCCAGAGGCCGACCGCGCTCAGGGACAGGTGGTTGGCGGCTAAGGCACCCAAACTCCAGGGCCACAACCCCGGTTGCAGCGCGAGCAACCCCAAGGCCCCGGCGTGCAAAGCGAAGGTCGCCTGCAAGAGCAGCGTGGGGCGCCATTGGCGCGGCGCTTGGACAGGCGGCAGCACCGTTATGTGCGTCGCGTCAGGATGGCGGAAAAAGCCAGGGCGAGCAGCGCGCCCGGACCAACCGTGCAGCCGACCGCGCTGAGCACCGGTACAGTGGAAAAGGCCAGAATGCCGAAGCCGGCCACCGTCGTGCCGACGGCAACCAGGACGGATGCCAGAACGCGTGGCGACAGGCTCCCTTCAACCGCCCCCTGGTCGAAGAACAGGGCGTAGTTGGAGCCGATCGCCACCACCAGCAGCATGCCCACCAAGTGCAGGATGGTCAGTTGCTGACCGGCCAGGACCAGGCCGGCGATGGTGACGGCCACGGCGATCACCAGTGGTGCGGCGATGCGGAACACGCGGCCGAGCGATCGGGTGGCAACGAAGAGCAGGCCGACGATCGCGGCCAAACCCGCCAGTGACAGCAGGATGGCCGCGCGCAGATAGCCCGCGTAGAGCTGGTCGGTCGCGCCTTTGAGATCAATGAAATAGACACCTGCCAGACCAGTTTGTGCAAGGATCTGTCGCATCTCCTGCGCGTCGAGGCTGTCGGTAGCCGCGATGCGCAGCGGCAGCAAGGCGGTCCAGCGCCCCCCCGACTGCATCAGCAGGGCATCCACTCCCTCTGCTAGGGCTGTTCCCCGGATATCGTCCGGAGTCAAAGGCGCCTGGCCGCGCGCCTTTGCCACATCCGCAAAAAACGGATCGAAGCGATCCGGCTGCAGCGGCAGTTCGGCAAGGGCCGCCGTGAAGCGCCGACGCAGTTCGGCGTCGGGCGGCAGGCTGGCCTGGCGCTGTCGCTGGAGCGCCTGGCTGGGCAGATAGGCGGCGGGATTTTCGAAACCGGTGATCAGGCCGGACCCTTCCAGCCGCTGCAGTGCGCTCGCCACACGTTCACTGGCGGCGAGCGCCGTCTCGCGATCGGTTGCGGTCACGACCACCAGATAGCGCACGTCCGGGGCGCCCAGGTCGGCGCGCATCGCAATGTCGAGTGCCTGGTCGGCACCAGACACCGGGTTCAAGGCTGCCAGCTCCCGGTTCCACAGGTCGTCATGCTTTGCCAGCAGCACGCTACAGGCGGCGATGAACAGGACCAGGACAGGTCCGCGCAACCGGCCAGCCCACGCAACCCAGACCTGTAATCGGCAGCCGAAGGGAGCGAGATCGCGTACCTGCAGGTCACGAGGCAGGAGGGTCGGCAGGACGAAGCGGGTTACCAGGGCGGCGGTGACCAGGCCGGTGATCGAAAAAAGGCCCAGTTGGGAAAGTCCGGGAAAGCTGGAAGCGAGCAGTGAGGCGAAGCCGATGACGGAGGTCAGCACGCCGATGCGTATCGTCGGCCAGAAGGCCGCGTTCCAGTGGCTTTGGGTCTGACTGGTTGCGCCGTTCGTCCGTTCCGACTGAATGAGCAGGTAGGTGGAATAGTCCACCGCCTCACCGATGAGCGCGATCCCAAAACCGAGCGTGATCCCATGCACCATGCCGAACGCGAGACTGACCGCCGCGATGCCGGCCACCGCGCCTGACAGCACCGGCAACAGGCCCAGCAGCAATGCGATGGGCGAACGGTAGACCAGGAGCAGCAGGCTGACGATGATCAGGCTGCCGAGACCGGAGAGCGCCAGCACGTCACGTTTGATGGTGGCGCGTGCCGTCACCGAGAAGGGGCCGGGGCCGGTAAGCGCCAGCGCCATTCCCGGCGGTGACACCATCGTAAAGGCGCTCCGGATGGCCTCGACCGCCATGGCTTGCCCGTTTGTGTCCGCCCCCTCGGCACGGGTGCGGGCCAGGAGCAGGGCGCGCTGACCGTCGCGGGAACACCAGACACCGTCGACCGTTTGCGGCCGCTGACCGCTGGCCATGGCATCCAGCAATTGCATGAACTCACCGGTGGGGTCGCGCGGCAGCAAGCCCTTGCCGAGCAGCCCGCCCGATGAGGCAAGCAGGTCGATGTGATCCGCGACGCCCTGGCGCAGGCCGGCCACCGTGAACCGATCGGCATGCATTGCCGGGCTCAACAGATAGCGATTCTCCAGCAAGACCTGGGTATCACGCTCGAGGTCCGGCATCTCACCGTTGGCAATGTGCAGAAATTGGGGATCGGTGCGCAGCCGAGCGGCCAGATCGCGCGAGGCGCGCGCCCGACCGGCCTGGTCGCCCCCCTCAATGCCGATCAGAATCAGCCGGGACGCGATGCCGGATTTCAGTTGATCGATGAGAAGTTGCTGTTCCTGGGTCGGGCTTCGCGGCAAAAAGGCAGACAAGTCGGCCCTGTAGTGCGTCCGCACCACCACCCACAGACAGGCCGACAGCAACACCAGCCAGAGGGTGAACGCGACGCCGCCGCGCCGTCTCATGGCGCAGCGCTCTGACTGACGGTCATGACCGAACGATCGCCGTCGGCCAGTACGATCTCGACCGTGCGTACCTCAGCCCGGGTCCCGTCCATGCGGATGTGGGCCAGCATGAAGGCCACGCGGCTGTCCCGCGGTGTCAGCATCAAAGTCCAGCGGTCACGGTTGCCTTCGAGGTCGAGGCGATAGACTTGCTCCAGTGCCTCGCGGTCGCCGGCCAGCGTGGCGCGTATGCCCACGATCATGGCTGCCATTTCCGGATAATCCTTGAGTTGTAGCGTATGTTTTTTGGCCTGTCGCTCGATGGTGAGGGCGTCGCCATCCAGTACCAGGGTTTCCGGCTTCGGCTTGAGTGTGCGTTTCTCCAGGCGGGCGGGGGGGGCGAACAGCAGTTCGCCGGACGACTCCACCGGGATGTCCAGCATGGAAATGTACTTCTTCTCGCTGAAGGAGGCTGTCCCATACGTATTGTCGGCGAATGCGCTCATGAGTTCGGCGACAGTGAATTGGCCGGCCGGCGCCGCCGGATGCAATCCGAGCAAGAACATGCTGAGGATCACCTTGAAGTACACGTGATGATTGTTCCGAATCATGTGACAGCGCGCCCGCCACCCGCGGGTGAGCGCCAGAAATCGAAGAAATTAAACCAGTTGAACGGCGCGCCATGACAATGCCGCTCCAGCTTGGCAGCATAGGCGGCGAGCGCCTCACGGATGGCCGTAGCGCGCCTGTTGCGCTCGATACCCGTGAAATCCGCCAGCGGCTCGAAATGGATGGCGTAGCGGTTGCCGCCCAGATGCAGGCCCGTCATGAAGAGCACCGGGCATTCGAGCGTGGCGGCCAGGCGCATGGGGCCGAGAGGAAAGCCGGCTGTTTCACCCAGAAATTTTACCGGCAGGGCGGGGCCATCGTCCAAGGTACGATCACCCAGAACACCCAGCACCATGCCCTCGTCCAGCCGGGCACGCACCCGGAGCATGGAATCGAGTTGACCAAGGGGGATAATTTCCTGCACCGCGGCAGGGTTGATGGCCGCTAAGGCAGCGTTGATCTTGACGGCATTGTTCTCGTACATGACCATGGCAACCCGACGCCCCAGCCGCTGCCGGCCGACCGCACGCACCACTTCGAAGCTGCCCAAGTGGGCGCCGATCAGGAAAGCGCCACGCCCGGCCGCCAGTACCGCCTCGAGCGCCGCCGCGCCGTGCACTTGGATATCGAAGAGATCCAAGCGGTCGTTGAGCAGGTAAACGCGATCATGGGTGCAGGTGGCGAAGGTGTGAAAGTGCCGAAACAAGTCGCGCAGTCGTGGTGCCCGCCCCAGGGCACGCCGCAGATAGGCACGGGAGGCATGCCGGGCGGCCGAGGCAAACAACAGAAAATAGAGACTGATGCCGAACAGCAGGCCGCGCGCGATGCGGCGCCCCAAGCGCAGCGAGATCCAGGTCATTACTCGCAGCATGGCCATGTTGCTGCGTTCCTGGCGTCGCGCCCATTCGGCTTGGCGCGCGGGATCCGGGGGGGTCACGCGCTATCAGCTCCCAGGCCGGTCGCCGCGAAGGTCATGACGCCGCCGGCTGCCAGCCGCTCGTCAGCCATGACCGCGAAGCGAAACACGCCTGGTGCCGTCGCGGCATAAGTGAGGCATAGCGCCTGCCCCGGTTTAACCGGGCGCGGAAACTTCGCCGATGTGATCTGGCCGACGGCCGGCTCCAGTCCCTGCTGTGCGGCCAGGGCATGGAGGACCTCGTCCAGCAGCACCACGCCCGGCAGAATCGGCTGGCCGGGGAAGTGACCGGCATAGGCCGGATGATCGGCAGCGACCGAAAGCGGCAGGTGCACATCCATCATGTCGGCAGGCCGGTTGTCGTTGGCGACTGCAAGCGCGCCAGCAATGCCCGCGTCGCTTGGTTTGGCAGTTTCCCGGCGGCGTTGCGCGGCAGCGCATCCACGAACAGCAGCGGTCGGGGGAGAAAGACCGGATCGATGCGTTCGCGCAGCGCCTGCATGAGGGCTGCCGGCGTCAACTCCGGTGCCACCACCAGGGCAAGCAGGCGGCGGATGCCTCCCGACGCGCGATCATCGCCTTCAAGCGGCTGAAGAAAAACGCCGTCCAACACCCCCGTGATGGCGTTGAGATGGTAATTGAGATAGCCGAGCGAGGTCCGTTTGCCGGCGATGTTGACGACTTCGGCATGGCGGCCGTGAAGCAGGAAATGGGTCGGGTCCGCATCCACCAACTCAATGACGTCGCTTAGCGGTGTCGGCCTGGTGACGTGCCCGCCCTCGGCCCAGACGTCCTCCCCTGCGTAACGCAGGCGGACGTCCGGGAAGGTCTGCCAGGCGGCATCACGGGTGGTGCGTCGGGAGGCAATCTGGCCGGTCTCGGTGCAGCCGTAAATTTCGAACAAGGGGGCTGCAAACCGGGTCTCGGCCTCGACTGCCAAGTCGCGCCCGAGCGGGGCGGTGGCGGACAGCAACAGGTCCGCGGTC
Organism: uncultured Lamprocystis sp.; assembly: GCA_964470155.1. Lineage (GTDB taxonomy): Bacteria > Pseudomonadota > Gammaproteobacteria > Chromatiales > Chromatiaceae > Thiodictyon. The sequence goes on along the minus strand of CAYYAY010000017.1, from coordinate 83,387 downwards.
GGCACGGTGCCCGACTCCGCCAGGAGTGTCCGCAGGTGGTAGGGCGTCGTGACCAGCAACCGGGGCCGGGGCAGAGCCGCCAGCGCTGCGCAGATGTCGGCCGGATAAAAGGGTCGTGTGGCATGCAGCGATCCACCGCTCTGCAGGGGCATCAGTAAGGTGGATTCCAGACCATACATGTGCTGCGCCGGCACGGTTCCGAGCGTGGCGTAGCCGGCGGCGACGCCCAGCCGTTGCGCCTCGGCACGCACGCTGCGCACCAGGTTGCCCCAGCGCTTAGGATGGGGTTCCGGTACGCCCGTGGATCCCGACGTAAACACGTGCGCGATGACCTGTTCGCAGTCGATGTTGGGGATCACCCGGTCAGCAGCGGACGTCGGCGTCCGGTCGGGATAGAGGAAGACGGGCAAGTCGACATCGCGGGCAGCCTGGTCGGCAATGCAAAAGATATCCGGGGCGATGTGCCGCAGTTGCCGTATCGTTTCCGGGGTGTGTGTGGACGGCAACAGGCTGGTTCGGGCGCTGACGATGCAAGCCGCCAGGGTCACGGCAAAACGGTAATGGTCGCGGCACAGGTTAAGCACATTCCGCCCCGCGGGCAGCAATCCGGCCACCTGCTCAACATCGCTTAGAAACTGCCGGGCGCTGACCGGCAGGCTGTCGCGCCAGGCCACGATGGCATCAGGGCTGCGATGGGCAATCAGCGGCAGTGTCGACATGGTCGGACGCAATGGCAACTCAGCGGGTATGAAGGGAGACGCCGGGGTCTGCCTCGGGGATATTGCGGAAGGCGACGATGCTATCCAGGATGCTGTGTTGCTCAAGGTATGGCAGCTTGCGCAGGCGCACCAGATGTTCGACGACGAACATCAGTGCGATCAGCGGCAGTGTCAGAAAGTTCGCGAAAACCGACCAGACATTGATGTTGGAGAATACGAACAGAAGTGTGGAAATCAGGCTGATACCCAGAAAAAACAGCGTCCAAGCCAGCGTGACGGAGCGCGTGTAGCGGGCCACCTCCGGGCTGAGGTTGCCGCGCAAAGCCTGCGCACAGCGCGTGCAGAGGGGGTGCCGCCCGCGTCTCAGGGTCATGCCGAATAAGGCGCCCAGCAGCACATAGGTGCCGGCGTGCTGGATGAAGTAGACCCAGCCGACATTGCGTTCCAGCGTGTCCCGGTGCTGCCATAGCAGAAACCCTACCGTGACGCAAAGCGCAAGCATGACGAGCCGCCGGGGGGAATGCCAGGCCACCCACGCCAGTATCGCCAGCACCGGCGCCAGCGAGACGGTGAGGCCAAGCGCTGGAACCGTATCGACCGCCTCCGGGGTGGTGCTGTAATACGCCAATATCGGGTAACCAATGATCCCGGCAGCGATGAAGGCTAAACGAAAAGTGTAAATATGGGGAAGGCTCATTTTGTCCGCGCCGCCGCGATATGCTCCGTGAGACTGCGCAGAGAATTGAAGATTCGGACATTGTCCGCATTATCCGTACGCAACTGAAAGCCGAAGCGCTTGGAGACGGCGAGGGCCACTTCCAGGATATCGATGGAATCGAGCCCCATTCCCTCGCCATAAAGGAGCGCCTCGGGTTGAATCGTTTCCGGCTTGATGTCGAGATTGAGGGCATCGACGATGAGTCGGGCAACCTCGCTTTGTAGTTCAGGAGTGGCTTCAGACATAATGATTTCGCAACTACATGGGATCGAGCCAAACGCTCCCGGTGCAGGCCCAGCAGTTCGCGGCCGCGCCGTGCTCTGGGTTAGCGATAGCCCGATTCATTCGCATTGTGGATGATCCCGATTAAATGTCCGTTGGAAAAATCGCCGATCGATCTGCTCGGTGGAATTGGCGGCGTAACCGCTCGGGTTGGCGGCGAGTATCAGGGCAAGCGCGATGCCGACGCTATTGATTTCTCGTGACATTTCCGCACCGAACTGATGGCTTTATAGTAACCGAGACTCCGGGACGAGAGCAGCCCGCCGTTCCGTACCCAAGGCGACCACCTGCAGTTTACTCGATAACTTGCGCGGGCTAAACTCCCTCGTGCGCCCCGCGGCAGTTTTTGTGCAGTGGGCGGTCACCTCAAGGGCGGAATTGAACGCGGCCAGCCCGGCGGTACCAACGTTTTCGGGGCGATGAACGGCACTTCGCCAAGAGGCAGGCTGGTTTCGTGCAGACGGAATTCGGCGGCATTCGCAGCAGGCAACTTTTCCTCTGGTGTCGACATGAGAATCACGCTTGTTCACCCGGCCGGATTCAATTTCGTACCCGGTCAGCCGGATTTCTCGCTGCTGGCGAATCGCATGGCGCCGCTGGGCATCCTGCAACTGGCGGCCTGGCTGGAGCAGCATGGGCATCCGTGCGCTGTACACGATTGTCTGGGCCCTGGCGCGCCGACTTCGATCGACGCCAATGTCGCGATCGTGTTGGCGACGAACCCCGAGCTGGTTGGCTTTTCGGTCACGACCTCGGGCTTCATGGATGCCTTCGAGATCGCGGCGCGGGTCAAGGCGAAACGTTCTCAGGTTCGAATTGTGTTCGGCAATGTGCACGTTTCCGCGATTGGCGCAGCGCTGCTGCGACACTTTCCGGAAATCGATTATCTGTGCATCGGCGAAGGCGAGGGAGCGATGCTGGACTTGGCCGAGCACCGGGACCCGCGCGAGATCGCCAATCTCTGCTATCGCAGTGGCGACGACATCGTTTCCAACCCGCGGCGTCGGCGTATCCTCGATCTCGATGACTTGCCGTTTCCCGCTTACGAGAAACTCGTCGGTTTCCCTCGCGGTTACCATCTGCCGTTGTTTTCCTATGTCAAGCGGTATGGCGCGACCATGGTCACCTCCCGCGGCTGCCCTTACACCTGCTCGTTCTGTGATCGCACGGTGTTCGAGCGCTTGTACAAGACGAATTCCGCAGATTACGTCTATGCGCACATGAAGTACCTGCGTGACCGTTTCGGCGTGCATCATATCAATTTCTACGACGATCTGTTCACCGCACAACGTCAGCGCGTGACGGAGTTGTGCGAACGACTGATCGCAAAACCTCTGGGCATAGACTTCAACTGCGCGGTGCGCACCGGCCACACGTCGGACGAGATGTTGCGCCTGCTCAAGCGCGCCGGCGCATTGATGGTGTCCATGGGTATCGAGTCGGCCGATCCGGGCATGATGGAACGGCACAAGGCGGGCGTCAGCTTGGACCGCGTCCGCCGGACGGTCGGGCAGATTCGCGCCGCGGGGCTGCGGGCGAAGGGGCTATTCATCTTTGGGTTGCCCGGCGAGACACCGCAAACGATCGCCGCGACCAGCGCTTTCATGCTGTCGCTCGATCTCGATGAAATGAATATGAGCAAGTTTAGTCCCATGTACGGGGCGCCGATCTGGGATGAATGCGTCGGAGGCGAATCGGGCGAATTCAACGAAGACTGGCGGTTGATGAACTGTCTCAACTTTGTCTACTTGCCGAAGGGCTTCGCGTCGCGGGCGGAGATGGACGCACTGTATAATACGCAGGTCCGTCGTTTCTATGACAGCAAAGGCTATCGACGGCGCTTCTCGCGACGCCTGTGGCAACATCGCTGGAGCCTGTGGCATGTGCTGAAGAACCTGCCTAAGACGATGCAGGCGGCACGCTATTACAGTAGCAGCAAGGCCGACTTGGAGCGGGTCGGCGAGGGGTTTTCGCCCCATCCGCGCCAGCCGCGTGGGCTGAGGCCTCATTTGAGCCCGGAGCTCGAAGTGGATGGGATCGCTGCACTTGCCGATATCAAGGTGTCGCGCCGGGTGAGATCCGAAGTATCGGTGTAGCCGCGTCATCATGCACACCCCCGGCGGCTTCGCCACCAGTGTCCGTTCCTCACCGCATCCTACGGGTGACGGCCTTAGGTTACACTTCCGACTGACGCCAACCCCCAACGGAGGACCGCGGCGATGAATCCGCTTGCACATTTCGACCCCGACGATCCCTATCCGGAGAGCGACGGCGAGCCCATGGCGGAGAATACCGAGCAGTATGAGTGGCTGGTCAAGATCAAGGAGAATCTCGAGATCCTTTTTGCGCAGGACCCGCAGGTCTTCGTCGCCGGGGATCTCTTCTGGTATCCGGTTCCCGACCGTCGGATCACGGGGCCTGTGGCTCCGGACGTGATGGTCGCCGTCGGCCGGCCCAAGGGTCGCCGCGGCTCTTACAAACAGTGGGAAGAGGGCGGTATTGCGCCGCAGGTGGTCTTCGAGGTCCTCTCTCCGGCCAACAGCGTCAAGGAGATGGCCGACAAACTGGCCTTCTATGATGTCTATGGGGTCGAGGAGTACTACGTCTATGATCCCTCGCCCAACACGCTGGAGATTTGGCTGCGCCAGGAGGGGCGGCTGCGGCGGATGTCCCACTTGAACGGCTGGATCAGCCCGCGGCTCGGTATCCGCTTTGCGTTGACCGGCGAGACGCTGGAGATCTTCGATCCCCAGGGGCAGCCGTTCTTGACCTCGGTCGAGTTGGCCGCGCGGCTGCGTGATGAGGCGGCGCGTGCCGCGCAGGCGACCGCCAAGGCTGAGCACGAGGCCGCGCAAGCGCGGTCGGCGCGTGACAGTGTCGCGCAGGAGCGTGCCCGTGCCGAGCAGGAGCGTACCCGCGCGGAGCTGGAGCGTGCCCGCGCCGAGCAGGAGTACGCGCGTGCCGAGCAGTTGGCCGCGCGGTTGCGTGCCCTGGGGTTGGAGCCTTGAGCCTTGGACACCGATCACCGGGTCGGCGCCCATGACTGACGGGGTCCAGACTGCCGCGGCCCCAACTGACCCGGCCCCGGCGCGCCCGCGGCGACGTCCGCTGATCCGCTCATTGCGCCTGCTCGGCGGCTTGTTCGTTCAGCTTGTTCTGGCGGTGCTGGTGGTGTCGCTGCTGGTGCTCGGCACCCAGCCGGGCCTGCGCGCCGCACTCGGGCTTGCAGAGGATCTGGCCCCCGGCGTCATCCGTGTCGGCAAGGTGGAGGGTCGGGTCCTGGGGCGGCTGCATCTGGAGGATCTGGAGGTGCATCTCACCGACCTGGACCTGCGGTTGGGCAGTCTCGAGCTGGACTGGTCGCCGCTGAGTGTGTTCGGCGGCACCTTGCGGGTTGCCCGGCTGGCGGCGCGCGACCTGGATATCGTCACCGTCCCCGGTCAGGAGCGAGAACCGCAGCCGATTGCGTTGCCGCAGATTGGCCTGCCCGTGCGGGTCGCGATCGACGAGATCCTGGTGGAGCGGTTGCGGGTGCTGCAGCGGGGGAGCGCGGTGCCCGTTGTTGTCCTGGACCGCGCCCTGCTGGCAGGGGGGCTCGCGGGCAGTGACCTGGACCTCCTGCGGTTGGAGCTCGACCTGTCGGAACCCCGGCTCGCGGCGCGTGTCGAGGGCCGGATGGAACTGCGGGATCAGTATCCACTGGACTTGCGCCTGGACTGGGACCTGGGCCTGGGGTCGACGGCACAGATCAAAGGCCGGGGTCAGCTCAGCGGCGACTTCGAACGGTTGGTCATGAAGGTCGACCTGAGCGGCTCGGCGCAGGTCGAATTGGATGCCCAAGTCCAGGATTTGCTCGGGCGGCCGAACTGGGAGGGTTTGCTCCAGATCAAGGACGTGCGGGTGCCGGATTTTCAGGCGGGCGCCCCGGAGGTGGCGGTGCGCGGGCGCCTGGAAACCCGCGGCGACTTGGATGCCGCGACCCTGACCGGTACGCTGGAGGCGCAGGCGCCGAACCTGCCTGATTTCGGCCGGCTCGAAGTGGAGCTGGACGCCGCCTGGAAAGATCGGGCGCTGGCGCTGCGTACGCTGCAACTGCATGAATCGGTGTCCGGGGCGGTGTTCAAGGCCGCGGGCGGCCTGGACCTCAAACCCAACCCCGGCACCTTCCAGATCAAGGGTGCCTGGGAGCGGCTGCGCTGGCCGCTGTCCGGCGCTCTGGTGGCCGCGGTCCCACGCGGTCGGCTGAACGCCTCCGGCACCTTCGATGCCTATGACTATGCCGTCTCCGCCGCGGCCGAAGGTCTCGGGTTCCCGGCGATCGACCTGGACCTCAAGGGCAGCGGAAACGCCACGGGCACGCGCATCGCCGCACTGGCGCTCAAGACCCTTGGCGGGACCCTGGAGGTCGGCGGCGACCTCGCCTGGGCACCCGCGCTCGCCTGGGACCTGAAGCTGCGCGGCCGGGACCTGAACCCGGCCGGGCTGGCGCCGGGCCTGGATGACCGGATCAGCCTGGCGCTGGACAGCAAGGGCGGGCTCGACGGCTTCGGTTATGATCTGCTGGCCGGTTCCCAGGGGCCGGGGCTGCCGCCTGCGCGGCTGTCCGTCGGCGGCACGGGCGATGGCAAGGGCACCGTGATCGAGACCCTGCGGTTGGATGCCCTGAAGGGCCGCATTGCGGGCCGCGCCCGCGCCGGCTGGGACCCGCAGGTCACCTGGGCGGCGGAGCTGACGGCCGACGGGATCGATCCCGGCGCCTATGCGTTCGCCTGGCCGGGCCGCATCGACGGCCGGATCAGGACGCAGGGCACTCTGGAAGCCACTGGGCCAAACCTCACGGCGGCGCTGGAAGGCGTTCAGGGCACCCTGCGGGGTTATCCCATCGCCGCGACCGGCCAGGTCGGGATGGCCGCGGGGACGCTGCGCGTGGAGGACTTGACCGCGTCCTCGGGGCCCAGCGTGGCGCGGGTGGACGGCACCTTGGCCGGCGAGACACTCGACCTGCGTTTCGAACTCGCCTCGCCCGATCTGGCGAGTCTGCTGCCGCAGGCCAAGGGCAGCGTCCAAGCCACTGGCCGGGTCGCCGGGACGATGCAGGCGCCGCGGGTACGGATGGACCTGAGCGCCAAGGGCGTCGAAGCGGCCGGCCAGCGCATGGCCGGTCTGACCGGAAACCTGGATCTGGCATTGACCCCCACGGGTCCGCTCAAGCTCGAACTCGATGCAACCGGTCTGGCGGTTGGGGCCTTGCGGTGGGACAGCCTCAAAGTGCGCGGCGCAGGCAGCATGCCGAGCCATCGGCTGAACGTCGTCTTGACGGGCGAACCGCTGGCGGTCCGACTGGAGGCCAACGGTGGACTCCAGGACCAGGGCGCCTACCAGGGGGCATTGACCAGGCTCGAGCTGGACAGTCAACCCTATGGCAATTGGCGTTTGCAGAAGACCATGCCGGTCGCGCTTGCCGGTCCCAGGATTGCCGCCGGGCCTCTATGTCTGCGCAACGGCAAGATCTCGGGGGGCTGCGTCGGCTTCAACCAGACCGCAGTGGGTCAGTGGACGGCGGATATCGACCTGGACAAGCTCGGGTTTGAGTTGCTCCAGGGCCTGTTGCCGGAGAATCAGAGTGCCGAGGGTGCGGCGCAGATCAAGGGCCGTTTCCAGGCCGCGGGTCCAGTGCTGACCGGCAATCTGGTCGGCCAGATTCCAAACGGCCGGATCCGTCTGATGATGGCTGGGGGCCGATCGGAGGTGCTGGATTTCTCCAAAACCCGTCTGACACTGGACGCGGGAACCAAGGGCCTGGGGGGGCGTCTCGCTTTTCCGCTCAAGGGGTGGGGTGAGGTCAGCGCGTCGGCGGAGTTGCCGGGCTGGCGGCTGGACAATCCGGCGCGTCCGGATCAGCCCCTGCGCGGCGGCCTCAAGGCCAAGATCGACGGGTTGGCGCGCCTGGCCCAGTTGGTGCCGGATCTGACCGGGGTGACCGGGAGCATCGCTGCCGAGCTGTCGTTGAGTGGGACCCTCGGCAAACCCGGGCTCAAAGGGGACGCGGCATTGCGCAAGTTCGGCGCCGAGGTGCCGCTGATCGGGCTCAAGATCGCCGAGCTGAACATCAATCTGTTGGCCTCGAGCATGGAGCGCGTCGATCTCCAGGGTCAGGGGCAGATCGGTGGCGGACGGCTGGAACTGAGCGGTGATGCGCGCTTGGGTCCCGCGGGTCTGGCCGGCCGCTTCATGGTCGCGGGTGATAAGCTAAAAATAGCTGATACAAAAGAGTATTTCGCTTTGGTGTCGCCGCGTATCCAGGTTGATCTGACACCGCCGGGTGCCCGCGTCTCGGGTGAGATCAGTGTCCCGGAGGCGCGTATCCGGCCGCGTACCATCCCGGCGGGTACGGTCTCGGCATCGCCGGATGTGGTGCTGGTCGATCAGGCCGGAGCGGCAAAGTCACCGTTTCCGATCGACATCGATCTGCGTCTGAAGCTCGGCGACAACGTGACGCTCGACGCCTTTGGTGTGCGGGGTCGGCTGACCGGCGACTTGCGGGTGGTGCAGACCCCGGGCAAGGAGATGCTGGGGGATGGTCAACTGGCCATCGTCGATGGGATCTACCGTTTCTCCGCCGGTTTCGGTCTGGGCGCCGAGATCGGCGCCCCTTTGACCATCGAGCAAGGGCGGTTGGTTTATGCGATGACGCCGATCGGCAATCCGGGCCTCTTGCTCCAGGCCCAGCGTGAGACTGCAGGTGCCAGTGCCGGCGTGCGGGTCCTCGGGAACATCCGCAAGCCGAAGCTTGCCTTCTTCTCGGACAGTGATCCGAACTTGAGCCAGGCCGAGATCACCAAGTACCTCCTGACCGGGATCGCGCCCCGCAGCGATTCGGCTCCGGAAGACCAGACGGTGGCGGTCGGAACCTATGTGGCGCCCAAGCTGTTCGTGGAATACGAGAGCGGCATCGGCGACCGCAAGGACGCGGTGAAGCTGCGGTATGACTGGAGCCGCAATATCGAACTGCAAACCGAGACCGGAGAGAATCCGGGCGGCGATATTTTCTACAAGTTCGAGCGTTAAACCGCGCCCGGCGCGGTACGCGATGCTTTTGGATGGGATCGGCCCCGGCAGACTCGACGATTGCTACAGTTGGCGCGGTTTAAATCTTTATGGATGTGTATCGCTTGTTCCTGAACCGTTCCCAGGCCCGACAGGATGGCTTGTCACGTCGCCGTGGAGTGTGGGTTGGCTTGGCGCTGGGCGCGTTGCTCGGCGGCCCGGTCGGCGCGACGGCGGGGGAGGGCGTTGCGGCGCCGATCGGCTTCGACTTGAACCGGCTGAACGCGTCCGGGCTCCAGGGTCCGCCCGACGGCCTGCGCGCGCTGGACTATGAATTCTGCATCCCGGATGGCCCCGCGTTCCGGGCCCAGGTCGCGGCTATCGACCCCAGCGCCCGCTTCCATCCGGGCCGCCGCGGCCGCATCGGCTGCACGCCCGATCAGGTTCTGGTGCTCGGCAATACCCATCAGGACGGATTTCGGGTGATACTCCACGCCCTTGCCGGTCTGCCCTATGTGGCGCGGATCGCCGAAGCCGTGTTCGAATAAGTACGATAGACGGAAGGGTCTTGGGTTTTCGGTTTCTCGTTTTCAGTTAAGAATGATCAAACATTGGGTTGCGAAAAACGAGAAACGAAAAACGAGAAACCAAAAACCAACAACGACGGGTATAACGACGCTGTTCAGATGTCAGGTACGCATGCGATGGGTGATGGCAACGGGCTCCGGCACCCCCGCCACTGGCCGAGCTGGCTGGTGGTCGGTCTCGTCTATGCACTGGGGCGGCTGCCGTTCCCGCTCCTCTGGGCCTTGGGCCAGGGATTCGGACGGCTCGCTTATCTGCTGGCACGGGAGCGGCGCGCGGTGGCCCGGCGCAATCTGGCGCTCTGTCTCGCCGCTGCCGCGCCCAAGGAGCGCGAGCGCGTGCTGCGCGCGCATTTCGGCTGGCTCGGGGTTGCGGCCCTGAGTCAGGGCGTCGGGTGGGGCATCTCGCGGGCGCGCCTGGGGCGACTGGTGCGCGTGCGCAACCGTGCGTGCATCGACGGCTGCATCGCCGCCGGGCGACCGGTGATCGTGCTGGTCCCGCACTTCGTGGGCCTGGAACTGGGCGGGGCGGCCTTTACCGGCCTGGTCCATTCCGGGGTCTATATGTATCAGAAGATCCGCGATCCGGTGGTGGATTGGCAGGTGAAACGGGCGCGGCGCCAGTATGGCAGTGTCTCGATCGAGCGCAGTGACGACCTGCGCGGTCTGCTGCGTGTCATCAAACAGGGAATCCCTTTCTTTTACCTGCCGGATCAGGATGCCGGGCGTCGTGGTTTGTTCGTGCCCTTCTGCGGGGTGGCGGCTTCGACGATCCCGATGCTCGGACGCTTTGCCGCCATGAGCGGCGCCCTGGTAATCCCGACCTTCGCGCGCTATCTGCCCTGGGGGCAGGGTCTGGAACTGATCTTCGATCCGCCGCTCACGCCCTTCCCGAGCGGCGACCCGCGGGCCGATGCCGCCCGGATGAACCAGGTGATCGAAGCGCGGATTCACACCATGCCGGAGCAATATTTTTGGGTGCACCGCCGCTTCAAGACCCGCCCGCCGGGCGAGCCGCCGATTTATCCGCCGAAACAACGGCGTCGCTGAGCCTGGACGCCGTGTCGCCCCCAGGCGCGTCGCGGCAGCCTCGCGACCGCGATGCGGCGACCCTGCGGCTCGGCCGGCCGCGCGATTGGGCCATGGGCGCGGCACTGCTCGTCGCCCTGATCGCCGCGGTGCATTACACCGTCGGCTGGGGCCCGCTGCTCGCCCCCTGGCGCGCCTTCTCCCCGACGCTGATCGCCTGGCTTGTTCTGCTCACGGCACTGAGCTATGGCGTGCGGGCGGTGCGCGTCTCCGCCTGGTTCAGTCCGCGGTTCACCGGCCGGTTCATGCCGCTGCTGCGTCTCACCATCCTGCACAATGCGGCCAACAATCTGCTGCCGATGCGCACCGGTGAACTGGTCTTCCCCTGGCTGATGCGCCGCTATTTCGGCTTCGGCGTTCTCGACGCCGGTGCCGCGCTCCTGTGGATCCGCATCCTGGACATGCACTTCCTGGGTCTGATCGGCATCCTGATTCTGTATTTGCGCGATCCCGGCTGGCTCTGGTGGGCGGCCGGTCTGGCCTGGATCGGCGCACTGTCGCTGCTCGCCCTGATCAGCCGCGCGGGGACCTCGGCGCGTCTCGCCGGGGGCGGGCGCGCCAGGCAGTTGGTGCGCACGGTCGCCGCCGCGGCCCCGCGCGACCCCTGGCGGATCGTCCGGGTCTATCTGTGGACAGCGGTTACCTGGACGCTGAAGTTCATCGCCTTCGCCAGCGTGCTGGCGCATTTCGTTCCGGTCGATTTCTGGCGGGTCATGGCCGGAGTCATGGGGGCGGAACTGTCGAGCGTCCTGCCCTTCCACGGCATCGCCGGCAGCGGCAGCTATGAACTGGCAGCGGTCGCGGCCTTGATCCCCTTGGGGGTGGATCCCCGCGTCGCGCTCGCCGGAGCGGTCAATCTGCACCTGTTCGTGCTCGGTACGACCGTGCTGCTGGGCGGGTTGGCTTTCTTGCTGCCGCGGCCGGAGGGTGTGCGGTAGCAACCGCGATCGCCGCGGTCGCCTTAATCCGGCGGTACCGGGCGGCTCACCGCCAGCGGCAGCCCGGCCGCCTCCCAGCCGGTGACGCCGTCGGGGTACCAATAGACCGCGGTGTAGCCCGCGGCGGCCAGCCGCTTGGCGGCGTTCCAGGACATCCAGCAGTCGGCACGGCAATACACGATCAGCCGGTGGCCGTGGTCACCTCCGGTCAGCCGTTCCAGATGACGTTGCAAGTAATCGGTGAGTTCGTCGGAGAGTCGGCCATAGCCGATGTTGGGGAGCCACACTGAGCCTGGGATGTTGAGCCGCGGCGGTGGCAGCCAGAGGTCGGTCGGCCCCAGACCGGCGGGCTTTGGCGGCGCGGGCAGGACATCGATCAGGGTGACATGACCCTGCTCGCGCAGGGCCTCGACCTCCCTGGTGTTGACGGTGGTGGCGCCGGGGGCGGTGGCAGGGACGGACCCGATAAACTGATCAATGCGGTAACCGTCCGCGTCGAAGATCAGTTGATCATGCATGTCCAGCAACGGCACACCGTAACTTTGAAGGATCGTCAGGATTTGGGGCGCGAGCCGTTCCAACAGCGCGTTCAACTCATGTTTCCAGGCGGTCTCACGAGGACGGATGCCCAGGGAAACGCTGAAGGCCAGCGGGATACCCTCTTCTTCCGCGGGCAGCGGCACCAGGGTCAGGGGGATGCGCTGCTGCCGAGCCACATAGCCCGCAATCGGTCCCCAGATGACCGCCAGATCCAACTGACCGCGGGCGACGTCGTCCACGGCATCCCGGGCCGGGGCGTAGAGTCGGGTGTCGACGGCCCGCTCATACGAGCGGGTCTGCCCCAGCAGATCGTAACGCGTGAGCAGGCTGACGGGCGGGGTTCCGGCCACGACCCCGATGCGCAGACCCTTGGCCGCGGGGTCCTTGAGCGTCTGGAGGTTGAGACCGGCATCGCGCCGATAGACCAAGGTGTAGACGGACCTGTAATAGGGGTTGGTATTCTGGACCAGATCATTGACCGTGCTGATCCCCATGATCAGGTCGCATAGGCGGGTCTGGAGCGTGTTGCGGACGAATCCCACGGTTTGGGGCCACCAACGGTAATGCAGCGGGCGATTCAACCCGGCGGCGATCAGCTCCGCGATCTTGTTCTCAAAGCCTTCCAGTTGCTGGTTGGAGAATGGCAGGTTGTTGGGGTCCCCGCAGACCGTCAGGTACTGGCCGGAACGGGCTTCGTGATCGATCGCCCCCAAGGCCGGCGTGCCCGTCACCAGGATCGTCAGAGGCATCAAATAGTAGAACGCACGCAAGGCGCCGCACCAGCGATGGTACGGCGCGGGGGTACGCTTCAAGTGACCGCGGTGCCCGATGTCCATCTGTCTAGGGCTTGACGGGAGCCGCCGCCGAGGTTTGCGCCGCGGGTGCCGGTGCCGCTGGTTTGGGGTCCGGTTTGGCCTTCGGGAAATTGGCCGGGCGGGCGACGTCGATGACCCCGTCGGAGCGCGCCTTCAGATAGGCGTAGATGTCACTCATGTAGGGCAGCACGTTCTGATTGCTGGCGAAGGAGGGCATGACCCGGTTGTCGAGGCCTTTGCGGCCTTGGATGACCACGGTCACGAACTGATCGAAGTTCAGCACCTTCATTGAGCTCATCAGGGCGGGTGCGTAGGCGCTGCCCATCCCTGCAGGTCCGTGGCAGACGTGGCATTCGGAGTGGTATCTGCGGAAGCCGTTGTAGGTCCCGAAGTCGACCTTGCCGTCCTGGAAAAAATAGGGATGATCGGCGGAGAACTTGAATGCCTTGTAATCGGCGGGAGGGGTATCCGCGGCGGACAGCACGCCGGCGCCCGCGAGCATGAACGTGGTGAGGAGTTTGAGGCTCAAGGCCTTCCGGTTACCCTTGGCGTGTCTCATGGCAGGTCTCGATGCTGGATGCGATGGGCAGCGATGGCTCGTCGCCAAGACGCCACCCATCTTGGGCGGCCGGCTTGGATGGCGCCGCTCGGATGGCCGCACCCCCCGGCCGGCGGCCAGGGGACGGCCGGTCAGGTCAGTTCGGCAGCGAGAACACCGTGAGCTGGCCGCCCAATTGGGTGTAGTCGCTCAAGGAGGCATAGGCGCCTACGGCACCGAGACCGGCAGTGGGATCGGTCAGGCCGGCGGCCATCCCGATGCCGGCCCAGCCGCCCAGACCGGACAGGACGGCGAGATATTGCTTGCCGTTATGGGTATAGGTATGGACATTGCCGATGATGCCGGACGGGGTCTTGAACTTATAGAGTTGCTTGCCCGTTTTGGCGTCTACGGCCTTCAGATAGCCCTCCAGGGTGCCGTAGAAGACCACGTCACCGGCAGTCGCCAGGGCCCCGCCCCACACCGAGAACTGCTCAGGGTCCGACCAGACGATCTTGCCTTTATCCGCGTCCCAAGCAATGAAATTGCCCAGGGTGGTGCCGCCGGGCGCCGGATACATGGTCAGGGTGGCGCCCACGTAGGGTTGACCCGCGGTGTAGGAGACCTTGAACGGCTCATAGTCCATGCAGACGTGATTCGTCGGGACATAGAACAGGCCAGTGCGTGGGGAATAGGCGGCCGGTTGCTGGTCCTTGCTGCCCAAGGCGGCCGGACAGACACCGGTGGTGTTCACGTCCTCACCGTTGTGGTCGGTGGAGTATTTGGCGACGACCTGCGGCCGTCCGGTCGCCATATCCACGTGGGTCGCCCAGTTCACCGCCGGGTCGAACTTCTCGGCCACCAGCAGTTCGCCGGTGACGCGGTCCAGGGTGTAGCCGAAGCCGTTGCGGTCGAAATGGACCAGGGCCTGGCGCGGCTTACCCTTGATCTCCTTATCGACCAGGATCATCTCGTTGATGCCGTCATAGTCCCATTCGTCATGGGGGGTCATCTGATAGACCCATTTCGCCATCCCCGTATCGGCGTCGCGCGCCCAGATGGTCATGGACCAGCGGTTATCGCCGGGGCGCTGTGCCGGGTTCCAGGTGCTGGGGTTGCCGGAGCCGTAATAGATCAGGTTCAGCGCCGGGTCATAGGAGTACCAGCCCCAGGTCGTCCCGCCGCCGATCTTCCACTGGTCGCCTTCCCAGGTCGCGGTGCCGGAGTCCTTGCCGACCGGCTTACCGAGATGGGTGGTCTTCTCCGGGTCCATCAAGGTATCGGCGTCGGGACCCATGGAGTAGCCGCGCCACACCAGCTTGCCGTCGTTGATGTTATACGCGGTCAGGTAGCCGCGCACACCGAATTCGCCGCCGCTGATTCCGACGTACACTTTATCTTTAACAACCATGGGCGCGGCGGTCGAGGTGGAGCCTTTGCTGGGATCACCGTTCACCACAGACCAGACCTTGGCGCCGGTTTTCGCATCGAGTGCCACCAGGGTGGTGTCCGCCTGGGAGAGGAAGATCTTGCCGTCGGCATAGGCGAGTCCGCGATTGACGGTATCGCAGCACATCACCGGGATGACGCTGGTGTCCTGGCGGGGTTCGTACTTCCAGAGAATCTTGCCATCGTTGTTCAGATCGAGCGCAAAGACTTTGTTGGGGAAGGGGGTGTGGACGTACATCACGTCCCCCAAGACCAGCGGGCCGCCCTCGTGGCCGCGCAGAACGCCGGTCGAGAAGGTCCAGGCGACTTGCAGATCCTTGACGTTGCCCGCGTTGATCTGATCGAGTGAGCTGTAGCGCGTACTGGAGTAGTTTCCGGACGGCATCACCCATTGATTAGGGTCTTGTTGCAACTCGATGAGACCCGGGTTGGCGACGCTGGATGCGGTGTAGGTCACTGCGGCGGCGACCGCGACGGCTAGGATGGAATGCTTTGTCGGTTGCATGTTGTCAAGACCTCCTCGATCTGGGATTGTGATTATCAGGACGGGGACGCGGCCTCAAGGCAGACTGCTCACGGCGCCGCTGCGCTCGGCTCAAGGGCGCGCTCAATGGCATACGGGTTTGTGGTCCTTGGCTTCATCAGGTCAGCAAACCCTGTGCCAGGGACGCATTTACGCAAGCCTTGCCTCGTTCCGGTCGGGGGTTGGCCGGGGCCTAGGATGTGGGCCGGTCGGGGGCTTCCCGTACCGGTCCGAAACCCCAACGCCATGGTGTCTTACTTGGGCTGTCGGGCATCCCCGGCACTCGGCCTCGTTGGTTCGTCGGACGGGTCTGTCGTGGTGTTGCCCTCCCGGCTGTGCGATCCGGGTGTCATGTCTGTGTCATTGCTGGGACACTCTGTGCGTCCCAGCGTTCGTGAGCGTGGTTCGTCAATGTGATCCGGGGGTTGCACCATGCGCATGCTCTATCCGCCGATCGAGCCCTATGCGGCGCGGCGTCTGAGCCTCGGCGAGGGTCATCGCCTATTTGTGGAGGAGTGTGGGCGGGCTGATGGTTGCCCGGTTGTTTTTCTCCATGGGGGCCCAGGGTCCGGGTGCCAACCGGTTCACCGGCGCTATTTCGATCCGGACCACTATCGCATCGTGCTGGTCGATCAACGGGGCAGCGGGCGCTCGACCCCGGTAGGCGGCACCGTGCATAACGACACCCGGCAATTGGTTGGAGACCTGGAGACCATCCGGGCGGAGTTGGGGATCAATCGCTGGCTGCTGTTCGGCGGTTCCTGGGGCGCGACCCTGGCCCTGGTCTACGCGCAAACGTATCCGCAGCGGGTGACCGGGCTGATCCTGCGCGGGACTTTCTTGGCCCGACAGCGGGATCTGGACTGGTTCTTCAGGCCGGACGGGGTCGCGCGGTTGCTCCCGGAAGCCTGGCGGGACTTCTGTCATCTCGTCCCCGCGGCGGCGCCCACCGGCCTGCCGATGGCCTATCACCGCCGGGTCCGTTCCAAGGACGCGGCGCTGGCGTCAGCGGCGGCCCTGGCCTGGTCGGCATGGGAGGAGCGGGTGTTGACCTGGCAGCGGCCGTTCGTTCCTGCGGTGGCGGCCGCGCCGGTCGTTGCCGCGCAGGTCTTGGCCAAGGTCCGCATCGCGACCCACTACGCGCGCCACCGCTATTTCCTTCACGATAATGAGATCCTGGAGCGCGCCGACCGGCTGCCGCCAGTGCCCATCACCATCGTGCACGGGCGGCTGGACTTGGTCTGTCCCCTTGAGGGTGCCTGGGCTTTGCACCAGGCGGTGCCGGGCTCACGGTTGCTCCTGGTCGAGGACGCGGGGCACCTGATCGCGGAGCCCGCGATGATCGACGCCCTGGTCGACGAGACGGATCGGCTCAAGACCGGTGTCCTGTGTTAGGCCGGATTCATCAATCAGGCGCCGCGCCGCCCATCTGTCGCTTGGAGTTGCGAAAGTTACGGTAGATCAACGGGGCGACGGCTCCCGTCTGGGTCTCGCCGATGGCCTGGACCTGCTGTTGGAGTGCAGCATGATGGGGTGACTTGGAGCAGACCGGGTCAGGATTGGCGGGGTCGCCGGTGAGCAGGTACGCCTGGCAGCGGCAACCGCCGAAGTCGCGGGTCTGTTCCGGGCAGGTGCGGCAGGGCTCCTTCATCCACTCAAAGCCGCGGAAGCGGTTGAAGTCCGGCGACGCGTTCCAGATCCAGGCGAGATCATGCTGACGCACGTTGGGGAAGCTCAGTCCCGGCAGGCTGCCGGCGGCATGGCAGGGCAGGGCGGTGCCATCGGGGGCGACGGTGAGAAAGATCGCCCCCCAGCCTTTCATGCACGCCTTGGGGCGGTCCTCGTAATAGTCGGGGACGACATAGAGGGTCTTCATTCGACCCTTCAGCTTCTCCTGATAGTGGTGAGCGGTGGCCTCGGCACGCTCGACCTGCTCGCGGGTCGGGAACAACTGATCCCGATTGAGCATGGCCCAGCCGTAGTATTGGGCGGTGGCCAGTTCCACATAGTCGGCGTGGAGCGCATGGGCCAGGTCGAGGATCTGTTCTACATGGTCCGTGTTGTGTCGGTGCAGGACGAAACACAGCACCATGGGATAGCCGTAGTGCTTGACCAGCCGGGCCATTTCCAGCTTGTGCCGGAATGAGTCGTGACCGGCAATGAAGTTGTTCAACTCCTCGCTGCTGGCCTGGAAACTGATTTGGATATGGTCGAGCCCGGCCTCCTTGAAGCCACGAATACGCCGCTCGTCCATGCCCACCCCGGACGTGAGCAGGTTGGTGTAGAAGCCCAGCGCGTGGGCCGCGGCGATCAGTTCTTCCAGGTCCGGGCGCACCAGGGCCTCGCCGCCGGAGAGACCGAGCTGCACCGCCCCCAAGGCGCGTGCCTCACGGAAGACCCGTACCCATTCCGCCGTGCTCAATTCGTCCTGGTAGCGGGCGATGTCGAGGGGATTGGAGCAGTAGGGGCATTGAAGGGGGCAGCGGTAGGTGAGTTCCGCCAGGAGCCAGAGCGGCTTAGGCAGGGTCGATGAGGAGCCATTGGTTGTCATGGGCAATCTTCAGAAACTGGCGGCAGTCGTCGGGCAGGGTGGAGGCAGCGGCGAAGCGAGCGCTCAAGTCATTGATAATCTCCGCGACTGAACGCACCCCGTCGCAGCACTTGAGGATCTCGCCAGCCGGGCCGTTGAGCTTGACCATCCCTTCCGGGTAAAGCAGGACATGGCAGCCCTGGGCCTCTTCCCACTGGAGGCGGAACATCGGCGACAGGCGCGGCACCGTGTCCGGGCCGATGATCGGCTCCGGGGCGCTCATGGGCGACCGCCGACATTGTGGTAGGGCGGGCGCTTGGCGATATAGGCCACCCACATGCAGTCGAGCATGGTCCACAGGACATCGAGTTTGAACTGGAGAACCTCCAGCATCCGCTCCTGCTGTTCACGGGTGCGGTAGTAGTCGAGCGTAATCGCGAGCCCCTGTTCGACGTCCCGGCGCGCCTCGGCGAGCCGCTTGCGGAAATAGGCATAGCCTTGGGGCTCGATCCAGGGATAGTGTCCCGGCCAGGAGTCAAGGCGCGCCTGATGAATGGTGGGGGCGAAGAGCTCGGTCAGCGACGAGCTGGCGGCGATTTCCCAGGGTTGGCGGCGCGCGAAGTCCACATAGGCGTCCACGGCGAATCGGACCCCGGGCAGTAGATGTTTGTTCGACAACAGATCCTCGCGGGCGAGCCCGACTGCCTCACCCAATTGCAGCCAGGCTTCAATGCCGCCCTCATCCCCGTGGGTGCCGTCGTGATCAATGATGCGCTGGACCCACCGCCGACGGGCGTCCCGATCCGGGCAATTGGCCATGATTGCCGCGTCCTTGAGCGGAATGGATGTCTGATAATAGAAGCGATTGGCCACCCAGCCCTGGATCACCGGCTGGTCGACCTGGCCCGAGTTCATCAGCACATGGAGTTCGTGATGGATATGGTAATAGCGCTCCTTGTCCCGTAAGCGCTGCTCGAATTCTGCTCTACTCCAGGGGGTCGCGATAGCGGTGTCCATCAGCACTCCAAGGTGTGTGTTCATGTGCTGACAACCCTCTGTTTATCGGGTTACAGCGTGATCGTCATCCCGTCGAAGGCGACCTCGATGCCGGCCTGCTCCAAAGCGCGGCGCTCGCGGGATTCCTCGTCCAGGATGGGATTGGTGTTGTTGATATGGATGAGGATCTTGCGTGGCCGGGCCAGGCGGCTGAGATGCTCCATGAGGCCGCCGCGGCCGGATTGATCCAGGTGGCCCATGGCGCTGCCGAGTTTATCCCCGATCCCGCATTCGATCATCTCGTCGTCGCGCCACAGGGTGCCGTCCACCAGCAAGCAATCCGCTTCCTCCATCTGGGCAAGGACGGACGTGTCGATACGCCCTAAGCCCGGCGCGTAGAACAGCGTCCGGCCGGTCCGCTCGTCGCGTACGCGCACGCCGATATTGTCCCCTGGGACCGTATTGTGGCGATGGGGCGAGTAGGGTGGTGCCTCGCTGTTCAGCGGGACGGCGGCAAACGTGAGCCCCGCGGCGCCGGGAATGGTGAAATCCGACTGATCGGTTAACACCTCGTGCCAATTGACCCCGCGGAAGTGACCGAGGACGTTGAAGATTGGGAATCCGGTGGTGAGGTCCTGCCGGACCGCCGCGGTGCAGTAGATGTCCCACGGGGCGGTGTGCTCGCGCAGCATCAGGAGTCCGGTCGTGTGGTCGATTTGCGCGTCGACCAGCAGAATCGCGCGGATCGCCGTGTCCCGGACCTGGCGTCCCGGCTGAAAGGATGGAAATGCCGCCAACTGGGCGCGGATGTCCGGGGAGGCATTGAACAGAATCCAATCTCTTTCATCGGCACTGACAGCAATCGAGGACTGGGTGCGCGCCGTGGCTTTGATCCGACCGGAGCGGACGCCGGAACAGTTGGGGCAGTTGCAATTCCACTGCGGGAAACCGCCGCCCGCGCCGGACCCCAGAACGCGAATGTGCATACGGCTGACTGCTTGGGTTAGGTCGAGCTGGGAGTGTCGAATGCGGGCTTGAGATGGCCGCGCCCCGGCCGTCGGCGGACCGGCTCAGGGCGTCTGCGCCTTCTTTCTTAGGTTAGCCGGTTTACCGGTTGTTGATATACAGATTGATCTCGAAGCCCAGACGCAGATCCTCGAACGCGGGGGTTGACCAGGTCATGTTGGCTGTCGCCTCCTCAGATAAAATTGATGGGACCCGTTCGACGTGCAGCCGATCCCGGAAACGGCATCGGCCCGCCAGAGCTGCGAGTCGCCTGCAGCCTGGTGCGATCTCAAGACGCAAAGCGCGTGCCAAGGCCCCGGGAGCTGTTCTCACCCGAACACACCGCACGCTAGCTCGTGGCGAGCGCGCGGCCGCTGGGGGCTGGTCGGTCGGCCCTTGGCGGTGATCAGGTCGAACGGCGTGTGCCTGTGCCGGCGCTGGTACACTGTGCTCCTATCGTGCCACTGCGGAGGCCACCGCAAGACACTGCGGCCGGGTCGGCACACGGACCTCGGCTCAGTCGTACTTGATGTACTTGAATCGCGGATCATCCGGAGTGCCCTCCAAGGCGCTGTCGGCGTCCGGACGCCACAGGACCGTCTGCTCGATCTGGCGGGCCAGCTCGAAATCTTTGTCGGTCACGCCCTTCGCCGAGTGCGTCACAAGCTTGACGATGACGAAGGCATAGGAGACCGTGAGGTCCGGATGGTGCCAGGCCGCCTCGGCCAAGTGCCCGATGGTGTTCACCACCATCAGGGTGCTTTTCCAGCCGCTGGTTCGAATCCTGCGCCGCAGCCAGCCGTCCTCGTAGTACCAGTGCGGTAGTTCGGCCGCGATGCGGTGGCGGATTTCTTCCTCGGTGAAGACCTTCTCGTCGGACATGGTCGCCGGCTCCTGCTTGGTGATTGGGTGATGTGGACTGACGGAACTGCGGGCAGACCTCAACGACCGGCTCAGGACCCGACCGCCGAGCACGCTGCTTACCAGGTAGTGCCCGCGGAAGCAGCTTTCAGCCGGCGTATCACCTGTCGGAATGAAGGTGATTGCCGGGAAATCCGATGCTCAGTGAACCGGCGTGACCAGAGTTTCAGTCTTGATCGCGGTCGGTGACACCTGTGACGGAAGCGGCGCAGCGGCCACCGCTGCGCGCGGAGCGGGTCCGCCGGGGAACCTTGTCCACGCATTCCCCGGGGGTACTTGCTCGCGGTGCGGTGCGATCCTTGCATCGGATGCGCCAAGAGGCTTCAGGAGTCACCCGTATGTCGAACCCCGTCGACGCCGATCGCGAAAGCGATCAGGCAGCACTGCGCGCCATCATCGAGGCTCACCGCGCCATGCCGGGGCCTATGCTGCCACTGCTCCACGCCATCCAGGGGCAGTTGGGCTGGGTCCCAGCCGAGGTGGTGCCGCTGATCAGTGACGCCCTGAACGTCTCGCGCGCCGAGGTCCAGGGCGTGCTCGACTTCTACCACGATTTCCGCCGCGCCCCGGCCGGGCGCCATGTGTTGCAGATCTGCCGGGCGGAGTCCTGTCAGGCCATGGGCTCGTACCGCCTTGAAGTCCAGGCCCGCGACACCCTGGGGATCAGCTTCCACCAGACGACTCCGGACGGCGCCCTGACCCTGGAGCCGGTCTATTGCCTGGGTAACTGCGCCTGCTCTCCGGCCATTCGGATCGACGATGCCATCTACGGCCGCATGGACCCGGCGACCTTGGACGCCCTGATCGGCGACTTGCGCAACGCGCAGGCCCCGGCATGACCAGGCCCGCGTCCCCACGGGTCCTGGTGCCCATCGATTCCAGCGCGCTGTCGATGGGTGCCGAACGCGTCGCCCAGACGATCACGCGCGAAGCCGACCGCCGCGGTCTGTCCATTGATCTGGTGCGTAACGGTTCGCGCGGCCTCTTTTGGCTGGAGCCGCTGGTGGAGGTCGAGACCCCGGCCGGGCGCATCGCCTACGGCCCGGTGCTGCCGGCTGACGTGCCGGACCTGTTCGACGCCGGGTTCCTGAGCGGCCGGCCGCACCGGCTGGGTCACGGGCTGAGTGACCACATCCCCTATCTGGCCGGGCAAGAACGCTTGACCTTCGCCCGCATGGGTCTGGCCGATCCCTTGAATCTTAACGATTACCGGGCCAACGGCGGCTTCGTCGGCCTGGACCGGGCCATGTCGATGTCCGGTGAGGAACTGATCCGCGAGGTCACCGATGCCGGTCTGCGCGGGCGCGGCGGTGCCGCCTTCCCGACCGGGGTCAAGTGGGCCACGGTACGGCAGGCCGAAGGCCGTCGGAAGTACGTCGTCTGCAATGCCGACGAGGGCGACTCCGGTACCTTTTCCGACCGCATGTTGATGGAGGGTGACCCCTATTGCCTGATCGAGGGCATGACCATCGCGGCCCTGGCGGTGGGCGCGACGGCGGGCTACATTTATACGCGTTCCGAGTACCCGCACGCCTGCCGCACGCTGGCCGCCGCCATCGACCGGGCGCGGGAAGCCGGTTACCTGGGCGCGGACGTCCTGGGCTCCGGCCGTACCTTCGATCTGGAAGTGCGCATGGGCGCCGGGGCCTACATCTGCGGCGAGGAGACCTCCCTGCTGGAGAGTCTGGAGGGCAAACCCGGTCTGGTCCGCTGCAAGCCGCCGTTGCCGGCCGTCGCCGGACTCTTTGGCCAACCCACCGTCATCAACAACGTCATCAGTTTGGCCACGGTGCCGATCATCCTGGCGCGCGGCGCGGCCTTTTACCGGGACTACGGGGTCGGCCGTTCCCATGGCACCTTGCCCTTCCAACTGGCGGGCAACATCCGCCACGGCGGTCTGGTGGAGAAGGCCTTCGGGCTGACGCTGGCCGCGCTGCTCTACGATTATGGCGGCGGTTCCGCCAACGGCCGGCCGATCCGCGCGGTCCAGGTCGGCGGGCCGCTCGGGGCCTATGTCCCGGAGTCCCAGTTCGAGGTACCCCTGGATTATGAGACCTACAGCCGGATGGGCGCGATGATCGGCCACGGCGGCATCGTCGCCTTTGACGACACCGTCGATATGGCGCGCATGGCGCGCTATGCGATGGAGTTTTGCGCGCTGGAATCCTGCGGCAAGTGCACCCCCTGCCGCATCGGCTCCCGCCGCGGGGTGGAGGTGATCGACCGCATCATTGCCGACCAGGAGCGTGCCGCCAACCTGGTCTTGCTCGAATCCCTGTGTGACACCCTGGAGTACGGTTCACTTTGCGCTCTGGGCGGGATGGCGCCTTACCCGGTGCGATCGGCCCTGCGGCATTTTCCGCAGGATTTCGGAGTCGAAACGCCAGTCCTTCGCTGAGCGCTCCGCGACCGCCGAGTGTGCGGTCGCCCACCACCGCGGGCCTGACTCGCACGAGGTAAGACCATGTCCATTCCCCGCGATACCGATTTCGGCACCCCGGCCCGCACCGCCGGGCAGGCGGTGACCCTGACCATCGACGGCTTCGCGGTGGCGGTCCCGGCGGGGACCTCGGTGCTGCGTGCGGCCCAGGAAATCGGCATCAGTATTCCGAAACTGTGTGCCACCGACAGCCTGGAGCCCTTCGGCTCCTGCCGCCTGTGTCTGGTCGAGATCCAGGGGCGCCGCGGCTACCCGGCTTCCTGTACCACGCCGGTGGAGGACGGGATGCAGGTCAGCACCCAATCGGAAAAGCTCGCCGGAATCCGCCGTGGGGTCATGGAACTCTACATCTCCGATCACCCGCTTGACTGTCTGACCTGTGCCGCGAACGGCAATTGTGAACTCCAGGACATGGCGGGTGTGGTGGGGTTGCGCGAGGTCCGTTACGGCCCGGACGGGGCGAATCACTTTGACGCCGTCAGTGCCCGGCCGCAGGACCAGTCCAACCCCTATTTCAGCTTCGACCCCGCCAAGTGCATCCTGTGCAGCCGTTGCGTGCGGGCCTGTGCCGAGGTCCAGGGGACCTTTGCGCTTACCATCTCCGGGCGCGGTTTTGACTCGCACGTCAGTGCCGGCCAGGACCAGCCCTTCATGGCGTCCGAGTGTGTCTCGTGCGGAGCCTGTGTCCAGGCCTGTCCCACGGCCACCCTGATCGAGAAATCAGTCACCCGCTTGGGCCAGGCGGAGCGCGCGGTCATCACCACCTGTGCCTACTGCGGCGTAGGCTGCGGCTTCAAAGCCGAGGTCAAGGGCACGACGGTGGTCCGCATGGTCCCCTGGAAGGACGGCCGGGCCAACCACGGACACGCCTGTGTCAAGGGGCGCTTCGCCTGGGGTTATGCTACGCATCCGGACCGGATCACTACCCCGATGATCCGCGCGTCCATCCATGATCCTTGGCAGCCGGTCTCCTGGGATGAGGCACTGACCTACGCGGCAGCGGAACTCAAGCGCATCCAGACCAAGTTCGGGCGCGGCTCGGTGGGTGGTATCACCTCCTCGCGCTGTACCAACGAGGAGACCTATCTGGTCCAGAAACTGGTGCGCGCCGCCTTCGGCAACAACAATGTGGACACCTGTGCGCGGGTCTGCCACTCGCCGACCGGCTACGGACTCAAGCAGACCCTGGGCGAGTCTGCCGGTACCCAGACCTTCGACTCGGTCCTGGCGGCCGACGTGATCATGGTCATCGGGGCCAACCCCACCGACGGACACCCGGTCTTTGGCTCCCAATTGAAGCGCCGACTGCGTCAGGGCGCGCGTCTCATCGTGATCGATCCACGCCGCATCGATCTGGTCAAGAGCCCCCACGTGGCGGCGGATTACCATTTGAAGCTGCTGCCCGGGACCAATGTTGCCATCGTCAATGCTCTGGCCCACGTCATTGTCGTCGAGGGCCTCGTCAACGAGACCTTCGTGGCGGAGCGTTGCGAGCCGGCCGCCTTTGCTGCCTGGCGCGACTTCGTGGCGCAGCCCGAGCAATCCCCGGAGGCGATGGAGTCAGTGACCGGTGTGTCTGCGGCGGCCGTGCGTGGCGCTGCCCGGCTCTATGCCGGGGCCGGCAATGGAGCGATTTACTACGGCCTGGGCGTCACCGAGCACAGCCAGGGCTCGACCATGGTGATGGGGATTGCCAACCTCGCCATGGCCACCGGCAACGTCGGACGCCTGGGCGTGGGAGTCAATCCATTGCGGGGTCAGAACAACGTGCAAGGGTCCTGCGACATGGGTTCCTTCCCGCATGAGTTGCCGGGGTACCGCCACGTCTCCGACGCCGCTACCCGCGCCCTGTTCCAGGACGCCTGGGGGGTGGCGATCGACCCGGAACCGGGTCTGCGCATCCCCAATATGTTCGAGGCGGCCCTGGACGGGAGCTTCAAGGGGCTTTACTGCGAGGGTGAGGACATCGTGCAGTCCGACCCCAACACCCAGCACGTGCAAGCCGCCATGGCGGCGATGGAGTGCGTGGTGGTGCAGGACATCTTTCTGAATGAGACTGCCAAGTACGCCCATGTCTTCCTGCCCGGGTGCAGTTTCCTGGAGAAAGACGGCACCTTCACCAACGCGGAGCGGCGGATCTCACGGGTACGTAAAGTCATGCCGCCGCTGGCCGGACTGGCGGACTGGGAGGTGACGGCGGCCCTGTCCATGGCCCTCGGCTATCCCATGGAGTATTCGCACCCGTCCGCCATCATGGACGAGATCGCCCGCCTCACCCCCAGCTTCCAGGGGGTGAGTTACGACCGGCTCGACGCCCTGGGCAGCATCCAGTGGCCCTGCAACGAGGCCCATCCGGGGGGCACCCCCATCATGCATGTGGATGCGTTCGTGCGCGGCCAGGGGCGTTTCATGGTGACCCGCTATGTGCCCACTGCCGAGCGGGTCAATCCGCGTTACCCCTTGATCCTGACGACCGGACGCATTCTGTCCCAGTACAACGTGGGCGCCCAGACCCGCCGTACCGAGAACGTCCGGTGGCATGCCGAGGATCGCCTGGAGATCCATCCCCAGGACGCAGAGGATCGGGGGATTCGTGAGGGCGATTGGGTGGGAGTGGCGAGCCGGGCAGGAGAGACGGTGCTGCGTGCCACCCTCACCGGGCGGGTTCAACCCGGCGTGGTCTACACCACTTTCCACTTCCCGGAGTCGGGCGCCAATGTCATCACGACGGATAACTCGGACTGGGCGACCAATTGCCCCGAGTACAAGGTCACGGCGGTTGAGGTGGTGCTGGTGACCCAGCCGTCGCAGTGGCAGGAACGGTATCAGCGCTTCCACCGCGCCCAACTCGATCTGTTGCCGGGTGCGCCGCCGCGGGCCGATGCCTGATTGGCCGGATCGCCGTGCCTTCCAGGTTCTGCAATTCGCGGACGGCCAGGCGTTGGCACGCGCCGATGAGGTCATCGAAGAGGTTCCGGTGGCCCTGGTCTACAACGGCATCTCGCACGCCGTCATGTTGATCACTCCGACCGATCTCGAGGACTTCGCCCTGGGCTTCAGTCTGGGGGAAGGCATCCTGGGATCGGCACGCGAACTCTACGACTGTGAGTGCGTCGCGGTGTGTCAAGGGATCGAATGCCGGATGACGGTGGCCGCCGCGTGCTTCGCCGCCCTCAAGGAGCGCCGCCGCACCCTGGCCGGCCGCACCGGTTGCGGGCTGTGCGGGGTCGAGAGTCTCGCGGCCCTGGAGCGTCCGACCGTCCCCGTCGCCCGCACCTGTGCCGCGAGTACGGGTGACATCGCCCGCGCCCTGGCCGAGCTGCCGCGGCACCAGCCGCTGTTCCGGCTCACCGGCGGCGGTCACGCGGCGGCCTGGGTCGGGGCCGACGGCGAGGTGCGCTTGGTGCGGGAGGACGTGGGCCGCCATAACGCACTGGACAAGCTGATCGGCGCCCTGGTGCGGGCGCACTTCACCCCCGCGGACGGCTTCGTCATTTGCACCAGCCGTGCGAGTTACGAGCTGGTTCAGAAGGCCATGGCCGCCGGCATCGGTCTCCTGGTCGCGGTCTCCGCCCCCACCGCGGCGGCGATCCGGCTGGCCCAGGCGGCCCACATCACTCTGGTCGGCTTCGCGCGCGGGAAGCGGATGCTGGTCTATACCTATCCGCAAGCCATCCGCGGATTGTCCTGAATCAATCGGCCGAGAATCTCACCATGGACATCGATAACCTGATCAAGATGGCAAACCAGATTGGCGATTTCTTCGGCGCCTGGCCGGACTCCCGGCAAAGCCGCGACGAGATCGCCAATCACCTTCAACGCTTCTGGGACCCGCGCATGCGCCGTCAGCTCGCAGACTATGTACAGGATGAAGGCGGCGTTGGACTGGCGCAGATCGTCATTGAGGCGATCAGGCAACTGGAGCCGGTGCCGATCGATCCGTGATCGCCGTTGCGGTTACTTGAGCGTGG
The DNA here is from genome assembly GCA_964470155.1 of uncultured Lamprocystis sp. Taxonomy (GTDB): domain Bacteria; phylum Pseudomonadota; class Gammaproteobacteria; order Chromatiales; family Chromatiaceae; genus Thiodictyon. The sequence goes on along the minus strand of CAYYAY010000017.1, from coordinate 56,282 downwards.
CCAGCCACTCGGAAATCAACTGGAATTCCTCGTCGGTCACGCTCGCCATCAGCGGGCGCATGGCGGCTGACAGCCCATTGGTGCGGGTTCCGTCGCGGATCGCCTTCATCTGTTCCAGTAAATAGGGTGCGTTCTGCCCGGCGAGCTTGGGATAGATCGGCAGCACCGTTGTTTTGGCGTCCGACCCGTGGCAGGAGTGACAGGCGCGTACGGTAAAGAGCGTGGCTCCATCCTGCGCGCGCACGAGTCCCGCGGGTCCCAGGGCAAGGCCCGCGATGGCGGCGGTTAGGGCCAGTGTCTTCGGCATTCTCATCGGCTACTCCTCGTATACAGAACGGTTTTGAGTTTTCGGTTTTTCGTTTTTCGTCAAGAATTATCGAACATCGGGTTACGAAAAACGAGAAACGAAAAACCAACAACGACGGGTATATCGTGCTGCGACTCCCCGGTGTAGGCCCAGGGTGGTTGTGAATGAAGACTGTCGGCTCCGCTCAAAGCCGGTGGACAGTTCCTCTCGGGAAGCAATTGTGGTGCCATGGTCAATAAGATGTCGTCAGTGGATTTGCACCGCAAAGGAGTACCAGGTTGGGCTCCAATGGCGTCACAGCTGACTGCATCCGGCTTGCCGCAGCGTCGGCGCGCGCGGCCTCACGTAGCGCCCAGCCCTTGACCGAATCGGTCGACGGCAGTAACGCGCCGGTGACAGTTTGTACCGTTTGAGCTTCGCACAGGGACAGCAATGCCTGCTGCACCGATGGGTGTTGACGCTATGATCCGGCGGCCGATGGTCTCCGGGGCGACCCGGTCGGTCCGCCCGGCCCTACCGATCGCACCCGGCAATCGCCTTAAGTCCAGACCATGACCTCGCCTTGACCGCCGCAACTGAGGTCCCCCAGCCAACGACGGACGCGGGTTCCACGGCCCCGGAGTTTGGAACAGGTGGGGCTGACGGCTGCCAGCTCACGGATCATGAGTGCCAGGAAGCCGAGGTCATGGGTGCCGTTGTCGTTGAAGGTGGGCGGCAGAGTGGGCTCAGTGGTCAGGAGCAGGGTGCCGCGGCGCATGGCGAACCCGGTGTTCGTTCCGGTGTGCCCCAGGACCAGGATGGTCCCGGCGACCATGCGTGAGCCGCAGTAGTCGCCGGCGTCGCCGTGAATCATTATCTGGCCGCGGCGCTGATGGTCACCGACCCGATCACCCGCGTTGCCCCACACCTCGATCCGTCCGCCGCGCATCCCGCGGCGCTCGCCGGCGATGGCGGCCCCCAGGAAATCGCCCGCGTCGCCATGGACGCACAGGGTTCCGCCGGACATGCCGCTACCGGCGAAGGGTCCGACGTCGCCGTTGACCACGATGGTTCCGCCCCGCTGCTGTCGGCCCAGATAGGCCCCGGCCCGACCTTCGAGGCGGATGGCGCCCCGCGTCATGCCGGTACCGATGCCGTCCAGGCGGTCGCTGTCGGAGCGGATCAGAAGGTCGTCGGTGTTGGTGCCGGATACCGCGAACAGGTCGCCGAGCGCGACCTCTTGGTTACCGACCCAGAGCGGCAGGCGCCCGATCGCCTCTGCCGACTGGCCCGCGAGCGCATCGGGGGTCAGGGCCGCGAGGTCGATACGCGGCAGCGGGGCTTCAATCAATTGCAGGGTGAGCGCGGTCATGTTCAATCGATCAGGTCCCGCAAGTGGAAATGGTATTGTCCGAGCTTGCCGCCATAGTTGCCGGCGGAGATGCGCACGACCCCCGATGTGGGCCCCAGGGCGCAGACGGCCGCGACGCCGACCCGGGTGGCCTTGCGCACGTCGTCCTCCGTGAGCCCGTTGATCACGATCTCCAGGACCGCTCCGATGTCCGCGTCCAGGCGGGTGTTCACCAACCCCCGCAAGGTGGGACAGAAAGCCTCGTTGGTCGAGGCCATCAGGGCTTTGTACTTGGAACCGACCTTGGAGCCGGAGCGGGCGATGCCGCCGGGGAAGGGCAGCAAGACATTGGGCAACCGCCGGATGGCCGCGACCGCGTGTTCGCAGGCGGCCAGGGTTTGCGGCAGGGTACGGCCAAGGACCAGGAAGTTGCCGCCGCCGACCGCGCCGATGCGTGCCGTGTATTCCTCGCACAGGAACTCGCCGTCCATCACCGGGACGCGCCAATAGCGCCGCCCGGCGATGCGTTTGGCGATTTGCCAGCCGTCGCCGAAGAACCGCAGGTTCTTGCCCAGGGGGGCCGGTTTTTCGCTGGTCATGCCGGAGAAACAGGCGGTGGTGGGGCAGGTCAGCACGCACTGCCCGACCCGCCGTTCGACCTGTTTCTCCAATTCCTTGCCGGACATGGCGAACAGCAGCACGCTGACCCCGGGGCGGCCGTCCGGCGTGTGCTCCGGGGCCAGATCTGACTCGATCCCGGCCTCGGCCCCGCAGCCGATCACGGAGGTGGCGAACCCGGTCATGGTCTCGCCGGCGATCCGTGCCCACTGGGGATTGATCGCCGTAATGATCAGGCGCGCGGCATTCATGCCGAACGCCTCGGCGAACGTGTCGTCGATCTCGATACCGTTCTTTCTCATGGCGGATCAACCGTAAGACGTCTTTTCCGATGCTAGGCGACGCCGGGCGCCCGGCACGGGTGAATGGTGACCGCACTGCCGATGCCCTCGGCCATCTCGGTGTCGGAGATACGGAAATTGGCCATGCGGATGCTGTGATAACGGTCGAACCAGCGGCCGATGCGCTGCTCGATGGCGGGGTCGAACGCGGGCCGCACCACCTGCGTGCCTCCGTGTACCACACGGGTGACAGCCCCCTCCTCGACCACGACTTCTCCCCCCTTGAAGACCAGCATCGGCCGGGCAAACATCTGTTCCGGGTCATCTAGTTGGTGGTACACGGTAATGTCGGCGCGGGCGCCCGGACCCAAGTGCCCGCGGTCGGCGAGGCCCAGGACGCGGGCCGGGGCGGCGCGGGTCATGATGGCGATCTCATAGAGACTGTACTCCCGCGTCAGTGCGCCCAGACAACTCATGGCGGCGGCCTCGGGATGGATCTGCGCGAGTTGATCGTTGCGGAAACCGCGGTCCATCAGCAGGCGGATCAGCCGCGGATAGCTGGTGAAGGGGGCGCCGTTCGGATGGTCGGTGGTAAGGAAGACCCGCCAGGGGTCATCCACCATCAGGAACAACTCCAGACCAATGGCCCACTGGAGCGCATTGACAAAGTTCTGATCGCGGTAGCGGAAGGGCACCACCCCGCAGCCGGCATCGCACTCGATGTCCATGCAGGTCCATTTGCGGGGGTGGGCATGCTGGTGATTGGCGTGTTGGCGCATGGTGTCGCCGGAGACCGTCACGGTCTGGCCGAACATCACCTGGCCGATGTCGATCGTGACGTTCCGGCGCTGGTTGACGGCCTGGGCGATCTGCGCGGCGGCGGAGGAGAAGTGCCGATCACCTTCGGTCCCGTAGGTATGGAACTGGATGTGCGTCAGATGGATGGGGAAGCCCTCGGCGGCGTCCATGGTGGCCAGGGTCGCCGCGTGGTTGCCGGGAATCCCCAGATTGCTGGCGTGCACATGCAGCGGGTGCGGGACCCCCAGTTCGAACACCGCCCGACTCAGGGTACGCACGATATCGCGCGGGGTGAGGGGGTAATGCGGGTGACGCTCGTCGACGTCGAGGCTGCGGGCATTGAACTTGAAGGCGCTGATCCCGCCCGGGTTGACGACCTTGATCCCGATGCACTGGGCGGCGTGCAGGGTCCAGGCCACGTAATCGTTGATCACCTGCTGGTCCACCCCCTCGCTCATCAGTTGGAGCAGCAGATCGTCGTTGCCGAGCATGGCATAGCCGCCGGTGTCGAGCAGCGGCGTATCCGCCATCTCCATGTGGGCCTGGCGCGCGTTCACCGGCAGGACGGCCGGTTCAAAGGCTGTCGTATAGCCCATTTCGGCGTAGCGATAGCCGGCGGCGAACGTCGAGGGAGCAGCGTGCCCGCCCCCGCTGCGGGTCAGCGCTGTGCGGGTGCGCACCAGGGCGCGCTGGTCCTCCGGGAGCATGGTGCGGGCGATGTTGACCTTGCCCCCGCCGATGTGGGTGTGCAGGTCGATGGCCCCGGCCATGACCAGTTTGCCCGCGAGGTCATAGGTTCGCCGCGGGATTTCACCAACGGGTGCCGCGGCGAGGATCTGTCCATCGCGCAAGTAGAGGTCGCGAACCTCGCCGTTGATCCCGTGGGCAGGGTCGTACAACCGGCCGCCGGCAAGTTTGGTCAACACGATGCCTGGTCTCCGTTGGGTCGGGGTGCGGTGGCGCGACGGGACGAACGGGGGACCGCGGTTTTCTTATCCATGCTGGACGCGCAACCGCTCGCCAAGCATCCCGATCACCCGCGCCACTGACGGCAGGCCGACATCGCGCACTTGACCCAGCGGTAAGGGGCACACTGCATCGCTGCGGTACCAGTGACCGGGGTGATCGACGCCTGGAAGTCCGACCGGAATGAAGACCTCCGGCACCCGCTCGCCGTCCATCCCCGGATGACCCAGCACAATGGTCGGCCGGGCGGTGATCGGCACCGCCGCTGTTGCCGCGCCGGCAAGCGCCTGGACCCACAGCAGCAGGTCGCAGTGGTCGCCGGCGAGCAGATCCTGGTAGCGGTAGAGTACCGGCTCATAGCGCAGCCGGTTCTGTTGGCGCCCGCTGCGCAGCGGATATCCGGTTTGCCAGGTGCAGACCTGATTGACCGTCACGTCACCGAGGGTCCCGGCCAGCGGTAAGGCCGCGGCCCGGGTGGTGCGGTTGAGGTCCCGCACCAGTTCTACGAACCCCTGCACCGTCAACTCCGCGTGGGGAAAGTCCAATTCGGCGGCGGCCCAGGTCACCACGGTGTAACGGGCGGTGCGCAACCGTCCCGCCAGGTCCTCCAGCTGCAGACCAGACACCCCAGGGACCGCGTCGGTGCGCACCGGCCGACCGGCGATCAACCCGCGCAGCAGGCCGCAGACACTGGCCAAATCCGCGTTGGCGACGGGAATGAGGGTCGGATTCGCCGCCGCGAGCGCGGCGGGCAGGGACTCCGGATCCCAGTTGCCGAGCAGCACGAGGTTGCGTTGTCCGGGCGGCGAAAACAGGGCGTCGGTCGGCAAGAGAATACGCTCAATGAGCCGCGGGAAGCGGTGCGTGCATTGATTGCCGAACATCAGGATCAGGTCCGCACGGTTGCGCACCTCGGTCAGCGTCGCGGTCATCCAACCGCTATCTTGAAGAACCAGCAAGTTACGAAACAATGCATCGCCGCCGACATGATCGAGCAGGGCGCCCTGGTGATCGGCCAGATCCATGATCGCGCGCATTCCGTTGACATCGGCCACGAGCCCGCCGAACAGGGGGGCTTGCGCCGCTGCCAAGAGGTCCGCCGCGCGGGTGATCGCTGCGTCCAGAGCGACTGGCTGACCGGCGATCTGCGGCGATCCGGGCGCCTGCGCCAAGGACGTGGAGAATGCCTGTTGGGCGATTGTACAGCCGTTGACCAGGGTCGGCCGGTCGACGTCAGCGGTCGCCACACGCAAGTCGTCACATGCCAGCCCGCAGAAGGGGCAGGTCAAGGTGCTGTCCGCGGGTTCGGTTTGCCACATCGTTGTTGGGGACACTCCGGAGCGTCAAGGACTCAGGGAAGCGGCCAGGGCGCCGGGGGCGGCGCCATGGGTGAAAAGGCTGAAGCGCCGGCCGGGGCACGGCGGCGCGCACGAACAGCGAACAGCCAAGTAATTCAGGAACCGTGCCAGACGAATGCGTGACCAATCCGGCGGTCGTGTTCGACGTCCTGCGCAGGGCCGGGTGATGACCCTGGTATCGCCACGCGCGACGACTGTTTCTCCCCGACGCCGCTGATGTGACATAGTGATTCAGCAGAGGGACAAAGGGTGCGGGTTTGATTTCCCGCGCCAGCGGGTCCGGGCCATCACGGGCCGTGACGGGGTCGTTGTCCGCCCCGGTGTCAAGCCGCCTCGTGCGGCGAACCGCTGAGCGACATGACGTCAAGCGGACGATTCAGGCATCAAGTTTGCTTGTGATTCCTGTCAAAGTCGCGAGACTCTAAGTGCCGGAAAGACCTTATGAGCATCGTGCGAGGCGCCCGAATCATGATCAACCGTCCTTCCCTTCGTGTCCAAGTGGAGGCCCCGGCTCGGCTACATCTTGGGTTTCTCGACCTCAACGGCGGCCTGGGCCGGCGGTTCGGCAGCCTGGGTCTCACCATTGACGCCTTCGGCACCCGTTTGAGTGCCGACCGGGCGGACGGTTTCAGTGCGGAGGGGCCGGGTGCCGAGCGGGCCGTCGCCTATGCCCGGACCTTTGCCGCGGCACGGGGCCTGCGTGGTGGGGCCCATATTCGACTGCGCGAAGCGATCCCCGGCCATGCGGGCCTGGGTTCCGGGACCCAGATGGCACTGGCGGTGGGTACCGCCCTGGAGCGGCTGTTGGGACAGACGGCCGCGGCGGCCTGGGATAGTCGCGCCATCGCCCAGACCTTGGGGCGCGGTCAGCGGTCGGGGATCGGCATTGGCGCCTTCGATGAGGGGGGCTTCATCGTCGACTGCGGACGCGGCGACCATGAGCAACACGTGCCGCCGGTAGTGATGCGACTGCCCTTCCCGACCGATTGGCGGGTGTTGTTGCTGCTGGATTTGCAGCGCCAGGGACTGCACGGCGAGCGCGAGACGCGCGCCTTCGCCGAACTGCCGGAGTCGCCGACGGCCACCGCCGGGCACCTGTGCCGACTGCTCCTGATGCAATTGGTGCCGGGGCTGATCGAGGGCCGGCTCGAGCCGGTCGCCGACGCTATCGGCCAGATTCAGCGGGCCGTCGGTGTCCATTTCGCTCCCGCCCAAGGCGGGTGTTTCGCGTCGCCGGCCGTCGCCGCTGCGTTACATTGGGCGGCGGAGCAGGGCTTTGAGGGCGGCGGCCAATCGTCCTGGGGGCCGACGGGATTCGTCCTGACCGCGGATGCGGATCAGGCGTGTTGGCTGGAGCGTGGCCTCAAGGCACGGTTCGGTGAGTCGATGCCGCTGCGGTATCGGATGACCGCCGGTCACAACCAGGGGGCCTCGGTGGCTGTGCTGCAGTCGCCCCTGCAATCGATGCGAGAATACTGAGTCGAGCACCGCGTCAAGCAACCGAGTGAACGCATGTCCAAGCCCTATCTTCTGCATATGATCACGGCGGCCAAGAATCTGAGCCCCTTCGACGTCAATATGGCCTACGACGCCGGCTGGAGCGCCTGCACGCCCTATACCCAGGTCACGCTGGAGGAGATCGCCGGCCTGACTCAGGATGCGATCTTTTCCCGTGGACCTAAGGGGGTGGCGCGCACCGGGATTTTCCTGGGCGGTCGCGACGCACACCTGGCGCTGGAGATGCTCGCCGCTGCCCGGGCGGCCATGGTACCGCCATTTGAGGTCTCGGTCTTCGCCGATCCAAGCGGGGCTTTCACGACCGCCGCGGCCATGGTCGCCGGGGCCGAGGGGTGTCTACGCGCCGGCCACGGCAGTGGGCTTGGCGCGAGCCGCTGCCTGATCTTCGGCGGCACCGGTCCGGTGGGGTCGGCCGCCGCCATCCTCGCCGCCCGTGCCGGGGCGGACGCGGTCATCGTGAGCCACCTGGGGCTGGTCCGGGCGGAGGAGGCTGCCCGGTTGTGCAGTCAGCGTTATGGGGTCAGGTTGAGCGGTGCGGACGGGAGCAGCGACGCGCACATCCGCGCTTTGATGGCCGGTGCCGACTTGATCTTCAATGCTGCGGCGGCCGGAGTGCAAGTCTTGAGTACCGACCAGCTCGGCGCGGGCTGCCGGCTGAAGGTCGCCTGCGACGTCAATGCCGTACCACCGGCCGGCATTGCCGGGGTCGGGATGATGGATGATGGGGTCCCCGTGCCCGGCTCGACCAGCGGCGCCCTGGGGCTGGGGGCTCTGGCTATCGGCAACATCAAATACAAGGTGCAGCAGGGTCTCCTGCGGCAGATGCACGAGGCCGGTTCGCCCCAATACCTGGGGCTCGACGAGGCCTTCGAGGCGGCGCGTCGGCATGTGGACTGAGCCCGCCGAGCTGTTTCTGGCGGCCAACAGCGCCCGCGCCATCGCCGAGTCGGCGGTGCGCGGCGGCTTTCGGGTCCAGATCCTGGATGCCTTCTGTGATCAGGACACCCAGGGGCTCGGTTCCTGCACCCGGGTCCCCATGATCGGCTGGGGTCTGGACCCGGTGCAGTTGAGCGCCGCGATTGTGCGGCTGGCGACCGGCCCGTCGCCGATCGGCTTGATCTATGGGGCTGGACTGGAGTCGTCGCCCGATCTGTTGTCGGTCCTCCCGGAACCGGTACGGCTCTTGGGGAACGCCCCCGCGGTCCTCGCCCTCCTGGCCGATCCGGTCCGGCTCTTCGCGTTGCTGACGCAATGCGCGATCCCCCACCCGCAGACCCGATTGGACCCGCCCCCGGCAGGGGATGCGCCGCTCTGGTTGCTGAAGGAATGCGGCGGCAGCGGCGGCCTTGGGGTGCGCCTCTGGCGGGATGGCGACCCGCGGCCCAGGGGTCCGCATTATTTCCAGCAGCGGCTCGCCGGTGAGCTGATGTCCGTCCTCTTCATTGCCGATGGGATTCGGTCGGAGGTCATCGGCTTCAACCGCCTGCTGGTGGCGGACGGCGGGGCTCAGCGACCCTTTCTGTACGGTGGGGCGATCGGGCAGGCGACCATCGCCGACCCCCTGCGGCAGGCGGTCATCGGTTGGGCCGCGTCCCTCGTCGCGGCGCTGGGCCTGCGCGGCCTCAACAATCTGGACTTCATCCTGTATCAGGGGCGGGCCTACCTGTTGGAGCTCAATGCCCGGCCATCGGCAACCATGAGCCTTTATGAGGATCACTGCGCGGAGGGCTGGATCAGCCGGCATGTGCGCGCCTGCCTTGGCGCTTTACCGGCGGCGTCATGGGGTCCCCGGGCCGGTATCCGCGGCCAGCGGCTCGTCTATGCCCCGGCCGACCTGCGCATCCCTGTCGATCTGGTCTGGCCCGACTGGTGTCGGGATCGGTCGCCGGCGGGTACCCTGGTGCCGCGGGGCGCGCCCCTGTGCACCGTGCTGGCCGACGGCCCGGCGACGGGCGCGGTGGAGTCGCTGTTGGCCGTGCGGGCGCAGCGCATGTTGGACTTGATCGGTGAGCATGAATCCCATGAATGAGCCCAGCCTCAACGCTCTGACCGCCCCCTTGATCGCTGCATTGGTCGCGGACGCACCCGCACTGCGTTTGGGGTTGACCCATCTGGAGAACGGTTGCCTGGTGGTCGACGCGGGCATCCAGGCCCCGGGCGGCCTGGAGGCCGGTCGGCGCATCGCCGAGGTCTGTCTGGGCGGACTCGGGCAGGTCGGTCTGCGCGGCGGACTGGCCGTCGGCGGCGCGGTCGGCGATTGGCCGATCGCGGTGCAAGTCCATACCGCCGATCCGGTGCTGGCGTGTCTGGGGAGCCAGTACGCGGGTTGGAGTCTGAGTCACGGCGAGGGCAAAGGCGCCTTTCACGCGCTCGGCTCAGGTCCGGGCCGCGCGCTTGCCGGCAAGGAGCCGTTGTTTGCCGAACTGGACTATCGCGACCAGGCCGAGCGGACCTGTCTGGTGCTGGAGGTGGACCGCGTGCCCCCAGTCCCCCTGGTGGAGAAGATCGCCGCCGATTGCGGCGTCACGCCCGCCGCGCTCACGCTGATCCTCACCCCCACCCGCAGCCTGGCCGGTACCGTCCAGATCGTGGCGCGGGTGTTGGAAGTGGCGTTGCACAAGGCGCACACCCTGGGCTTTGATCTGCACGCCATTCGCGACGGCATGGGGAGCGCCCCGCTGTCGCCGCCCAGCGCGGATTTCGTCACCGCCATGGGCCGGACCAACGATGCCATCCTCTTCGCCGGTCAGGTCCACCTGTTCGTCAGCGGGGGGGATGAGGCCGCGCAAGACTTGGCCCAGCATCTGCCGAGCAGTGCCTCCCGCGACTATGGGCGGCCCTTCGCGGAGGTCTTCGCGGCGTATCAGTACGACTTTTTCCAGATCGATCCACTGCTCTTCAGTCCGGCCCGTGTTCGCGTGACGGCCTTGGACAGCGGACGGACCTTCAGCGCCGGGCGGATCGATCCGGACCTGCTCGCGGTCTCCTTCGGGATCGGCGCATGACACCGCTGCGCCTGGCTCAGCGGCCGCGGGTCGCGCCCGTGGTCGCCATCTTTACCGATGACCCCGGTTGGCACGGCGCGCGGCTGTGCGAGGCCTTCGCCGTCCACGGTTGGGAGGCGCGCTATGTGTCGCTGGCGGCGTGCCACTTCGCGCTCGGCGACGGCGGGCCGGGTCTGTGCCTGCCCGGCTGCGACAGCCTGCCGGACGCTGCCTTTGTCCGCGGTGTGCCGGGCGGGACCCTGGAGGAGGTCGTTTACTACCTCGACGTGCTGCATGCCTTGCGCCACTTGGGGATCCCGGTTTACAACGACGGCCGCGCCATCGAGCGCAGTGTCGACAAAGGCATGACCAGCTTCCTGCTGCACAGCGCCGGCATCCCCACGCCCCCGGCCTGGGTCATCCGCGATGTGGGGCAGGCGCAGCAGGTGGTCGAGCGCGAAGTGGCTGCCGGCCATGCGTTGGTTTGCAAGCCGCTGTTCGGTTCTCAGGGAGAAGGACTCATCCGCCTGACCGCCGCCGACAGCGCCTTACCGGACTCGGCCGTCTGTCGGGGTATCCATTACCTTCAGCGCTACGTCCCCGGCGCGACGGCGCAGGCTCAGGACTGGCGGGTCTTCGTCGTCGGCGGACGCGCGGTCGCGGCGATGCGCCGCGCCGCTGCCCAGGGCTGGATCACGAATGTCGCTCAGGGCGCGACTTGCCACCCGGCCGCACTGGAGCCGGACCTGCGCGAACTGGCGCAGGCGGCCGCCCAGGCCTTGGAGATGGCCTATGCGGGTGTCGACATCCTGCGTGACGCCGCTGGTCGGGCCTGGGTGATCGAGGTCAACGGGGTTCCGGCCTGGCGGGGGCTCCAGCAGGTCTGTGGGTGCGACCTCGCCGCGGCCCTGGCCGCCGATCTGTTGCGTCGGCATCAGTGGGCGGCGCGCCGGGAGGCGGCGGGGCGATGACCGCGGCGCGGCGCGATCAGGGGCACGTGGCGCAGCGGCAGGCGATTGCCGCGGCCTATCGGGCGGCCTGCGCCCTGGAACTCGATGCGCAGAAACCCGGCAACGTTCACCGTGCGTCGGCCGGGCATGGGATGACGGTGGCGGACTTTCTGCGCAGTGCGCAGGTTAGTGCCGGACCCTTGACCAGGCCCGGCCTGGGGCTCGGCGAGCGCGTCTTCCGCGCCGTATCCGCCACCCGGCAAGCGGTCGGCTGCAATACCAATCTGGGTATACTGCTGCTCTGTGCCCCGCTGATCCAGGCCGCCCTGGCGTCGCCGGCGGGTGGCGAGCTGCGCCACCGTCTGGAGGCGGTGCTCAAGGCTGCCGATCGGCGGGACACCGAATGGTTGTTCCAGGCCATCCGCCTGGCGGCCCCCGGAGGGCTCGGTGCGTCGGTGGAACACGACGTGTCCGGCGCGGCTCAGGGTACGCCGCTCGAGGTGATGCGCCCTGCCGCTCACCGGGACCTGATCGCCCGCCAGTACACCGAAGGCTTCAGCGATTTGTTCGAGCGGGCGGTTCCTTTGCTGGCCATGCTCAACGACCGCTGGCAGGATCCGGCGTGGGCGGCGGCCGGTCTCTATCTGGATTTTCTGGGGCGCTACCCGGACTCGCATGTCGCCCGCAAGCTGGGGCTCGCGCAGGCCGTCGCGGTGTCCCGGCAGGCCGCGCCCCTCGCCGCCGCCTTGACCGGCGCCGCGCGGCCCGAGCCCTATGCCGCGGCCCTGCGGGAGCTGGACCGGGAGCTGAAGGGGGCCGGTATCAACCCCGGAACCTCAGCGGACCTCACCGTGGCCTGTCTGCTGATCCGCGGGATCGAGTTCCGGCCCCGCGCAGTGTTACCGGCGGCGGATGCCCGTCGTCTTCCCGTTACCGGACCGGTCACCCTGGCCCCGGTACTTTTCTTCCGAGAACTCTGAAACCTGAGGAGCGCATGCGATGGCAGTGATCAATAAGACCCTGGTCGGTGAGTCCCTGGTCGGCGATGGCAACGAGGTTGCCCATATCGACCTCATCATGGGGCCGCGGGGCTCCGCGGCCGAGACCGCCTTCTGCAACGGCTTGGTGAACAATAAGGATGGCTTTACCGGCCTGCTCGCGGTGGTGGCTCCCAACCTGCCGGTCAAGCCCAGCACCCTGATGTTCAACAAGGTCACCATCAAGGGGGCCAAGCAGGCGGTGCAGATGTTCGGGCCCGCCCAACGCGGCGTGGCCATGGCGGTGGCCGATTGCGTCGAGGATGGCACCATCCCGGCGGGCGAGGCGGACGACGTCTTCATCTGCGTCGGCGTCTTCATCCATTGGCAGGCCGAGGACGATGCCAAGATCCAGGACTACAACTACCAGGCGACCAAGGAATCCATCAAACGCGCCATCGCCGGCGAGCCCAAGGCCGTCGATGTGGTGAAGCAGAAGGGCAGCACGGGCCATCCCTTCGCGGCCCACCTTTAACGACAGCCGGTCGCAAGCGGCGAATGACGAGGGCCATGGAAGGCCCCGCGCCATCCGCTACGCGAGCCAATTAATGACCCCCGAGTTGTGCACCGATTCCCCAGTGGACGCAGGTCTGTCGGCGGAGGGCCTGACGCCTGCGGAATACGCGTTGCGTCACCACCTGCCGCTGGAGTTGGTGGTGGAGCGGGCGGCCCTGAACCGGGAGGATCAGGTTGCAGATTTCCCGCCGCCCACCACCTATCCGGGCGAGCGCGCACGCGCGGTCTTGCGCGGGCTGACCTGGGCCGGGCTGCTTCGGGAAGAGGGCGCGTTCGTCCTGGTTCCCGGCGAGATACGGCGCCTGGATCTGCTGCTGTGGGACCTGTCGGCCCTGTGCGACTATGGCTTTCGCTTTCGGCAGGAATACACCTATGCAGGTGACACCCACCGGGTGGTCGCTCACCACCGTCTCAAGGCGCCGAAGACCTATCTGGATCGCTTCCGTGGCCTGCGGGTCGTCCCCGAGCCGCCGCCGGACTTCCTGCTGAGTCTCGCGGTGTATGTCGCCCACGCGGCGGAGTTACACGCGGGCTATCTCTTTCTGGAGTTCCCGGACGCTGCGGCAGGTCGGTGGGCGGCCACCGAACTCCTGCGGCACCGAATTCAGTTCAAGGAACTCGACGTCGCCGACCGGCCAGGCGCCGCCTTGCTGCGAACCCTCACCCCGGCGGACGCGCAGCGTCTGCTGGCACTGTTGCGGGAGCGTCTGCAGGACATGCCGGGCGCTCTGGACCGTTTTGAACAAGCGACCCCGGTCGTCACCGTGTGCAAGGAACTGGTCTTCGATGCCGCCCACTTCATCACGGATCACCCGGCCAAATGCGCCAACCTGCATGGGGGCCGCTACGCCCTGCACGTTAAGGTCAGCGGCCGGATCGATCCGGTGACCGGCTGCGTGGTGGACTACGGTTACCTCAAGCGGGTGGTCAACCGCCGGGTGGTGGAGCGGTTCGACCACCATACGTTGAACTATGCCGCCCCGGAACTGGCCTGGCGCTCCAGCACCGAGCTGTTGTGCGTGTATATTTGGGAGCAACTCATTGATTACTTGCCGGGACTGGCTGGACTGGACCTCTACGAGACGACTCAGTCGTGGTGCAGTTATCGCGGCCCCAGTCTGGAGGAGTTTCAGCGGCAGGGACCCGACCCGGTGCTCGGGTGGTTTCAGGGACCCATTGGCGGGTCATCGTTGCGCGAGTTGATACCGAAGCGTTGAGTTGCCAACGATGGCTTGACGTTTGCCAGATCGTCGAGCACGTCCGGCGTGAAGCGGCCCAGGTGCAGGGCGGTGGAGACCAGGGCACCGACCACGCCCAGGTCGCGCAGTTGGCGCAGATCCGCGGGGCCGCGCACCCCGCCGGCGGCGTAAAGCCGATGGGCGGGGGCGGACTGCCGCAGCGCGGTCAACCGCTCCAGATCCGGCCCCGCCCCGCTGCCGACCCGCCCCAGGGTCATCAGGATGACCTCGCGCGGCCACAACTCAGGCCGCTCGTGGAGCTCTGTCGGTCCTTGGGGTTGGTTGCCCCGGTAGTCGAGGGAAAGAATGGGTGCGGCCAGGGTGGCGCGCAGTGCCGCCCAGTGCTCCAGGTCGGCGAGTGATTCACTGCCGATGACCGGACGGGCAACGGCGGCGAGGTGCTGGAGTTGCGTCAGTCCGTTGTCGGCCCACAGTTCCACGCTGGGGTGGGCGCGGTGGACCTGTTCGATCAGCTCCAGTTGGCTGGGCCCGCCGCCGATCGCGTCCAGGTCGGCGATATAAAGCGTATCGAACGGGTACAGTTCCAGGAGGGCCGCCGCGACCGGCAACGGCTCGGCGGACGGGCACAGCGGGGACTGGATCGGTGCATAGGCGTGGCGATCCCCGCGCCGGGCGGCGACCACCAGGCCGCCTTTGAGGTCGATGACCGGAATCAGTTTCATAGTCGTTTTAATCCTGGTTTCATCCGAAAGGTCTTCATGCGCATCTTCGTCTTTGAATTTGTTACCGGCGGCGGCCTGCTCGGTGCCGACCTTCCGGCCTCCCTGGTACGGGAAGGAGACATGATGCTACAGGCACTGGTCTGCGATCTCGCGGCGGTGGCCGGTGTGGAGTGCATCGTCACCCGCGATGCGCGCTTGGCCGCGCCGCGCCTGACCGCGGACTGTCGTTTGGTGTACGGACCCACAGAGTTTCCCCACGTCTGGGCGCAGACCCTGGCGCAGGTCGATGCCGTCTGGCCCATCGCCCCCGAGATGCAGGGCACCCTGGAGGCGATCAGCCGCCAAATCCTGGCGGCCGGTCCCCGACTCCTCAACAGCACCCCCGCGGCGGTGCGCACCGCCGCCAGCAAGCTCCAGACGGTGCGTTTGCTGGCGGACTGGGGCGTGCCGGTGGTCCCGACCTTCGGCCGTCAAGACCCACTCCCGATGATCCCCGGTCCCTGGGTACTGAAGCCGGACGACGGGGTCGGCTGTCTGGGTATCCGGCTGTGCCGGGATCGGGACGCCTTGTGTCGCTATTGGGATCAATTGGCTGATGGTCGGGACTACGTGGCCCAGCCCTTTGTCCAGGGCACGGCGGCGAGTCTGAGCCTCCTGGTCAAAGACGGGGAGGCCGCTGTGCTCAGCGTCAACCGCCAGCGCATTGCCGTCATGGACGACGAGCTGCTGCTGCTGGGCTGCGTGGTCAATGGCCTGGGTGCGGCGGATGCCCGCTTCCGCCGTCTCGCCGGGGATGTTGCCGCGGCGCTGCCCGGCCTTTGGGGTTATGTAGGGATCGACCTGATCGCCACCACCGCCGGTCCCCTGGTGTTGGAGGTGAATCCGCGCCTGACGACCTCCTATGTGGGCCTGCGCGAATCGCTCGGGGTCAATCCGGCGCGCCTGGTCCTCGACCTGCTGTCTGCTGGGCTGCCCCGGCCGGGTTTGGTCGGGGGCTTGGCGGTGGATGTCTGTCTGGAGGTTGCCGATGCCGCCTGATCAGGGCTCCGGCTGGTTGGGCTGGGACCTCGGCGGCGCCCACCTTAAGGCCGTCCAACTCGACGGCGCCGGGCGGGTGATGGTTGTATTGCAGGTACCCTGTCCGCTCTGGCAGGGGCTGGGGCATCTGGAGTCCGCCATCGACGCGGTCTTGGGGCAGTTGCCCCAGCGCGCGGTCTGCCACGCGGTCACGATGACCGGAGAGTTGGCAGACCTCTTCGAGGACCGCGCTCAAGGCGTCGCATCCCTGGTCGGCTGCATTGCGCGGCGCTTCGTCGGCGAGACCATCCGCATCTATGCCGGCCCCGCCGGGTTGCTGGACCCGGCGGCGGCCATGGCCGCGGCCCCCCAAGTGGCCTCGGCCAACTGGATGGCGAGCGCCGGCCTGGCCGCGACCCGCTTTCCGCAGGGGCTCCTGGTGGACATCGGCAGCACCACCACGGACCTGGTACCCTTCCGTGACGGGCGGGTCAGTGCCCAGGGCTACGCGGACCAAGAACGCCTGGCGTTGGGAGAACTGGTGTATAGCGGGGTGGTACGGACCCCGGTGATGGCGCTGGCCCGGCGCGTCCCCTGGTGTGGGTCCTGGGTTCCCTTGATGGCGGAGCACTTCGCGACCACCGCCGACCTGTACCGCTTGACCGGGGAACTCCCCGACCACGCGGACCTGATGCCGAGCGCGGACGGTCGGCCCAAAACCCCGGCGGCCAGTGCCGGCCGGGTCGCCCGGATGCTGGGGCTCGACGGGTCCGCCGCGGACCTGTCCGGCTGGCGCCGGGTGGCGGAGGTCCTGGCGGAGGCCCAGTTACGCACCTTGGCTGACGCCGTAATGTGTATTTTTTCTCGCGGCGAGCTGGCCGCGGACGCGCCGATTCTGGGGGCCGGGGTCGGACGTTTCCTGGCGAAACGCCTGGCGGCGCGGCTCGGGCGTGCCTACCTGGGCTTCGAGTCGCTGTTTGAAGGCCGGCCCGCCCTGGCACCTGATGTGGCGGACTGCGCGCCCGCCGCCGCCGTCGCCCGGCTGGCGCTGGAGCGTGCTGCTGCGCCGCCCGGGACCTGATTGGCATATACAGGATTCGTAGACATTGGAGACCCGATGACACCGCAGGTGATTGATCTGCCCTATCAGCCGGACAGTGCGCCACTGTTCTCGGCCCTGGTCGAGCGTCCCTGGCCGGTCTTCCTCGACAGCGGTCGGCCGGGCTGTGCTCAAGGCCGCTACGACATCCTGAGCGCCGACCCCCGCACGATGCTGGTCACTCGCGGACAACGAACCGAAGTTCGCACCGGGCGTGCCATCCAGGTCTCACTGGCCGACCCCTTCACCCTGCTGCAGGAGGCCTTGGGACCCCGGCGACCCGGGGTCCCGGACCTGCTGTTCAGCGGCGGCGCCATTGGTTGGTTCGCCTATGACCTGGCGCGTCGTCTGGAGCGCCTGCCGAGCCTGGCACAGGACGCCGAAGGAACCCCCGATATGGCGGTCGGCATCTACGATTGGGCGCTGGTGGTGGACCACGAGTCCAGGCGTACCCGGCTGTTTGCCCAGGATTCGGCTACCCTCGCCGAGTACCGTGGGCAGTTCGCCGCCGCGCTCGCCGGGCGCCGGATGGTGCGGCCCCGAGCCCCTTTCCGCGTCCTGGATCGGGTCCGTCCAAACCTGAGTCACGGCCAATACATCGAGGCCGTCGCCCGCATCAAACACTACCTTCTGGAGGGTGACTGCTATCAGGTCAACCTCGCCCAGCGCTTCGCCGCGCCGACCCAGGGCGACCCCTGGGATGCCTATCAGGATCTGCGGACCCGCAATCCGGCCCCCTTCAGTGCCTATCTGGCGACTCCGGACTGCCAGGTCATGTGCTCGTCCCCGGAGCGCTTCCTGCAGGTGCGGGGCGATCAGGTGGAGACACGGCCGATCAAGGGTACCCGGCCGCGCGGGGCTGACCCGATCGAGGACCTGCTGCTCGCCCAGGCCCTGCAAGCGAGCCCCAAGGACCGGGCCGAGAACCTCATGATCGTCGACCTGTTGCGCAACGACCTGGGCAAGGTCTGCGCCATCGGCAGCATCCAGGTTCCCCGGCTGTTTGAGGTCGAGCATTTTGCGCGCGTCCATCACCTGGTCAGCACGATCCGCGGGCGGTTGGCGGCAGGCCGCA
The DNA here is from genome assembly GCA_964470155.1 of uncultured Lamprocystis sp. GTDB lineage: Bacteria > Pseudomonadota > Gammaproteobacteria > Chromatiales > Chromatiaceae > Thiodictyon. The sequence continues at coordinate 38,507 of CAYYAY010000017.1, read as the reverse complement.
CGGCGGTCGATCTGCTGCGCGCCTGTTTTCCCGGTGGTTCAATCACCGGCGCACCCAAGCTGCGCGCCATGCAGATCATCGAGGAACTGGAGCCGCAGCGCCGCGGCATCTATTGCGGGGCCATCGGCTATCTGGGCTGGGACGGGGCCATGGATACCAATATCGCCATCCGCACCCTGGTCCACGCGGACGGCGTCACCCGGTTGTGGGCAGGCGGCGGGATCGTCGCCGACTCGCACCCCGAGTCCGAATACCGGGAGACCTTCCACAAGGCGGCCCCTCTGCTGGATCTGCTGGAACGGCGCCGGCTCGATCATGTGGCTGGTTGAATGTGACCAGTAAGATGTGGGTCGTCAAGCTCGGCGGCAGCCTGACCCGGTCGCGGCAGTTGCGCGCCTGGCTCGCCGTTCTGGCGGGACGCCGCGAGCTGGTCCTGGTGCCCGGCGGTGGGCCCTTCGCCGATCAGGTGCGCAGCGCCCAGCAGATCCTGGGGTTCGACGACGCCACCGCTCACCATCTGGCGCTGCTCGCCATGGAGCAATACGGTCGCGCCCTCTGTGCCCTGCAACCCGGCCTCGCGCCCGCGGCGAGCCTGGCGGAGATCCGGGCGCTGTCCGCGGCCGGGGTGACCCCGGTCTGGATGCCGGTCCCGCTGGTCCTCGCCGACCCGGACCTGCCGTGCTCCTGGGACCTGACCTCCGACTCACTGGCGGCCTGGCTGGGTGGTCGGCTGGGGGCGCAGGCCCTGCTGCTGGTCAAAATGGCATCCGTCCGACCCGGCCCGGTCGACCTGGCGGCGATGGAGACCCTGGTCCGCGAAGCCATCGTCGACCCGCTCCTGCCCGGTTATGCGCGGGCCGGGGGCGTGGCCGTCTATCTGCTGGCGGATGGGGACGCGGACGCCCTCGATGGCCTGCTGGCGAGTCAGCCAGTTGCAACGTGTCCGCGAAGAAGCGCCAATCAAGGCAAGTAAGAGAAGTGCGCCCGGATCGCCCGTGGGAGCGGCTTTCAGCCGCGAAGCCGCTCACGCGCCTAGGTGTCGTCCCCGACGGCATAGATCGCCGCCATCTTCGCCGCCTGCACCGCCACCACGTGGCGCAAGTCCGGCGGGGCGACCACCTCGACATTGTTCCCGGCTCCCAACAGCCAGCGCAGCAATTGGCCCGTCGAGGGGACTTGCGCCCACACCCGGATCTCGAAGTCGGAGTCGAGCGGCTCGTCCTCCAACCGCTGATCCGCCGCCAGCGGACAGCTGGTCAGCAGTGTCACCAGATAGCCGCGCACGCGTAACTCCAGGTCGATCAGTTCCCCCTGACCGAAGTCCACTTGGCCGTTCGCAATGGCCTGATCCAGATCGAATCCCGTCGCCGCCCGTGCAGGCGTTTCCGCCAGCGCCTTGGCCCGGATCATCCGGTGCAGCGCATAGAGTCGGACCGGCTCCTCCTCGTCGTTCTTCAGGGCGAACAGATAGGCAATCGGCCCGCGCTGCACCAGTGCCTGCGGATGCAGGCAGGCATCGCCGCGCTCCTCCCCGGCGTTTTGATACCGCACCTGCAGGGCACAGCGCCGCGTCAGGGCCTCGATCACCGCCCCCAGCACCCCCGGATAGAGTTCCACCGCTTGCAGGCGCAGGGTGTCGGGGACGATCCGCAATCGGCCCTCATCAAGCCTGAAACCGTCTGCGTTGGTCAGTAACCGCTGCCACAGCCGATCGAGCTGGCGCTGGGGCAGGGCCTCCGCCACCAGCTCGCGCATCACCATGAGGTTGTACTCCCAAATCGCCGGGTCGTCGTCCGGCTCGTCCGTGATACGCCGGTAGCGCAGCGGCTTGCCGCCGGGGTTGACCGCCTCAATGCGCCCCGCCTTCACCAACTCGTCCAGATCGCGTTGCAGTGCACGCCGACGTGCCTGCGGCGTTGTGCCGGCATAGTCCTCACCGAGAATCGCGAGCAGCCGCGCGCCGTCCGGGCAGGCGTCAGCCGCCCGCCCGCGGGCCATCAGGGCCTCCAGGCGTTTGAGGCGCGCGATTCGGGTTTCATGGGTAGCAGGCATGGCGTTAGTGTGCGACAGCGTTTGACGCATGGCAATGGTTCAATACGCCTCACCAACCGCCGCGTAAGAGGAATCCGCCATGGCTCAGAAAAACCAAGACCTGTCGTCGCGCCAACTGCTTGACCTGATCGGTCTGAGCGAAGAAGCCCCGCTGGACCTGCTCGCGGACGAGCCGCTGGACGGTCTGAACGGCGACCTTGGTGCGGTCCTGCGGGAGCGCTACCGGTCGTTCATCCAACCGCATCGCTTCGCCCCCGGCGATCTGGTCATCTGGAAGGCCGGCATGCGCAATCACCGCCTCCCCCGCTATGGCCAGCCGGTAGTGGTGCTGGAGGTGCTGGAAACGCCGGTGTTTGATGCGGAGACCGATGCTGGGTCAACCTATTTTCGGGAGCGTCGCGATCTCGTGCTGGGCATGATCTGGGAGACTGGTCCCGGCCGCGGCGACTTCGTCAGCTTCCACTTTGACCAGCGCCGGTTCATGCCCTATGTGGAGACCTGCGCATGAGCGATCACCGCACCCTCTGGCGCGCAGACTTCAGTCCCGTTGCGGCGGCCCCGCGCCGGGCCGCCCGCTATGCCCTGCAACTGGCGCGGGGCGACGCGCGTCTGTGTCACGACTTGAAGGACTCCGATGTGTTGGCCGCCCTGTGGGAATTGACGCTGCCGTTGCTCGAGCCGGACGCCGTGGCGGCGCTGCTGTCGCGCTATGCCGATGCCGAGCTGAACTGGATGCCGCCCGGCGCGGTTGATTGGGAGGCGTGGGACAGCGTGCAAGGCGCACGACGGCTGGACTACGAAATCGCCCGCCGGGCCAGCGATGGCCAGGACGAGGTGCCGTCTCTCCCACTCGGTGCCGCGGAGCTGCGCGAGCGCCTGCGGATCTTCTTCAAGACCATCCCGCGCCGGGTGCTGCGGCGGCTGGCGGCGGCCGACGCCGCGGCGCCGACCGCCCCGACCGTTGCGCTGCTCGGCGAGGCCCTGCGGCTCGACGCGACCGCCGTCTGGATGCTCGATTACCTGGAGCAGCGTGAGCTGAGCGAACCGCTACGCACCCTGTTGCGCGCCACCGGGCGCACCAATGGCCGCCTCGCCGCCCGCCTGAACCTGGGGCGCCTGGCGACCCTGCTGGGCCTGGACCAGACGGTGGTGCACAACGCCCTGACCAGGCGCGCCCCGCTGCGGGCGCTCGGGCTGGTGGAGTGCGACGACGGCTTCAGTGACCTGGAGGACTTTCTGACCCCCGCCGGCCTGCTGCGCGAGGTGCTGGCGGCCAGCCCAGAGGATACCGAGGCGCTGCTGGCGCTCTTGATCGAGCCCGCCCCGGCCGGGGCCTGGCGCCTGGACGCCTTTCCGCAGTTGGCGGAGGCGGCCGGACGTCTGGAGGGCGTCTTGCGCCACGGCGCGGCCACCGCGGCGGTCGGCGTCAATGCGCTCTTCTATGGGCCGCCCGGCACCGGCAAGACCGAACTGGCGCGGGCCTTGGCCGCGGCCAGCGGGCTGCGCGCCTACCAGGTGCGCAGCGCCGATGAGGACGGCGACGGACTGGCGCGCACGGGTCGGCTGTCGGCCTATCTGCTGGCCCAGCGTATGCTCGCCCGGCGGCGCGATGCGGTGCTGCTCTTCGACGAGGTCGAAGACGTGTTCGGCGCCAGTGACGACCTGATCGCGCTGCTGCGCGGTCAGCGGGCGACCGGCGGTCAGAAAGGCTGGATGAACCGCATCCTGGAGGAGAATCCGGTGCCGGCGATCTGGATCACCAACGACGCCGACCGCATGGACCCGGCCTTTCTGCGGCGCTTCCTGCTGCCGATCGCCTTCGTCACCCCACCGCGCTCGGTGCGCCGCCGCATGGTCGAAAGCCATCTGGGTGACCGGGACCTGCCATCCGCCCTGCTCGATGACCTGGCCGCCGACGCGGTGCTGGCCCCGGCCCAGTTCGGTGCGGCCCGGCGCCTGCTGGACCTGCACCCGCAGGCCCCGGCCGAGCAGACGGTGCGCGCCGGGGTGGCCGCGGTGCGCACCCTGCTGTACGGAGCCCCCAGACCCCGGCAGCGCACCCCGGCGACCCGTTTCGACGTGGCCTTTCTCAACCTGGCCGGCGGGATCAGCCCGAGCGCCATCGCCCGCGCCCTGGCCGCGCAAGGCCGCGGCAGCCTGTGCTTCTATGGCCCGCCCGGCACCGGCAAGACCGCCTTCGCCGAGGTCCTGGCCGAGGCGCTGGACCGCGAACTGGTGGCGCGGCAGGCGTCGGACCTGATCTCGCCCTATGTCGGGCAGACCGAGCAGAACCTGGCACGGTTGTTCCGCGAATGCGACCCGGCCCATTCGGTCCTATTACTCGACGAGGTCGACAGCTTTCTGGCGGATCGGCGGGCGGCCCGGCACAGTTGGGAGCGCACCCAGGTCAATGAGCTGTTGCAGCAGATGGAGCGCTATCCCGGCATCTTCATTGCCGCGACCAATCTGATGGCGGGCATCGATGCGGCGGCGCTGCGGCGGTTTGATTTCAAGCTCAATTTCCGGACACTGAATCCGACGCAACAACTCGCGCTCTTTGCGCGCGAGGCGCTGGGCGATACCGCCGCGGCGGTCGCGCCGGACCTGGCGCGCTATCTGGAGACGCTCCAGGGAGTGACCGCGGGCGACTTCGCCAACGTCTGCCGACAGCGCAGCCTGCTTGGGGAAACCCTGACGCCGGAGCAATTCCTGCGGCGGTTGGCGGCGGAGTGTCGATTGAAACAGGTGGATGGGCGGGAGGCGGCATAGCGGCCGCCCATCATTCCACTGGCCGCGCCGAAACCCGGAAACCAACCGGTCGAGGCTGCGGCCGGTTCGGTCGACCGTCGGGCCGACGCCCAAACCGGCCCGGCGGCGCCGTGGCCCTGCGGTCAGCGTTACGCGGTCCAATCTGACTGCTACACTTAGCCAATCTCTGTTAGCTAGGCATCAAGAAGCCCCATGATCCAGGTCAATATCCACGAGGCCAAGACCCAACTGTCCAAGATCATCGACCAGGCATGCCGTGGCGAGGAGGTCGTGATCGCCAAGGCCGGTACACCCGTCGTGCGCCTCACCCCCATCGCGCCCCGACCCAGCCGCCGGCAATTCGGTGCGTTGAGCGGTAAGGCCCGCGTCGATCAGCGTTTCTTCGAGCCTTTGCCGGAGGATGAACTGCGTGCCTGGGAATGAGCCACCTGAGGACAAACCGCCGCCCTTGTTGCTCGACACCCACGCGCTGCTCTGGTGGCTCGACGGCAACCAAGACCTGTCGCATCCCGCGCGGCAGGCGATCGGCGAGGACCACCGCGAGGTGTTCGTCAGCGCCGCGTCCGCGTGGGAGATCGCGACCAAGGTGCGCATCGGCAAACTCCCCGACGCCATGTATGTCGCCGAACATTTCGCACAGATCCTGGACGATCAGGCGTTTTGGCAACTGCCGATCACCGTCGCGCATGCACGCCGCGCCGGACTCATGCCCGGCGCGCATCGCGACCCGTTCGACCGGATGCTGATCGCCCAAGCACAGATCGAAGGACTCATACTGGTCAGCAACGAGAGCCTATTCGATCACTTCGGTGTGCAGCGACTATGGTAGCCTTCGCCCATCGACAAACAAGCCAGTAGCAGAGATGGTGTGTATACATCTGGTGCTGTGCGGCGTTTCCCGTGGTTCATATAGACCATGTGACGTCCAGTGACGACCCGCGAGTCGCATTGGGTGGCTAAAGCTAACTTATTCCCTTGCGCTCAACAAAGCTAGAAACTCGAAGCCATGAACTTCTTTACGTCGCCGAAAAATAGTATTCGTATTGCTACGCTGCCTGAATGGCTTGATTGGGCAGCAGGCAATCCACCGAATGACTGGGTGGTGGAATTGCCAATGATCCAGCGAGGTTTCGTCTGGAAGCCTCTGCAAATCATCGAACTATGGGACACCCTGCTACAAGGGCTACCGATCGGCGCTCTATTGGTGACAGAGTTGAGTGCGGGCGCGCAATCTGTCCCACTGGTGCAGCAGCAGAACGATATTCAGCAACAACCCAAAGTCAGTCCACGCTTGGGCCTTCTTGATGGACAGCAGCGGACATTAGCGATGCTTGCCGGTTGGCCGTTGCCCCCAAGTACCCCGTATTCGCTTCGCATTTGGGTGGATTTCGCCGATACTCCGCGTGGCGGTGACATGCTGCGCCTGCGCATCACGACGCGTAATCAGCCTTTTGGCTTCGGGCGCGACACCCCCAATACAAAGCTATCACTCGCAGAACGCAGGAGGGCTCAAGATGAATGGCGGCAAGAGCAAGAGAAGCAAGCTAAGCGAGCGGCTAATCTCGGCGCTCCTGCTGCCTCGGATAGCACCAACACACTTGCTAATTTCGACCAAACTCGTCCCTACAGTGGCAAGCCATCTCTGGCACTCGATCTTCGGAAGCTGCTGCATCTCTGGCATGATCAGAAGGGGCAGCCCGATAAGTGGAAAGAGGAAGTACTAAGGCTCCTTAAGGACATCGAAATGCTGGGAAGCGAAGACAAAATCTGGGACTCGCTAGCAATCGAGGATCAAGAACTTATAGCGCAAAGAATTAACACGCTGGCCACGGGGCTTGAGCGTCTACACTCTGCCGAAGTCCCGCTGGTTCGGGTTGATAGCAGCCTCTTTGATACGGCCATTGAGGATACGACAGAGCCACCGCTCGCACTACTATTTAAGCGCATCGGCTCAAACTTCACGAAGTTGTCAGACGAGGATTACGTGTATGCCATCCTCAAGCAGTTGCTCCCCGAAGTGCATCACATGGTCAACAAGTTACATGGCCACCGCGTCGCCGGAACTGGGAGCCCGAGCGTGGCCAGCCTGCTGACACCCACCGATCTGGCGATGAGTGCACTACGCCTTGCTACTGCAGAGTGGAATTTCGGCAAGGAAAGAAAGTCGGCCGACCCAGAAAGCCCCAGCAAAGAGGATTTTCATAGTCTGATCCGACAAGATGAGTTCTTGAAAGGAGCCTTCCTGCCGCTTCTCACGGGGGAAAAGATGCAGCAATGGTTCGACCGAGTGCTGCGATGTATTGAATATCGTCAGAACAACAGCGCTGACGCTGGCTTGCCACACCATGCCCTACCTCACCTGTCCCGACCCTTAGTCCAAGTGCTTCTAAGGCTTGCGCAAATTGATTATCTAGGCGATTCTGAAGCGGAGATCGATGGCGCGCGACGTAGTGACGTGCTCAGACTTGTTCTGTATTGGTGGCAGTGCGTAACCGATCAACACAAAGCCAGTCGCATCGCCTATCAAGTTATGGAAGAAAGCCGCAGCATTTCTACCCCTGATCTTGGGCGACAGATTAAAGATGCCATCGTCAAAGAGTCAGCTAGCCTTGAACTTCAACATCCCGAGTGCATTAGAGTTCGCTTTGGGTTGGAGCACTCCGGCAACATGCAAAAAGTACTTGGTTGGTCCCGATTTGCTGCTAAATCCAACGATGACACTGACCGTCGGCTATGCGAGTTTTGGTCCCGCTGGTGGTGGCCATTGTCGTATCAGCACCCGATCCTGCTTTGGTTGCAACGCGGCTACGTCGGGAATCTGGCGGGTGATCCGATCGCCGGACGTGATGAGGACACGCCTTATGATTATGACCACATCCTTCCGCAGGACCATTGGGGGTATTGGACTGGTTCTGCCAAGTACGAGGGCAGGCGATTCATCGATCATCTCGATGCCCCCGGGCAAGCGTATGTCATCGGAAACAGTATTGGTAACGTACGGGTCTGGGCGAGCAGCGACAACCGGAGTGACGGTGCCGCCGCACCTGCCAGAAAACTGCACCTGATTGCACCACTGCAACACCAGGCGCTGATGATATCCGCCAAGGAGCGAAAGGGCCTTCGCAACAAACTATTGGATGATAGCGCAATCGAGAAACATCAGGTCCGTAATTGGTTTTCTTTGTGGGTGAAGTGCCCGCGCGCGGAAGATCCCCAAGATCGCATGCATCGCGACTGGACGCTGAAGCGTGCGAAGGCTTTTGAGCGTGCGGTCGAGACTCGTGCGCTCGCTCTGTATCAACGGTTCTGGGACGAGTCGGGCTTTTCTGTATGGTCTACAGTTGCTTCTGCAGATGCCGCGCTTGAGACAGATAACGAAGGGCGAGTCTAGCTAAGCGGTCGACGCGTCGTTTGGGGATGCTGCCGCAGGACGGAAAGGACGCCAATATTATGAACAGTTCATTGGGTAGATTGTATGACGATTGCCGATACCCTCATCAAGCAAATCCTCGCGGACTCACTTACCCTGCGTCGCGAGGATTCCATGGATGCCGACGCAGCACCCGACGACGGACTTCTGCCATCGGCTATTTTCGAGGATGCGCCGAACCTTGATGTGTTCCACGAGCGCGCTCCCGACAGTCGCGAATCCTCTCCCGAGGCTACCGAGTCGCCCTCCCTTCTCGGCACCTATCAGTGGATGGCCAGCCCCGGCATTATCACTCTTTATCGTGGGAATATTGGGGCGTATTCGAAAAGCCTGATTCGGCATGCCCAACGGCAGTTTCCTTTCGTCACGACCAAAGACGCTGAGCGCGTCCTGCAACTACTGGTGTACTCCGTCTATCAGCACGAGCGGTTCCATTACGTCTGCGATTTCTGCCGGCACCTGTTCGGCGGGTCTTTCGACCGTTGGCACGAAGAGGCGCTCGCGGTGGCTTGGGAATGGCAGTGGCTACGCTCCCAGGATCGCTGGAATTCATTTTACGGGATGATGCATCCGACCTTACGGCGTATCGTGGTTTTAGCGATGTTCGACCATCGCTCGCCTGGGTATCGGGACTGGCGGCAATTTACCAGTCAGCCGGCCTTTCATGATGCGGTCACTGCTTATCTTTACCCCGCCAGCGCGCAGACCTTCGCCGGTACGACATTCAATTTTGCAGCTTGGGTGGTCGCTCATATACCGGATGATGCAAACCGGGCATGGGATGAACAGATTGTTCCCTGATCTGCTGAGGCAACCATGATGTTCAAGCTATCCTTGAGGGGTGTTGGGTCTGACCTGGGTGGGCCCTGGCCAGACCCAACACCCATCTTCAGAGGACAAGCCGATTCGGGTCGATCATCAAAAATTCGGCGATCACTCACACAAAGGCACAAAGGCACAAAGACCACTTAGAAGAAAAAATCAATGGCAGCGTCGAGCCGATCACCGCGCGGGTGACCTGCCAGACCCACCGATCGCGTTGAATATCGTTGTGATCTTCGTGTCTTTGTGTGAGAACTGCTTTTCCTAGGATCCTCGGTAAGCCTGGGAGCCCGTCACCCGCGGCAGCCCGTAGCGGGTACTGCGCCCGCCGCCGGGCAGGCTGATCAAGGCGCCGAGTTGAACCAGGGTCGCCAGGTCGCGCGTCGCGGTTGCCTTCGAGCAGCCGGTGATGCCGATATACTTCCCGGCGGTCATGCCGCCCTCGAATCCGGCCGGGCCCGCGGCGAACATCCGGGCAATCGCTTTTTGGTGACGGCCGTTTAGACGATCCCGAAATCGCTCGAAATAGCGCGCCTTCTCGACGACGAAGTCGATCTGCGTGCGGGCGATGTCTTGGGCCTTGAGTACTGTTGCGACGAACCAGGTGAGCCAGTCATCGATCTGCAGCCCCGCACGCTAGCTGCGCTTCAACAACGCATAGTAGGTCTTCTTGTCGGCCTCAATGCAGGTGGCGAGGCTGGACAGTGGCGGGTATCCGAGGTCTTGGGCAATGGCGTGATACGCGATGGCCCGCCCGACTCGGCCGTTGCCGTCGTCAAACGGATGGATCGATTCAAACCACAGATGCGCGATGCCGGCTCGCAGCGGTCCGGGAAGCGGGTGCTTGTTGATGGCAGGGTCGGTCGCATTGTACCAAGCCAAAAATCGGGCCATCTCCTGCGGCACCTGCAGTGACGGTGGAGCTTCGTAATGCACCCGCTGTTTGCCGATGTAACCGGAGACGATCAACATCGGCGCGTCGCCGCGACGAAAGACGCCCCGCTCCAACGCATGGGACGGGCGCTCCGGGATCACCATGGTCTGCCAGATTCCGAGCAAAGCAGCGTCCAGCGGCCGGGCAACGTTGTCGCGGACGGACACCATGAGGGCCGCGATCCCGTCGGCCCGCGGGTCTCGGGACAGGGTGTCTTTCGGAGTCAGTCCGATGTAGGCTTTGATTGAGGAGCGTACCGACGCGCGATCCAGTTGCTCGCCTTCGATGGCACTGGTCTTGATTGCCTCGGAAACGAGCAGGTCCACCAGGGCTTCCCAGCGATCATCGACGGCCAATCGCGACACGGCACCCGCGAGGGCCTCGGCCCGACACCGATACTCGGCGACGGTCAAAGTCAGGCGGCTCGCATCAAAACTGAAGGTCGGCCAGTCAGGCCGTTGCCAGATCCACATGAGCCGATTATAGGCCCTATTCGGCTCAGCTTGGCGCAATGACACCACGCGTCCCACGGCGCGTTGGCCTTGGTCATAACTGGCCGCTTTGCGATGCTCACGCTCTTCCCATCCTACGGGCTACGGGCCTGTATGATATCACCGCGCCGGATTGATCCCATACCGCTTCATCCGCCGATACAGTGTGTTGCGGCTCAGCCCCAGGTTCTTGGCGACCAGGCTGACGTTCCAGTGCAGATCTTGGAGCATCCGCAGCAGGGCGTCGCGCTCGGCCAGTCCCAACGCATTGAACGCCTCGTCCGGGACGGCGGGGGCGTCGATTGCCTGCGGCGGGTGGCGGACCTCGTCGGGCAGGTCGTTGAGGGTGATGCGGTTGTCGTCACAGAGCGCGGTGACCGCCCGCAAGACGTTACGCAGTTGCCGCAGGTTACCGGGCCAGGGGTAGTTGACCAGGCGCTCCATGGCCGCGGGTTCCCAGTCGAGCGTCACGGCGGGACCGACCTGCTCTTGGGCGACCTTGAGGATCAGTTCGCGCCGGTCGGTGCGCTCGCGCAAGGGGGGGATGGTGATGGAGATGCCGTGGATACGGTAGTAAAGGTCCTCGCGGAACAGGCCGGTGCTGATCAGCGCGCGGATATCACGGTGCGTCGCGCTGATGAGTTGGATGGAGACGGGGATGGGCTTGTCGCCGCCTAAGGGGACGACCATGCGGTCCTCCAGGACACGCAGCAGCCGGGCCTGGAGTTGGACCGGCATATCGCCGATCTCGTCTAAAAACAGGGTGCCGCCGTCGGCCTGGACGATCTTGCCGCGACTGCCCTCGCGGTTGGCGCCGGTGAAGGCGCCGGACTTGTAGCCGAACAGTTCGCTCTCGATCAGCGACTCGGGGAGCGAGGCGCAGTTGAGCGCCACGAAGGGTTTGTCCCGGCGCGGGCTGGCCTGGTGGATGGCGCGCGCAAAGACGTCCTTGCCGACGCCGGTTTCACCGAACAACATGCAGGGGATGTCGCGATCCAGCACCTTCTTGATGGTTGCGACGTTGCGTTGCATCCGCGGGTCGCCGAAGTGCATGGCCTCGAAGGGGCCGGGGCTCAGCGGCAGGGTGAGCGCATCCGACGCCGGGTGGGGGCGCAGCACTGGAGCCAGGGCGGGTCGACCGGTATTCTCCGGAGCCTGGATCTTGGCGAAGAAACGCCGCTCGCAACGGGTCTCGTGGATCGGGAAGGCCGGTCCGCTTTGGGCGCGCTTGAGCAGCATCGGCAGGGACATGGAGAAGAGGTCCGAAAGCGCGCGCCCGACGATCTGTTCCGGCCCCTTGATCTCCAGTTGGAACATGGCGCTGCGGTTGACCGCCAGGATGCGCCCGTCCGGGGTGAAGGCGATCAGCCCCTCCCCCAGGGTGCCGATGAACTCGGCGCGGCTGTGACAGCGGAAGATATAGGCCTCGCGCATGCCGCAGAAGAAGACCCGGTTCTCGACCACCTGGGCGGACATGTTGAGCAGCACCATGGTGTGCTGCTGGGCCAGGGTCGCCTCGCTGGAGGCGTCGAGGATGGCCAGGACATTGCCGTTGGGGTCGAAGATCGGCGCGGCGGCGCAGGTGAGCCCCGCGTTGCGCATAAAGAAGTGCGAGGACTTGTGGATCACCAGCGGCTTCTGCTCAATGAGGCAGGTACCCATGCCGTTGGTACCCTGCACCGCTTCGCTCCACACCGCCCCGGTCTTGATACCGACCGCCGCGGCGGTGTCGGTGAAGATCGGATCGCCAATATAGTTGAGCAGGACCCCGTCCCGGTCGGTCAGCATGATGGCGTGGCCGGAGCCGGCCAATTGCTGATAGAGGTTGGTCATCTCGGGGCGGGCGATCTCGAGCAGCCGCGCGTAGCGTTCCTGCCGGTCACGCAGGTCGGCGCGGGGGATGATCACCGGATCGGGGGCGAGTCCCGGGTCCAATCCGTGGTCACGGTAGCAGCGCTGCCAGGAGGCCAGCGTCACCGTGTCCAGATCGGGACTTGCCAGGTGATTGCCGGCGAGCACGTCGCGCACACGCGATATATGATCGGCCGTGCCGGGCGTGAGGGATAGGGTACCCAAGATGTTGTCCTCCAGCGGTAGTCGGGCCGCCGCGGCGGTCCACCGATCCCCCCGTCGCTCTGCAATGAGGCGCGGGGGTGTTGTCTTCATGGGGTTATTCACCCGGATGTCGACAGTACGACACGCGGCACCCTCGGCACAACAGAAATGCGACTAGCGGAGGTTAGACGCTGACCACCGAGAACGCGCTGGCCGCGTGGGCCGCCGCCAAGGGCGGCCCAGCGGCGGCACGGAACATCGGCGGTGTTCAGTTCTTATTGCCCGGCATGGTCTCGCCGATCTCCCAATACTCGTGGTTGACCGGACCAATGCGACCGTTGGCCGCATCGACATAGACATTGAACTCGCCATTGCCGCCGGGGATTTCGATATCCACTTCAAAGGCGGCTCCACCGGACGCCAACAGCAGCCGTTTGATCCCTTCCACCTCGCCCGGGTAAAGGCCGGTCGCGAGGGCTGCTGCCTGCTCCTCGGTTATCTTGGCGACCGCGGTCCAGCGCGGGTCGTCGGCCTGGACCACGACGTCTACCTGGGATACCAGGCCGCTGTGCCCGCTGCATCCCACGTAATAGGTGGCGCCCTGCGCGTTGACAATGAACTCGTAGGTCGGGTCGCCCTGGCGGGACTCGAACTCCACGCTGGCGATAGCGGCGCCGATCTGTTCGGCGACCAGGTCCATACAGGTGGTGAACGAGACCTGGGTCCGCGCGGCCGTGTCGGCGATGGGGCCGGCCGCTGCCTGGGCGGATGCCAGGGCCGCCGCCACTGATACGCAAAGCATCAATTGTTTCATGTCGAACTCCTTCTGCAGATCAATGATCTCGCCGCAGCGAGGGCTTGGCCGTGTCTGGACGGCCGGGTTCAGAGGGTCATACGCAGACCAATCCAGCCGCCCAAGGGCGCGCCTGGACCTTCGAAACGGGGATCGAGGTACGCGTCGCCCAAGACTTCGTCCGCCTGCCCCAGGAGTCCAAAACTTGAATACTCCGTGTCGAACAGATTGGCGACCTTGGCCAGGATCGCAATACGGTCGGTGACACGATACTCCCCGCGCAGATTAACCATGGCATATCCGGGGATTTTCGGCAACTGGTTGGATTCGTCCCCTCGGTAGTATTGTCCGGATTGATAGATGACCGTCAGTCCGGCGCTGAGTTTGGGGGTGATCTGCCAGTCCAAGCCGGTCTTGAAGTTGTTCGCGGGGATCACCGGTAGACGGTCGCCGGATTCCACGTAGATGTTCCCTTCGTCGTTGGCCGTCGGGTGGTTGGGACTGTGAGAGTAGAAATTGTCCTGAAAGCTGGCCTGCAGGTAGGTGTAATTCAAGAACCAGGTCACCGCGTCAATGGCACCGCTCAGGGTCAGTTCCAGCCCTTGGCGCCGAGTATCGCCGATGTTGTCGAAGAAGCCCCGGTTGCCGCTGGCGCCCCCGGCCTGAAACAGGATGTCATCCGCGTTGATGGTCTGGAACAGGCCCAGGTGGTAGGTGACCGGGACGCTCAGGGCCAGGTCTCCGCGGACGCCCAGCTCGAAGGTCCGGGCGACCACCTGGTCCAGTGGCGGGTCGGCGAGGAACGCATTGGGCAGGCGGCACTCGTTCTGCGGGTCGGCACAGGCCAGTTCCACCGGGGTTGGGGCGCGGGCGGACTCGCTGTAACCGCCGTAGAGGTTGAGCCCGGGAGCGGCCTGGAAGGTCAGCCCGGCGGCGGGATTGAAGCGCGAGAAGGTACTGGTCCCGTTCAAATCCGGCCGGTCCCCGGTCTGGTCCGCGTTCTCGACCTCGGTGTCGTTGTAGCGTCCGGCCAACGTGAGGGTCAGGGCTTGCGTGATGTTCAGGCTGTTGCTGAAAAAGACGGAGCTGCTGTTGGTCGTGGCGTCGAGACGGGTCACTCCCTCCGCCTCCAGGATGCCGGCACCCTGGGTGCCACGGTTGGCAAGTAGTCGGGCAATCTCCACGTCGGCGTCGAAGCTGACGTCACCGGTAAAATAGCTCACCCCCAGGATGAACTGATTGCTGAGGCCGAATAGGTCCTGCAGCAACGTGGCCTGCAGGGTCCCGCCCCCGGTCTCCTGTTGACGGCTTGAACGGTTGTTGATCGCGTCGTAGGGGTTGCCATCCGCGTCCTGGGCGAGGATGGGGTTGCCGGCCCGGTCCATCAGTACCTCGCCGTCCTCGTCACACAGGTAGGTCGGCTCCTGGTGCACCGGCGTGGCCCCCTCCTCTTCGCCGTTCCCGGTCTCGGCGGCCGCTTCCATGCCGTCCTCCGTCTCATCCGCTGTCTCGTTCGGCGGTGCACAAGTTCCAAAATCACCCGCATCGCCGTTGAATGACTTGGTATCCAGGTTGCGGTAGAACAGGTTGCCCGAGATCAGCACCTGCTTGCCGAACCAGTGCTCGCCATTGAGATTGACCGAGAACAGTTCGTTTTTGGTGGTATCCGGGAAGGTGAAGACCGCGCTGCGGTCCTGCACCATCAACTCCGCCGGGATGGCACCGTTGCCGGTCAGATCGGTATTCGCATAGGCCAGATCCAGGTCCACCGCGGAGTCCGGGGCACGCCAGCCGAATGAGCTGAACAGGTTCACGGCATCGGTGGGGGACTGCTCGCGCCATCCGTTCTCGTCCATGAAGTCCACATTCACATAGGCGCCGACGGTGCCGTTGTTCCAGCCCGCCTCCGCGAAGCCCTGGACCCGATCGAAGGAGCCGCCCAGCACCTGGGCGCTGTAGCCTGGATGGGTGAAGCCATTCTTCATCTGAACCGAGAGTGCGCCGCCTAAGGCGTTCAGGCCGAAAACCGGGTTCGACCCGCCGGACAGGTTGATGCTGCCGATGGCGGACTGGGACATCAGGTCCCAATTGACCGCATCGCCGAAGGCGTCGTTGACGCGGGCGCCGTTCTGATAGATGGCAAGCCCTTGGGGCAGGCCGAGCAGGGGCGAGGCGGTAAGCCCCGGTATTGCACGTCCGGCTGCGAGGGGTTGTTCTGCGCCTCGTTGATCGAGACGCTGCCCAGGCGCTGATTCATGAAGTCCGCCAGGCTGTCGCTCAGCGAGTCCCTGATCTGGCCGCCGTCGGCGTCTTGGACCGGATAGGGCAAGCGGTCCTTGGGCAGGCCGACCCCGTGGACGGGCGAAACACCGATCACGGCTACCTCCGTGAGGGTGGTCGGCTCCACCGCCAGGAGCGGGACGGCGAGCACGAGCCCCGACAGGCCGGCGAGCGAGGTGCTTGCCAAAGGCGGACGGGGTCGGCCTGGCTGCGGTCGATGTCGGGTAGCGCCTCGTTGCATAGGTGTCATCTCTCGGGATCAATCGTGTGACGTAAGGTTCTGTCCGGAAAAACCCATCGGATCACTACGGCGGATGGTAATCTCCGGGGGGGGGCGTCTAGGGCGATCGTGCGGCGGGCGCGGCGGCAGGTACTCCGGCCCCTGCCGGCGCCGGCCCGCCGGGCACGGCTTGACCGGTCATGACATGATGGATCTGCTGCGCGAGTCGGGCGGCGGCGCGCCGGGTCACCTGTTCGGATGGCCCCTTGGCCTCCACCACCAGATTGGCGGCGACCTGCCCGGTGCCGGTGTTCACCAGGCGTCCCAGCAGATAGGCGAACAGAAAGCTCGGTTTGTGCAGGCGGCCGACCAGTACCCAGTCGGCACCCTGGGCGCGGCCCAGCGCGGCGGCGGCTTCCGGGTGATCGTAGACATAACCGAAGCCGACGTTGGCCTGGGTGAGCGCCGCCGCCGGGATCGGTATGAGTCGATAGGGCCCCAGGCCCGCGAGCGCCTGTTCCACCAAAGGCCGGATGGAGGCGGTGCGCGCAATCTCCTCCGGGGTGGCCGGCAGGGGTGTCAAATCGTTGAGTTCGAAGTCCAGGACCGCGATGGCGGGCGCGGCCCACAGGGGCGCAGTCCAGAGCAGCCAGACCAGGGTACAGATCAGGGCCGGGATCGACTTGGAGTGACGCGGGGTCCGGGGCGTCCGCAGGGTGGGTGGGTGGTGCTCCCCAGTTGATCGATGCGGTCCAATCACCGCCGCGGGTGCTTGCGGGCGTCCTGTGGTCAAGGCCCGGACGGGTCCCGCGGCGGCGGCAGCCGTGCGACACCCATTGCGCCGGAGGCGCAACAGGCTGTCGTATGGCCGGTTTTCGGCGGTTACGTTGGTCGGATTCACGTGTTCTCCAGCGGTTCGTAAAGGCTCTGGAAGAGTTCCTTGAGCTCGGCGTGACGGGCGGCGACCAGGGGCGCGTCCCGCCGCCGTGCGCGCGCGATGCCGACCTCCGCCGTGCCGATGACCCGGCTGGGCGGCGCGCAGAGGAACAGCACCCGGTCGGCGAGCAGGGTCGCCTCGTGCAGGTCATGGGTGACGAAGATCACGGTCGGGCGCTGCTCCGCGCACAGGTCGAGCAGGAGGCCGCGCAGTTGCGCGGCGGTGGGGGCGTCCAGCGAGACGAAGGGCTCGTCCATCAACAGCAGCCGGGGTGCGGGCGCGAAGGCGCGGGCCAGGGCGGCGCGTCGCTGCATCCCGACCGAGAGTCGGTTGGCGGGGAAATGACCGACCTCAACGAGGCCCATGGTTCGTAATAGCCCGTCGATCCGCTCGGCCTGGGCGGCCGGGTCGTCCAGCACCAGGTCGATGTTGGCGCGCAGGCTGAGCCAGGGCAGCAGCCGCGGGTTCTGAAAGCAATAGCCCAGACTCGGGCGGCCGCCATCGCGGGTTCCGGGCCAGTGGATGCCTCCGCTAAAGTCGGAATCCAGCCCGGAAACGATCTGCAGCAGGGTGCTCTTGCCGCAGCCGGAGGGGCCGACCAGGGCGACGAATTCGGCCGGGCGCAAGTCAAATTCCACCCGATCCAGGATCAGGCGCTCGCGGCCCGTGGCGGGGTCCGCGAAGGCTTTGCGGTCGATGCGGACCTTCACCACCGGCGGGGGCGCCGGCGCACCCTCCGGCCTTGCGGCGGCGGTCGCCGAGCAGCGCTCAGCGGCGCCAGCGGTTGGCGGCGCGTTCAAGGGGTTGCAGCAGGCCATACTCGATCGCCAGCATCACCAGGATGAAGGCCAGGCTATAGGCCAGGATCCCGGTCACGTCGAAGAGTTGAAAGAACAGATGCAGCTCGAAGCCGATCCCGTCGTTGCGTCCCAGCAGCTCCACCACCAGCACCACCTTCCAGATCAGGGCCAGTCCGGAACGGGCGGCCACCGCGAAATACGGCAGCAACTGGGGCAGCGTGACATAGATGAGGGTTTTGCGCCGGCCGATACGGAAGCTGCGCGCCATCTCCAGATAGTCCTGGTCGAGGGTGCGTGCCCCCTCGCGCAGGGTGACCGCCACGTTGGGGATCTTGTTCAGCGCAATGGCGAGCACCGCGGTGGACTCAGCCAGTCCGAACCAGACATAGGCGAGGATGATCACCACCAGGGCCGGGACGTTTAGGAACAACATCAGCCAGGGGTCGAGCAGCAGGTCGGCGGTGCGCCGTCGGCCCATGAGGATGCCGATCACACTGCCCACCAGCATGGCGATGACGAAGGCCAGCCCCACCCGCCGCAGGGTCGCCCCCAGATCGTGCAGCAGCCCGCCGGCCAGGGTGTCTCGCAGTATCAACTCGATGACCGCGGTCGGCGTCGGCAGCAGGCTGCTCGCCCACCACCAGGCGGCCAACTGCCACACGAGTAGCAGGCTCAGTGCGGAGGCGAGCCGCAGCAGGAGCGGGTGATATGGCCTCACGTCGCGGCTGGAGTCGCTGTTTCGGCCGGACGCTCAGTCGGACCGCCCGTCCCAGAAGGTCCCGGCCGGGAGCGTCATGGCATCACCCACCAACTGGCTGCCGCCGACCTCCCGCAGGATCTGGAACACCTGTTCCGCGCCGGCGCGCTCCGCCGGCCCCCACTGGCTGGGGATACCGGCGCGGAAGCCGGCGCGCAGGGCGATGAAGGTCGCCTCGTCGGGGGCCGCCATCAGCGGGCGTAGCGCCATCCACTCCGCAGCGGAGTCGCGCAGCAGCGTGCGCGCCTGATCGACCGCCCGGAAGAACCCCAGCAGGGCCTGTCGATGACTGACCGCCCAGGTCTCATCGAAGCAGAAACCGACCATCGGTACGGCGGCCGTGACCCCCAGGTCCTTGATGACCGACTGGATCTGCACCACCGGCGTATAACCGGCTGCAGTGAGGCGGGCGGCGTAGTGCCAGTAGGTGATCGCCGCCGCGATCCGGCCCTGCTTCAGTTGCTCGCTGATCAGCGGCGGAGCACCGTAGACCGGCTGCGCACTCGCAAGATCGACGCCTTGCTTGGCCGCGAGTGCGCGCAGCAGGAGCCAGTTCTTATCCAGAGGTCCGCCGGCGATCCCGAACGACCGGCCTTGGAGGTCCGCGATCCCATGGATCCCGGACCCCTGCGGGACCACCAAGGCGCCGGTGGCGGTGGAGTAGGGGACGAAAGTGAAAGGTCGGCCCGCGGTGCGTTGGCGGGCGACCCAGATCCAGTCGTCGATCGCCAGGTCGGTGTCGCCGGCCTGGAGGGCGACCAGGGTCGCCTGGGTGCCGGCGTATTCCTTGACCGCCAGCGTCACGCCCTCCGCCTGATCCAGTCGATGCCGCTGGATCACGTCCAGCAGCCAGTTGGCCGTGCCGTACTTGAGTACCGCTAGGCGGATTGTCGCAGCGGGCGCAGTGGGTTCCGCTTGCGCCGACAGTGGGGCGGTGAGGGTCAGCGCCATGAGGCAAATCGAGAGGGCCAGCCGCCCGGTGTCCGGGCTGGCCTTAGTCAACCCCAGTAGCAGAGTGTCGGCAAATGAACGCAAGTGAGCGCGAATGAATTGCATGGGCCCTCCACATAGTTGATCAGGGTTCATCGGCTCCGGAGATGTCTTTGCCGACCGGGCGGCGCCGCTTGGTCCGGCAGTTGCTGTTCGGGAAGGTGCGCTGCCCGCTTGCGCGAAGCGGTAAAGCAAAATAAGGGCCATTTGCCCGGCGACGGCCGTTGAAGCGCGGCATACAGTGACGCCGCTGGTGTTTATCGGCGCTCAGTTGCGGACTGACCGTCTGGTCTTTCGATGTCGCTGACTTCCATCCATGACTCGGGAGGATCGAACCTTGAGACTGAGTACACCCCGCGGCCCCTTGCTGATCGCGCTTTGCTGCGTCGCCTTGCTCGACTGGCGCCCGGCCTGGGCCGACGCCTTACCCATGACCGAGGCCGCGCCTGGGGTCTACCTCCACCAGGGGGTCCAGGACGTGGCCGCACCGCAAAACCAGGGCCATATCGCCAACATCGGCTTCGTTGTCGGGAACGAGCGGGTCGCCGTGATCGACACCGGCGGCACCTACGCGGAGGGCCTCGCCCTGCGCGAGGCGGTCCGGCGGGTCACGGATTTGCCGATCGCCTATGTGATCCTGACCCATGTACACCCGGATCACGTGCTTGGGGCTGCCGCCTTCGAGCAGGATCGACCGGAGTTCATCGGTCACGCCAACCTCGCCGACGCGCTGGCGCGGCGGGGCGAGCACTATCGTGACCGCGCCCTGGCGGACTTGGGGGAGGCCGCGGCGGGAACGCGCGTGGTGGTCCCCGAGTCCAGCGTTGCCGGCACGCGGGAGTTGGATCTTGGCGGGCGCACCCTGGAGCTGCGTGCTCATCCTACGGCTCACACCAACAACGATCTCAGCATCCTTGATCGCCAGACCGGCACCTGGTGGCTGTCCGACTTACTCTTCGTAGATCGCATCCCGGTCATCGACGGCAGCCTCTTGGGCTGGTTGCGGGAATTGGATACGATCGATCAAGGGCCTGCGCTGCGTCTGGTGCCCGGCCATGGCGGCGTACCGGCCGATCGGTACGCTGCAGTCGCCGCGCAACGGCGCTATCTACAGGCCGTGGCCGATGGGGTGCGGGCGGTGCAGCGCCGACAAGGAACCATCGAGGAGGCGGTAGACTCGGTGGGGCTGGCCGAGTCAGGCAACTGGCTCTTGTTCGACGACTACCACCGGCGCAACGTCACCGCGGCCTTTGTCGAGTTGGAGTGGGAATGAGCGTCCCACTGAAGATTCACTCAGGCGCAGGCGCGAAGAGCGCAAAAACACAAAACAAAAGAGCGAGTTTTGGCACCGAATATGGATCTAATTTAGGTGACGGGCGGTCGCTCCCCCGCACGGCGTTGACCATCGGCTTCGTCGCCTGCCGCCGTGCTGGTGACGGTGCGTCGGTGACCGGTAGCGCGGTGTCCCCCTGATGCCGCTGTTGCCATGGGCCTGTCGTCTGTTTCAACTCTGAGTGATGCGTATGACAACTGTCTCGGAATCGGCACACCCTGACGCCCGTGCCTGGCCCGGTGCCTGGGCACTGTTGCTCGCCATGGTCCTGCTCGGCGGCTTGAGGCCGGTGCTGGCCGAGCCGGTCTTGGCCAACCCGGACGAGGCGCGGTGGGGAGAAATCCGTACTGCTTTGTTCGGTGACCGGCTGCCGACGGACGGCCGTGACCTGCTGCAACTCAACACGCCCTACCGCGCCGAGGACGCGGCGGTGGTGCCGGTCAGCATCAAACCGCTCGCGGACCAGGCCGCGGGCCGCCGTATTCAGGACCTGTACCTGATCATCGACATGAATCCGGTACCGCTCGCCGCCGTCTTTCACTTCCCCGGCACCCAAGCCTGGGACGAGATCGCCACGCGCATCCGCGTCAATGCCTATTCGAACGTGCGCGCCGTCGCGCGCACCGCGGACGGACAACTCTACATGGTCGTCAATTATGTGAAGGCATCCGGCGGCTGCTCGGCCCCCTCGCTCAAGGACCCGGCCGCCGCCGCGGCGCAGATCGGTCGGATGAAGCTGGAGCTGCCGGAGCGCGTGAGCCCAGGCGAGCGGCTCGCCGCCCAGTTTCTGATCAAACACCCCAACAACTCCGGCCTCCAGTTCGATCAGGTCTCCCGCCAGTTCATCCCCGCCGACTATGTCAAACACATCGCGGTCAGCTATCAGGGCCAACCCCTGTTCACCGCCGACACCAACATCTCCATCAGCGAGGACCCGAGCGTGCGCTTCGGCCTCATCCCCGCCGCCGCGGCCGGGGAGCTGAGTGTCCAGGTTCAGGACTCCACCGGCCGCGCCTTCGAGCAGACCTTTCCGGTCGTGCCGAGCGGGGGTTAGGGCAATCAGAACAACGCGGCGAGTTGCACCGCGCAGCCCGGCAGTCCGGGCAGGGCGAGCGGGGCCTTGAGGTTGATCGGTCCTTGTTCCAGATAGGCGCCGTTAGCGGGTTGGCTGAAACGCAGCACCTGACGGTGGGCAATGTCCACCACCCACACCTCGGGGATGCCGTGGCGGGCGTAGAGCGGGACCTTGACGTTCAGGTCGTACTGGAGGCTGCAGTCGGCGACCTCGATCAGCAGCAGTACGTCGGCGGCCACCGGGTGGGCGTCGGTATAAAAGTCCGGGCGCGGGCGCAGGACTGCGATGTCGGGCTCGGGCTCGGAGCGGATGCCCAGCACGACCGGGTCCTGCACCGCGACGATGGCGTACTCGCCGACCACGCTGGCGAGTATCCGATTCAGGTGCTTGACACGACCCCCGTGGGGGCTGCCGATGGGTGGCAACGCGACAATCTCCCCTTCGATCAGTTCGACCCGGTCGTCCTCGTGCAAGATGCCGGTCTCGCCCATGCGTTGATAGTCGTCGACGGTGAAGCGCCAGTGGTGAATCCGGGCGTGCGCGGTGGCAGACATGATCGGCTCCTGGCGGTCGGGTCGATGCCTGGGGTGACCGTCCAGGGACCATCCTAGGCGGGACGGGTGGATTCGGCAAGCCGTCTGAAGCAGCGCAAGGTGGACTCCGCCAGGACCTCCTTGAAATGGGCGACGGCCTCCTTGGCCCAGGGGTCGCCCTTGTAGGCGGCGTTGCGGCCGACGCTCCAGTTGTTGCAGGCGCATCAGGGTCCCGACCGGAGCGGCCAGTTGCCCTCGGGTGTCCAGTAAACGGTCAGCCCAACTCCGGACGCGGGACTCAGGGCCTGGATGCTGGTGTTTGCTGACGTGGCTAATCCTCGCCGACGTGTCGATCGCAGGCCGGTCGGCATTCGTCACCGGACGCTCTATCGGGCGAGCGTGTCACAACTGGTCCAGTGCCACTTCGACCTTGCGGGAACAGCCTGAAGGACCTACAGTTCATCGGATGTAGAACGTCCTACAAAGGTAATCCAATGCATGAAGTTGTCTCCATCCGCGAAGCCAATCAACATCTTTCGCGTTACCTGGAACGGGTCGAGCAGGGGGCCGAGATCATCATCACCCGGCGCGGCAAGCCCATCGCCCGCGTGATGCCCATCGAGGCCCAACCCCGCCTATCTGATGCCCAGCGCGCCGCCCGTGAGCGCCTGCGCGAGCGCATGAGTCGCGGCTATGCGCTTGGCGGAGCGCGCGTCGACCGCGAGGTCCTCCATGAGCGCGATCGATGAAGGCACAGCGCTTCAGCGTCGACACCAACATCCTGATCTACAGCATCGACCAGGACGCGGGCACGCGGCATGTGCATGCGCGGGCCGTGATGGATAGGCTGCCCGACGCGGATTGCGTGCTGACCCTTCAGGCGCTCGCCGAGTTCTTCCATGCCGTCACGCGCAAGAACAAGATGCCGGCGGACGAAGCTGCCGCCATGGTGCATGACTGGATGGAGCTTTTTCCCGTGGCCGTTGCCGATGGTCGCACCTTGGCCGGGGCTATCCGCTTGAAAGAAAGGGAGAGTTTTGCCTTCTGGGATGCCATGTTGGTCGAGGTGGCCAGGGCCTCAGGGGTTACCCGTCTGCTTTCGGAAGACATGCAGGACGGCCGCATGGTCGGTGCGCTACGTCTGGAAAACCCGTTCAAGGAGGGTTTCGACCTGGGTCTCGATTGACCGGGATCGGTCAGCCCCTCTCTGGCTGGCGGCCGTTCGGCAATTGGACCCGGGTCTTGGACCATGCCGACGGCGATTACCCCCCACGAATTAAGTATACTGTCCCCGGAACTCCCTGTCCCCGGAACTCCCTGTCCCCGGAACTCCCCGGCCTGAGCGTCGGCCGCCCGATCCCCTGGAATTTCGGGCTGGCCGGGATGCCGGCCAGATCGTTGGTTCCCGGCGCCGGGGCTCAGGGTCGGGAATCCCCGGTCTCCTGCATCTGCTTATCACCAAGAGCGCGACCAGCAACCGTCGGGGTACCCCGACCGGGCCTATAATCAGCCCTACCGCCCAGCGCGCTCCGAGACTTGGTATGATCCGACACCTCAAAGCGATCTACGAAGGCGGCGTCTTTCGCCCCCTGGAACCGGTCGAGATCGCCGAACACCAGGAGGTGTCGCTGCTGGTGGAAATGCCCGACGCGCAACCGCCCGACGCAGAAACGGACATGCCCATCTGGGAGTATGCCGCGCACCTGATGCGTGAAATCCCCGAAGACGCGCTCAATGC
The DNA here is from genome assembly GCA_964470155.1 of uncultured Lamprocystis sp. Classification (GTDB taxonomy): domain Bacteria; phylum Pseudomonadota; class Gammaproteobacteria; order Chromatiales; family Chromatiaceae; genus Thiodictyon. Next base: position 14,498 of record CAYYAY010000017.1, on the reverse strand, counting down.
GCTGCCGACCGACGGTGCTGCGCAACACGACCACTACCTCTACGGCGCCCCGAAACGCCCTTGATGCGCCGCATTTTCTCGGACACCTTCTACTGGATCGCCGTCCTCAGCCCGCGCGACCAGGCGCACGCCCGCGCGGTCGCTCTGAGCAAAGCGCTCCAACCGGCGCAAATCATCACCACTGACGAGGTGCTGACTGAGTTCCTCAACTACTTTGCCGAACGTGGGGATTTCCAGCGCCGCGTCGCTACGCGCATGGTCGAGCGGATACACACCGACCGCACCCTGTGCGTCCTCCCCCAAACTCGGGACGGCTTCGTCGCGGGCCTGCGACTCTACCGCGCACGCCCGGACAAGGGCTACAGCCTCACCGACTGTATCTCTATTGGGATTGGACATGACAGACGCCTTCGCCTACGACTGCTTCCTGAGTCACAACTCCCGGGATAAGCCACGGGTGCGCCGGCTCGCCGGGCGGCTGAAGGCGGCGGGGCTCAAGGTCTGGCTGGACGAATGGGTCATCAAGCCGGGCCACGACATCTATCTTGCCGTCGAGCGGGGTCTGGAGTCCGCCCGGGTGCAGGTGCTGTGCCTCTCCCCCGCGGCCCTGGGGTCGAACTGGGTAGGCCTGGAGCGCAGCACCGTCCTCTTCCGCGACCCCGCCAATGCCGGCCGGCGCTTCGTGCCGCTGCTGCTGGAGGACTGCGAGCTGCCCGATACGCTACGGCGCTACAAGTACGTCGATTACCGCTGGGAGGCTCAGGCCGCGTTCGACGAGCTGTTGGGGGCGTGCCGGGAGGAGGCGGAGGCCGAGTCGCCCGTCCTGCCGCTTGAGCCCAAGAAGCGAGCCCCGAGGCGCAAGTCGAAACCGGAGAAGCCGTCGGTGCAGGTCGAGCCGCTGGCCGTGCTGGAGCGCACGCTCACCGGGCATCAGGGCTGGGTCTACAGCGTGGCCGTTAGCCCGGATGGGACCTGGGCGGCGTCCGGCTCGGAGGATAAGACAGTCAGGATTTGGAACCTAGAGCTTGGTGAGCACTGCTTAGATCTGCGTAATTGGGCCGCAGTAAATTCCGTCGTATTTACTCCGGATGGGGCGAGTGTTCTGTCGGTCTCCAATGGCAGCAATTCCCGGCGAAGTAGCAGTATATAATAAAAACAACGATCTACGAGGTACTCGCGTCGGGTTGTTGCGCTAGCCCAAGAGCCATCTACAATACAACAAACGCTGCCTCGCGCTTGCTGATCGCTGACCTGATACCTCTCGTCGGTACACGAATATGGAATCAATCACCCGCTCCCCGAGACTGTCTGCGCGATCCCTCCTGGCTCAGGTCCGGAACGTTTTTGTGTCGGTTCCCGATCACCGCCAATCGGCAAAGAGCGCCATCTCTTTACCGGATGCCCTCATGTCTGGGTTAGAGTATTCGGGGACAGACCACGGTTATTAGAGATTGTGGTCCAGTAGCAGTTTCACAAACCCGGCGTAACTATCAGTCTACGCTCAAAGTCGGCAGCAAGAGCTAAAGAGGCGCGAATATCCGCTGGCTCAAGATCAGGGAAGTCTTCCAAGATCTCGGCTTCGCTCATCCCGGAGGCCAGGTAGCCGAGAATGTCGTAAACCGTGATACGAAGGCCGCGAATGCACGGCTTCCCGGCGCGCTTGTCCGGCTTGATCGTGATTCGCTCGTGGTAATCCATGGCTCGACTCCTGAAAAGGGTGCTAGGAAAGTTTAACGGGGAATGTTGACTGGATTATTCGGGGGAAAACCACGGTTTCTCGCTTCCTCAATCCCCGCTTATCCCAATTCGCAACGCCGGCAGCCCGACGGAACTACTGGTCTCGACTCAAGCTGGACTGGGTTTGAAACCTCGTTCCGAACGTTTCGGGCCTGGCAGACAACACCATGGCAGCAGCTACGGCGGCATCAAAAACGTTCCGGACGGGGCGAATGCCCCGTCCGGCCAGATAGTTAAAGGGTCTCACGCATCCCAAGCCGAGGTGGTTGGTGCAGGACAAGATAGTGCCACGCAGGTTGACCCTCAGTCCATCCCCACACTCGCCTCGATCCGGAAGAAGTCTTCGGCGCGCCGCTTGGCCTCGCTGCGGTTTTCGGTACGCACCTCGGGGGTTGCGTCGAAGTCGATCTTGGCGGCCTGAACGGCGCGGCAGGTCATATCGGCCTTGGCCTTGGGGTGGTCGAGCTGATCCAGATAGTCATTGGTTGCGGCCACCAGGGCGGCCTTGCGGCGAAAGAGATCGACGTTGCTCTTATAGTCGTGCGGCCGCTCGGTCAGGAGGGTCTTGGCGCAGTGCTCCAATTTCGCCCCACCGCAAGACGCAGGCGTTTCCAACACGGGCATCTGGACACCGCTTCGCTTGACCACCGACGACCCTTGTAGCAGGGTTTGCAACAGGGAGTCCTGATAGGCCTGGGCGTGCTTGTACAGGGTCTACTCACAGGTCTCGCAGGGGATTGCCTGAAGCAGCCACTCCATCAGGCTGCCGCGCGACTCGCGCTGCTTCTTGACCACGGCGACGTCGAACTCCTTGACCAGATCGGCCGGCAGCCCGGTGCGTGCACAAGTCTCAGCCTCCCAGGCGCTCATCAGGTCGGCATAGCTCGTGACCGGCCGATCGCCATGCGGCATCAGGTCGCACCTGCAGGCGCTGGGCATCCGCGTCATAGGCAAAGTTCAGGCGGCGGTAGGCGATCGGCCAGTCCGAGAGCGAGCTGACGTTGAGTTCCAGCAACGGCTGGCGGGCCAGTGACCGGTGCACCGCCCAGAATCCGAGTCGGGCCGATGGCGCGTCCCAGCGTCCCTGCCGGTGATCGCCCGGCGGCGCGACCGCGGGGGGCTGCTCCCGGTGCCGACTTTGGCGCAGTTTGCACCCTTGCGCCAGACGGTATTACGCGTTGGACCCTGACCTGCTGCCGCCGAGGTTGGTAAAGCCGCGTTGGCCCAACTGGACCATGGCGCCGCTGGCCATGACGCCGAACAGGTCCTGAATACCCACGGCGCCGGAGTCGCAGACGTGGGTGCTGACAGTGAGTCCGGATCAGAAGCAGCGCAAGGTGGACTCCGCCTGGACCTCCTTGAAGTGGGCGACGGCCTCCTTGGCCCAGGGGGCGCTCTTGTAGGCGGCGTTGCGGCCGACTCCTTCCAATTGTTGCAGGCGCATCAGGGTTTCGACCCGCTCATAGTCCGCATAGGGGACGGCGGCGGCGATGAAATCCAAACTGCACGCGCATTTGCGTAGAGTGTCGGGACTCGGGCCGTTGGCGATCATGCAGCCGAGAACATAGTCGGCGACGGCCACGGTGGGGTAGGGGGTGGGTCCGGGCGCGGCGGGTTCCGGGCAATCGGCCGCCGTCGCGGTCGACAGGGTGGCGGCAAGGGCGAGCCCCAGGGCGAAGCGGATGGGTGCTGAGGTCTGGTACATCTGGGTCAATGGGGTTCTGCCGTGGGTTGCGCGGTGGGTAAGGCGTCCAGGGTCAACCGCTCGAAGGTCAGTTGCTCCTCGATCACCGGGGGGGCGTCAGTGTCGGCCGGCACCGCGGTGCGGATCTGATACAAGCCGCCGGGGACCTGCTCCGAGAACAGAAAGTCATAGCGTTTGTTGGCGTAGGTCTTGAAGTTCGCGATGTTGGGGTCGTCGACGTAGGGCGTGACGGTCACCCGCGTGCCATCCAGCTCCCGGCCGTCGACCAGAATCCTGACCGGGCGGACGTCCGGATGACTGAACGCGTTGCGGATACGGTTGCGGAAATAACCGATGTCGCCCCCGGTGGCCTCGGCCATCTCCTTGATGTCGCGTTCCAGGAACTGGATCGGCACCGGGTTGCCCCGGTAGTCGGTGGCGGGATGGAAGTCCAGGTGGAGGCCCTCACTGAGAAAATCGAATGTCAGGTCGCGCCGGCCGTCCGGCGCGACGCGGGTGACGGTCGCCTTGACCCGGTCCTGAATGTCATGCAGGTCCTTACCGCGACGGGTGAAGCGGTATTCCAGGACGCCCCCGGCCGGGACCTGGCGCAGCAGATCGTTCATAAAAACGAGTTGCTGGGCCTGATTGATCTCCGGCTGGGCTGCTGGGGCGGTCGGCGCGGGCGCCGTGGGCTCGGCCGCGGCGAGCGCGGCGCCCGCCAACAGGAGGGCGGCGGCCATGGTTAGGTCGATTGCTGGTGTCGGCATGGAGAAACCTTGCACGTTTAATCGGACTGAGTCATCGGGATACGCACTCGCTCATCCCGGCGGCTGCGGCCTCAGGTGCCGCCGGCGATGAAGATACCAAAGCCCCGCGGACCGTCGCCGGTCGGGATGCGACCGATGACCGTAAGGCCCGCGGCGTCGAGCACCAGGACCTCGTTGCTGAACCAGTTCACCACGTAGACTCGGCCGTCGGGTCCGACCAGGATGCCCTCCGGGTACTCGCCCACCGGGATGACGTGAATGACCCGCCCGGCCGCGGTGTCGATCACCGAGACACTGTTGTCATGCTGATTTGTGACGAAGGCCCGGCGGCCGTCCGCGGTGAGGGCGACCGCATAGGGCGTGCTGCCGACCGGGATGGTTGCGCTCACGCTCAGCCGCGCCAGATCGACGACGCAGACATCGTTGCTGCCGACGTTGGCGGTATAGAGGCGCTCGCCGCCGGGGTCCACCTGAATTCCAAACGGGCGTTGACCCACCTTGACCCGCCCCAGGACGCGGTGCGTCAGGGTGTCGATGACGCTGAGGCTGTCATCGTCGCGCTCCGACACATAGAGCCGATCGCCCGCCGGATTGACCGCGAGTCCGGAGGGTGAATCACCGACCGGGATACGGGCGATCGCGTCGAGGCTCTCGCCGTCCAGGACGTAGACCAGATCCTGGTACCAATCCGCCACATACACCCGATCACCCGAAGGACTCAGGGCAATGCCCAACGGACCCTCGCCGACCGGCACTTGGCGCAGGACACGCTGCTGCACAGTGTCGATTAAGGTGACGTCCTTGCCCTCCGGGTTGGTCACGACGGCGCGGCGGCCGTCACGGGTGACGGCGACCCCGGCCGGAGCCTTGCCCACCGGGATCGTGGCGGCGAGCCGACCAGCACCCAAGCTCCCGCTTAGATCAAGGACCGAGACCGTGTTGTCGCCCTGGTTGGTGATGAAGGCAAAAGGTGCGGCAGCGCCGGCGTCGGCAGCCAGCAGGGCCGCGAACCCCGGCCCCAGCAACCGCGCTTGAACCAGCCATCTGTTCATGTGCCCTAGTTCGCCGGTTTCTCGACCAGTGCCTTGAGCTGGGTCAGTCCGGCCTGATAGACCCCGGTGACGGCGTTCACCGCCGCCTCGTCATTCAGCTCCGGGGGTGGGTCATTGTTGGGGTAACCGCGATAGAAAGCGCCCTTCCAGGTGACCAGACTGCCGCCCTCCGGGGTCGGGGCAACACTGAGCGTGGAGGAGTAATTGGTCACCGGGAGAACCTTGGGGTCAACCTGCTCGATGCGGTAGAACAGGCTGTGAGCGTTCGGGTCATACTTCTCCAGCTTCTCCGCGATCTGGCCGCCGCCCTGCAGCGTCAGGGTGCGGGTCGCTCCCGGGGCGTTACCCCCCGTGCCCTCGGTCTTGGTCACCGCCGGGTGCCAGCTCATGTCCTGAAAGTTGCCGATGATCGCCCACACTGCTGCCGGCGGGGCCTTGACCGCCTGATCGACGGATACCTTTTTGCGGGAGGGTCCGTGAGCCAGGGCGGCGTTGGACGTGGCGACCAGGGCTGCCAGTGTCAGCGGGAGGGCGAGGGCAAAGGCGAACAGTTTCTTCAAGGACGAGACTCCGGGGTTGCGCGTGGTGGTGCGGATTGCGCGTTGCACGCTGGGCGGCAGCAAATAACGTGCCGGGGGCTTGTCAGGCCTCGCTGTTCCGGGCCGCAAGGGCGCGTCTCGCCCGTGTCCCGCACGGTGTAGAGATGGGCATCTGGCGGATGTGTCAAGAATGACACGCTCTGTCACACCGCCTTTGACCTGGTCGTACTGGAACATCGGGACGGGTTTCGCCGCGCTCCGCCCATTTGCAAGGACGACGGACCCTTACAAGGTGTTGGGTCCGGGGCAGCGCGAGTGCCGGCAGCCGGAGCCTGGTACGGGGCTGGGCTGCATTCGATCTGCGTCCTATGTGGCGCGATAGTTGCTGTACCTGCCGCGATGACCAACCGCAGAAGGGGGAGAACTTGATACGACGCGTGTTACGCAGTCTGATCGCCGGAGCGATCGTCCTGGTGATCGCGGCCGGGGTCCCGGCCGCGGCGGAGCTGGAGATCGCGATCGGCTTGATCGACCGGGAGCCCCAGGCGCGGCTGCCGCTGTCGTCCCTGGAGCCGGTCATCGTCGACGACGGACTGGAAGGCGCGCGCCAGGGCATCCGGGACAACACGACCACCGGGCGCTTTACCGGCCAGACCTTCGCGCTAGTTCACCGCCGGCTCGCGACCGGGGCCGAACCGGCGCTGACCCTGCGCGAGCTGCATGGGCAGGGTCTGCGGCTCTTCCTGCTCAACCTGACCGCCCCCGAGCTCGTGGTCCTGGCCGATCTGCCGGAGGCGCGGGACTCGCTCCTGTTCAACATCGCCGTCCCCGACGACAGCCTGCGGGTGAGTAACTGCCGAGCCAATCTGCTGCACACCGCTCCCAGCCGTGCCATGCGCGCGGACGCGCTGGGTCAATATCTGGCTTGGAAGCGCTGGACCCGCTGGTTCCTGGTGGTGGGACCAACCCCGGGCGACCAGGCCTATGCCGCCGCACTGCGGCGCGCGGCCAAGCGTTTCGGGGCCGCGATCGTGAAGGAGAAGCCCTGGACCTTCGAGGCTGGGGCCACCCGGACCGACTCCGGCCACTTCAACGAACAGCAGGAAGCGAACACCTTCACCCAGGTAGCGGACTATGACATCCTGCTGGTGGCCGACGAGTCCGATACCTTTGGCGAATACCTGAACTATCGTACCTTCCTCGCACGTCCCGTGGGCGGGACCCAGGGGTTGACCGCGACTCCTTGGAGCGGGGTCTCGGAGCAGTGGGGGGCGACCCAGTTCCAGCGCCGCTTCCGCGAGCAGACCGGGCGCTTCATGACCCCGGTGGACTATGCTGCCTGGCTGGCGGTGCGCAGCGTCGGTGAGGCGGCGACCCGCACGCGGTCGGCCGATACGGCGGCCTTGCGGGCCTTCCTGCTCGGTCCGGACTTCCGGCTCGCGGCCTTTAAGGGCGTGCCCGTGTCCTTCCGCGATTGGAACGGCCAACTGCGCCAGCCGCTGCTGATCGTCTCGCCGCGGGTGCTGGTATCAGTCTCGCCTCAAGAGGGGTTCCTGCACGAGTTCTCCACCCTGGATACGCTGGGCTATGACCGGCCCGAGACTACCTGCGGCCGGCCCTGAAACCAAGCATCTCCGACCGTACACGAGAATTATCGACAGGGGCGTATTGATGAAAGCAACGCAACATAAACATTGGTGCGCCGCAACCGCCATGCTCGGCGTCTGGCTGCTGACCCCCGCCGCGGCGGACGCCTACACGGTCTATGTCTCCAGCGAGAAAGACAACACCATTACCGTGGTCGACGGGGAGACGCTCGACATCAAGGCAACCGTCAAGGTCGGACCCCGGCCGCGCGGCATTGCGCTGAGCAAAGACCAGAAGTCATTGTATGTCTGCACCAGCGATGCGGACCATATTGAGGTGCTGGATCTCGCCACCCTCAAGGTCACTCACACCCTCCCAGCGGGTCCGGACCCGGAACTGCTGGCCCTGGGGCCGGACGGGCGCCTGCTCTACGTGGCCAACGAGGACGATAACATGGTCACGGTGGTGGACGTGGAGGACCGCTCCAAGGTCGCCGAGATCCAGGTGGGCGTGGAGCCCGAGGGGATGGGGGTCAGCCCGGACGGCAAGTGGCTGGTCAACACCTCCGAGACCACCAACATGGCGCACTTCATCGATCTGGCAACGCGTGAGGTCGCGGCCAATGTCTTGGTGGATCAGCGACCGCGGGTCGCCCAGTTCACGCCGGACAGCAAGCAGGTCTGGGTGTCGTCGGAGATCGGCGGGAATGTCAGCGTGATCGACGCCGCGACCAAGGAGAAGATCAAGGTCATCTCCTTCGAGATTCCGGGGCTGCGCCGCGAGTCCATCCAGCCCGTGGGTATCCGCATCAGCGACAACGGCAAGCGTGCCTTCGTGGCCCTGGGTCCCGCCGCGCGGGTCGCGGTGATCGACACCGCGACCCTGGAGGTCGAGAACTACCTGCTGGTCGGACAACGGGTGTGGAACCTGGAGTTCTCGCCGGACCAGCAGCGCCTTTTTACCACCAACGGCGTCAGCAACGACATGTCGGTGATCGATCTGGAGCGGCTCAAGGTTCGCAAGACGATCCCGGTCGGCCGCTTGCCGTGGGGAGTCGTGGTCGCTCCCTGAGTTTCCGACGCGAGAACGAGGAGCCTTTCCGTGTCTGACAGGACCTTGCCGACCCTATGAGCAGAGAAAACCAGCGGTACCAGTCTGACGTGGTCGGGGCAGGGGCGACCTGTCAGGTGGCGCTGGACGTTGCGGGTGTCGGTTTTGGCTATCCTGGTCGACAGGTCTTGGAGGACGTGTCTTTTACCGTCCCGGCCGGGGGCTTCTGTGTGTTGTTGGGCATCAACGGTGCCGGGAAAACCACACTCTTCTCACTGATCACCAGGCTCTTTCTGTGCCGCACCGGGAGCATTCGCATCCTTGGCAGGGAAGTGGACCGGGACGGCACGCGGGCTTTGGCTCAACTAGGGGTGGTCTTCCAGCAGCCGACCCTGGATCTCGATCTGAGCTTGCGCCAGAATCTGCGTTATCACTGCGCCCTGCACGGGTTGGCCATGAACCAGATGCGGCCGCGCATTGAGGACGCCCTGGCCGGGATGGACCTGGCCGAGCGGGCGGGGGACAAGGTGCGTCTATTGAGCGGCGGTCAGCGCCGTCGGCTGGAGTTGGCGCGCGCCCTGTTGCATCGTCCCCGGCTGCTGCTCGCCGACGAGCCCACCGTCGGACTCGATGTCCAGAGTCGCCAGGCCATCATCGCCCAGGTTCGCGAGCGTTGCCGCCGCGATGGTGTCGGGGTACTGTGGGCAACGCACCTGGTGGATGAGGTGGAGCCGGCCGATCAGGTGGTTGTCCTGCACCGCGGCCGGGTGCTGCATCGCGACACCGCGGCGCAACTATTGAACGACACGGCGACGTCCTCGATCCACCAGGCCTTCAACCGGCTCACCGGCGGGGCGCCGCCATGAGCCCGCGGCAGTACCTGCGCTGCCTGGTCGGCATCCTGGCGCGGGAGGGATTGCGCTTCCTGCATCAGCGCGAGCGCTTCTTCGGCGCCCTGGTGCGCCCGCTGGTGTGGCTTTTCATCTTCGCCGCCGGATTCCGCTCCGTCCTCGGCGTCTCCATCATCCCGCCCTATGAAACCTATCTTCTCTACGAGGAGTATATCGTCCCGGGGCTCGCTGCCATGATCCTGCTCTTCAGCGGGATGCAGAGTTCGCTCTCCATGGTCTATGACCGGGAACTGGGCAGCATGCGGCTGCTCATGGTCAGCCCCTTTCCGCGCTGGTACCTGCTCGTCTGCAAGCTCATCGCCGGCGCCGCGGTGGCGGCGGTCCAGGTCTATCTCTTCCTCGTCATCGCCTGGTACTGGGGCGTACAGCCGCCGCTCATCGGCTTTCTGCTGGTCCTGCCGGCCCTGCTGCTCGCCGCGCTCATGCTCGGTGCCCTGGGGCTGTTTCTCTCGTCGGTGATCCGGCAGTTGGAAAACTTCGCGGGAGTCATGAATTTTGTCATCTTTCCCATGTTTTTCGCCTCCTCCGCGCTCTATCCGCTGTGGCGGATGCGCGATTCCAGTAACGTCCTCTACGAGATCTGCCGCTTCAATCCCTTTACCTGGGCGGTAGAGTTGATCCGCTTCGCGCTCTATGCGCAAATGAATTGGCCGGCCTTTCTGGGCGTGACCGGCGCCCTGGCCCTGTTCCTGACCGCGGCGATCTATGGCTATGATCCGGGGCGTGGGCAGATGCGTTTCAAGCAGGGCGGCGGGTGAGAATCTGGCCGCCCGGTCAACCGGGCGATCCCAGACCACAGAAATCCCTTCAGCAGGAGCGCATGAATGACCTCGATCAGGCCGCTCGTACTCACCCTCGGCGTTTCGATCAGCATCCTGAGCGCGGCGCCGGGGCGCACGCAGGAGGTGTCGCCTGACCCCGATTGGCCTTGCGACCAGGCGCTGATCCCGCAGATCGCGGCGGCCGTAATCTGGGACGGGGCGCCGGTCGAGGGATTGGCATGGCGGGAGGTGCCGCCGGTGGCGGACCTGGTGGGTCGGATCACCCCGTCCACCACGACCGAGCCCGCGGCCGCCGCGGCCATCGCGGTGTTCGCCGCGGGCTTGCGTCCGCCGGAGCAGGAGCGGATGCTTACTCTGGTCTTCGCTGGGGTCCTGGAGGTGCTCAATCTTGATCGACGGCAGCTGATCGACGGCATCAAACGCTATTCACGCGACCAGTCCCGCCGCGCCGCTGCCCTGGGGCAGGAACTCGACCAGTTGGTGCGTCTGGAGCAGGATCCGGACCCGTCGGCCGCGCCGCGCCGGGATGAGCTGAAACAACGCCTGGTGCTGGAGGAGCGTGTCTTCGATGAACGGGAAAAGTCGCTCCCATTCCTTTGCACCAGACCCGTGGCCGTGGAACAACGCCTGGGGTTCCTGGCCCGGACCATCGCCGGATTGATCGAATGAGTATTTTCCGAACATCGGGTTATGCATCCCACTGACACACCGCGACTCGCCTGGGCCCTGACCGGCTCGGGACATTACCTGCGGGAATGCCTGGAACTGGTGGAAGCCCGCGCTGATGTGGACCTGTTCCTGAGCCGCGCGGCGGCCGAGGTGCTCGCCATGTACGGCTTCGACCTCAAGCGCCTGCGCGAACGTATCACCTGCTACCGCGACACCACGGCCAGCGCCCCCCCGGTCGCCCGTTTCTATCAGGGTTGTTACTCCCGGTTGGTGGTCGCGCCGACGACTTCCAACACCGTCGCCAAGATGGTCTGCGGGATCTCCGACACCCTGGTGACCAACATCTATGCCCAGGCCGGCAAGTGCCGCGTCCCGAGCATCGTCTTCGCCTGTGACACCGCTCCGGCCATGGAAACGGAGGCACCGGGCGGTCAGGTCATGGTCTATCCGCGCGCCATCGATCTGGAGAATGTCGAGCGGCTGCGGGGATTTGCATACACCCGCGTAGTGGACAGCTTCGCCGCGTTGGTCGCGGCCCTGGCGGATGGGGAACCATGAGCGGGCACATCCTGTTCCTCACCGGCCAACTCGCTGAACCATCACTGCGGCGGGTGCTGGGGCAGATGGACTTGGGCGACACCACCTGGTCGGTCCGCCAACTCGGGGTCAAGGTGGCCGCCCTGATGACCGCAGACATGATCCGGCGCCGACTCACCGAGACCGATGGGGCCGACCGGATCATGATTCCCGGACGGTGCCGGGGAGATCTGGCGGCCTTGAGTGCGCACTTCGGCATCCCGGTGGAGCGCGGACCGGAAGAACTGATGGACCTGCCGCGCTATTTCGGACTGGCCGGCCGGGCGCCGGACCTGTCCGCCTACGCGGTGCGCATCTTCGCCGAGATCGTCGATGCCCCGCGCCTCTCGGTCGACGCCATCCTCGCGCGGGCGGCGGAATACCGCGCCGACGGTGCTGATGTAATCGACCTGGGTTGCCTGCCGGAAACCGCCTTCGACCATCTGGACGCGAGCGTCCGGGCCTTGAAGGCGGCGGGACTCCAGGTCAGTGTGGACTCCATGGCGCCGCAGGACCTGCTGACCGGCGGTCGCGCCGGGGCGGACTTTCTGTTGAGCCTGACCGAGGATAGCCTGTGGATTGCGGACCAGGTTGCCGCCTGTCCCGTGTTGATCCCACGGCAGCCTGGGGATCTGGCGTCGCTGGAGCGTGCCATGGCGCGGCTGGAGGCAAGCGGTCGACCCTACCTTGCCGACCCCATCCTGGACCCGATCCATTTCGGTTTCGCCGACTCATTGGTGCGCTATCACCACCTGCGCCGCGCCCATCCGGCTGCTCAACTCATGATGGGCATCGGCAATCTGACTGAACTGACCGAGGCGGACACCCTGGGGATCAACGCCCTGCTCATGGGGCTGATCTCGGAGCTGGCGATCGGCAACGTCCTGACCACTCAGGTCAGCCCCCATTGCCGCACGGCGATCCGCGAGGCGGACCGGGCGCGGCGTATCATGCATTGGGCGCGGCAGGAAGGCCGTTTACCCAAGCAGATCGACGGCGGACTGACCGCACTCCACGAGCGCGATCCCTTTCCCTATGCTCCCGAGGCGATCCGCGACCTCGCTGCCGCCATCCGCGACCCCAATTTCCGTATTCAAGTCAGTGCGCAAGGGATCCACTGTTTCAATCGGGACGGATTCCACACCGGCGATGACCCCTTTGCTTTCTACCCCCACCTCGGTGTGGAGCATGATGCGGGTCATGCCTTCTATCTGGGCGTCGAACTGGCCCGCGCCCAGATTGCCCGGCAACTCGGCAAGCGCTATGTCCAGGACCGGCCCCTGCAGTGGGGCTGTCTGCTGCCGCCGGAACCGACCGCGGCCGACGCGTATGACCCGGTCGGGTCAACCCGTCGGCGCCCGGTAACTTGAGCCAACCGGGATGCACCGCGGACCCGACGGCCTGCAGCACTTCAACACCATCATCAAGGATTCGCCCGTGATCGAAGAAGTCATCGTCACCACCCGCGCCCCAGGAGGTCTGGTACATATCGCCCCGATGGGTGTCCGCCGGCAGGACGGGTTGATCATCATCGCACCCTTTCGGCCATCCACGACCCTGGACAACGTACTCACCGGCGATTGCGCTGTCATCAACTACACCGATGATGTGCGCATCTTTGCCGGCTGCATCTGTGGGCGGCAGGACTGGCCGGTGACCGGGTCGCGGCGCGTCGCAGCACCGCGTCTTGCAGACACGCTGGCGCACACCGAGGTGGAGTTGCTGCGCGTCGAAGATGACCCGGTGCGCCCCCGCCTGTGCTGCCGTCCCGTCCATCAGGAGACGCATCATCCGTTCCAGGGCTTCAACCGCGCCCAGGCAGCGGTGCTGGAGTTGGCGATCCTGGCCAGCCGTCTGGACCGGTTGCCCGCCGAAAAGATCGCCCACGAGGTCGGTTATCTGCGCATCGCCATCGACAAGACGGCCGGTCCCCGCGAGTTACTGGCTTGGGGTTGGCTGATGGAGCGGATCGCGGCCCACCAAGTCGCCGCGACCGACGGGGCGATCCGGTCATGACGCGCTTCCTCGCCAGCGTCACCAATAGCACCGAGGCCGAGCAGGCAATCGACGGCGGGGCTGACCTCATCGATCTCAAGGATCCGGCGCGCGGCGCCCTCGGTGCACTGCCGCTGGAGCAGATCGCCGCCATCTGTGCGCTGGTTGCCGGACGCCGTCCGGTCAGCGCCACCATCGGCGACCTGCCCGCGGACCCCAGTCTCACCGGGGAACTGATCCGCGCTACCGCGGGTACCGGGGTCGACTATGTGAAAGTCGGTTTTTTCACGCGGCAGCATGTCGCCGCCTGCCTGCCGACGATTGGCGCCGCCGCGCCGAGGTGCGCTCTGGTTGCCGTCCTGTTTGCCGACCGTTGCCCCGATCTGCGTGACCTCAGCCCCTTCGTTGCGGCAGGTTGTGCCGGCGTGATGCTCGACACCGCGGACAAATCGTCCGGGGTGTTGCTCGATCACCTGGATCTCTATCAGTTGAGTGATTTCGTCGCCCACGCACGCGAATTGAATCTGCTATGCGGACTTGCCGGCTCGCTACGCCAGGTCGACATAGCAACCCTGATGCCGCTGGCACCTGGGTACCTCGGATTTCGCGGCGCACTCTGTCAGGCCGGACGGCGGGAGCAGGTACTGGACCCGCATCGGCTGCGCGCGATTCGTCGGGCAATAAACTCCGAACAGCCGGATCCTGGGCGGCGGGGGTCGGCATGAAGTCGCCCGCGTGCTACGGATTGTTGCGCAGGGGCAGATCCCTCTCTAACGATTGTCTTCGTTCGACCGGCTGTGCCGCGGCGCGGATCTCTGTCAGGGGCACGGCTGTGCTCCCTGGTGGATGCGGCGCGCGGTACCGCCGTGCCGGGTCCCTGACACTGAGCTGCGCGCATTAGCCACCCGACACGCGAAGCCGGCGCTGTTCCTCGGTTGCGACCCCGGTCGCGGCGAACGTGCCCACTTCAAGTCCAGTCCGCGCGGTCATGGATCGTTCTTTTCCGCAAATCGCCGCAATCGTGCCGACGACGCGGTTCGGGCGGGAGCGGGCAGTCTCCCCAGAATGCATGACACCAGGCTATCATCACTACCGAGCCGCCCTGATGACACCGGAGCCCAGCGCCATGTCCAAGATCCGCCGCGA
>CAYYAY010000016.1:46096-99112 GCA_964470155.1 uncultured Lamprocystis sp. | reverse complement strand
GAGACGGTCAAGGGCAGCTATGTCACCGACGATTACCGCGACCGCGAAGACGACATCATCTGGCGCGTCCGCTGGGCGGACGGTTGGTGTTACGTCTATATTCTGATTGAGTTCCAGAGCACGGTAGATCCCTTCATGGCGGTGCGAATCGCCTGCTATGTTTCGCTCTTATATCAGGACCTGATCGCGCAGAAGGCCTTGACCGCGGCCGGGACTCTCCCGCCGGTGCTGCCGGTGGTCCTCTACAACGGCGAGCCGCGCTGGATGGCGCCGACGGAACTGTCCGCGCTGATCGACCCGGCGCCGGGCGGGCTGGCACACGATCGCCCCCATTGGTCCTACCTGCTGCTCGACGAAGGGGTGATCGTGGGCGACGCGGCCTATCCGGCCGAGGTCCGCAACCTGGTGGCGGCGTTGTTTCAGTTGGAAAAGGCGCGTGACGAGCCGACTTGGCTCGCGGTCTATGCCCGGTTGGTAGCACTACTCGACAGCGGCGCCCTGGACAGCCTCAAACGCGCCTTCGGGCGCTGGATCTACCGCAGCTTCATCCGCAAGAAGCGCCCCGGCATCCGCCTGCCGGATATCAATGACTTTCAAGAGGTGCATGTCATGCTGCAACAACGGGTCGAACAGTGGAACGCGGAGATCCTCGAACAGGGACGCAAGGAGGGGCACAAGGAGGGGCACAAGGAAGGCCTTGCGCAGGCGCGCCGTGAAATGGCCGCGGCACTCCTTGAGCGGACCGCCTTGGACGACGCGGCCATTGCCGATCTGACCGGGCTCTCCGCCGAGGCGATCCGCGCCCTGCGCACGACACCGACCGAACATTAGATGTCGAATTCGGGGAGCGGCACGGACGCCGACCAAGCGCTGCCAACCGTCATGGGCAAGGCGGAAACCGATTCTCCAAGCGAGATTGCGCCGCATCCCGATCCCTTGTTGGAGCGGGTCAGACGTTTCATTGCCACGGCATTGTATCTCCGTCCCTGGCGAGACGACGGGCTGCGGTTCGATCTGCTGGGCTGGTTGCAGTACCTGACCCAACCGACGCGCAGCGCCGACATGGGCTCTCTGGCCGGCGACTGGGACCCCCACTGGGATATCGCCTACCAGTACCGGTTCTTTTTCTGGATCCACCCGGACGACCCCTTCCGCATCGAGCGGATCAGCATCGAGCTGTGCGAATGCGACGGCTCTGACCTGTTGACGGCCGCGGACCCGCAAGAGGACGACGCGTGGCAACGCGAGGAGCTTGACAGCCTGCGCGAGACCATCCGCGACGCGGACATTTGCGAGATTGCGCCGCACTTGCGGCCGTTGCCGATCTGACTGCGTAGTCAGGCCATCCTGGCCTGGCCGCGTCGGGGCTGGAACAGTCAGGGCTGGAAGCCCTGACTACGCAGCCTCGCACGCCGGCACCCCGAACGATGAAAGCCCCCGCCGGGTCCCGACCTGACTTTCACGGTAAACCTCGATCGCCAGTGGCCGGCACGCCGCTCAAGGCCCACCTGTCCAGTCGAGCTGCCGACGCTGGGCACCTGGTGGCGCATGGCCCAGCAGGTCGCCCTACACATCGCCCGCTTGGTCGCCGGCCCGGAGTCGGCGGACACCGCGCTGGCGGAGTTCCCGTCGGCCGTCGCGCAGACCCTCGCCCCAGTGCTGGATGGACCGGTTGGCCCGCGCACCGTCGAGCGGTCCTTCTTCCTGGCCCTGCGCATCCAACTCGCCCATGGCGGCGTCACCCGCCGTCAGGCCGCCCGGCTGCTCCAGCACTGGCAAGCACCCTTCGAGGCCCTGTGGCGGATCGAGCCTGAGGCTTAAGCCTTGGCTCCTGATCGCTTAGACTTGGCCCGCAGACCTGAACCCAACGGAGTCCGCCCCATGCATGCGATCGAGTGCGGCTCGCGGGCGTCCGTGCCGCGGGATATCCGGTCGGAGCGCCGCCCGCGTGCATCGGGCGCGAATCAAAGCCAAACCGTTCCAACGCGGGCGACGCGTTGTGGCTGTCTGCCAAGTTCCGCTTGGGAACCCGGTCCGGGAAGCCCTGTTCCCGTCGCGGAGGGCCGCAAGGGAATGGGTCGGGTCCGCTGTGCGGACCGCATCCCCGCGCAAACCCAACCGGCGAAGGTCCGCGTAGCGGACCCTACCGGGCTGAGCAGGCCCGACCCTCCCGATCTCAATGGCGGCGCTTGGATCGATCGATATGGAAGCTTTTCGAGGGATCGACGCCATCGTAGACCGAGAAACGCGCGAACATGACCTCCATGGAGCCGTCCAGTGCGCCGAGCGCGCTGAGCCCCATGTCTAAATCGCGGAAATAAAAGGCCATGCCCAATCGGTTGCCCAGCGCGAAGGCGCCATGGGCAAGCTCGAAATCCTTGAGCCATAGCACGGCCATCAGCTGTGCCGGACCCGGGGACCGGATCGCCAACCGCTCTTGCAGGATTTCGAGAACCGCCCGAAACCGCCGCTCGATGGTTTTGTCCTTCAGCGGCTTGCCTTTCGCCTGGAAGGCCGGATCAGGCACCAGGTCGTCGAGGAAATAATTCATGATGGCTGAAAAATCGTCGGCATCGACGAGCAGGGTCTTCAGTTGCTTGATCTTGCCCGCGAGACGGGTTGGCATGGTCATCGATAGGGTCTCAGGAGGCGACCGCTCATACAGCGATCCGGATCAATTCGGTGAGACTGGCATTGCGCTGAATGCGTTGAATCTCATTGCGGTACTCGGCCTGACGGCACAACCAGGTCCGATAAACGCTGGCCCCTTCGCCGACATCCA
This sequence comes from uncultured Lamprocystis sp., assembly GCA_964470155.1. Classification (GTDB taxonomy): domain Bacteria; phylum Pseudomonadota; class Gammaproteobacteria; order Chromatiales; family Chromatiaceae; genus Thiodictyon. The sequence goes on along the minus strand of CAYYAY010000016.1, from coordinate 96,330 downwards.
ATGTCCAACTGTCGTCTTGCGGTTTCTCGCCGGAATTTCATGATGCCCCATCAGCAAAACCTCTTCCTGTGTGACTCGCGTCGAACAACGGCGCATACAGACCAGATGGGGAGGTTACGGCGGTCGCAGCGGTTAGACAAGCGTTACCGGGAGGCCGCCCGAGCGGGCGCCGCGACCCTGGGGCGGTGGATACCCACGGAAAGCGTGATGATTTGGACCTTGGTGGAGCCCTCAGGCGGGGCGCTCGGCGACGCAGCCTACGAGGTCGAGTTCATCGACGATGCCGGCCGGATCGATGCCCTGGCGCCCATCCATGCTGCCCGACTGCTGGTCCTGCACTACGATCCCGCACAGGTCGCCGCGGCATGATGCGCAGGTCTCCAGCGTGTTGGATGGTTGCCAAGCTCCATTGGGAGCCCGGTCCCGGAAGCCCTGTTTCCGGTCGCGGGGGCGCAAGCGGCCGGGTAGGGTCCGCTGTGCGGACCGCACCCCCTCCCGAAGATCTGGCCTCAGTTGGCGGCAGTGTCTACCGGGCGGATCGGCAAACCGAACCGCAACGCCTTCATCGGTTCGGCGCATAGATCCGGTCAAAGACTCCGCCGTCCGCAAAGTGTTTCTTCTGCGCGGCCTGCCACCCGCCCAGGTCGGCGATGGTCACCAGGGTCATCGGCGCGAAGGTGCCCTGATGGCGGGCGGCGACCTCCGGGTCGGTGGGGCGGTAAAAGTTCTTCGCGATCAGTTCCTGAGCCTCTTTGGAATACAGGTGTTCCAGGTAAGCGGTGGCTGCCGCGCGGTGGTTCTTCTTGTCCACCGTCCGGTCGACAACGGCCACCGGGGGTTCGGCGAGGATCGAGAGGGATGGCGCGACGATCTCGAACTTGTCCGCGCCAAACTCCTTCAGCGCCAGGTGGGCTTCGTTCTCCCACGAGAGCAGCACATCGCCGATTTCCCGCTGGACGAAGGTGGTGGTGGAACCGCGTGCGCCGGAGTCGAGTACGGCGACGTTCTTGTATAGGCGTCCGATATAGTCCTCCACTTTGGACTCATCCCCGCTGTACCGCTTGGCGGCCCAGGCCCAGGCGGCGAGGTAGTTCCAGCGCGCCCCACCCGAGGTTTTCGGATTCGGCGTGACGACACTGACTCCTGGCTTCACCAGGTCCCCCCAGTCCTTGATGTCCTTGGGATTGCCCTTGCGCACCAGGAAGACGATGGTCGAGGTGTAGGGTGCGCTATTCTGCGGCAACCGACCCTGCCAGTCCTTGGCGATGATCCCCCGCTCCGCAATGGCGTCGATATCGTAAGCCAGCGCCAGGGTAACCACGTCAGCCGGCAGTCCGTCGATCACCGAGCGGGCCTGTTTACCTGAACCCCCGTGCGATTGCTCGATCACGAGCTTCTCCCCGGTCTCTTTCTCCCAGCGTTCGGCAAAGAGCGGGTTGTAGTCGTGGTAAAGCTCACGCGTCGGGTCGTAGGAGACATTCAGCAGCCTGGTCTCGGCGTTCGCCCAGTTTGGGACCCCGAGGCCAAGGATGGCGATAGCGAGCAGTGAGGTTAATGGCGTCGATGCGGTCATTGCAGCTGTCCGGTGTGAAACGAGATTGAGGCTGTCGATTAGACCTGACGCGCCAGGGTTCTCAAACCAACATCGACTGCAAACCTTATCACGATCTTGGAAAATCGCCTTATCACCCGCGGTGATTTGCACTCCAGAAAGATCACTAAGCCGTCCGGTGTCGGGTTGCCTGGCTTCCGCGCCGCGTAAGATGCCGTCAGATATAAGTATTTCATAACTGCATCCAGCTTCGGTGTGCGGTTCCGGCCGACGCTGGCGACAATGGAATATGTAAATCACCGAATCTGCATTCCACTGGTTCGCGTCCTGTATTAGCCTCCGGACATTCCCATCAGCTTATCGGAGCAGACCTGTGACGATCTCCATTTCATCCCCGGTGGCCGGTCCATGACGGCCGCCACTGTCGCTGCACCGGCGTTCTCCCCGTTGCTTCCCCGGACCCAGCGACGCGTGTTGCCGGGTTTTGGTCTGACCTTGGGTCTCACGCTCGTCTATCTTTCATTGGTGGTGCTGATTCCCCTGTCGGCGGTCTTCATCAAGGCCGGAACCCTGCCTTGGGGCGAACTCTGGAGCATCGTGTCGGCCCCGCGGGTGGTGGCCAGCTACCGGCTGACGTTCGGGGCGTCCCTGCTCGCCGCCGGGATCAACACGGTGTTCGGATTCATGCTCGCCTGGTCGCTGGTGCGCTACAACTTCCCCGGTAAACGGCTGGTCGATGCTCTGGTGGACCTGCCCTTTGCGCTGCCCACCGCGGTGGCCGGCATCGCACTGGCCGCGCTCTATTCCGGCAACGGCTGGATCGGCAGCCTGCTGGCGCCTGTGGGATTGAAGGTGGCCTTCACGCCGCTGGGGGTCTTGGTCGCCTTGGTGTTCATCGGCGTGCCCTTCGTGGTGCGCACCGTACAGCCGGTCCTTGAAGAGCTGGAGATCGAGTTGGAGGAGGCGGCGGCGAGCCTGGGAGCGCAACGGGGTCAGGTCTTCCTCCGGGTGCTCCTCCCGCTGCTCCTGCCGGCCTTGATGACCGGGTTTGCACTGGCTTTTGCCCGGGCGGTAGGTGAGTACGGCTCGGTGATCTTTATCGCGGGCAATATCCCCATGGTGTCCGAGATCACGCCGCTGATCATCATCACCAAGTTGGAGCAATATGACTTCCAGGGCGCCACGGCGGTCGCGGGTGTCATGCTGGTCTTCTCCTTCGCGATGTTGCTCGTCATCAATCTGCTGCAGGCCTGGAGTGCCAAGCGCACCGGGAGAAGTCGCTGATGTCCGCCGGCGTATTGCACGGGCGCGCCCTGGCGCGCCGTTTCGAGGCGAATCCCGCCACCCGTGAGCCGATCTGGATGAAGCGCCTGATCCTTGTGATCGCGCTGACCTTTTTCGTGCTCTTTCTGTTTCTGCCCCTGGTGGCCGTCTTCTCCGAGGCCCTGCGTAAGGGTTGGCTGGTGTATCTTGCGGCCCTGGTGGAGTCGGATGCGCTCGCGTCGATCCGGCTCACTGTCCTGGTCGCCGTCATCGCGGTGCCGCTCAATCTGGTCTTCGGGGTGATCGCGGCCTGGGCCATCGCCAAGTTCGATTTCCGCGGCAAACGGCTGCTGACCACCCTGATCGACCTGCCGTTCTCGGTATCGCCGGTCGTTGCCGGCCTGATCTTCCTGCTGCTCTTTGGTGCCCAGGGCTGGTTCGGAGCCTGGCTGTTCGAGCACGACATCAAGATCGTCTTCGCGGTCCCCGGCATCGTGCTGGCAACCGTCTTCGTCACCTTCCCCTTTGTTGCCCGGGAACTGATCCCGCTGATGGAGGCGCAGGGGCGCGACGAGGAGGAGGCCGCTACCGTCCTGGGTGCCTCGGGATTTCAGACCTTCCGACGGGTCACACTGCCGAGCATCCAATGGGGCCTGCTCTATGGGGTGATTCTGTGCAACGCCCGGGCGATGGGCGAATTCGGCGCGGTCAGTGTCGTCTCGGGTCATATTCGCGGTGCGACCAACACCATGCCGCTGCATGTCGAAATCCTCTATAACGAGTACAACTTTGCCGCGGCCTTTGCCGTCGCCTCACTCCTGGCCATGCTGGCGCTCGTCACCCTGGCCCTGAAGACCTTCATTGAATGGAAAGCCGGTCGGGTGGCGACAGTGGATGACTAGGCGATTGCTGTCCGATGTCCGGTTTCAACGATTGCGATATCCTTTTTGCGGTAGAGAGCAGCCATGAGCATCCAGGTCGAAAACATCTCAAAGTCATTCGGAACATTCGCGGCGCTGCACGGGGTTTCGCTCGACTTCCCCACGGGTGAACTGGTCGCCCTGCTCGGCCCCTCCGGCTGCGGTAAGACCACGTTGCTGCGGGTCATCGCCGGGTTGGAGACCGCGGATGCGGGTCGCGTGATATTGGAAGGGGAAGATGCCTCAGACACCCATGTACGCGAGCGTCAGGTCGGTTTCGTCTTTCAGCACTATGCCCTGTTTCGCCATCTGACGGTCTTCGAGAACGTGGCTTTCGGCCTGCGGGTCCGGCCGCGGCGCAACCGACCCAGCGCCGACGAGATCAGTCGGCGCGTCCACCGCCTGCTTGATCTGGTTCAACTCGACCCGCTGGCCGACCGGTTTCCTCCCCAACTCTCGGGCGGTCAACGCCAGCGCATTGCGCTGGCCCGGGCGCTGGCGGTCGAACCGCGTGTGCTCCTGCTGGATGAGCCCTTCGGCGCGCTCGATGCCCAGGTCCGTAAGGAACTGCGGCGTTGGCTGCGGCGCCTGCACGACGAACTGCATGTGACCTCGATCTTCGTCACCCATGACCAGGAGGAGGCCCTGGAGGTCGCCGACCGGGTGGTGTTGATGAACCGCGGACAGGTCGAACAGGTCGGCACGCCGGCACAAATCTACGAGCATCCGGCCACCCCGTTCGTTTACGGCTTTCTGGGGGCGGTCAACTGTTTCCGCGGGCGGGTGGAGGGCGCCCATGTGCGGGTGGGTGACGCACATTTGCCCCATGGCGGCCAGGTCGCCATTGAGGGAGCGGCCGTCGTGGGATTTGCACGGCCCCATGATCTTACGGTGGTGACGGACCTGACGGCCGCGAACGGAGTCGACGCCATCGTGAGCCGGGTCCATGCGTTCGGGGCCAGCGTGCGGGTGGAACTCGATAGTCTGGAGGGGGCCGCCGACCGTGGGGAGCCGGCCCACTACGAGGTCGTCATCCCGCGGGAACGCGCGGTCTCCCTGACCGATGGGCAGCGGGTTAGACTGGTTCCCGCCCAATTGCGGGTATTTACCGATCAGGCCGCCTGAGATGAATCTGCAGCAGCTGCGCATCGTCCGTGAGACCGTTCGCCATGGTTTCAACCTGACCGATACGGCCAACGCACTCTTTACCGCCCAGTCCGGCGTATCGAAGCATATCAAGGATCTGGAAGACGAGCTCGGCATGGAGTTGTTCGTCCGTCATGGCAAGCGTCTGCTGGGTCTGACCGAGCCGGGCAAGGAACTGCTGCCCATTTGCGAGCGCATCCTGCTCGACATCCAGAACGTCAAACGCCTGGGCGAGCAGTTTGCGCAGCAGGACAAGGGGCGCCTGACCATTGCTGCCACCCATACCCAGGCCCGCTACCGGCTGCCGTCGGTAGTGGGTCAGTTCAGACGCGAGTTTCCCAAGGTCCATCTGGAGTTAAGGCAGTGCGATCCCAAGGAAATCGTCTCGCTGCTGCATTTTGGCGAGGCGGACATCGGGCTGGCCACCGAGGCGTTGGGTGAGGAAACGGATCTGGTAAGCTTTCCCTTCTACCAATGGCAGCACGCCATTGTGGTGCCTGATGGTCATCCACTTGCGGCCGGCACCGTCCCGGTCACTCTGGAAGCGGTCGCGGACTACCCGATCATCACCTATCACGGTGGCTATACCGGCCGCGCCCGGATCGACACCGCATTCGCCAATGCCGGAGTCGTCCCGGATATCGTCATGTCCGCGCTTGATGCCGATGTGATCAAGTCATACGTGGAGTTGGGGCTGGGCGTAGGGATCATTGCCGCCATGGCCTTTCATCCGACCCGGGATGCCGGGCTGAGGCTGCTGGAGGCGCCTGGACTCTTTCCGCTGAATACCACCCGGATCGCCCTGAAGCGCGGTCACTATCTGCGCGGCTACGCGCTGCGTTTCATCGAGTGTTGCGCGTCTGAGCTCAACCCGACACGGGTGATGGAGGCGGTCTTCCCGCGGGTGGGAATCGAGTAGCCGATAAGCATATGGGGATTCATTGGTTGCCCCCTGCGCTTCGCACGCCTTAGTCTGACGGTCAGAAACGTCGTCAATTGCCGAACCAGGGGGCGCGATGCCGCTGACCAGTGTGGTCCAATATTTCAACGAGCATTTAGCTGATCTTCATCCGCGTCGGAAGGTCAGCGATCAGGCTTATTTTCAATTCACTGACGGCCGGGTGAGTGCTCATTTTGCGGGTTTCCGCCTCATGCCCCGGCAGGTTCCGGTCCTGACCCGGGTCACCGGCAAATTATTTGCCTGGAGTGCCAAGCTCCTGGCCGAATCCGACCGCGGTCAGCCGGTGATTTCGGAAACACTGTATGTTCATGCTTGGGATAGCGACGATGTGGTCTTTCTCGATCGGTTCCTGCGCTCCCTGCATGCGTTGCACCACCTGAGTCTGGGGGACGCGCGGGATGGGCTGCTCGCGATGGATGTGCATCTTCGACACGTCGCGGCACTCCCGGAGCAGCACGGACAGGTGTTTGAGACTTTGCTCCGCCGTCTGGGTCTCGCGCCTCATCACGTCGTTCTGCGGCTGCCCGGGACGGCCTTGGAGCATGACCCTCATGTCCGCGCGGCGGCGGCGAATTTCTCGCGGCGGGGCTACCGCCTCCTCGCCCTGCGACCGCACGTCGGCGACACCGACTGGGAGTTGCTGCGGGCAATCGGCATCGCGTGGGTCACGCCGGACATTGCCGCCTTGCGGACAGCGGGGCAGCAGACTCCCAGTGGCGATTGGGTGCAGCGTGCGCAGGCCCACGGCATCGGCTTATGGCTTGATGGGATTGGCTGTCAGGCGGCAATCACGCGCGCCCATACCCTCGGCGCCGATTTGATCGAAGGCGTTCTGTGTGAATCGGTCTACGGTCCGGTGACCGCGGCCTGGTTCGATCGCCGAACAGCAGATTCGCCATGAATCGTCCGATCGGCACGTCACCGCTCGCGGCCGGCACCACGCTGATCGTCCCAGGTTACCGCGGCAGCGATGAGGGCCACTGGCAGACCTGGATGGAGTCCCGGATACCGGGCGCCCGCCGGGTATCGGGGATCGATTGGGACACCCCGGCGGTGGCTGTTTGGGCGGCGGCGATCCGCCGGGAGATCACCGCGGCGTCCGCGCCGGTCTGGTTGGTCGCCCATAGTTTCGGCTGCCTGGCGGCGGTCCTTGCGGGCACTGATCGGTCCGAGCGGGTCGCGGGTGCGCTCCTGGTGGCGCCGGCCGATCCGGAGTGCTTCTCACCCGTGGGACTGCGCCAGGGCACCGGGCCTGCCGCCAGTTCTCCTGTCAGTCTGACTCCTTTCATGCCCAAGTGCGCCCTCGCTTTTCCGAGTCTGGTGGTGGCGAGTCGGAACGATCCCTGGATGCCTTGGCCGCGGGTTCGACGCTGGGCGCGGCGGTGGGACAGCAAACTGGTCGAGATTGGCGAAGCCGGGCATATCAATCCGGACTCGGGATTCGGTCCATGGCCGGCGGGGCTTGATCTGTTGCGAAACTTGCAGGCGTCGGGGACCACTGATCCCCGTGCGCGGTCCGGGCCGGTGGGTATGTGAAGCGCTGGACCTGGATGATCGCTTAAGCAGGACGCTGAAGCTTGGGGGGCGGGACGCCCAGCCCCAAGATCCGGATACTGATCCTGGTTTGGTAGAATGATGGATGGGGAGCGTCGGGACGAGGGCCAGCGGCAGACCTCCGCAACTCAATAACCCTATTCCATCATCACACGATTACGTCCCGCTTTCTTGGCCAGGTACAGCGCCCGATCACCGCGTTTTAGCAGGGTATCGACCGAATCATCACCGCCCGCCACGCCGGCGATGCCCGCACTGATGGTAAGCGTAACTGACCCCGTGTCGAAATTAAGTGGCTGCGATGCCAGCGCGAGCGACACCCGTTGCAGGACTTCGTAGGCTTGTTGACAGTTGATCTGCGGTAACAGCAGTATAAACTCATCCCCACCGATGCGTGCGAACACGTCAATTGCTCGAATGCTCGCCTGGCAAATCTGGGTCAGCCTCATCAGCGCCTGATCGCCAGCCGCATGTCCATGCGCATCGTTGATCTGCTTGAGGCGGTCCATATCGATTACGGCAATCGCTAGCGGATGATTAAGGTGCTGGGCGCGGTTGATTTCGGTGCTCGCCAACTCCAGGAATCGACGTCGGTTCGTGATGCCGGTGAGTTCGTCGGTGCCGGCTTGTTGTTGCAGCGTTGCTTGCAGGCGTGTGAGTTCGGTGATATCGATCGTGTAACCTGCGACCAAGGTACGCGCTTTGTGAGCAATCGGGAACTTGATCGAGGTATAGTTTCGCCCATTCAGATCCTCGTCCAGCTTCAATACTTCACCCTTGCTAACGACTGACCAGTCGTCAGCGCTCATTTTGGCGGCCATTTCGGCTGGGAACAGCTCCGACATCGTCTTGCCCACCATGTCCTGAGCCGAAATGCCGATCAAGTCATGGAAATTGTCGCTTGCTTGCAGCATCCGGCTTTCGGTGGGCGTCACCTCCTTGATATAGGCATAAATAGGGGAGTGGCGCAGAAACAACGTCAATAACTCTTGGCTTTCGCGTAGTGTCTCTTCCACCTGCGCCTGCAACGGGGTTTCCCTCGCCTGTAAGCGCTGCTGCAGCGCGGCATTCTCTGACTCGAGGTCGGCCTGACGAGCCTGCATTTCCTGGATTAACCGCCGGGTTTCCTCAGGTCCAAACGTCTCTGGGTCTGGTTGATTCATGGTCGGGGTGTTGGCCTTGGCAATTGGCGCTGGCGCGTCCTGGTGTGTTGCTGTGTCATGATGAGTCGCCCGTCAGGCGTCCCGCTCGGTCGGGTTTGCTGCGACTGCCTGATTTCTTGGCGTCCGACCGGTGTGGTGGGGACGCGAGAAAGCCACGCGCTGCCGATCTTATCACCATCGGTCAGTGACCAGATGTTGTCAAGTAAGGGATTGCCGCGTTGCTTTGCAGCTTTTCTTCGTTCGGGTTCAGGTTCCGCGCGGCTAAGCTCACTTCAGCGCTGATTCAATCGTCGCATTCTATACAAGCCGCGGCGTAACCGGCCCTTTCCGGGCGATCGCCGCCAGGAGACCCCATATGTCCCATTGGTTTACCGATAACTCACAGTCCATCGGCCACAGGCCGCTGGTTCGCCTCAATCGGGTCACCGACGGCGCGCCGGCCACGCTGCTGGCCAAGATCGAGGGCCGCAACCCGGCCTATTCGGTCAAGTGCCGTATTGGCGCGGCCATGGTCTGGGACGCGGAGCAGCGCGGCCTGCTGACATCCGGAAAGGCCTTGGTGGAGCCGACCAGCGGGAACACCGGCATTGCCTTGGCGTTCGTCGCCGCGGCCCGCGGCATCCCATTGACCCTGACCATGCCGGAAACCATGAGCATCGAGCGCCGGAAACTCCTGGTGGCCTATGGTGCGCGCCTGATACTCACTGAAGGAGCGAAGGGGATGAGCGGCGCCGTTGCCAAGGCTGAGGAGATTGCCGCGTCCGACCCGCAGCGCTATGTTTTGCTGCAGCAGTTCCGCAATCCCGCCAATCCGGCCATCCATGAGACGACCACGGGTCCGGAAATCTGGGACGATACCGACGGTGAGGTAGACATTTTCGTCTCCGGGGTGGGGACCGGGGGAACCATCACCGGCGTCTCGCGTTATCTCAAGCAGACCCGCGGCAAGGCGGTGCTCTCGGTGGCCGTGGAGCCGGCCGCGAGCCCGGTCTTGTCCCAAGCCCGCGCGGGCGAGCCCATCCACCCCGGTCCCCATAAGATTCAGGGTATTGGCGCCGGCTTTGTGCCGGAGGTGCTCGACCTCTCGCTGGTGGACCTGGTGGAAACCGTCAGCAACGAGGAAGCCGTTCTTTATGCGCGCCGCCTGGCGCGGGAAGAAGGCATCCTGGCCGGTATCTCGTGCGGGGCGGCCGTCGCGGTCGCGGTGCGCCTGGCGCAGCGGCCTGAGCACGCCGGCACGACCATCGTGACGGTGTTGCCGGATTCCGGTGAGCGCTATCTGAGTTCAGTGCTCTTCGAAGGCGCGTTCGATACGGCGGGGCTGGCGCTGTGAACGCGCCGAGTCCGATCGCCGATTCGTACCTCGATGGTGTCGACCACTGGGATTTGGCCCCGGTGCTCGTGGAATTGCGGGCGGCCCGCGAGCGGTGGCGGCAGATCCATCGGCGGGATCGGGAATGGGGCGGTCGAGAACTACCCTCGCGCGATGCCCTGCGCGGAATCGTGAAGGATCTGTGCGGCGTTCTCTTTCCGATGCGGCTGGGGCCTCCCGATGTGCGTCAGGAAGCGGAAGACTATTATGTCGGCCATACCCTGGGTGCAGCACTCGACGGGCTGCTTGCTCAGATCCGCCTGGAACTCAGTTATGTTGCCCGCCGCGACAGCCGCTCAGCCGGCGCACTGGGAGCGCGAGCCATCACGCTCGCTCGGGAGTTCGCGACCGAATTGCCGGCCATTCGCGCACTCCTCGACACCGATGTGGACGCAGCCTACCGGGGGGACCCGGCAGCGACCGGTGTGGATGAGGTCCTGCTCTGCTATCCCGGCATCCTGGCAATGATCCATTACCGACTGGCCCACCAGCTCAATCGGCTGGGGCTGCCGCTGCTGGCACGTATCATCTCCGCGAACGCCCATTCGGAGACCGGCATCGACATTCACCCTGGGGCGAAGATCGGCCGCGGTTTTTTCATCGATCATGGCTGCGGGGTAGTGATCGGCGAGACGGCGATCATCGGCAACAACGTCCGCATCTATCAGGCGGTCACGCTGGGTGCCAAATGTTTCCCGGTCGACGCGCAGGGTGAGTTGCGCAAGGGTCTGGCCCGGCACCCGATCATTGATGATGACGTGGTCATCTATGCGGGGGCCACCATCCTCGGTCGGATCGTCATCGGGCGGGGCTCAGCGATCGGCGGCAATGTGTGGCTGACGCGCAGTGTTCCGCCGGGAAGCCAGATTACTCAGGCTAATTCTCAAAACGCGGTTTCATCGACGTAGGATTCATTTATGGCAACCAATCAAGCGATCCATCACGCGCTTGGCGATACCGCTGCACGGCAGCTCGCCAACGCGACCAAAACCGCCCCGCAACTGGTCACCATCACCCCGCGGTGGCTCATCCACCTGTTGCCCTGGGTGCCGGTGGAGGCCGGTGTCTTCCGGCTCAACAAGGTCAAGAACCCCAAGCAGGTTGAGGTGGCCCTGTCGCAGCGTGACGAGTCGGAGCTTCCGGAAACCTTCGTCGATTACGAAGAGAATCCGCGCGAGTATTTCCTGAACGCTCTGACCACGGTTCTCGATGTGCACACCCGAGTCTCGGACCTCTTCAGCAGTCCGCACGATCAGATCAAGGATCAACTGCGTCTGACCATCGAGACGATCAAGGAGCGTCAGGAATATGAGCTGATCAACAATGCCGAATACGGGCTGCTCGCGAGCGTGGCTCCCGGGCTGCGGATCGCGCCCTCCAGCGGCACGCCCACCCCTGACGATCTTGACAATCTGCTGGCGCGCCTCTGGAAGGAGCCGGCCTTTTTCCTCGCGCATCCGCTCGCGATTGCCGCGTTCGGTCGCGAATGCACGCGCCGCGGGGTACCGCCGCCAACGGTCAGCCTGTTCGGCTCGCAGTTCATTACCTGGCGTGGAGTGCCGTTGATTCCATCGGACAAGATTCCGGTAGTGGACGGCAGGACCCAGATCCTTCTGTTGCGGGTGGGCGAGTCGCGTCAAGGCGTGGTCGGGCTCTACCAGCCTGGTCTGGTTGGCGAGCAGGGTCTGGGGCTCGCCGTCCGCTTCATGGGGATCAACCGTCATGCGATCGCGTCCTATCTGATTTCCCTGTATTTCTCGCTTGCGGTCCTCACCGAGGACGCGTTGGCAGTGCTCGATGGCGTGGAGGTCGGCAAGTACCATGACTATGCGTACACCTATAAGTGATCGCGGTCCAGTGTCGCCGGATGCCGGTTGGCTGACCCGTCTGGCGGAGGAGGCAGTAGCGGCCTTGCATTCCGCCGCTGACGCGTCCGGCGCCGATCGGCCCCACGTGTTGACTGAGTTCAAGACCAGCGAGGCGCGGGGTCTGTCTTTCGCGTTCTCCGGCGCTCCGGGTCCTGAATCCTTCGGGCTGCCCGGGGCGGATGACCTCAGCCGTCTCTCGGCCGGCATATTGGATCGGCGGCCCGACCCGGCCCTCGCGGGCCCGGTCGGGGACGCACCTTACTACTTCCTGGACCCCCATGGGGGCCGATGGGATGAGCGGTCGATCGGGTTGATCGGGGGCGAGGCGCATCCGGGATTCGACGTCCAGGCGGTGCGCCGTGATTTTCCCATCCTGGCCGAGCGGGTGAACGGCCGGCCGCTGATCTGGTTGGACAATGCCGCGACGACCCAGAAGCCCACCGCGGTCATCGAACGTCTCGCTTATTTTTACCGGCATGAGAACTCCAATATCCACCGTGCGGCCCATGTGCTGGCGGGACGGGCTACGGATGCCTACGAAAGTGCCCGGCGGACGGTCGCGCGCTTTCTGGGCGCGGCCTCGCTGCAGGAGATCGTCTTTGTCCGCGGTACGACCGAGGCCATCAATCTGGTCGCGCAGGCCTGGGGTCGCCACAACGTCGGGTCGGGAGATGAGATCGTCGTTTCGCTCCTGGAGCATCATGCCAATATCGTTCCCTGGCAGCAGTTGGCCGCGGAGCAGGGTGCCCACATCCGTGTCATTCCGGTGGACGCGCGCGGGCAGATTTACCTCGACGCGTATCAGAAACTGCTCAGCGACCGGACGAAACTGGTGGCGATCAGCCAGGTCTCCAACGCCCTTGGAACCATCACGCCAGTGCACGAGGTGATCGCGTTGGCGCATCGCGTGGGTGCCAGGGTGCTGGTGGACGGGGCCCAGTCGGTCGCCCACCTGGCCGTCGACGTGCGCACGCTGGACGCGGATTTTTTTGTGTTCTCCGGTCACAAGGTCTTCGGCCCGACCGGGATCGGCGCGCTGTATGGGAAGAGCGAGATTCTGGAGTCCATGACGCCGTGGCAGGGCGGCGGGAACATGATCGCCGACGTGACGTTCGAGCGGACCCGCTATCAGGAGCCGCCGGCGCGATTTGAGGCCGGCACCGGCAACATTGCCGATGCGGTAGGTCTGGCGGCCGCGCTCGATTACCTGGAGCGACTGGGACTGGCGAACGTGGAGCACTATGAGCACGAGTTGCTGAGCTATGGGACAGAGATCTTGCAGTCCGTGCCGGGTCTGCACCTGATCGGTACGGCCCTGACCAAGGCCAGCGTGCTCTCGTTTGTTCTTGACGGGTACAGCCCGGCCGAGGTAGGCAGCGCGTTGAATCGGGAGGGCATCGCGGTGCGTGCCGGCCACCACTGCGCTCAGCCGATTGTGCGTCACTTCGGGCACGAGGCGACAGTGCGCCCCTCGCTGGCCTTCTATAACACCAGCGCGGAGCTGGATGCCCTCGCCGCAGTGCTCAGGCGGCTGGCCAAGGGCCGGCGGACCCCAACCGCGTCGTGGCCTTGACGGCCGATCGCGCCGTCGTGTTGGCGCGTGCCCCGGCCGGCGCGCCGCTGAGCGCGCTGCGCTTGAATTTCCAAGGCGTTAAGCATATCCCATAGCGATACATGCTTGACTCAGGCCGGGCGCACCACGGGCCCCCGGACGGGGGCGATCAGGATCCCGATTTACCAGACATCGACTGTTGCCCATCCCGGATTGGGCCAGAGCACCGGATGCGACTACAGCCGCACCACCAACCCCACGCGGCAGGCACTGGAGCACGCGTTGGCCGTCCTGGGCGGCGGAGCTGCCGCCCTGGCCTTCGCCAGCGGCCTGGCGGCGCTGACGACCGCCCGCATCCCGTCCTCGGATCCGGTCGGTGCCGAGCGCTCAGCAGCCGTGACAGTAGTAGTCCGGAAGGCCGGCGATTCGGCAGGCCTGCGCGCAACCCCCGGCGGGGAAAAGCGCGTCTAAGTGCTTACGGGTCCAGGGGACATGGACAGAAATGATGTGCCCGACGGCTTTCACGATCACCCGCGGGTTGGGCGGTATTTCATGGGCGCTGTAGTATTGGCGCAGAAACGCAATCACCTCCCAGTGGGCGTCGGTCAGGGTCAGCCCATCATCCTCGGCCAAAGCCAAGGCGATATCCCGATCCCAATCTTCGAAGTGCTCCAGGTAACCCTTCTTGTTCAGAACCAGGTCGCGGTTCTCGATGACGGACATGGTGTACCCCCCATGGGCGGTTCAGGTTGAGTGACCAAATGCTGTACAGGTCGCACACGTGTTATTTCAGGTTGCTACATCAGACCTGTATTAGAAATGCCGCACGCCGCGTTTATGAAAGCGGCGGGCAGTAATTGCCTGCTGGGAACACGGATCATTTCACTGATTAGGCAACGGTCAGCGCCGATCAGCATCTCATTGAACATCATGGTATCGGCGGTCGTCGGTGAGTCCCTGGGAACCTTCACATTCATGAGGTCCAGGGTCATGGTGACGCGATGGATACGCAAATGCTCGCGGACCTCCACTAACATACCAGCCACCAAGGCGAGTTGTTCGAAGAGTGTTGCCACATCGCCACGCAGCCGTTTGAGTTCGTCCATAATCTCCCGTAGCTTACGCTCGTCGGACGCGTCGCGCCAAGCGACCGGCGGAGCCATCCCTTGGTCGTTCCTAATCAGTTGTCCGGTGCCAGCAGCCTGAGCCTGAGCCTGACGCTGGAGCAGTCGCCGTTGCTGGTACTCCAACAGCAGTCGCCGCGCGCGCGCCGATGCCAAGCGGAGCCTGACGATCTCAATCAGGTCATCGAAGGCACGCTGCTGGATCTGACGGCGGGTTTCCGACTCGGCGGCAGCCGGGAACGTGATACGGTGATTGTGAAAACTGACGGTCGTCCGTGGAACGTCCCACACCAACCGATCCGCTTCCAGCGCGATGCCAAAGTTGGTCCGTTCGGTTCGTTCTGCGCGCAATGCTACAAAGAGTTCCGGGGGCGGAGAGCCGGCGGCCTGCTGGAGATAGTCACGCACATCGGGGCTGGAACTCAGGGTCTCCAGCAGATGATCGGGTCCCAGGAATAAGGCACGCAACCGCGGATCCATAGTGACGTGGTACCGATCAAAAGGAATCGCGGGTGGCAAAGTTTCCACGCTTTCGGCCAGATACTGGATCGCAAGGTCGACCGGCCGCCTTAGGGTATGCTGGTAACGGCGGACCAGACGCAAACGGGGATCGACGCCGTCAATGACCCGTTCTACCGCTGCCCGGAGTGTGGCGGATGCAGCCTGGCCGCCCGGTCTTTGGACTCGGGCGAACAGGGAATGAAAATAGCCGACCAAGATTACGGAACTCCGTCACCCATGCGATCTGATCATGAGCTTGCCGATCTTAAAGCTAAGGACCAGAAAGCGGACGACTTGCCAGACGACCGAGGTCCGCAATCGTCTGGTCAACCCGGTTGGGATGGGGGGGTGGGCGTCCGGATGATAGGGCCCGTGATTCGCGTCTGCCATGGAAGAGTGCCTCGCTGATGGTGCGTTTGAAACGCATCAATGTGGAAAGAGAAACCAACCCGGCCGAAGCCTGGCCTGATAGATGAAGGCATGATGCAGGAGAAATTTCATCCAGTGTCCGGCAAGTCCGATCTCGCCAAACGTGAAACTGAGATCCCGCCCGAAGCGGGGGTAGGTGTCGTAATCGGGCACGACGGGAAAGACGATCATGGAGGCGGCGGAGCCCTTGACGATGTGCTTGCCG
This sequence comes from uncultured Lamprocystis sp., assembly GCA_964470155.1. Lineage (GTDB taxonomy): Bacteria > Pseudomonadota > Gammaproteobacteria > Chromatiales > Chromatiaceae > Thiodictyon. The sequence continues at coordinate 80,720 of CAYYAY010000016.1, read as the reverse complement.
GTCGAAGCGATACAGACCGCGCCCATTGCGGCCATGGAGGCCGTGTGGGTCGGTGCCGGTGCCCCCTTGAGCAAATCACGGATGCTCGCCGCCACGGCTTTGCCGATCGTGGCCGACGGCATGCCGGTGCGGGCTGCCGCCGGATTGATGGGGGTCCCGTTGGGACTCGTCATCGGCTTGCTGATGAGATGTGGAGGTGCGAAAGCAATGCCGATGGCAAAGATGTTCTTGTACCGCGGGGTCTGGTAGGTCCGCGGCCAGTCCTGCTTACCCCAGTCCTCATACGGTTTCGGCGTGTAATCGGCGTCGACTTTCATGAATCCGTTGGGCGCGAACAGCGCATCGGTCATATCGGCCCCCGACGGATCATACGCCTTCAATCCGACCCCCGCGAACGGCGGAATCAGCATCGCGAAATCAAACGCAAGTTCATTGTAGCTGCCGTCGAGCGATTCGTAGTGAATCGTGCCCGGCTCAACCTTTGAAACGTGTGCTCGGGTAATCCACGCGATGCCGCGCTCGGCCATCAGCGACTCGATAAAGACCTTACCGTTGGTCACATAGCCGCCACGGGTGACATGCACGCCGCCGATCCCCAAGTCGCCCACTTCATATTCATTACTGAGCCAGACCAGTCGTGCCTGTTTGCGCACGCCGGCCTCGCGCAGCCGGTGGTCGACGTTACAGATGTATTCAAAGGCCGCGCCCTGACAAGTGGCCATCCCATGTCCAGTGCCGATGACGAACGTCCGCCGCTCGCCGGTTTGCATGGCGGCAATCTGCTTCTGCAATTGCGCGTTCGCCTCCAGCGCATGGTCGGGTGTGCAGACCGATAGGGTATAACCGGGTGCCGGCCCCAGTCCCGGAGTCGCTCCGAAATTTAACTTGGGTCCGGTAGCATTGATGAGATAATCATAGGCGATGGACTCGGTGTGACCGGCTAGAGCCGGGTTAGTGTATTCGATTTTTACAAATGGCTTGGCGTGCTCTGCATCACCTTCCGGGTGAATGGACAAGGCGCTGGCTTGGCGAAAATCCACGTTGATTTTCTTGTAGATCGGCGCCAGATCAAAGGTGACCTGGTCGGCGGTCATTTCGCCCACGGCGACCCAGATATTCGATGGGACCCAATTCCATTTCGCCCGCGGCGAGACCACGATGACTTCATGTTGCTTACCGATCCAGCGACCCAGGCATCTGGCTGCCGTATGTCCGGAAATACCGGCTCCAAGAATGACGATACGTGCCATGCTATGACTCCAGGCTCAATTCATCTCGTTGTTTGCACAAGTTCCCGTCGGGGTGTGCGATACGGCAGACCCGCCGCGCTGACCCCGGCTTTTCAGGCAACGGACCACAGTCCGACTGGCAGGCCGTGATGCGCGCCGGGCCGGGTTGGTACGTCGATACCGAGCGCAGTATCAGGGACGGTGCAGCCGCAGGGGAAACAAGCGTTTTCGCTTAACTATGCAGAAAGGAACCTATAGGGGCGTCGCGGTCCGCGCCGTGAACTACTCGGCATTGGTCATAAACCCGGCCGCCGTGCGGTCGGCACGGTCGTCGGTCCGCACAGCGGACCCTACAGGTCACGGTGTTACCGTAGGGTCCGCTGTGCGGACCGTCCCCGACTGTTGCTGAGGTGACCTGGCCACTCATCGCGGGGGAGTGATGACCCCCGGCAACCGGCACCGGCAATTCTCGAACCCTGCTATCAATCGCAGATTAAATCGATTCTCGGCGAATAGAACGGCCTGCTACCATCGTCACTTGGTTTGTTATCTCTTAAGAAGCGAGTCAGATCATGCGTTTCAGTTCATTGATTGGCGGTCTTGTACGGCATTTGCTAGCCCTGGTCTTCGTCTTGATGACCAGCCCCCTGTCAACCGCTTTCGCCCCAGATCAAACCATCGTCGTCGCGGTGGCGCCAAGCCCCTCAGGGCAATCGCATCAAGCACAGCTAACATTAGCGGATGCCGCTTCACCTGCATCGTCCTTGCGTTTGGGCGACGCGAAGAGCAGTCTTGTCAGGTAACCCTCGTTTACTGCCAATGACATAGTGGGTCTCGATCGCGACCTTGCCGGCCACCTCAGGGCGCGGTTCGACCATGCCGATCATGCCCCGACTGAACGGCCCATTCCCCGCGACGCGACCCCCATCGGAGGTTTTCGCCCATGTCCACCGTCGTTGCATCCCCGTCGGAGCGACTCCCGGCGCCTCAGGATCCGCCCGCCCCGGTCTTCCTGCGCGAGGCGTTCCTTCCTGCCCTCGTTCTTGTTCATCCTGATCGGTGCGCCGGTGGTGGAGGCCACCCGCCACGATCTGAAGTTCACCGCCCCCCTGACCGGCATCACCGCCGCGGTGGTAGGAGTGATCGTCAACCTGGCGGTCTTTTTTGCGTGGCATGTACTCTGGCCCCAAGCGACGCCCGCGGCCCCCTTCGCGGGGCGCTTCGAGTGGTTCTCGCTCTTGGTCATGGGCGCTGCCTTCCTCGCCCTGTGGCGCTATAAGATCGGCGTCATCCCGGTGATCGGAGCCTGCGCCCTGGCCGGGCTCGGCTACTCCCTGCTGATCTGAGTTTCCCGATCCATCGGCACGTCTGTCCGCTGATGCGGCAGACCAGACCAGGATCCGCAGCCAAGCTGCGTCATGAACGGGTTCCGGTTCCGCGCTCCCGATGCGCACAGTGGAGGGGGTTCGGTAGCGCCACCGCGGCCTAGCCCTCCCGCGCGGCTAAGCTCATTGCAGCAATAGTCCAGAATTCGCATTATAAACAAGACTTTGTGTAACCTGCCCGAGCCAGGCGATCACCGCCAGGAGACCCCATATGTCCCATTGGTTTACCGATAACTCACAGTCCATCGGCCACAGGCCGCTGGTTCGCCTCAATCGGGTCACCGACGGCGCGCCGGCCACGCTGCTGGCCAAGATCGAGGGCCGCAACCCGGCCTATTCGGTCAAGTGCCGTATTGGCGCGGCCATGGTCTGGGACGCGGAGCAGCGCGGCCTGCTGACATCCGGAAAGGCCTTGGTGGAGCCGACCAGCGGGAACACCGGCATTGCCTTGGCGTTCGTCGCCGCGGCCCGCGGCATCCCATTGACCCTGACCATGCCGGAAACCATCAGCATCGAGCGCCGGAAACTCCTGGTGGCCTATGGTGCTCGCCTGATACTCACTGAAGGAGCGAAGGAGCGGCCTGAGCCCGGCACGACCATCGTGACGGTGTTGCCGGATTCCGGTGAGCGCTATCTGAGTTCAGTGCTCTTCGAAGGCGCATTCGATACGGCGGGGCTGGCCCTGTGAACGCGCCGAGTCCGATCGCCAGTTCGTCCCATATCTATACACGTTTGGCGCAGGCCGGGCGCACCACGGACCCCCGGACGGGGGCGATCAGCACCCCGATTTACCAGACCTCCACCTTTGCCCATCCCGGATTGGGCCAGAGCACCGGATTCGACTACAGCCGTACCACCAACCCGACGCGGCAGGCACTGGAGCACGCGTTGGCTGTCCTGGACGGCGGAGCTGCCGCCCTGGCCTTCGCCAGCGGCCTGGCGGCGCTGACGACCCTGCTCGGCCTGTTCCGTCAGGGCGACCATCTGGTGGTGGCCGAAGGTTGTTACGGCGGTACCTACCGGCTGTTGGATCAGGTCTTCAGCCGCTTCGGGATCGCGACCACGTATGTGCCGGTGGTCGATCCGGCGGGGTATCGTGCGGCCTTGCGGCCCCAAACGCGCGCGGTCCTGGTTGAGTCGGTCTCCAACCCCTGTCTCGAAGTCCCCGATCTCAAAGCACTCGTCGCGATCACCCGCGACGCCGGTGCGCTGCTGGTGGTGGACAACACCATGTTGACCCCCTATTGGCTGCGGCCCCTGGAACTGGGTGCCGATGTGGTGGTGCACTCGGCCTCGAAGTTCCTGGCGGGGCACAATGACACCATCGGCGGCATCATCACGGTGCGGGAGCCGGCCTTGGCCACGCAACTGGGCTTCCTGCAAAACGCCATGGGGGCGGCGCTGAGTCCTCAGGATTCCTGGCTGGTGCTGCGGGGACTCAAGACGCTGGCCCTGCGGCTGGAGCGGCAGCAGCACAACGCGCTGGCGCTGGCCCGGTGGCTGCGGCGGCAGCCAGGGGTGATGCGGGTTTCCTACCCAGGCCTCCCAGATGACCCCCACCATGACGTCCTCGCGCGATCGGCCAGCGGTGCCGGTGCCGTGCTGGCGTTCGAGCTTGAAGACCGCGAGTCCGTTCGGTACCTGGTCGAGCGGTTATCGCTGATTGCCTACGCCGAAAGCTTTGGCGGGGTGGAAAGTCTGATCACCGTGCCGGCGGTGCAGACCCACGCCAATCTGTCACCGCCGGAGCGTGAGCGGCTGGGGGTGACCGATTCCCTGCTGCGGCTCTCGGTTGGGGTCGAGCATGTGGATGACCTGATTGCCGATCTGGCTGCCGCGCTGGCCTGAACGATACAGCGTAATGCGCCGAAGTCGGTGTGACCGAACGAGTGAGCGATGACGCCGACGCGTCCTGGGTCTGGTGCACGCGATTCACTGCCGGCGTTGTCATGGCAACGTCATTACGCGACTGCTCGGATCAGGGTAAATCGGAGCCCACACCATGCCAACCGTCCAAGAGCTACCCAGCAACTGAAATCTTGCTACCCTCCTGCGTTACGCTGTTCAAGCGAACATCCGTCTGGACGGCGCGATCTCCCAAACCACGGAAGCGCCATTTGCCGCGTTCGGTGCGCTGTCGTGCCCCGTAACTGCCAGTCATTCGATCGTCCAGTCTTCGAGCGCCAACTCGGCGATACGCCCGAAGTCGCGCCCGTTGCAGGTAACAAGGACGGCACGCTCTGAGGACAAGGCCGGCAACGGGGATGGAAAACTGGACCGCGAGAGGCCGTCGCCAAGGTCATGCTACGCCTGATCGAGCGCAAGTTCAGTCTGGCGAGTGAGGCGGTGCGCGCGCGGATCGCCAGCGCGGACTCCGCGACGCTGCGCTCCTGGTCCGCGGGCATCCCATCGCCGACAGCCTGGACGCGGTGCTGCGCTGAGGGGCCGCGGCAGCACATCCTGGTGACCGCCCCGGCCTGGTCTCGGGCGCCGATTAAGCGAATCGTGCACAGTGCCGTCAGCGGCGGAGGCGCCCAGTCCAAACGCGCTGTAACGGTCTCCTTTCGCGCCGCAAGTACAGGGCGGACCGCTGCGGTCCGCGAAGGCAGGGAGAGCCTCGGATGATGGCGGCTCGGAACATGGATACACGTTCCCATGTAATTGCGCGAAAATTCACTTTATCGTTATGTTTCAGAAAGAGAAATTGCAGGCCCCGGTCTGGAACTTCGGCCTAGATGCCTCCCGCGACCCCCGTATGGCTGCCCAGAGCACCTTCGGGCTATGAAAAAGCGGGTAACTCGTACGCGTACTATAATTGAGTCGCTCAGGAAAAATATGGCTACAGTGCGTATGGGCGTGTATACGAAAAACCGTATTACCCGGCAATCCCCCGCTCCCGCTGCCGAAAGGCCGGCTCTACTGCCTGAGGAGGGAGTATCTCCGGCGGCTTCTTGGTCCCCGCCGGCAGGCGCATACGGAGCACGCGACGATAAACTGCCAGCGGACGCGGAATCGTGCCCGCGGCCAACCCTCGTGCCCGAAGAGTCTGGCGCGGAGAGCAGCGAAAGCCCGGCCGGCATCGGCTGGCGTCCCCGCGTGCAGGAGACCGCAGCACCGCGATCGGTACCAATCACGGCAAGCCGCGGACACATCGTGGGCGAAGCCCGTTACGTGGAGCAGCAAACTAGTCCGTACACGCAGGGAAAGCCAGCGCTGCAGACGAAGCACTTTCGGTTAATGACATACAACGACAAGGGCGATGCACTGCCCGCGGTGCAGGTGGAGATGACCGCGCAAACTTTTGCCGGCACGGTCTCAGAAGGTGATTGGGTCGAGGTGCAGACAAAAAGGGGGGGCGGCACAGTCTATCCGACCAAGATCTACAACCATACCACGCGTACTTGGGTGCGTGCTCGTTCCCCGAATGTCCTCGTCCGCTTCTTGGGCATGCTCGTGAGCATTCCGTTCCGGATTATGGCCATCATCTTCAGTCTAATTTTCCTGGGAGGCTTCTTCTATCTTGTCTTAAGCCTGTTATCCGAGTGGCTAAACCGTCGGTGAGCGAGGCAAGCCGAAATGTCTACCGCCGAATTCAGCACCGAATCTCTGGACTATCTCCAACGAACCGCCATTAGGCCCGAGCAGCTGCGCATCGACTCGCCCTTGACCCTTGCGCCTCCGGGCTTGCGGGCACTCCGCCAGATCAAAGGGATCGGATGCCAGGACAAGGCCGCGGGTCTAGCCACCGGCGTGGGGCAGGCATCGGATCGCGAGCGCCTCATCCGTCTGTCCAGCGAAGACGTCCTCATCGCTTTGTACGGGTACAAGATCCCGTTCGCGTTTTTGTTGCACGCCGGTTCCGGGATTCTGAGCGCACAGTGGGGCGTATGGTCGCCCCAGACGGAGAACCGGCCTTCTGTACTAAAGGACCGCCTCGACATTCTCGGCACTGCCCTGGCCAGCCTTTATCCGTCAGTGGAGGACGAGGATCCTCCCGACTCCAGCCGCCTAGATGCCTTCAGCCGGGCGGGACTCGTACTCGGGATTCCGACCTTGAAGCCACTAGGGCTTGCAGACCGAGCGCTGCCGGTGGACCGGCTGGTCAGGGCACTGGATGGCAGCGGCTGGGCGGCGCTGGTCCTTGCTCAACCAGTCGACGAAAGTGTCATCACGGCCCAGCGGCATATGCTCCTCAACGAGTTGCGCGGCAGTCAATCGGCGGCCCAGAGTCTGCGGGCACCCAGTCCGCTGGAGCAGCACTACACCCAACTACTGGAGATCGCCCTGACCACTTGCTCACAGGGGCAATCGGTCGGCATGTGGCGCACCGCCGTCTACTTGCTAGGTCATGAGAACAGCTACTACCGCCTAGCCAGTCTGTGGCGGGGCATCTTCTCCGGCGAGCAGTCCCTGCCCGAGCCCGTCCGGGTTTGGGAAAGCCCGGTTTTTCTGAACCTAGCGCAACGCTGGGCACTCTCGGACAGTCCAGCTCCAGCAGGGCCGAGCCATTACCAACACCCGTTCGGGTATCAGACGCTGCTCACCTCGTCGCAACTATCGACCTATGTTCACCTGCCCGAAGTAGAAACCGGCGGATTCCGCGTTTCGGCGGTGCCCTTCTTTGACCGTATGCCGCACCCGGTTAAAGAGGGCGATGTCCCGTTAATGATCGGGCACGTGATCGGCCCGCGCGGGGGAACTGGCAACAACAAGCTGGACTACACCATTGGTATTAGTCAACTGACCAAGCATGTCTTCGTCGCCGGCGTGACCGGGTCCGGCAAGACCAACACCGTCGTTCATCTGTTGAAGGAGGCGGCGGCCTGCGGCAAACCCTTCCTGGTCATCGAGCCGGCCAAGAGCGAATATCGGAGCCTCGTTGACGATCACGCCATCGGAGCGCGAGTGCGGGTCTTTACGCCAGGCAACGAGCGCGTTTCGCCTTTCCGGCTCAATCCATTCGAGGTAATTCCGGGCATTCCGATCAGCGTGCACCTGGATCTGCTGCGTTCCGTCTTCGCCACGGCCTTCGGGATGTGGACGCCGTTACCTCAGATACTTGAACGATCGCTCCACGAACTCTATGCGGATTACGGTTGGGACATCACTTCCAGCAGGAACGCCCGCGATCCCTCCGGCCTGTCCCCATTGGCGTACCCCACCCTCACGGCCCTGTCCGCCAAGATCGACGAGGTTATCGGGCAGCTCGGGTACGAAGACAGGATAGCCCGCGACTTCCGCGCATCCTTACATACACGCCTGGACAGCCTAAGGGGAGGCGGTAAGGGACGTATGCTCGACGTGCAGCAATCCTACCCGATGGCCCAACTGCTCGGGCATCCCACGGTAATGGAACTGGAAGGCATGGGGGACGACGATGATAAGGCCTTCATGATGGGGCTGCTACTGATACGCCTAGCCGAGCACCGTATCGCAGAACGCCGCGAGACTCTGCCTAAGACGGACGAGGGCCGCCAGTCCGCGGACACCGATCTGAGGCATCTGTTGGTCATCGAGGAGGCTCACCGGCTACTGTCCAATACTGGGGGGCGGCGCTCGGCGGAGGAGGCCGACCCCCGAGGCAAGGCTGTCGAAACCTTCGCTAACCTCCTCTCCGAGATCAGGGCTTACGGGCAGGGCGTGATCGTCGCCGACCAGGTCCCAGTCAAGCTTGCCCCTGACGTCATCAAGAATACTAACCTGAAATTGGCCCACCGTCTGGTGGCGGAGGATGACCGTACGATCCTCGCCGGAGCGATGGCCATGAATGCGGCGCAATGCCAAGCGCTAGCAACGCTTACCAAGGGGCAGGCCGTGGCTTTTGCCGAACAGGAGGACGCCCCTTTGCTTATCGCAATTGACAAGGCAAAGGACGACTGTACCGTCTCGGACGAGCGGGTAGCCCGCCATATGGAGGCATTGTGGCAAGCAAACGCTCCGGCCCACGGTGATTTGTTGATGGGCTTCCCCGCCTGTGCGCAATGGTGCAAACCTCAGAATGAAAGTGCGTGCTCGACCGCTCAGGGCCTGGCCGAATTACCCGCGTTCCGAACTGCCTTCTCCCATCTGGTCCTTTCCAGCATGCGAGATCCGGATGCGGTCCAGCGGTTATGGACAAACGTTCGTGCCTTGATCCGCGGGGCACGTCCGCAAGCCATGCAAGAGGAGCCACTTCTTCGTTGCATGATTGTGAGGGCCAGCCACGCACTCGCCAGCCGCCGGGGCGCTCAGGCCGGATGGTCCTACGCAGATACCGAAGTATTTGAGCGAGACCTTCGCAACCTTCTGATGACGATGCTGAGTCCTGACGACACGGAAGCGCGCAAGTTTGATTTTCAACGCACAGTGATCCGACTGCATGAACGAGCTTATTTTCCGTATCCATGTTGCGACAGAATATGTCGCAACGCTAATGTCTGTCTCTACCGCTATTTCGTCGCCGACGTTGTGGCGGCGGGGAACTTGTACGTCTCTTGGCGAGAGGCCGAGCAGCGCGATGAGAAGGCTAGCCGAGAAGCTGACAAGAACGACACGGGCGCCATCGAAACCGACAAGAGTGACAGGAATCCCATCTGGCAGGTGAGCTTGCGGGCGTCCGAACAGCTAATCGAATGGCCGGAGGAAGCGTGGGAAAGCGATTTTCCGAGTCGCTGGACGGATGGGTCGAGGGCGACAAAGGAGGTCGCGGCCTGCTTCGCGCAGCAAATGCTGGCCAGCGACGCGAGCAAACTGCCCAGGACTGCCGAGCGAATCATGCAGAGAATTCTGAGTTAGAAGGAGATGGCATCATGAGCGGTGACGATCCTCTCGAGAACCCCGCCGAAAACGAGGAGCGGGACAAACAGAACCGCATACGCAACAACGCCAATTGGTCCGAACCGGGCCGCTTGGCCGGCGGACAGTCGTTCGGCGACAATGCCTACCGTCCGGGCGTCAGTGATCGCTCGCCCCAAAGCCTGGGGGGCGATGCGAAAGGGGACAGTAGGCATGCCTCCGGCCATGGTCGCTTGGCACGCGGTCAGTCGTTCGGCGACAACGCCCGCCCTGGCGTCAGTGATCGCTTGCCGCAGAGCGGAGGGGGCGATCCTCGCAGTGCCCCGAAGCATGCCTCCGATGGCTCCGAACGCGTCGAGCATCCCAAGTCGCTTGGCGAGTTGCCGCCGATGCCGGAAACTGCGTCCCCATTTACTATGGGCTTGCGGTATGGCGAGGGCGTCGCCCAGGGGTTGGAGGTATTGGTCGGCGTTGCAGGGGCAGAAATGGTAGCGGGGGTCCTAGGCGGCGTCAGTCATGTCTTGACGCTCACTGGAATGGCCGTTGATTTCCTGGAAGCAAGAAGCGATTGGAGGCGCAACAGCGGGATGGCGTTTGAGAGAGAGGGCATCTCCAAAGGGCTGGATCCGCTTAGTCGCGACGCCCGCTCGGCCGATAATCGTCATATCGAGAAGGGCGAGCCCTATACGGCCAAAGAGCTATTCGAGCGTATTGCCCCGGAGCGGTCGATCAACTGGCTGGGCATGGTTCCGGAATTGGCAGGCTTGGGGGGGGACCGATACAAGGCCGAGGAGCACATCCGTAAGGGACTTGCAGATCTTGCCGACGCCATCAACCACGACGTCCTGAGACCCTATGACACGCCGGAAAGGCGCAAAGCGGGTCTGGACGTGTACGTTAGTGCGCTCAGGGGACGCATGGATCTGGACCGTCAACAGCGGGACAAGGAGCTTAGGGACAGAAAGCGGCGGCGTTGATGCCTCTCTCTGGACGTGCCGGATAATTTAATCTCGGGCAAACAAGATGAACACCAACAATTTTCAGCAGCAGATACAGCAGCAGATGCAGGATCAGCAGCGGCGCATGCAGATGGCTGCGTGGGCTAAACAACAGGAGGAGGCGAAGCGCGCTCATCACCAGCAGGTGGCAGAAGATGAGTGGCGAAACCGGCTTCGGCGCGTCGAGCTCGAAGCTACGCGGTTGCGGGCCGAGCGCGAAGCCGGACATCTCGATGACAAGGTATTCAAGACCAGGTTACACGATCTCATGGTGCAGGACGGCTCCGGTGCTTGGTGGATGATCGATTCCCGCACCAGCCAGTGGTTCCGCAACAGCGGTGCAGACTGGTATCCCAGCGATCCCACCCGCGTGGCTGCGACGACTTTCCGTCCGGAAATCGCTGTCAGTCCTCACCGCCTGCGGGCGATAGCGGTCCTCGTATTTGGACTTGTGGCCACTGGTGCACTGGCTTTCTTTGCCGGACACGTAGTCTTCGAATCGACTCACCCGCACCAGGTTGCGCCCGCCAACGTCGCGGCGGGCAGCGTGTCGCTCTTAGGCCTCATCTTCACATGGCGTTCCGCGCGTCGGCGCTGGCGAGGCTACTGATTAAGCGAAATTGGAGAGTATACCGGATGGATGCGGGTTTTCGGCCGCGATATGATCATAATAGATTGAATATTAAGATATTAGTCGCTCCTCAGAAACCGAAAACCACTATAGAAGAAGCATACTAAACTCGACCGGAGGGCGGCACATGGCGCCCCAATGGCATGAGCTCTTAGGAACAGCCAGTGACCGCTCTTCGGCGGAGACCTGTAGCTCGGGTCGAGGAACTCAGCTGCGGCAATGGTTCGGTAGCTGCCGTCCCGCTGCCATCAGAAGGAAGAACCCGGCAGCGTTTAGGTCGGCACCGCCCGCCCGCCAGCCGAGCGCGTTGGCGATCTACTGGAAGTCGGCTCTTGAGGGGATGAGGTTCGCGGAATATTCGCCGCCTAAAAATTCCGCAGAAACAGCGGAATCACCAGCGCATTGACCAGGTCGATAAAGAAGGCGGACACCAGGGGCACGATGATGAAGGCGCGGTGGGCGGGGCCGAAGCGTTGGGCGACGGCCGCCATATTGGCCATGGCCGTGGGGGTCGAGCCGAGTGAGACACCGCCGAAGCCGGCGCAGACCACCGCCGCGTCATAATTGCGTCCCATGACCGGAAAGAGAACGAAGAGCGTGACCGCCACGGCCAGGACGAATTGCGCGGCCAGGATGGTGAGGACCGGCCAGGCCAGGTCGATCAGGGTCCAGAGTTGCATGCTCATCAACGACATGGCCAGGAAGGTGCCCAGCGCCACGTCGGCAATCAGGGCAATCGCCGGGGTCCGGGTGGGCCAGGGCATCCCGCTCAGGGTCGGCAGATTCTTCGGGATCAGGTTGGTGATGAGGATGCCGGCGAAGAGACAGGTGACAAAGAGCGGCAGCTTGAGCCCCAGGTCGGCGACGACGCCATTGAGCAGGAAGCCGAGGATGATACAGAGGTGGATCGCCAGGATGGCGCTCAGGAAGTCCAGGTGACCCAGACCGGCTTTTTTCTGGGTTTCAGACAGGCCGATGTCCTGGACCTCTTCGACCCGTTGCGGGGCGGGTGTGAGCCCGTGGCGTTTGATCAGGAACTTGGCGATCGGGCCGCCCATGACGCTGGCCAGGATCAGGCCCAGGGTCGCGCTGGCGATCCCGAGTTCCATCGCGTTGCTGATGCCGTACTGAGCGGTGATGACGGGCGCCCACGCGATCGTGGTGCCGTGGCCGCCGATCAGGGACACGGTCCCGCCGGTGATCCCGACCGCCGCCGGCAGGCCGAACAGCGCCGCCACCCCGATGCCGGTGAGGTTCTGCGCGAACATGAAGACGATGGTGACGGCCAGGAGAATCAAAAGCGGCCGGCCGCCGGCGAGCAGGTCCCGCGCGCTGGCATTGATGCCGATGGTGGTGAAGAAATAGACCAGCAGGATATCGCGCGCCTGTAAGTCGAAGGCCACCGCGACGCCGGAGGCAAAATAGAGCACCCCGAGCAGGATGGAGAACAGCAGACCGCCGGTGACCGGTTCCGGTATGCTGAATTCGCGGAGGATGCCGATCGTGTCGTTCAGGCGTTTGCCGATGAACAGCACGATGATGCCGATGGTCACGGCGAGGAAGGATTCGATGCTCAGGACGCCGTCTTGAAACTCCATGAGAACTCCTGATGTTGGGCGAACGCAGCCGCACGGGGCCACAGGGGACCGGCCGCCGGATCACGCGCCGCGCGGGTTGGCGTCGGCGCGGTGGTCTGGCTTGCATGGGTACAGGATACCTGGTTTGCGTGTCGATCAGCAGGGGACGGAGCGCCCGGAACCTCGCTGCGGGCTATACTTGGTGCGCACGGCCCGGCCGCCAGTGCCTTGCAGCACGCCGACACGGGCGGCGCACGGCATCCGCTAACGGCTACCCAGAACCGCGGAGGACCTGTTCGAAATGACTTACTGTGTGGGGCTCTTGCTTGATGACGGCCTGACCATGGCCGCCGACTCCCGAACCAACGCGGGGGTCGACTACATCTCGACCTACAGCAAACTTCATGTCCTGCAGCCCGCGCCTGATCGGCTGTTCGTGCTGATGGCCGCCGGGAGTCTGGCGACGACGCGCGAGGTCCTTGACCGCATCGGCCGGGACCTCGACCAGGCCATCAATCCCCGGCCCAGCCCCTACCAGCAGGCCCCGACGGCGACCCTGCTCAATGTCAATTATCTCTTCGAGGCGGCGACCTATATCGGACAGGTGAGTCTGGCGGTGCAACACGAGCATGGTCCGGCCCTGCGCCAGGCTGGGGTCAGTGCGGAGGCCAGCTTTATCCTCGGTGGGCAGATTGCCGGCCAGGCCCAGGGGCTATTCTTGATCTATCCTCAGGGCAATGCCATTGCCGCCACCCGCGAGACGCCCTATCTGCAAATCGGCGAGAGCAAGTACGGGAAGCCCGCGCTGGATCGGATGGCGCATACGGGGCTGTCGCTCGCCGATGGGGCGCGCCTCTGTCTGGTTTCGATGGTCGGGACCGCGCGGTCCAACCTGTCGGTCGGGCCGCCGTTCGAGGTCGCGCTGTGCCCGCGTGACCAGTTGTCTCCCTCCCATCTGCTCAGACTGGAGGCGGGGTCGCCGGATCTGGAGGCCATTAACCGGAGTTGGGAGGCGAGCCTGTCGAGCGCCTTCTTCGCGCTCCCGCGCTTCAGCTGGGAACAGGGCAATCCGCAGTCCTGAACCGCGCCCAGCGCGGTATGCGACGTTTTTGGATGGGATCGGTCCGGACAGTGCTGGTCAGTCTCAGCAGGCCGAGACCGACTCAACAGCCAGGTGAGTGCGCCGCCGATGTAGCCGCCGCCTGACACCGTGGACAGAAGTTAAGCGGATTGATGTAGGGTGTCGGTTGCGATTGCGGTTGCAGTGCCATCGGGTGTCACCTCGCTCGCCCGGTCATCAGGTCAGCCACCCGCTCAGCCAGGGCGCCAATGGTCATGGATGGATTGCGCCCGGTGGGACGCGGCAGAATGGCGCCGTCGGCCACATAGAGGTTGGGATAGCCGAACACCTGTCCCCGATGATCGACCACCCCCGACTCGGCATCCCGGCCCATGGCGCAGCCGCCCAAGGGGTGCACGGTGACCAATCCCTGCAGCAACTGCCAATAGGGCGGGATATGCAGCCGGCCGCCGCCGACATCGGTGAGGCGTCGGTGGGTGGCGAGGATGGCGTCGATCACCGGTTTGGAGCGCCGGACATCCCAGTCGAGGGTCAACGCCCGTTTCCAGAACCGTGGAAACTGCCGCCCCAGGGACAGACGGCCATCGGCCGCGTCCAGGCCCTCGCCGAGCCAGATCATGACCTGGCGTTTGGGATTCTTCTCGTCGAGTCCCCGCTGCAAATGCGTCAGCAATTGCTTGGCCAATGGACCGCCGTGCGCGGCGGCCAGCGCCTCCAGGGTATTGAGCAACAGATTGGGAAAGCCGTCATCCTCGACATAGAAACGCTGTCCCGCCACTTGGCCATCCATAAAATTGAGACCGGCGGAGATGGTCGGACCGATGCCCTGCTCCACCGGGACCCCGGCGGGATAGGTCGCGGGCGTCAGGAAGTTGGCGTTGGAACTCCAGCGCGCACCGAGTTGCCGGCTGATCCCGGGCAGGGTTCCGTGCTCGTCGCGGCTGCGCAGCAGGATTTCGGTAGACCCCAGTGAACCCGCCGCCAACACCACCCGGTCGGCCTGGGCCAGACCCGGTCGCAGCCGGCCCTGGTCGATCGCGTCCCAGGTCACCGCGTAACCGCTGCCCTCGGGGGCGATAGAGCGCACGACGTGGAGTGTGCGCAACTGCGCTCCCTTGGCCTCGGCGGCCGGGATGTAGTTCAGGTCCAGCGTGTTCTTGGCCAGGACATCGCAGCCGATGTCGCAGTTGCCCAAATGGACGCAGGTCCCCTGTCTCACCCCGTGGGCATTGACGAATGGCTTGGAATGTCTGGGATCGATGGGGTCCGGCAGAGCATAGCTGTAGTCGGGGTCAAAACTGATCGCCAGGGGGACCGACTCGACGCGATCGGCATATCCCAACGGTTTGGCGGCCTGCTCCAGCAGCGCATAACGTCGGGTCCGCTGCCCCGCGGGGATCGGCTGCACCGCCAGCATCGCACGCACTTTGGCGTAATAGGGCCGCAATTCGGCCAGGGTGATTTCCGGCGGCCAACCATCGGTAAAGCGTTCCGCATCGGCCTCCATGAGGACACTGGAGTAGCACAGTGAGCCCCCGCCCACCCCCGCCCCCTGGACCACCGCCATCCCCCGGAACAGGCGCAGGTCCAGCCAGCCATGGTGTTTTTGCGGCTGGTCGTGCCAATAGAGCCAGGGGTCGCCTGGGGCGCGCGGATAGGTCTGCGGGGTCCAGCGCCGACCCCGCTCCAGGATCAGCACCCGCGCCCCGGCCTGGGCCAGGCGACAGGCGCTGATGGCGCCGCCGAAGCCGCTGCCGATCACGATGACATCGAAACGCTCCGCCATGATCGCACCCCCTCACGCCGTCTTGGGCAGGTTGGGCAGGTCGCGTGGTATCCAGAAATGCAGTTGCTTGTCGCTGCCCTCGGATACCGTGTCCTCGGTAAAGGTCATCGCACCGAGTCGGGTCCACTCGGTGGCGGCGAAGTCCTTGACCAGGATGTCGTAGACCAGTCGCCCACCCGGGTAATTGGCGATGCGGATCTCGTCGCGGAAGTCCTTGGCATCGACCCTGGGGGTACCGGCCGCTGGTCTGAGCAACAGCAGGTCGGGGGTCACCACCGGCTCCCCAGGCGTGAGCCCCAAGGTCGAGATGGGGAAGAGTTGACGATAACCGGGGCGGGTATCCATCAGGCGAAAGATGACCCGATTGATGAAGTTGCCCGCCGGACTCAAACCGATCTGGGGATAGTTGGTGGGTTCGATATCCAGCACATGGCGCGCGCGCGAGCCGCTGAGATTACTGACCGCCACAAAGTTACCGGGCCAGACCCACTCATCCGGGTCCAGCGTCGGAAACACCTTGCCGCCGAAACCGAATGAGCGGGCGTGCCCCTGCATGATGAATGGACCGGCCACGGAGGCCCGGACGATCAGCAGACCACGCGCGCCATTGGCGAAGTAACCGGTATAGGGCGACGCCGTATCGATCTCCCAAATACCCGCATAACAGACGCCGTTGGCATGGATGAGTTTGTCATAACGCGGGCGGATATCGCGCTTGTCATGCAGGTTGCGCGCCGCGTCATTGAAGAGCTGGAGCAAGGTGGCGGGTCCGACACCCTGGTGGCAGGGCAAAGGTGCCGAGTAGGGACCGCTGAAGGCCGCGTCCTTGACCGCGCGGAAGGTCGTACCCTGGTATTCAAAGACCTGGGTATCGCGGAACCGGCGCTCCGGAATCAATTGCATGGCCTTGACCAGGAACGGGAACTGGGCCAGGAAGAGTACCGCGTCAAGATAGCCGAACAGCGCGTAGAAGCCGCTCCACAGCCACAGGAAGAAGATCACCCCGGGCGGACGGGCCAGCACCGCCAGAATGGCATTGGCACGGTAGCGGTAGGGCTGGTTGGCCCCAGGGATATAGACGATCGCCAGCAGCACCAGGATCATGCTGGCAAAGGCGGTCCACATCGGGTCCTGCGTCGGGCGCGCTCCGATCACCGCCAAGACCTGTTCGGGCCAGAAGATTCCCGGTATCCCCAGTGCCAGGTCGGCAATGATCCCGGCCCAGAGGGTGCGTTTGAGCCAGAGTGCACTGCGGTCCGTCGGCGGAGCCTGGAGGACCGGCTCGGGCGACTCCTGGGGCGGCGCCGCGCGCATGGTCAACAGCAGCAGGGGGAATTGGATCAGGAACAGCACGCCGTCGAACAGGCCCAGTGGCGGGTAGAGGTCCGGCCAGAGCACGAGAAAGAAAAGCACCCCGGGCAGACGTGCAAAGACCCCGAACCAGGCATTGAACCGATAGCGATAGGGCTGATCAGCTCCGGGGATATAGAACAGTGACAGCAACAGGACCAGCAGCCCGGCAAAGGCCGTCCAGACCGGATCGGCAGTGGGGCGCAGCCCGAGCAGCTGCAGTGTCCACTCGGGGGCGACGATGACCGGTATGGTCAGTATCCAGTCGCCGATGATGCCGAGCCAGACGGCGCGACGAAACCATTTGACGGATGTGTTCATCGATCCTCTCCCGCATGTATCAACCAGATTTGGCCATTGTCACCCTGCCGCCCCGCGCCATTAGGGGAAGCGGGCGTGGTGCCGGCCATGAGCGAAGCCGTTCGCTGACCCTCCCCCCTCACTGGGGGAGAGGACCGGCGACCGACAGTCGGATCACAGCAGCTTCAGGTATTCAATCAGGGCCCGCTTCTGGTCCGGCGCAAGCTCAATACCCCAGAGATGGCCCTGGTTGCTGTTACCGATGACGCTGGTGTCGTAGCGGGTGCCGCGGCGCTCGGCATCCGGCCCTTCGGAGACGAAGCCCATACGCGCCGGCGCGTAGACATCCAGGCCGCGATAGAAGATCCTGGTGCGCTTTTCAGGCGGCTCCAGCAATTCGCCCAGATAGGGCACCGAGCCGTTGTGCAGGTAGGGCGCGCGCAGCCACAAGCCGTCCAGCGGCACATTGACGTAGCCCCCAGTCGATCGGAAGTGACTGAATTTCCATTGATAATCTTCAGCATAGGCGTTATAGGCCGCGGCTGCCTCCGGCGTCCACATGGCCGCACGATAGGGGTCGGTGGATGTCGGCTGATCGCCCGGATGGGTCGTAGCCGCGGCCCATTCGGGATCGTCCAGGGTCAGCACCTGCCCCGTCCTGGCGCCGTCCATCGCGTGGCAGCGCGCGCACTGGGCCTGAAAGATCGGTTCGCCGGCGGCCGCGAGCTGGTGATCGACCGCAAAGTGATCCGTGAACTTGGGTGAGGGGAGGGTCTTGAGCCACTCCTGAATCTCCTTGAGTCGCGCGACCGGCAGGGCCTTAGGAGTGGTGCCGTCGCCGATGGCCGAGCTGAGAACCACCTCGGTGAGATCCGTATTGAGTCCGTCCCAATGCAGGGCCATGCCGCGCTCGACCCGCGGCGCCATATTCCAGATGGACTGCATGTCCGAGTTTCCGGTGGTCTCCCCGGGTTCCACACCCAGGGCCCGGACCTTGACCGGATTGAACGGATCGATACGTCCCCTCCCCCAGTCAGGCCGGCGATGCGTCCAGGCAAACTGTCCCTGCTGCTCAAGCAATGCTTTGCGGGTCGCCGGGATCAGCAGATAACGGTAGAGCAGCCGGTTGGCCCAGGACATCTCATAGACCTGAGCGATTTGCGCGAGGATGTTATCCGCGTCGAACCGCGGGTCGGCGGCGCTCTTGAACAGGAAGTTCTGATAACCCAGCACATCCACCGTATGGGCGGGTCCGCCCAGGATAATGGCGGGAACAGCATTGGGCGAGTCGCGCAGGGTGGCCGTGTGACAGAGGGCGCAATTGACCCCGATCCGTTCGAAACCAATGATTTTCTTGGAGAAGCCCACCGGTAGTTCGCGCCCCTGCTCCCAGCCGAACCCCAGCGAGGCCCAGCCGCCGGGACGCGGCAGATACTCCGGGAACATCTTTGGTAACACCAGCCAGATCCAGTACGGAATGCCATCCTGTTGCTCGGTGCCGATGGAGCCGTATTTGAAATATTCAGCCATCGAGTCGTCCGCCAGCACCTGCTCGGGCTCACGAAACAGCGTCCACCAGGTCGCCGTACCACCCAGCACGAGAATGACCAACAGGATCCGAAACAATCCGCAGCCCGTGGTTTTTTTGTTCGACATCGTCATTGCCTCCGGCGCAGCACGGCATCAAAAGGTTTTCAGATACTCGACGATGGCGTCCTTATCGGCGGGCGGCAGGTCGACGGCATAACGATGACCGCCGTTGCCGTTGCCGGGCAGGGAGGTATCGTACAGGAAGTAGCGAACGCCATTTTCCTCCGCCACCTCCGTCACGAAGCCGACCCGCGCCTGATCATAGACGTCATAGCCACGGTAGAACTGCGCCGGACGGTCTTGGGGGGCATCGAGCAGTGCCCGCAGCGTCGGCACCGAGCCGTTATGCAGATAGGGAGCCCGCGCCCAGATGCCGTCCAATGGCTGATTCGCATAGCCCTGGGTCTTACGGAAATGGGTGAAACGGTACTGTGAGTCGGGGTACAGGCTGTACTGATTCGACGCAAAATCGAAGGTGTATGAGTCGAGCCGATAGCGGTCGGTCCCGATGGCGGTGATCGGCGTGACGGTTCCGACCAGCCGGCCGCGGCGTGTCCCCTCTTTGAAGCGGTCATCGGCATGACACTCGAGACAGTGCTGCGCATAGAGCGGCTTGCCGATCTCGGCCTTGACCGCGTCGATAGGGAAAGGATAGGCCGGCGGCGGCAGTGTCCAGATCCAATCACGCACCCGTTGCAGGCGTTGGTGGTCGATGGTGACCGGGGTCACGCCGGTGCCGAGCGAGGCGCTGAGGTTACGCTCGTCCACCGAACTGTTGTTACCGTCCCAATGCAGATCCATCCCGTCCCGCGGCTGCTGATTCCACAGCGACGGAAAATCCGAAGCGGCGATCAGCTCGCTCAGCGGGAGCCCGGCGAGCGGCCAATTGAACTGGAGCCCTTTATACGGATTGAATGTATCCACCCGGCCGCGACCCCAGTCAGGAACCTGATCCCCCATGATGCGTTGCAGCCGTTGCGCGAGCACCAGGGTCTGTTCCCGCGTCCGTGGGATGACGAACCAACGATACAAGGCGCGATCGAACCATCCCAGTTCGGTACCGTTGCGCTCGATCAAACCGAGCACGTTGTCGGCGGTAAATCGCTCATCGAGCGTGCACTCCAGGACGAAACGGAAAAACCCCTGTAAATCCAATTGATGCGACGGCATCCCGCTGATGATCCGCGGCGCCTCAGCAGCACTCTCACGCACTGTTCCGGTGTGGCAGACGGCACAATTGAGACCGACCTGATCCAACCCGAGTCGATGGCGTTGGGAGATGCCGATCGGGAATGGATGGCCCGGCTCCTGTAGCAGTCCCAGTGCAGCATAACCGCCCGGCAGCTTATCCGCGCAGACCGCGGGGAGTACGGCAAAGATGGGCTGGGGAGGCAGCAGACCGCCGATGGCGTCGAAGACCGAGCCACCCGGTTCACTGCCGATCGAGCCGTATTTGAACTGTTCCTGAATATCGGCGTAGTCGACCGGCTGATCCATCGTAAAGCGCGCATAGAGCCAGGCGCCGGCCGCCATCACGATCAACACCGCCGGCACCCACTTCAGGCGCCGCCGTCTGGGGGCGCGGGACGCAGCACTGGTTTCGCTAGCTACCTCGATGTGACTCATCGGAACCCCCATTGGTCGTAATGCCCGAGGAAAACCTGGCCGCCGGCCCGCCCGCACGCGCATCCGCCAGGATGTCGTCGCTGGCTTTCTCGGCGATCATGTAGACTGCGGAGACGATGAACAGGCCCGGGACCCGCGGGAACACCGAGGCATCCACGACACGCAGATTCCGCGTGCCGCGCACGCGGAATCGGCTGTCCAGCACCGCCGTCGGGTCGTCCCGGTGACCGATTTTGCAGGTGCAGGAGGCGTGGTGACCCCAGGCCTCGTCCTTGACGAACTGACGGATCTCATCGCGGCTGCGGACCTGGGGGCCGGGCACCGTCTCCTCGGCAATCAGGTCCTGCGCGCCCTTGGTCATCCGCCGCATTAACTCAACCGCATCGACCAGCGCCTCCAGGTCGTCACCGCCCGCCTCACTGCCTTCATCGAAGTAGCGAAAGTCGATGGCCGGACACTCCCTGGGGTCGCCGGAGCGGATCATCACGGATCCGGCGCGGTTGGTGGTTCGGCCTTTGAGCACCGCCCACGAAAAATACCGCTGAGACGCGGCGATCTCCTTGGAATAGCCCGGAAAATAGCCATGGAAACTGGTCGCCAGACCAAACAGGACCAGATCCGGGACGGTCGCGGCGGCCCGTGCCTGAGCCGAGTGGCGGGTGATGGACAGCACCGCGCCGTTGGTTGTATAGGGCCCGCGGCCCTGCTGCCAGAGGCGGAATTGCGGATCGGGTGCCTCGCCCGACGCGGGTGCCCGCAGGGTCGCGCCACGCAACATGGCAAAGGGTGCTTTCATTCGGCTGACCACGGCGACCTCGTAGCGGTCCTGGAGGTTGGCCCCTACGCCGGGCAGCGGGACCCGTACCGGGATCTGGTGTCTGGCCAACAGTTCGGGCGGCCCGATACCGGAGAGTTGCAGCAGTTGCGGGGTATTGAAGGCCCCACCCGACAGGATGACTTCGCGCGAGGCCATGACCTGGTGGGGCGTCGACGGGGCGGCGTCGCGGACCATCGGGTCCGCGCCATAGAGGTGCTCCCCCGCGAGATACTCCACGCCGGTCGCGCGCTTGTCCGCATCCAGCAAGACCCGGGTCACCAGCGCGCCGGTCAGGATATGCAAACGATCCGGATGGTCGCGGGCAACCGCCTGGATGCGCTCGCGCGCACCCCGCCGACGGCCGTCGGCGATCGACAATGGGGTGATGCGAAGACCCGACTCCCGGCCATTGACCAGCCGCCAATCGTTGGGGTCGAGCCGCCCGCGGAGGCTGCGCCAGATCTGCTTGAGTGGATTGTCGGTGGCAAAGAGTGCCGTCTTGGCGGCCTTGACGATGAGGCGCAGCATCGGTTGATCGTCGACGACCATCAGTGGATCGGCCTTATCGACCGCGAGCCAGCCGTCGAACCCGTGCCGACTCGGGTTCCAGCCCAGCAGCCGCTGCAGAATACGTTGCACCGGGCGATAACGACAGTCCTCCAGACGCTGGAAGTAGCGGCGCATGTTCGTGCCGCGCCAGGTCTCATCGCCGGTGATGCGGGCGATCTCGTCCCAGTCCTCGCTGTTTGGGCAGAGCAGGATCATGGCATTGTGGGCCGTGCAGCCGCCGACAGTTGCCGCCCTGGGGTAGAAGACGCCGTCGCGCCCGGCGGTGAACTTGGTGTCCCGCTCCTGTTGCCGCGTGTCTGCGTAGTGTCGGACGAAGAACTCCCAGGACATGGCCTTATTTTCGGAGGCGGCAGGGTGAAAGGCCGGCACTTGGTAGTCGAAGCCATCCCAGGCGTCGCCGGCCTCCAGCAGCAGAACCTGGTGGCCGGCCGCGGCCAGGTTGGCCGCGACCGGCCCCCCGCCGGCACCGGAGCCCACCACGATGTACTCGTAATCGGGCACAGCGCTGGAGGTCGCCGCTACCGGGGCAGTCGCTAGACGATCAGATACCATTGACGTTCTTCCGGTCCTGGCTATTGCTACAGGGTCTTCACATACTCGACCAAGGCGGTCTTGTCGGCATCGGGAAGCGTGGTCCCAAAGGGGTGGCCGCGGTCGACCTCAAAGTCCGGGCAGACGCTGAGCGCCATCAGTTCCGGGGCCAATTCCTTGAGCCTGGCAGTGGCTTGCGCCTCGTCGAGCCCCGCGCGCGCGATCTCCTGGTAGGTGTGCTTGGTCTTACTCAGGAAGCGCAGCATCCGCCACAGTCCGACACCCTCTTCTCCCAGATCCACATTGAGATTAGAGATCAGGTTGACCGGTGTCCCCTTGGGGATGGGGCCGACCACGATATTGCTTCCCTCCACGAGCCCGCCGAGTCCGATCACCGACCGCAAACCGGCCGACAGCGGGTTATCGCTCAACAAGGGCCGCGCCAGGGGCCGCGCATACCAGGGCAGGCTGATGGTTTGGGTTGCCGCCTTCAGATAGGTGACTCGGTCGGTGCGGTGAATGGTGCCTGGACGGGTCTCGGGCCATAGCAGCTTATGCATCCCATCATCGAACGCGGCCATGCGCCCGGCGGTGCTCGGATCGCTGTTGAACAACCCGATCTCGTTGTTGTGCAGATAGGGGGCCGTGGACCAGATCGACACCAGTGAGGGCACCCGCTGATAGCCGCGCCCGCCGCCCGGGGCCTGCCACTCGAAGGGTTGCATGGTAATGGGATCATGCAGCGTGAGCGTGCCCACCGCCGGCAGAATCTTATAGGTCCGAGAGGAGAAGTTGTCCCAGATATTGCCCGCGATCGCGTTACTGGCCATGGCACTGCACACTTCGGTCTTCATGGTGGTGACCGGGATACGCGCATCCGTCGACAGATAGTTGTCCTTCAGGAAGTCGTCCGCCAGCACCAGCGCACGCATCTCGGTCTTGAACTCATCAGTCTCGGTCCAATCCCAATACGCGTTCCAGCATTCCAGATAGTTGCTCTCACCACAGTTGAGCTTGGGGGCCTGGTCCGGGAGCTTGCTGGAATGACAGCGGGCACAGGTGTCGGCAAAGACGAGTTTGCCGCGCGTCAGAACCTCCGGATCGGCGCTGAGGTAGGCATTGCCGCCGGGAGCGTTCTTCAGATCCATGCGTCCACTTGCCGCGACCAGATAACCGGCGAGGTTGTCCATGCGGCCCTGGGTCGTATTCCAGAAGACCGAATTTTCCTGGATAACCTTGACCTCAATAGGCGTCTGGGGTTTGACGCCGATGACCGGGCGCATATGACGGATCCATTCCTCATGGAACTCACCGATATTGATGAACACCCGTGCCAGAGCGGCATTGATGCCAACCGAGTCGGCCCCGTCCCAGAGGACCTGGGGGACACCGAACGTCGGTCCCCGTTGCTGTACCTCGGGCAGCGCCAGGGCACCACCCGTACTCGTCTCCTGATGCCACCGATCGGCCGCCTGCAGGCGTGCCTGCAGGTTGAAGATCGCATTCATGGCCCGCGGATTATTGATGTAGTCGGTGGCGATCAGCGACGTATCCACGGCGCCGGGCTGTTGGCTGTCGAGGATGTGCCAAACCACATTGTCCTTTTCCACATTGACCCCGAAAACCCGTCCGAACCAGAAGTATTGAGCGCCGATGGTGGCGGACAGATTCTCGAACTGCGGGGCCTCCGGATCGGCCGGCGGGTGCAGCGGATGATGACTCACATGACAGAATGAACAGGCCATGCCGACCCGGTAGGGTCGGACCAGCCTGGGATTTGAGTAATAGTCTGGATCGTTATAGAATTTGTCCGCGTCCCAGTGGTTGGCGGCGGCCTCATCGAAGTTGGGATTGGGATAGATGCGCAAGCCCAGGATGCCGGAGGGTCGACCATAGACCGCCTCATCGAAGGGCTCCGGCGGCGCCGTGCGCTCATCCAGGCAGAGCCCGAACTGGTCCGGCTTGGTGGCCTCCACATAACCCGGTTCGTTCATCAGGCCGAGGTAAGCAAAGCGGTTGCTGCGGCGATAATGACTGATATAGTTACCCCCCGACTGGCTGCTTGCAGCAGCCGGATCTGCAGCGCGATAGGGTGCCTGGGTACCACCGGCAGCCCCCGTGACCGCACCGCCGCAGGGATAGGACCCGGCCATTTTGAGCAGATCGAAGGTGCCGAAGCTGTTATTGGCCAGATAATCCCAGAACGCCTCATTGCCGGCGCTCCAGATCATCCAGGTGTTGCGTCCTTTGACCTGGTCTTTATCGAGTACCACGCCATCATCCATTGCTTTGAAATAATCGACATCGGACTCCGGAAAGTCCGCCACGGTCTTGCCGGCGAGCTTCGCCTCGTCTTGCGCCGGACCCGAATCCTTCAGACCGTGGTACAATACGATGCCGCCGTAGGCAACAATGCCAAACAGTAAGAGCAGGCCAAGCTTCTTCATCAGTTCTCTCCCATTCAGCGCCGATGATTCGGCGGGATCAAGATGGTGATGGATACCGGCTGTCGCTCAAATCATCCAGAGAACGACAACGAGGAATACCAAGATCCAGATCAGCCGCAGATGCAGCCGCTCCAGATAGAGGTCGACCGGGCTCGCGCGGACCTCATCGGTCAGCACGCGCGTAGCGGTCTTGGTTGTTACTTGATGTGTACTCATAGCAGCAGTCGTCCGATCAATGAAACGGCGGCGGTTGATAGACCGACATGATGTCATCGAGCATCGCCTGGCGGTTGTCGTAGCGCCGCTCGTCGTAACAGCCGAAAGGATTGGCCGGAGCATTGAGCAGACAGCGATTGCAGAACGAACATGGACGCTCCGGCAAGTCCTGTCCCGCGGCCAGGATCTGGGGTAGATCGTTATTGGCCACGAGCGGACGGGCAATCGCGACACCGTCGAAATACTGCTCGGTGATGCCCTTACGGATCAACGCGCCGTCCTGGAATCCTCCGGTATTGATCACCGGAATCTTGACCTGGGCCTTGATCTGCCGACAGCCTTCCATGCTCACGCCCTCCAGCGGATAATGCTTCTTGGTACGGTTCCAGAACCACAGGAAGATCGTCCGCAGCGGTTTGAAGTGGAACAGGAAGTAATTGGGGAAATAGGCCCGCACGCCGTTCGAGACCATGGTCCCATACCACCAGTTCGCCTCGTCCGCGGGGAAGCCGCCCGGCGGCACTAACGGATGGGGGAAGGTGCTGCCGGCGGAGATGTGCAGTGCATCGACGCCATCCGCTTCCAGCCATTTGCACAACTGGATGGCGTCGGCAATCTCATTCCCCTTCTTCTCCCAGGGATAGAGTGCATTATTGAGATCGAAGGCATTGATCTTGACCTGGAGATGAAAGTCATCGCCGGCGTACGTGCGCACCGCCTGGACGACCTCGTGGAGAAAGCGATAGCGGTTACGCAGGGAACCACCGTAGTCGTCGGTGCGGTCGTTGATCGCCGAGCTGAGAAACTGGGTAAAGAGATACCCGTGCGAGGCATGCAACTCCACCCCATCGAGGCCGGCCTCACGCGCCCGCTTGGCACCCTGGCCGAACAGTTCCACCAGGGTCTTGATTTCATCCAGAGTGGCGGCCTCGCACAGCAAGCCGTGGAAGGTATCCATCCGGGAAGTGGACGACAGCCCTTTATTGAACAGGTTCTCGACGCCGCCGATGTCGCGCTGACGCCCGGAATGACTGAGTTGCATGATAAAGGCGCAGTCGTATTCATGGACCTTGTCGCCGACCTTGCGCCAAAAGGGGATCTTGTCGTCATGGTCGATCATCGCGTAATTCGGGAGGATGCGGCCGCGCACATGCACCGGGGCAAATGAGGAAATGATGGCCCCGACGCCGCCGCGCGCGAATTTTTCTTCCCAGTTGATGCGCGCGGGATTGCCTGACCCGTCGTAATTATCCCAGCGACCGGAAATGCTGGATCGGAACAGGCGGTTCTTGACGGTCAGGTTGCGAAATGCCAGCGGCTGAAAGATGACATCGTTCTGCATATCAGAGACTCCATCCACCTACACCCTACAGGAGACACCGTGATCGCCACTCCGACTTGTCTGGCGTCCGGGATGCGATGGAACTTGCGTCAGGCTTCACTGCGGCAATGGTGGCGGGGCTGTTACGGCACGGTAAATCACCGTTCCATCGGGGAGTACCTGCCGTCTCACCTGCCCAGCCGCCTCCAAGCGGTCCAAGGCCTGCTGTACCTGCGCGGCCGCCTCGTCGAAGCGCTGCCGCAGCAACCACCAGCGCCGAATGCCCTCGGCGCTGTCCGCCGCGGCGGGGTGCTCGGCCAGATAGCGGGCAATCTCCCGCGCGAGGAGGTCCAGTTTGCCTTCGTCAGTTGCCATGTCGGCCCAGAGTCGCCCAAAGGTTCCTTAAGTCAATTGCAGCACGCTGCGTGCCATGTCGAAACAATCGCATAACAACAAGAAAAATAAAGAGATGACATCTTTTCGCGCGGATGCCGCGGGGTTGCACGGGGGGAAAAAGCCGCAGTAAGATAGTCAGGAACCGCGGCGTGCGGGCCATCCGGCGGGCACCGGAGCGGCGCGGGACTTTCCCCGCGGCCTGAGGAGAAAACACCCCACCCGTCAGCCGAGGAAGACCTGGCGCGCGAGTCCGTGCTTCTTGAGGAGTTTGCCGAGGTCACTGCGGTCTTTGCCGGCAATTCGTGCCGCGAGCGTCAGATTGCCGGCCGTTCTCGCCAGCAGCCTGGACATATAGGCACGTTCAAACTCGGCCACCGCGCATGCCTTCGCGGCCTTGAAGGTCTGTTGGTCCGAATCCGACAGCGGTGCCGGATCAGCGTACACGGCATCGAGCCCAAGCGCCGCAATGCGGATGACGGGTCCCGTCTCCAGGAGCCATTCACGGTGGATGAGATTCTCAAGCTCGCGCACGTTGCCCGGCCAAGGATAGACATCCATGGCCGCCAGGGAGTCGGCGTGCATGATCTTTGCAGACTGCCCATATTCCACGCTCAGCCGCCTCAGAAAGGCGTCCGTCAGGAGCGCGACATCGCCCGTTCGGGCGCGCAACGGGGGGAGTCGCACCGAGAGCACATTGAGCCGGAACAACAGATCCGCCCGGAATTGACCCCGGTCGACCATCGCCTTCAGGTCCGCGTTGCTGGAGGCGAGCACCCGGACATTCGCCTGTAAGACCAAGGTCCCGCCCACTGGTCGATACTCCCGGTTCTGAAGAAAACGCAGGAGCGCCGCCTGGGCGCGTGGGCTGATCGCCTCGATCTCGTCGAGAAACAGCGTCCCTCCGTCGGCTTGCGCGACGAGCCCGACTCTGGTCTCCCTGGCATCCGTGAAGGCGCCACGGACATGACCGAAGAGTTCGCTTTCCACCAGATTTTCCGGCAACGTGGCGCAGTTGATTGGAATGAACTGCGCGTCGCGCCGTGCACTTAGATAATGGATAGCACGGGCAATGAGTTCTTTACCGGTGCCGGTCTCACCCTGAATGAGGACCGTCGCATCGCAGGCGGCGAACTTGGCGATCACGGCCAGCGCCGCCTGGAACTGCGGTGATCGGCCGATCAGGTTGAGGTGTGCGAAATCGTCCATAGCCCAGTATCTCCGCTGGTTTGTGCGGGCGTTTCAGGCACCCGCACGCATGGCTTTGGTGATCCGACAAAACCTGTCGGAACCCCGGGAGAATTTGACTGTTTTGCTTGGTTGCTGATTAAGGGTAGCAGATCGGCAGCGTTCCGTTTTGAGTCGGACACTGAGTTGCAGCTTGGTCGGCGGCCAGCCAGCGCGCCTGACGCCAGGCCGGGGCGGCGATCGGAAACAGCGGCGTACCCGGGGTCAGCAGACACAGATACTCGGCGGCGACCCGGCGCTGCCGCTGGCAGCCCTCGCGCAACACCCGTCGGCAGTGCTCAACCGTGACCGGTTCGCCCATGAAGCAGCGCACCCCGGATTGAAAGCGTTGTCCGCTGACGTCCCACCAAGCCTGGACCTTGGCCTGATCCGGCCATGGCAGGCTGTCGTCCGGGTCCATGTCGACGTTCCCATCGGCCGGGTCATCGCTGGGGCCAGGCTCGAAGCCTTCCGGCGGGCGGCGCTCCAGGTCGAGCCAGGCGAGGTCGAGCCCGGTGATGAATGAGAAGGATTCGCCCGCCAGGCGGGCGGTCTGATCGTCCGCCATGAGCCCGATGAGCCACGGAATATAACTCACCTGGCCGGCGACGCCCGCGGCCTGGATCAGCAAGCGCCGGTTCGCGGTTTCCTTGGCGAGCGACTGCAGCAGACGGTGGCCGCTCGGCAGGTCCACGGCCTTCAGCCACAGGCCAAGCGCCTGGGCACGCAAGGGACCGGGATTCGCGGCAAGGTCAGCGAGTGCACTCAAGGCAAGGTCCCGGTTTCCGAGCAGCAACGACGACACCGCGGCCCGGAAACGGGCGCTGGGGTCATCGTCCTGCAAGTGCCGCAGACAGTCATACATCAGATCACGCCGACCGGCCTCCCCGGCCGCGCGCAGGGCGCGGGCACGCAATCGCGGATCGGGATCGTCGATCGCGGCCCCGAGCATGGCACCTGGGTCGATCCGGTGCATGATGCAGGAGGCGATGCCGACCTCGCGCCGCATGGGCTCCGCAGCCGCCAGCAGTTCCACGACGATCCCTTGGAGGTCATGGGCCGACACCCAGCCAAAGGCGGAGAGCAGGCCGCGCCGCGCGTCCGGGAGCGCCGCGGCGAGTGCGAAGAGCCTGTCCAGGCGGGCCGGATCCTTGCTCGCGATGGCACCCACTGCCGCTGCAAAGACCTCGCCGGTGCCAGGTGTCTCTAGGGCCGCCCGGCAGCGCGTCGCGCCGAACTCGCCGGCCACCGCCAGTCCATCCAGATGCGCCGCGATCCGCTCATCGATGCGCGCCAGGTGGTGAACCTTGACGTGGGGTGAGCGCACCAGCACCGCACGGGTGTGGCGCAGAATCACCGATTCCTCGGCGTGCTGCTGTATGACTTCCAGAACTGGTTGGTGGGATGTTGCTAACATACGCAGCAACGTCGAGCCGATGCTTCATTATTGGCAGGTGTATTCGTAGTCTTTCCCCTATTTCTCACCTATTGCTCACCCTATCGCTCATAAACCAGTATCCGTCAGAGGAGTCGCCGCCAATTTCCCCCGGTGACCTCGAACACCTCCTCAAACCCAATCGACCACATGACTCCGTCAGCGGCGCTGAGATGATAGCAGCTGAGCATTCGGTCTTCTGCCGGTCGGCATGGTATCAGCGCGCGATTTTCCAGCCGATAGACAAAATGCGTTGTCGACAGATAGAGGTGATCGTCCAGCCACGCCATGCCCCAGAACGTTTCATCCGTCTGGTCATGCTCGATGAGCTGCCAGTCAGACCCCCTGCCGGTGATAATAGTGCCCAGCTTCCCGGCGACATAGACATTGCCATCCGGCGCGCAGATCACCTTCTGCAGCCCCAGATTCGTCGGACTCCCCTCCTGGCGCCATTGGGAGCCATTCCAGCTCCAGATCTCTCCGTCCCAGCCCACCGTATAGATTTCTTCTTCCGAGAAGCCATCGATGGATTCAAACGATTTGTCGATGAGCGGCCGACCGTCGGCACTTTGCGCGGAGGCATCAATGCAAGTCCAGAGCCCCGGACCCGCCCGACGATAACATTGGCGAGCGGTACCGACCGCATAGGCATGGCCATGGGCGATGCCACGGACCTCGCGCAGGGGACCGCGGAGCGCCGATGGCCCGGAGTCACCAACAACAGGTGCCTCTTCGCCCGCCGTTCCACCACCCAAGACGTACACTTGCCCGCCGGCACCGATCGCAATCGCCTGCTCGAGCGGTGCATGGCAAGCAGCGATCGAAGCAACCGACCAGAATAGGTCGGCGCCACCGATATGACCGCGGTCGATTCCCAGGATTGTGGAGTGAGGGACCCGCTCGTTTGCGAGTGCTCGATCGACGATCACGAGATAGGACAGGTCGCGATACCGGACGCACCCGGTGCTTATCGCATACTTGCTGGTATCCAGCTCGGAGATATCGTTCAGCATGATCTTGGTCCGCTGCGCAGGTCTATCGAGTGGGGGGTGGTGGAACGCCCATCTGCTTCGCGATACGATTTCGCTCCGCGACATCGGAGGTCATCTCAACGTTGGCGTTGAGCGGCCGCCGGTCACTGGTCGACTGGGCACTTTCATGATATCGATTCAACTGGGCCTCGATACAGGAGGCGCTGCACTTGGACTCCGGGAAGGTCTTTTGCACCGCGCTCACCCCGGCCGCGGTAGCCTCTGTCAGCGTCCACTTGCCGGCCGGCTGTTGAGCTGCCACCACACCCTGCCGGGTGTGCATTTCCCCGTGGGTAGCGGTCGTCTGATTCGGTCCTTCCACACAGATGCAAGGTGCGGCGTTGACATCATAATTGGCCCAGCCGGTTTCACGCGGCTGATCATTGCGGGGCTGCTTTGGATACTCTGGTCCTTTGAGAAACGATGCGGCATCGACCACGTGATGAGGCGTCTGCCCCGGGCAGCACCGGTTGGGGTTGTATGGCGAAAGAAAGCAGCGCAAGGCCTTTTGGCACTTGTTCTTCTTCACTCTTGCCGCATAATCTTCCCATTCCTGATCAGCGATGGTATTGAAGCGTTTCCACTGTGGGTCATCCTTGCCGCGCGCATCCTTCACGGTTTTCCTGGCCGCCTCCGCATTCTTTGCCTTCTCTGCGCTGGGGCAGGTTTCGTTGGGGTCGGTACCGTCCGGGCAGTTGTCGGCAACCGCCTGTTTTTCATCATTGCACGACCTCAGTCCTTTGGCCATCGCCATGCGCGCCGAGAAAATCTGTGGCGGTGTATTCGGCACCGGCGAAGCATGGTTATGCGTGGTCATATCCAGATTGCGGACCACGTTCTCGCCTTCGAACTGAACGTCCATCGACCATGCGATAAAATACACCTTACCGCGGTTCACCGAGGTCACTACGCCCTTCTTGGCGGCGCAGCCAGCCTCGTCACCCAGACTTTGCTTGAAATAACTCTTGTTTTTGAGCATCACCTCCTGACCACCGATCAGAACGGTTCGGCTCCCGTCGGAAGCGTCGGAATCCATACCCGTATTAGGATAGGGAACCGGGACGCCCGGCGGGGTTGCCGGATTCTCGGGTGGAGTGAAGCAAACGTCGGGGAATGCGCAAATGGCCTTGCCGATGCCGGCCTTGCACGAGACCTCCTCGTTGTTGGCGTACACTTCGTTTGGCATCAGGCGCCACCCCTGGCCGCGATCACAAAGGCGGCGCGGCGAGGGCCATCGTTGCTTGCGGTCACCAACACCGGATTACCGGGGGCAAAGGCCGCGCGGGCGGCCGAGCGTGCGATCCCCAGGCATACGCAGAGCGCCGCGGCTCCCGTTTCGCCAATGCCATCCGCGGGGTGCCACAGGTCCATAAACTCATGTCGGCCCCGGAGCAGGCGGCTGGTCGCCAGCTCGAGCTCTTTGAACCAGTACTGTTCGCCGTTCATTGTACTTATCCGGTAACCGATATCGGCGAGTGCGATCCCGGTCTGCACGAGTGCAAGCCCAACCGCGCGGGTGAGTCCATCCGCACGCAAGGGCTCGGTCGCATCGATAGGTGCTTGCTCGGCAGCGAAACCGATCCCTGTGCATAACAGTTCCGCAGTGCCGTCGGGGCGGCCGATCAACACCGCACCGCCCGCTTCACCGGGTATGAATCCGT
The DNA here is from genome assembly GCA_964470155.1 of uncultured Lamprocystis sp. GTDB lineage: Bacteria > Pseudomonadota > Gammaproteobacteria > Chromatiales > Chromatiaceae > Thiodictyon. The sequence goes on along the minus strand of CAYYAY010000016.1, from coordinate 48,744 downwards.
TGGAATTATTCGCCGTGAGCAAGCGATCGGCCCGCTCGTAGGCACTCAGCGTTGGCCAGTTCAACAGACTGTCGGTAGCGGCGATGACCACCTGCGGCGCCTTGCCCTCGTAGATCAGTCTGCGGGCCTCGGCGAGCGCAATGGCCGCACTGACCCGGCCCTGAGGGATCACGGCGGAGCCGATGGCGAATCGCAGACCGAACTCCTGCTCAAGATCGCGCAGTAACCGATCGTCCAGGTCGGCGATCCGACCGGGACGTTCCCGCTCAGCAACGCACAGCAGGATCGGGATGCCGGGCCACGATTCGCGCGGAACCAGGTCCAGACATTCGGCAATCGCCATCGCCGCCATCTTGGCAAGCTTGGTGCGACCACGCCATTGTTGCTCCAGCGGCACCTGGTGCGCCATGATCCACTCGCCGTCATTGCCCATGAAGCGCGTCTCGGTCGGGTTGCTGATCTTGGCGCGAATCGCGGCGCAGGAGGCCGGCGCGGACAGGCCGACGCTGGTCACCAGGCCGGTGCTCTTGATCGCAATGGGCTGGGCGGTCATGGCGGTTCTATGCTGCGGGCTCGGGTTCGGTTGCCGCGGCCGGTGCTGACTCCGGCCCCGGAGCAAGCGGAATCGGGAAGGCCACCTCCTCGCGAGCCTGCCACCAATCCTGTCCCTTCTTGCCGACCAGTACCTGGGCGATCTCGAAGATGTTCTTCTGCAACGGCCGGGTGACCCGCCAAGTCAGGGTGAACCGCTCCAGATCGGGTTCCAGCACCAGCGTATCGAGGGTCGCCTTGAGGTCTTCGCGGTCGCCGCGCTTCGGAAAGATGTGCACCGGTGCGTCGAAGGGCGGGAGGCTGAAGCCGCGGCGTCCGTCCGGGGTCAGATTCAGGAGTCCGATGTCCAGCGGACCCGTAGGGCACGCGATCTGCTGGTCCAGGGGCGCGGCCTGGTAATACCGGTCGTCGAAATCGGGCGGCAGAAAGGGGAAGTCCTCGTCGAGCCAGCGCTGATCATAGGTGCCGGCGTAGCGCAGACGGGGCTCCCAGGCGCGGCCGATGGGGCCAAAGGCCATCGGGAGGTAGTCGCCGTCGGGCCGCGCGATCGGCCGATTGAGTTCCTCCGTGTTGGGCAATGGTGCCCCGTCGACCCATGCGCCTTTGAAGTACCGATGGAATCCCTTGCCGACCGGATTGCGCATGAAGGCGGCGTGCTTGGTCGCGTCCTGGTGACGATTGTCGACACCGCCGAAGGCGCGGTCGTAACCGATCGGCATCACCGTGAATGGATGGGTTACGCCGACGCTTACCCCGGTCGAGGCGACCTGCCAGAGCCGAATGCCGACGGCCGCGAATGACTTGCTCATGCCATTGATTTGCAGGCCGACCGGAACCCGGGTTGCCGGTCGTTCACCCGGCGCATAGGCGCTTCCCAGGAGCAGGATGTCCATCCGTTGCTTGCGCGGTGCGAAGTCCACTTCATAGACCGGCGCCGAAAAGCCAGGCGCGCCCGTGAAGGTATCGGCCATCACGAGCGGCACTTGCTCCGGGGCGAGGTGCAGCGACTCGGCCGAGGTCCGGGGCAGGGCAAAAGTGCCCTTGATCGCCACGACCAACAGTTCCCGCCCGCTGGGCTCCATACCCATGGTGTAGCCGACGACCATACGAGTGGCGTTGATCAATTCCACGGGTGTCTCCGGGTCCTGGTCTGGTTGGTCGCCGCTCAGTTGAGTTGCACCGCGCCGCCTTTGATGCGATTGACGCCCGAGGAGCGGCTGAGGATGTAGGCGCCCTCGATCAGGACCTTGCCGGCCTTGGTGAGTGTGATGCTGGCCTTGCCGCAGCGCAGGACCAGGCTCTCCTGCGCGCTCACCAGCAGCCGTTCGCCGTCGGCATCGACCTCGACAGCGGCGGGCCGATCCGGGAGCGGCCAGCCGGCGACGTCACGCAGGACGCCTATCACGATGGGCCGGTGCGGATCTGCACCCTCGAACATCAGCGCCACGTGGCGCCCGATATGCGCGCCGTGCAGGTCGATGACGGTGCGTGCGGGAAGTGCGGCATGGCCTGGTTGTCCGGGGTAGAGGACGAGTGGGGTGCGGCCTTCGTCGGTCAGCGCGATCAATTCCCCGACGATCAGGCCGAGGGGCTCGGCGGCACCCGCGCGCTGAGACGTCGGCGCCTGGAGCAGGGGGCTCGGCAGGTCCGGGGCTGAGACCTCCGTGACGCCCGCGGCGGCCAATGCATCGATCGATAAGTTGCGGCTCATGGTGTATATCTCAAATCCGAGCGGTTTGCGTCAGTTCTGAAGGATTTTCGAGCCTTTCATCGTGATGTTGCCGGACGCCTTGGCGTTGATCTTGCCGGATCCCTCGATGGTGATGTCCTTGCCCTTGATGGTGATAGTCCCGTCCTTCTTCATGGTGATGCTGGCGCTGCCGGTGGTGATGGTGATCGAGTCGGCGGCCGTGATGGACAGGTTCTTGCCGACCGACAGGCTGTCGTCCTTGCCGATCGAGATAGTGCGCGCCTCCCCGATGGTGACGCTCTCGTTCTTGCCGACGTTCCCGGTGCGTCCGCCGCCGATGGTGATGCGCTCGTCTTTGGCGACGTTCTCGGTGCGTCCGCCGCCGATGGTGATGCTTTCGTCTTTG
>CAYYAY010000016.1:0-45996 GCA_964470155.1 uncultured Lamprocystis sp. | reverse complement strand
GTGATGCTTTCGTCTTTGGCGACGTTCTCGGTACGTCCGCCGCCGATGGTGATGCTTTCGTCTTTGGCGACGTTCTCGGTACGTCCGCCGCCGATGGTGATGCGCTCGTTCTTGTCGACCGTTTCAGTCCGATTGCCATGGATGGTGATCGTTTCATTGTTGTCGACCGTCTCGGTGCGATCATGCTTGACGTGGGTGGTCTCGTCGTGGTCGATGGTCTTGGTGCGGTCGTGACCGACCCAGTGGGTCTCGTCGTTCTCGACCTCGATGTCCTGATTCTTCTCGGCGTGGAGCCAGAGCTGCTCGGCGCCTTTCTTATCCTCGAAGCGGATGGCGTTGGCGTTCGCGCCGGCGCCACCCTTGCTGGAGCGGGTCAGCAAGCCCGATTGTGTCATGTTGGCCGGCAGGTCCCACGGCGGCATCTGGTCGCCGTTATAGACCCGGCCGGTAATGATCGGCTGGTCCGGGTCGCCCTCCAGGAAATCAACGATGACCTCCTGGCCGATGCGCGGGATCATCATGCCGCCCCAATTCTTGCCGGCCCAGGCCTGAGCGACCCGCACCCAGCAGGAACTGGTCTCGTCGGCCTTGCCGTAGCGGTCCCAGTGGAACTGCACCTTGACCCGTCCGTATTTGTCGGTCCAGATCTCCTCGCCGGCTTTGCCGACGACGACAGCGGTCTGCGGACCCCGCACTGCGGGTTTCGGGGTGGCGCGCGGCGGCCGGTAGGGGACCTGGGCATCCATGGCGCTGAGGTTGCACGCAAAGATCGGACCCGGCGGCGCTGAGTCCACCGACCCGTAGTCGTCGGAGTGCAGCCGATAGCTCGCCGCGACGATAAGATATTCGCCGTTCTGATCGTCCCGCGGGTGCTCCGTCAGGGTGAACAGGCCGCCGCAGGCGAGGCCACGGGCGTTGCCGGCCGCCTCGGCGAGCGCGTGCTCGGCTTGGTGCTCCTCCAGTCGGATGCGGGCATAGCCGTCTCCGTCCCCGGTCTCGAGGTAATCGCCCTGGAAGTCGAAGACCTCAAGTCCGGCCTGCGCATGTTGTTTGGGGGCACTGCGGCGGGCGAGCAGATTCTTGCGCGGTGCGGTGAAATCGAAGGCCGTATGGGCAAAGGCCCCGGGGCGCACCTCGGTGGCGACACTCCAGTCGTTGATGCGCTCCAGGTCGTGCGGCTGGGTCTGGTCCGGGGGGAAATAGACGACCTGTTCGTAACCCGGTGCCGCGCTGTGGGCGCTGCGGTCATCCGCCAGCACCAGGGTGTGCTTGCCGTCGGCCTGTTCATGAAAATAGTAGATACCCTCATGTTCGAGCAGTCGCTGGACGAAGTTAAGGTCGGTCTCGCGGTACTGGACGCAGTAGGTCCAGGGGCGATAGGTACCGGCAAGACGTTCTTCGAAATCGGTGAAGCCGTGGTCGCGGAAGACTGACTTGACGATCTCCGGGACCGTCTGGTCCTGATAGATGCGGCAGTCGGCGGTCCGCGACAGGAACCAGATCCAAGGCGCCAGGTTGGCGCGATAGAGGGCATAGGTCCCGGCGAAACCGACATAGGCGAAGCGGTTGATGTAGCCGTTGAAAAAACGGTGCCCGCCCGAGGCGAGGCGCAGGGAAGCCGTGGCCGGCGTGCCGAGCAGATCCTCGGCGCGGATGTCGTGGCGTTCGCTCAGCAGCGCGAGTTCATACTCGAACGGTCGGCTGAGGTGTTCCTCGGCGGTCATGCGCGCGAGCAGCAGCGCATCGGGTCCCAACACGGTGTCGACCGAGATCGAGCGGGTGGCTTGACTGGCTGGCATCGGGCGTGTCCGGGTCCCTGCTCATGGTTACAGAATGGGTTACAGAATGCATCGGTCGCGTATCGGCAGCGCGGGTTCTGTGGTCCGACGCTACGTACGCAACGATCACGGTGAAGCACTGCACGGAACATTAGACGCAGCGCGGCCTTTTGCCAAGGCCGATGATGACACCCGGCGGCGTCAGCATCCCTCCTGGATGATCGGTACGTTCAGATTGATCGCCATCGGACGTGATCACCGGACGTAAGGGCGGGTTTCAAACCCGCCCCAACACCCAGGGTCTGTCCGGATATCAGGTCGGAAGGCGATAGCAGGATTCGACCGGATCAGCGATCGCTCGGCCCTGTCCAGTTTCGCCCAGGTTTCAGATCGCGACACTCAAGGTACGGTAGCGAACGGACAGCGCAAGACTGTTCGGCTAAGGTCGTGTCAAGTCCGCCTATCCAAAAGGCGCTCTCAATGCCCTCGTCCATCTTGGAGAAACTGGCCATGTTACCGAAGCAACGCATCCTCTCATCCGTTATCGCGCTGACGCTCGCTCTGCCAGGCCCACTCTTTGCTCAGACTGCTTCAGACCAGGCCAAGGCCGCGGCGGCGGTCCAGGAGCGGGCGGATCGGGCGGCTGACACGGCGCAAGGGCAGCCACCCGGCACCGCGGAGCAGAACAAGCAGATCTTGGTGGACGAGGCCACTGCCGCCGATACCAAGGCGCACGCCTATCCCACTGAAGCCAACCGACAGGCCCGCGATGAAGCTGAAGCAGCGGCCGCGGCAGCCGCCGGGATGTCGCAGCCCATGGATCAGACGGCCCCCCGCTGAGGCGCGCAGGGCCGGCGCCGGGGGTGTGGCAACGCCGGCGTGGCCTGATTGCCTCACCATCGCACGGCGCCGGCTGTGCAATTGATCGTTCGGCCATTGCGCAATGGCCGGTGCAGAGAACGGACTGAAATCGCAGTAACCAGGGTTCAGGGTGCAGTTTCCATGATGACTCCCGCGTTCAAGAAGCAACTGGCGCTGGCCGTCGGTGTCGGCGCTGCCGTGGCGATGACGGCCCTGACCTGGTTCGCCCTGCAACCCGCGGGCTTGGGCGTCGCCTTCGTTCAGGGCAATGGCCGTATCGAGGCGACCGAGATCGACGTCGCCACCAAGCTCGCCGGGCGGGTGCAGCAAATCATGGTCAACGAGGGCGACTTCGTGCAGACCGGGCAGCCGCTGGCACAAATGCAGGTCGATGTGCTGGATGCGCAGCGCGATGAGGCGCGTGCTCAGTCCCAACAGGCCGTCACCGCGGTGGCCAGCGCCCAGGCCGAGGTCGCCATGCGCCGCAGCGACAGTACCGCCGCCGCGGCGATGGTGGGGCAGCGCGAGAGCGAACTGGATGCGGCACAACGGCGCCTGGCGCGCTCCGAGACGCTGGCCAAGAAAGGCGTCACCGCGCTCCAGGTCCTCGACGACGATCGCGCCCGGGTGCACGGTGCGCAGGCGACACTGACCGGTGCCGAGGCCCAGGTGGCCGCGGCCGACGCGGCGATTACAGCCGCCGAAGCGCAGGTGGTCGGCGCCGATTCCGGGGTGACGGCGAGCGAGGCGACCATTGCCCGCGTCGAGGCCGATATCCAGGACAGTCTGCTCAAGTCGCCGCGTGACGGCCGCGTGCAGTACCGGGTCGCGCAGCCCGGTGAGGTCCTGGGCGCCGGCGGCAAGGTGCTCAATCTGGTTGATCTCAGCGACGTGTACATGACGTTCTTTCTGCCCGAAACGGTGGTCGGCCGGGTGGCACTGGGCAGCGAGGTCCACCTGGTGCTCGATGCCATCCCGCAGTACGTGATTCCGGCCCGGGTGTCCTATGTCGCCAGTACCGCACAGTTCACACCCAAGACAGTGGAGACCGCCAGCGAACGGCAGAAGCTGATGTTCCGGGTCAAGGCGCAGATCGACCGCGAACTGCTGCTAAAACATCTGAAACTGGTGAAAACCGGTCTGCCGGGCCTCGCCTGGCTCAAGCTTGACGCACAGGTGCCCTGGCCGGCCAACCTGGCGATCAAGTTACCGGAATGACCGGCCAGGCGCCTTTATCCGGCAATCCGGAAAGTGGGGATGCTGCGCCCCCGACCGACGGTTCACCGGGGCGGGACACCCCGGCGCCCGTCGCAGGTCTGACCGGAGTCAGCCTGCACTATGGGAAGATCGCGGCACTGGACGACATCACCTTGGATCTTCCGGCCGCACGGATGGTCGGACTGCTCGGTCCGGACGGCGTGGGAAAGTCAAGCCTGCTGGCGCTGCTGGCCGGTGCGCGTGCCGTGCAGGTAGGCCAGGTGCGGGCGCTTGGCGGCGACATGCGCAGCAGCCGCCATCGTGCGCGGGTGTGCCCACATATCGCCTACATGCCCCAGGGCCTGGGCAAGAACCTCTATCCCACCTTGTCGGTCGAGGAGAACCTTCAATTCTTCGGCCGCCTGTTCGGCCATTCGGCGATCGAACGCCGCCGCCGCATCGATGCACTGACGGCAAGCACCGGGCTGACCGCCTTTCTGACGCGTCCGGCCGGCAAACTGTCGGGCGGCATGAAACAGAAGCTTGGCCTGTGCTGTGCCCTGATCCACGACCCGGACCTATTGATTCTGGACGAGCCGACCACCGGCGTCGATCCGCTGGCCCGCGCCCAGTTCTGGGACCTGATCGCCGGCATCCGTATCGAGCGCCCCGGCATGAGCGTCATCGTCGCCACGGCATACATGGACGAGGCCGAGCGCTTCGACTGGCTGGTGGCCATGGACGCCGGCCGCGTCCTGGCCACCGGCACACCCGCCGAATTGCTCGCGCGCACCGACACCGGCTCACTGGATGCCGCGTTCATCGCCTTGCTGCCGGAGGCGCGGCGGCGCGGCTACCGGCCGGTGACGATCCCACCATTGGCGAAGGCCGACGCGGCGACCGGAGCCGAGATCGCCATCGAAGCAACGGACCTGACCATGCGCTTCGGCGACTTCACCGCTGTCGATCATGTGAACCTGTCCATCCGCCGCGGAGAGATTTTCGGGTTCATCGGCTCGAACGGCTGTGGTAAGTCCACCACCATGAAGATGCTGACCGGTCTGCTGCCGGCCAGCGAGGGTCAGGCGTCTTTGTTCGGGCGCGCGGTCGATCCCAAGGACATCGCGACCCGGCGGCGCGTCGGCTACATGTCGCAAGCCTTTTCGCTTTATTCGGAACTGTCGGTGCGCCAGAACCTGGTGCTGCATGCACGCCTGTTCCAGGTGCCCGAGACCGAGATCCCGGCGCGGGTGGACGCGATGGTCCAGCGTTTCGGCCTGAATGATGTGCTCGACGCGCTGCCCGACACCCTGCCGCTGGGCATCCGCCAACGCCTCTCCCTGGCCGTGGCCATGGTCCACCAGCCTGACCTACTGATCCTTGATGAACCGACATCCGGTGTCGACCCGATCGCGCGCGACCGCCTGTGGCAATTGATGATCGACCTGGCACGCAATGATCAGGTCACAATCTTCATCTCGACGCATTTCATGAACGAGGCCGGACGCTGCGACCGCATCTCGCTGATGCACGCCGGGCATGTGCTCGTCACCGATGCTCCGGCTGAACTGGTGCGGCAGCGCGGCGCCGCTACGCTGGAGCACGCCTTCATCGGTTTCCTGGAGGACGCCGGAGCGCGCGGAGACACGCCGGCGGCCCCGGCGCCGCTTCAATCGGTCCCCTCAGCGGCGCCCGGCGACGGTCGGGTGCCCAAGGTCCCCAATCCGTTCTTCAGTCCGGCCCGCGCCTGGAGCTACACCCGGCGCGAAACGCTGGAACTGCAACGCGACCCGGTGCGCGCCACCATGGCGCTCTTGGGGACCGCCATCCTGATGTTCGTCTTCGGCTACGGCATCAGTCTGGACGTGGAGAATCTGAGCTATGCGGTATTGGATCGCGACCAGACCGGGTTGAGCCGCAACTATGCCCTGAACCTGTCGGGCTCGCGGTATTTCATCGAACGTGCGCCACTCTCCGATTACGCGGATCTGGATCAGCGAATGCGGGCCGGTGAACTCGCCCTGGCCATCGAGATCCCCTCCGGCTTTGCGCGCGACCTCACGCGCGGGCATCAGGTGCAGATTGGCGCCTGGGTGGACGGCGCCATGCCGGTGCGTGCCGAGACAGTGCGGGGCTATGTGCAGGGCATGCACCAGGGCTGGCTGCTGGAGCAGGCCGTGCACCGGCTCGGCCAGAGTGCGGCGGCCGCTCCCGCGACCATCGCGATCCGCTTTCGCTACAACCCCGACGTCAGAAGCTTGCCGGCGATGGTGCCGGCGGTCATCCCCATGCTGTTGCTGATGATTCCGGCGATGCTCGCCGCCCTGTCGGTGGTGCGCGAAAAGGAGCTGGGTTCGATCATCAACCTCTATGTCACCCCGGTCACGCGCAGCGAATTCCTGCTCGGCAAGCAATTGCCCTACATCGTGCTGGCAATGCTCAACTTCGCCCTGATGACGCTGCTGGCCGTCACCGTCTTCGGTGTGCCGATCAAGGGCAGCCTGTTGGCACTGAGCGCCGGTGCACTGCTCTTCGTGATCTTCTCGACCGGTTTCGGGCTCTTTGCCTCCACCTTCACCCGCAGTCAGATCGCGGCGATGTTCGTGGCGATCATCGGCACCATGATCCCGGCCATCCAGTTCGCGGGCATGTTGAATCCGGTGTCCTCACTCGAAGGCGTGGGTGCGGTCATCGGCCGTCTCTATCCGGCCTCGCATTTCCTCACGATCAGCCGCGGCGTCTTCAACAAGGGGCTGGACTTCGCCGGTCTGGAAGCCTCGTTCTGGCCGCTGCTGCTGGCGGTACCGGTGATCCTTGGCTTGTCGATCATGCTGTTGAAGAAGCAGGACACCTGAGCATGCCGCAACCCGATTCGAGGCCGGGTCGAATGGCCGGTGCAGCGACCATCTACCGCCTAGGCATCAAGGAACTGTGGAGCCTGGCGCGCGACCCGATGATGCTGGTGCTGATTGCCTATACTTTCACGGTCTCCATCTATGTCGCCGCCACCGCGATGCCGGAAACCTTGCACAAGGCGCCGATCGCCATCGTCGATGAGGACGGCTCACCGCTGTCGCTACGGATCAGCGCAGTCTTTTATCCGCCGCGCTTCGATCCCCCGGCGATGATCTCACCCAACGGCATCGATCCGGGCATGGATGCCGGCGATTACACCTTCGCGCTGGATATCCCCCCGGATTTCCAGAGCGATGTGCTGGCCGGCCGCTCGCCGGCCATCCAGCTCAATGTGGATGCCACCCGCATGAGTCAAGCCTTCACCGGCAGCGGCTATGTCCAGCAAATGGTGCTCGCCGAGGTGACCGAATTTGTCCAGCGCTACCGCGGCAGTGCCCCCTTGCCCGTTGAATTGGCCCTACGCATGCGCTTCAACCCCAACCTGGAGCAGTCCTGGTTCGGCGCCCTGATGGAGATCATCAACAACGTCACCTTGCTGTCGATCATTCTGACCGGCGCCGCGCTGATTCGCGAGCGTGAGCACGGCACCATCGAGCACCTGCTGGCAATGCCGGTCACGCCCGCCGAGATCATGCTGGCCAAGGTCTGGTCGATGGGTCTGGTGGTCTTGCTCGCTGCCGCGGTGGCCTTGGTATTGGTCGTGCAGGGCCTGTTGCGTATTCCGATTGAAGGCGCGCTGGGGCTGTTCCTGGCCGGTGCTGCGCTGCATCTGTTTGCCACCACGTCGATCGGCATCTTCATGGCCACGCAGGCCCGTTCGATGTCGCAGTTTGGGATGCTGGCGGTGTTGATTCTGCTGCCGCTGCAACTGCTCTCGGGCAATTCCACCCCGCGCGAAAGCATGCCGGAGTTGGTGCAGTACATCATGCTGGCCGCACCGACCACGCATTTTGTCGCGCTCGGCCAGGCGATTCTGTACCGCGGCGCCGGCATCACGGTCGTCTGGCCGCAGTTCCTTGCGCTGGCCGGGATCGGCGCGGCCTTCTTTACGATTGCGCTCAGCCGCTTTCGCAGCACCATCAGTCAGATGGCTTGATAGGCTAAACAAAAAAGATAATCGTTGTCGTTGTCGTAATCGAGGCACGACGCGCGCTGCTCGAGTAGCCGTTTCGCAGGCTTCCAGACGGTCCTGAATCGATCCGGAATCCGATAACGATTACGACAACGACAACGACAACGACCGATACGCCAGAGGCGTTCCCTACATGGGTTTGTTTAGCTTATTAAAGAACCGTTCCCTGCTCCGACCGACGACCCACCAACGACACAACCGAAATTGACCCATTGGAACACTGTGACATGACTACCAAGACCAAGCCACTCGAGCCGGAACTGCTGCGCAAGATGAACGCGTATTGGCGTGCGGCGAACTATCTCTCGGTCGGACAGATCTATCTCTATGACAATCCACTGCTGAAGGAGCCGCTCACCCTGGCGCATATCAAACCGCGCCTGCTCGGACACTGGGGCACCACGCCGGGCCTGAGCTTCATCTATGTGCATCTGAATCGCGTCATCAAGGACCAGGATCTCAGCATGATCTACATTGCCGGACCAGGGCATGGCGGTCCCGCGCTGGTGGCGAACGCCTATCTGGAAGGCACCTATAGCGAGGTCTATCCGAACATCGCCCAGGACGAAGCGGGAATGCAGCGGCTGTTCAAGCAGTTCTCGTTCCCTGGCGGTATCCCCAGTCATGTCGCGCCCGAGACACCGGGGTCGATCAACGAGGGGGGCGAGCTGGGTTATTCACTGTCACATGCCTACGGTGCGGCCTTCGACAACCCGGACTTGATCGTTGCCTGCGTGGTCGGCGACGGCGAGGCGGAGACCGGGCCGCTCGCCACGAGTTGGCACTCGAACAAGTTTCTCAATCCGATCCATGACGGTGCCGTGTTGCCCATCCTGCACCTGAACGGCTACAAGATCGCCGGCCCCACGGTGCTGGCCCGGATCCCGCGCGATGAACTCGAAGCCTTGTTCCGCGGCTATGGCTATACCCCCTATTTCGTCGAGGGGGATGATCCGACGCAGATGCACCAACTCATGGCTGCCGCGCTCGACACCGTGGTCGCTGAAATCAAGCGCATCCAGAACGATGCGCGCGCCGTCGGCTTCAAGACCCGTCCCCGCTGGCCCATGATCATCCTGCGCTCGCCCAAGGGTTGGACCGGTCCGACCAGTGTGGATGGTAAGGCGACCGAAGGGACCTTCCGCTCCCATCAGGTGCCGATGGCCGACATGACGCATCCGGGGCATCTGGAGATACTGGAAACCTGGCTGAAGAGCTATCACCCGGAGGAGTTGTTCGACGCCACCGGTCGACTGAATGCCGAGCTCGCGTCGCTGGCGCCGCTGGGTGAGCGGCGCATGAGCGCCAATCCGCATGCCAATGGCGGGCTGCTGCTGCGCGACCTGCGGATGCCGGACTTCAGCGACTATGCGGTTGCGGTGCCCCGGCCGGGCGCCGTGAATGCCGAGGCGACGCGGGTCCAGGGTGAGTTCATCCGTGATGTGGTGAAACTCAACCCGCAGACCTTCCGCGTCTTCAGCCCGGATGAGACGGCATCGAACCGCTGGGGCGCGGTCTTCGAAGTGACTGACCGCTGTTCGACCGGGCAGATCGTCCCCGGTGATGATCATGTCGGACCGGACGGCCGGGTGATGGAAATGCTGAGCGAGCATCAGTGTGAGGGCTGGCTGGAAGGTTATCTGCTGACCGGCCGTCACGGCTTTTTCTCGTGCTATGAGGCGTTCATCCACATCGTCGATTCGATGTTCAATCAACACGCCAAGTGGCTCAAGGTGTGCAATGACATCCCGTGGCGCCGCCCCATTGCTTCACTGAACTACCTGCTCTCATCCCATGTCTGGCGTCAGGACCACAACGGGTTCAGCCATCAGGACCCCGGCTTCATCGACCATGTCATCAACAAGAAGGCGGAAGTCATCCGGGTCTATCTGCCGCCCGATGCCAACACGCTGCTGTCGGTGACCGATCACTGTTTGCGCAGCCGCAATTATGTGAATGTCATCGTGGCCGGCAAACAGCCCGCCCCCCAGTGGCTCGACATGGACGCGGCCATCAAGCACTGTACGGCCGGCATCGGCATCTGGCCTTGGGCCAGCAACGATCAGGGCAGCGAACCGGATGTCGTCATGGCCTGCGCCGGCGATGTGCCGACGCTCGAAACCCTGGCCGCGGTCGAGTTGCTGCGGACCCATTTTCCCGAACTCAAGGTGCGGGTGATCAACGTGGTCGATCTGATGAAGCTCCAGCCGCAGAGCGAACACCCCCACGGCTTGAGTGATGACGCGTTCGATGTCCTCTTCACGACGGATAAGCCGATCATCTTCGCCTATCACGGCTATCCCTGGTTGATCCATCGGCTCACCTACCGCCGCACCAATCACGGCAACCTGCACGTGCGCGGATATAAAGAAGAGGGCACGACCTCCACACCCTTCGATACGGTGGTAAAGAACGAACTGGATCGTTTTGATCTGGTCGCCGATGTGATCGATCGCGTGCCGCAACTCGGTCCCAAGGCAGCCTATGCCAAACAGGCCATTCGCGACAAACTGATCGAACACAAGCAATACATCGCCAAGCACGGCGAGGATTTACCGGAAATTCGGAATTGGCAGTGGCAGGGTGATTGAAGACCACCGACCGGGCCTGGCGGCCCGGTCGGTGGACGACCTTAGGGTTTACTTGGCCGCCGGACTGACGTCCTTGTTGGTGCTGAAATGGAACAGCGTGTAGGCCGGGCAGAAACGCAGGTAAGCGGTGCCGATCACGACCGCGCCGATCAGTCCGGCCAGCCAACTGCCGCCGCGAACGGCGCCGATGATCAGGAGGACGCCGACAGCGAAGCGGATCAGGCGGTCGGTGTTGCCGATATTGGGGTTGTTGATGTCTAGATTCATGATGAATACTCCAGTTGATGACGAGCGATTCTAGCTTCCGTGCCGGATCGGTTTGCGACGAGGCCGGTAGGGACAGCGCCGCGCTCCCGATCGTTGCCTTCCAGCGTGTTGCGGATAGGCGATCCCAAAAGAAAAGGACTGGTGCAGCTTCGACTTGGTCTTCGTTCAGGTTTACGGCGGACGTAGGGGCAGGAGCATCTCCGGTGAATCCGGAATGGCCGCTGTGACCTGATGAGTAGAAGGCACCTGTGAGTGCGTAATCTAGGCCGAGGCGGTCTTGTCTTCAGTGCGCTAACGAACTTAGAGGCGCAAGAAGTCGGTGGACCGCGTAGCGGATCGTCAGGCGATTGCCGGACATCGCCGTGGTTTCAGACCGCGATCTGTGGGGGGGGGCGCGTCGCGGACTGACGGTGTGCATTCCACGAGGTGGCTGGGGTGGGCGGAGGCCCGTTCAGTCCAAATCGGCGACTTCGCCGGTAGCGATATACACTACGCGTTCGGCGATGTTGGTTGCACGATCGGCGACACGCTCGTAATTGTGCGCGATCCACGACAGCGCGACACCCGGTGCCGCGGCCTCCGGGTGCGCCCGGATCCAGTCGACGATACGCTCGATTTCCCCGACCATTTCCATGGACGCGGCGATGCTGCGCAGGTCCGGCCCAGCCGGTTGGTAAGCGGCCAAACCCAGCAGCGCCTCCTGTTCGAGGGCGCGGCGGGCAAAGTTGATGGATGCGTCGCCGGCGACGATCTCGCGGGCCAGCGCAAGATCCTGGCTGCGCACCGCCTCCAGTGACTGTTCCAGGGCCAGTCCGACTTGCTGCGCGAGATCGGCCAACCCGTGCTTCAACGACTCACGCTTTTTCTCGACCAACAATCTGGTGTGGATCATGGGGACGCTCTGGGGTGGTAAGGCGCTGTCGGTGTGGACGCGGATCGCCTATCCACCATAGCGGAGCGGCTTTACGGTTTTATTGCCATCGGCGCGGTGGTGGCGCCCTGTGCGCGTGGCCCGTTGCCGCGACCTGCCCGCCCCCAAGCGTTGTGAGCCGGAACCGGGTTGAAGCATCGGACCGAAAGCAGGTGCGCGTTGGTCCGCGGTAACAAGCCCGCAACCTACGCGTGCAGGCGAGGCGTTAGGATTGTTCTCAAGATCACGTTCAATCCTGGAAGTTCTCATGCGCATCAGTGCCCTCGCCCCCACCCTCGTCGTGGCATCTCTGAGTTCAGTGCCGGTCGCGGCCGTCTGTCCCGGCGGTGCAGCGCCAACCAAAGTGGAATTCACCGGTATGCCGGCGCCGGCCACCGCCGACGAGAAGGCCGACATCTACACGCGTGCCGTGCTGCAGATGACCTGTGCCGACGGTCAAACGACGGCGGTTCCGCTGAGCTACCACCAAATCTTCGCCACCACCGACCGCGTCGGCGACGCGGTGGTCGGCGGGCTGTTCACCGCCGCCGGAGCACCGCTGACCGACCGGGACGGTCAGTTGGCTTCCGACAGCCCCGATGGGACCTCGCTCATGCAGATTGCGGGACTCACCGTGCCGGGCGCGGCTGGCCATCCGCTGGCGCTGGTCACCCAGTTCGAGTTTCGTGAATTGCCCCCGAATGACGGCAGCAGCACCGGCTCGTTCTGGTCCAAACTGCCCGCGACCGTCGGGTTGACCCTGCTCGACCAGGACCCGGCGAGCGGTCGGCTGACGGCCAAGCACTATCGGGCGATCGATTTCTCCGCGGTCCATGGCGGCTGGATCCACTGTGGTGCCACCCTGTCCCGCTGGAACACCCACATCGGTTCAGAGGAGTACGAGCCCGACGCCAAGGTCCACGGCGGCGGCGCCAAGGCCGAGGGCTCGGATGACAAGACCGACATCGCGCGTTTCAGCCGCTATTATTTCGGCGATCCGGCCGCCGCCAACCCCTACCATTACGGACTGTTGCCCGAGATCACCGTGGCCGCGGACGGCTCCGCGCGGGTGGTCAAGCACGCGGCCGCCGGCCGTTTCGCCCGCGAGATGCAGATCATGGCCGCGGACGACCGCACCGCGATCAGCGGCGACGACGGCAAGAATACCGGGCTCTTCATGTTCGTCGCCGATCAGGCGCGGGACCTCTCGGCCGGAACCCTCTATGCCGCCAAACTCACCCCTGTCGGCGCGGCCGACGGTGACCGTTTCAACCTGGAATGGGTGCGCCTCGGCCATGCGAGCGACGCCGAGATCAAGGCCATGGTCGACCGCGGGATTCGTTTCAGCGACCTCTTCGACGTGGCCGAGACCGACCCGAATGACCCGAGCTTCACCAAGGTGTTGACCTATAACGGCACCGAGTGGCTCCGACTCAAGTCCAGCACCGCCTTCGACGTGGCGCAGGCTGCCGCCTTCCTCGAGACCCGCCGCTACGCCGCGCTCCTTGGTGCCACCACTGAATTCTCCAAGATGGAATACATCGCCTACAACCCGACCGACAAGCGGTTCTATCTCACGATCTCGCGGGTCGAGGCGGGCATGGTCGACACCCAGGGCGCGATCCGGCTGGCACCCAACGACGGCGGCATGGTTTTTGAGATGGCAACGGCCGAGGGCCAACAGGACACCCACGGCACCGCGATCGACAGCCCCTTTGTTGGCGTCAGCCTGGCTCCCATCCCTGAGTTGACCGGCGGATGGCTCGGCAAGGACAAACTGGACGCCGAGGGCAACGGGTGCAGCCAGGACCGGATTTGCGGTCCGGACAATATCGTCTATGCCGATGCGATCCGCACGCTGTTCATTGGTGAGGACACCACCAGGCGCAACCACAACTACCTCTGGGCCTTCAACATCGACACCCGTCAGCTTGCGCGCATCCTTTCGGTGCCTATGGCCGCCGAGGTGACCGGCTTGACGCTGGCGCCCGACTACAATGGTCACGCCTATCTCATGGCCAACTTCCAGCACCCCGGTGACGAGAGCATCAAGGCCTATAAGGGTGCGGATCATGCCGAGGTCGTCAGCAAGATCAACGCGAAGTGGGGTGATCGCAAGAAAGCGGCAATCGGGTATATCGGTACCGCCGAGGGCGCTTTGCCGGCATTGCAGTGAGGAGTAGGTCGTGCGCTATAGGTTAAACAACGACCGAGACGCCAAACGCCGTCCCTAATGGATTTATGTAGCTCGTGACCCGCTCCCATGCTCCAGCGTCAACGCCATTAAGTTAAGCTATTCCGGTTCCCACGCTCCTGCGTGGGAGCATGTGCGGGCGCTCCGCGTCCGGCGCCAAGACCGGACGCGGAGCGCCCGCCCGGCATTCCCACGCGGAGCGTGGGAACGAGAACGAAAAAACTTCAATCGCTCACACGTACAGCGGTGCCATGTGCCGCCAATCATGGCCGCGATGGGCGCGTCCCTGCCACTCGTGCAGGGCGTGCCCGATGCCCTTCTCCCACAGTAACCGGCTCAGGTAACGATTGTTGTCGAGGAAGGGGTCCTGGTCGCCGATCACCAGTACGATGTCCATGCGCCGCAGGGCGGCGAGCCGCTCCGGGCAGTGGAGATTGGCGAGATATTGAGCCGGGGTATGGAAGTAGATCAGTTCATCCCGGTGCCCGTTGAACAGGTCGCGGAAGCACTCGACATTCAGGGTGAGATCATAGCGCCCGGAGAAGGCCGCGACTTTCTGAAAGAGATGGGGATGGCGCAACGCGATATTGACGGCATGGAAGGCTCCCAGGCTGCAGCCGTGAGCAATGGTACAAGGATGGCGATTCTTCATCGCCATCAGCGGCAGGACTTCGTTGAGGATATAGTCCTCGAATGCGCAGTGGCGGCGGATGCGATCCGCGGGGTGGCACCAATCGCAGTAAAACGACTCCCAGTCGACACTGTCCACGCAATAGATTTGCAACTGGCCCGCCTGAATCTTGTGCCCCAGGGCCTCGACCAGCCGTAGGTCCTCGTATTCGTGGAAGCGCCCGTCGCGGGTGGGAAATACCAGCACTTTGGCTCCGGCGTGGCCGAAGACCAAGAGTTCCATGTCCCGGCCGAGCCGGGCGCTGTACCAACGATGGTATTCGCGATTCATGATGATCTGCCTGGGGATAGCTCGAGCGGAAACAGCCGGATCTTAGTTCTCCAAGGTTGCAATACCGTGAACCCCCGGTTCGGTGTTTCCGCGCGGCCGGCTTGGCCGGCCCGCCCGCGTTGCGCACTCGAGTCAGAGCGGCCCGAAAAAGGCCCATAGCTGGGTCAGCAGATCCCGTTCCCGCCGCGTCCGGTCCGGATAGTCGAAGTGTCCGGCCGGCAGTACGAACAGGCGTTTGTCTCCGCCGATGGCGTTGTACACTGCGAACTGTCCGGGCGGGGCGACGGCCGGATCGAACCTGGCGGCGGCCAGGTGCATGGGTTGTCGGATGTATCTGGCGGCGACGGCCGCATCGTAGTAGGCCAGGATTGTTTGCACGTCGCTCCGGGTCCGGGCGTAGCGCTGGACGGCCGCGGCGCTGCCGACGCTCGGCAGGGTGAGGCGCAGGGGTTGGTGGCCGAAACTGGGCACGTTGAGGTGACCGCGGCCGATCCGGTGATCCCAGGCCAGGGCCATGGCCCCGATACCGCCGCCGAAGCTGATGCCCAGGTAACCGAGGTGCCCGGCCAGGTCGGGGAAGAGCCCGAGCAGGGCCGAGATCCCGGTCCAGAGGTCGTCCACGCAGCCCCCGAGGATATACTGATCCCGACGATCGATGTCATGGAGCACATGCCAGGAGGGGTCGTCGGAAATCGGCGGCCGACGGCTGCGGCTCAGGCCCCGGAAGCAGGGGATCAGGTAGGCCCCATCGTCGCGAGGGAGGTCGAGCGGCGGACGGTCGACGCCGCCGTAGCCGTGACCCAGCACGAAACCGCGTCGCGGCGGCGCGGCGGTGGGCGTCAGGAGCCAGCCGCGGATGGGAAAGGTGTCGGTCGAGTCGTATTCCAGGTCATAGACCCGAAAGCGCGGGTGGGCATCCGCCGAGGGACGCAACCGTGGGTTGGGCGTGACCGCCGCCGCGCGGTCATAGCGGGCACGCCAGAACGCAACGAAATCGGCCGGCTCGGGCGGTGGGTCCACCGCCAGCAGGTCATCCAGGCTGTAGCCGTAACCGGGATCGAACGGGTAGTCGTGGGCAAAGGGCATGAGGCGAAACGAAACCGTCACAAATGGGTAGCAGGGACGATGATACAGTGTTGTCACGGCAATGGCAGGCGGATCGGAGCCAGAGATAATGCGATCTTCGGCGGGTCGTCCGCCGCGGCCTTTATCATCATTCGCGTTGGCGGCGGATGGTCCGCAGCGCGGACCCTACGGGAAACCGTAATCTGTAGGGTCCGCTGTGCGGACCAACGACCGTGCCGATCGCGAGGTGGCCGGCGTCATGATTCAGGCCGCCGCCGCATGGCCTGCCCTGCAACCCCCCATCAGAAGCGGAGCGACGCAATGACCATCGATGAGAAGCAATTTGACGGCATGGATTGGATCAAGGCCGAACTCGAGGATAGCCTTGACGAAGACTATGAGCTAGAGTTGTCCGAGCCGGCGATCTCCATGGAATTGCGAAAGCTGTACAAGCGCAAACACCCGGCGACCCTGGACCGCCTGACCTATTTCAAGGCGTTGCTGACGCTGCAGGCCGAGCTCATCAAACTGCAGGACTGGGTGGAGCACACCGGTGAGAAGGTGGCGGTGATCTTCGAAGGCCGGGATTCGGCGGGTAAAGGTGGCGTCATCAAACGGATTACGCAGCGTCTCAACCCGCGGGTTTGTCGGGTCGTAGCGCTGGTCAAGCCGACTGAGCGCGAGCGTACCCAATGGTATTTCCAGCGCTACGTGCCGCATTTGCCCTCCGGCGGCGAGATCGTGCTGTTCGATCGCTCCTGGTACAATCGTTCCGGGGTGGAGCGCGTCATGGGTTTCGCTTCACCCGATCAAGTCGAACAATTCTTCCAGGACGTGCCTGAGTTCGAGCGGATGCTCGTCCGCTCGGGCATTCGTCTGATCAAATACTGGTTCTCGATCACCGACGAGGAACAGCAGCTGCGCTTCCTGATCCGGATTCATGATCCGCTTAAGCAATGGAAACTCAGTCCCATGGATCTCGAGTCACGGGTGCGCTGGGAACTCTATACGAAGGCCAAGGAAGAGACCTTCGCGCGGACCAACATCCCTGAGGCGCCCTGGTTCATCGTCGAAGGCAACGACAAAAAACGTGCACGGCTCAACTGTATCCATCACCTGCTCGAACAGATTCCCTACGAGGATGTACCTCACGAGGAGATCACCCTGCCCGAGCGGGTCTTCAACCCGGATTATGAGCGCGCGGTGTTGCCTCCGGAGTTGCAGGTACCGAACCGTTACTGAAGCCGCTCATGTCGTTCCTGACAACGCGTGCAGCGGGTTGCGTTCGGTACGTGCATCAAGCGCCGCGCGGGAATTTCGCAACCACAGTCGAGGCAGGTTTCCCGACCTGGGGCGAGGCTCGTGCGCGCGCGGATCGCGGCGATTGCCAGTGCGGTCACTTGGTCTATACGGCACTGTGCAAGGTCGAGTTCGTCAGCGAAGCGTTCCAATGTAGCCGTCTCCGGGTCTGTGGTCGCGAACTTGGAGCATCGCAGAAGGATGTGACAACCGCATGACTCTCACCACCGAAACTTCATGCATATTCGAACCAAGCTTGCCGCCGGGCTGATTTCTATCCTGTTCGTCGATCTGGCCGTCGGTCTTCATGGGTTCTCTTTGCTGACTCAGGCGTCGGATCGGGAATCGCGGGTTTGCGAGACCAGTTCACTGATCGTTACCACCGCACTGGTGACGCAGGTTCACTTCAAGAAGCAGGTTCAGGAGTGGAAAAATATCCTGCTGCGAGGGTCTGAAGCCGGTCTTTTCAAAGACTATTTTGGCCGCTTCGAGCAGGAGGAGCAGCGTACGCGCGAGACAGTCGGTCAACTGATCCGGTTACTGGCCGGCGCTGGGCAGTCGCAAGCGGACGCCGGCCGTTTTCTGGAGGCGCATCGACGACTGGGCGAGGAATACCGGTCCGCGCTCAGGTTCTATCGCCCCGAGGAGCCGAGTTCGCAACGCGCGGTCGACCGGCGGGTGCGCGGCATCGACCGGGAGCCGACCGACCTGATCGATCAGATCGTGACTGATGTACTCGCGCATAAACAACGCACTCTGGCTGCAATTGACGATGCGACCCGGTCCCTGCAACGGCAGATCCTGGCCGTGATGGTTGGGGTCATGAGTGCCGCGGTCATCTTGCTGCTGTGGCTGATCGATCGCACCATCGGCCAGCCGATCGCCCTGGCCACGGTGATCGCGCGCCGGGTCAGTACCGGTGATTACTCCACCCCGATTCAGGTGAACGGCATCGACGAGCCCGCGCAAATGCTGGCCGCGCTCAAGACGATGCAGGAGAGCGTGACCAGTTCTCTGAAACGTCTGAGTGAGAGCGAGGCCCGGTTCCGGCTGCTTCTGGAGTCGACCGGCGAGGGCATCTATGGGGTCGACGCGGACGGTTGCTGTACCTTTTGCAACCCCGCCGCCGCGCGAATGCTCGGCTACCGGGCGCCGGACGACCTCCATGGCCGCAATATGCACGAGACCGTGCATCATTCTCAGGCCGACGGCACCCACTATCCGGTCAGTCGCTGCCAGGCCGCGGTGACCTATCGCGAAGGAATCGCCGCGCGCGTCGACAACGAGGTCTTCTGGCGGGCGGACGGCAGCCGGTTCCCCGTCGAATACGAAGCCAACCCCATCCATCAGGACGGCAAGCTGGTAGGCGCGGTCGTCACCTTCTTCGACATTTCAGCACGCAAGGATGCGGAAACCGCCTTACGCATGGCGCATGACGCGCTGGCGCAGGAACGAGCCCAACTGGCTGAACGGGTGCGTTGCCGTACGCTGGATCTCGACCGCGCCAACGCGGCGTTGGCTCGCACGGCACGGGCGAAAGACGAGTTTCTCGCGGCCATGAGTCATGAACTGCGCACCCCACTCACCTCCATCCTCGGGCTTTCCGAGACCATGGCCGACGGTTTGCTCGGTCAAATGAGCAAGCAGCAGGACCGGGCCGTCCGCATCATCCATGAGAACGGGACCCACCTGCTCGATTTGATCAATGATATTCTGGATATGTCACGGGTGGCTTCCGGGCAGATGCAGCTCCACTGGGATCAGGTGTCCGTGACGCAACTCTGTGACGCCAGTCTGCGGCTGATCGGCCCCGCGGCCAAGCGCAAGGCGTTGACCGTCTCGACGACCCTCGACCTCAGAGCCTGTCTGGTGCGGGGCGACAGCCGCCGACTCAAGCAGATGCTGGTCAATCTGCTCGGTAACGCGGTCAAGTTCACGCCGTCGGGTGGAACGATCGGGTTGGATGTTGCCGCGAACGCGCAACTGCAAGAGGTGCGCATCGGCATTTGGGACACGGGCATCGGCATCCCCGCCGACCAATTCGACCGCCTGTTCCAGCCCTTCGTCCAGTTGGACAGTCGGCCCGCGCGCCAGCATGACGGCAGTGGGCTCGGATTGGCGCTCGCGTCCGCGATGGCGAAACTGCACCAAGGCCGGATCGAGGTGCAGAGCGAAGTCGGGCGGGGCAGTCGTTTCGAGATCGTCCTGCCTTGGAATCCGCACGCCCAGACCGCCGACCAGCTCGCCCAGGAACCGGACGTCCGCCGCGACCTGGACACCGATGCGCCGCCGCCGCAGCGTTCACGTGTCCTGCTGGTCGAGGACAATGAAAGTACGCGGGAGATGCTGTCGGCTTATCTCCGGCTCAAAGGCTGTGAGGTCGTTGCCGCCGGTAACGGCATCGATGCCATCGCACTGGCGCGCGAGCAACATCCCGATCTCATCCTGATGGATGTCCAGATGCCCGTGATGGACGGACTGGAGGCCACCGGTCGACTGCGCGCGGACCCGGCACTGCGGCGCATCCCGATCATCGCGCTCACGGCACTGGCCATGCCGGGCGACCGAGAGCGCTGCCTGGAGGCAGGTATGGACGACTATCTGAGCAAGCCGCTCGGCCTCGCAGAGTTACACCGCGCTGTCATCTCCTGGATCGATCGTACCCGCGCGGCTTGATTGGCGGTGTCGTTGCGCGGCGCCGATTCCTGTCTTGATTTGCGGCGGGCGTCGTCCATCTGGGCAGGTCTTCAGCCGCAACCTCGCTTGCCCGGTGGTTTTGGCGCGATAACGTCGAAGATTATCTGGTCAAGGACGCTTGAGTTTCAGCAAGGTTGCATCGGATGGGTGTCGCTTCGCTGTGGTTCGCGACGCCCAGGCGGCAGCCGCGCCCGATGCGGTTTCCAGTCTCCAAGACGCAGGGCAGACCGCTGACCCGAATTTCACAACAAGCCTGTTGCGCAACAGGTTTGTTGTGTCATTCTCAGTGTGCCGCCGCTCCCGCTTCCCGCGCCGATCGCCGCTTGACCACTCGCAGCCCAAGCCAGGCCAGGCCGACGACGAAGGGCAGTGCGATGCCCATGCTGAGTGATGCATCAATGGGGAAACCGCCTTGCTCAAGCCCCTTGAGCGCGTAGCCGATGAGCCCCAGCCCGTAATAGCTGATCGCGATGACCGAGAGCCCCTCGACCGTCTCCTGGAGGCGCAACTGCAGGTGTGCGCGGCGATCCATGGATTCCAGAAGGTGACGATTCTGCTCCTGCAGTGAAACCTCGACCCGGGCACGCAACAGGCTGGTCAGTCTGGCCGCGCGCTCGGCCAGGTCGGTCTGGCGCAGTTGCGTCGACTCGCAGGTGGCGATGGCGGGTGCCAACCGGGCGTCGAGAAACTCGGTAATG
This sequence comes from uncultured Lamprocystis sp., assembly GCA_964470155.1. Classification (GTDB taxonomy): domain Bacteria; phylum Pseudomonadota; class Gammaproteobacteria; order Chromatiales; family Chromatiaceae; genus Thiodictyon. The sequence continues at coordinate 25,430 of CAYYAY010000016.1, read as the reverse complement.
GTCTGCAAGCCTTCGATGCGTTGCTGACGCAGTTGTTCGAGCCGCTGCCGGACCATCCCGTAGTAGGCACGGGAGGCGTCGAAGCGGTAGGTCGTGCGCGCCGAGATCTCCTCGATCTCGGCCGCGAGGTGGGTGAGCTCGGCCAGCAGGTCACTCTCAAAGCTCGGGTCTGCCGACTTCCCCCGGTTGGACATGCGCGCCGCCAGCAGCGCCAGTCGACGATCGGCCTCGCTGAGCGTGGGGGAGACGTCACGCGCCAACTGAAACCCGATCAGGGCGAGCCCCCGGTAGAAGTTGATTTCCAGTATCCGTTTGGCGAGTCGCCCGGCCTGATTCTTGGACAGGCTGCAGTCGCGCACCAGGATGTGCATGAAACCATCGGCATGGATCTTGAAGTCCGTCCAGACGCGTGCCGACCCGCCGACTGCCTCGGACCCGATGACTGAATTGCCATCAAAGATCTCGGCCAGCGCATCGCTGTCGCGTTCCGGCATCATGCAGGAATCGACGGCCATCGAGACCGCGGACATCACCTCGCCAGGCAATTCACTGAGCCAATCGACCGGGAGTTCCTGCAGCACGGGTGCGACGAAGGGATGCGCATAGGCGCCTTGCTTGCTGAAGGTGTAGGTGACGAATTCGGTGTGACGCTCCCAGCGCACGCGCATGGGTCCCAGGTCGGCCCAGTAGTGCTGATCGATCGTTTCCGGAATCGACCTTCCATAGAGACCCAGCAGTCGCTTGAGATGCTGGATCTGGCGGCCGGTCCCGCGCTCACCGCACACGACGGTGAGGTGGGACACCCGTTCCGGAGCGCGGAGTGGTTCAAAGGTGCGGGCGTGAAGCTCGGCCGTGACGATACGGCGGAGCGGATGCTCTCGAAAGACCAGGGACATGATTGGGATGATCCGTAGTGGGATGCGCGCGCGTCGGCCGATTGACCGACGGACGGCATAAATTGAGGCGCTGCCTGCTGAAATCATCGCAGACGGGTGTGACGCCGGCATTACACCTTCACCCCTTGGTCATGCCATCGTCACTCAAGCGAAACGCCCGGTGATTATCCTCTGTTGCAGTGCAGCATCGCAACTGCGCGTTGGCTGTCCCTGAAGTGACCCCAGCGGACCCCAGCGGGTCCTGGCGCAAGCGCATGCGGCGGTGCGCCGCTCCAGGCTGGAGTCTGTACTGTTAGCCGCTTGGCAAGTTCTGCTTGCTGTCGCCGTCGTTCGTCAAACGGTGTGTGGTGCACCCCTCTCAGAGGAGATGATCTTATGCGCCCCGACGCGCCACATCATCATCGTGTCGACAACCACATTGAGGCTTACAACCTGCCGCAAGGCGTCATCTCCCACCTGTTTCGCGATTCTGGTTGAATTGATTCAGCTCAGTGGTGAAGCGTATCTTTTCTATAAGACTTTTCCAATCGATCTGGCAATTCTGCGCGGGACCACGGCGGACCCGGAAGGCAACATCACGTTTGAAACTCGCCCCGACGGTCGGTGATCACGTTCGACGGCTATAGCGAGGCGTGCCTTCATCGCGATGGCGCACTCAGCCTGGGGTCCTCTTGATTGGTCGTGCAGTGGGTCGGTCGCGGTCATACCACCGACACACTGGAGCGGTATCTTGGGGGCTAACGCATCTTTGATGATCATATCCGACTCGCCCCGTCGCCGGGCCAGTCCCCAGCGAGGAACTCATGACCGACGAATTCATCGAGAACCGGATCTTCGACGACATCCAGACTGGACAGACCGCGGAACTGCAGCGCACGCTGACGCAGGACGATGTGTCCTTGTTTGGTAAGGTTTCCGGAGACCTCAATCCGACTCACATGGATGCCGCCTACGCCATGGAGAGCGGTGCCAAAGGGGTGGTTGGTCACAGTCTGTGGGCCACCAGCTTGATTTCGAGCTTGCTGGCCAACGTCCTTCCGGGGCCCGGTACCGTCTACCGCAGCCAGAGTTCGCATTTTCACCGGTCGGTAGAACTTGGGGACACGCTGACCGCCCGTATCCGGGTGCGTGAGCAGCGTGATGGTCGAGTTGTCGTGTTCGACTGCGACGTTCGCAATCAACGCGGCGAGCCCGTAATGCACGGCGTGGCGGAGGTGATTGCGCCGGCCGAGCGCACCTGTCCGCGGTCGAGACGATCCGGCCGAAGATCCAGTCCACCCTGGATGCCGCGGCGCTCTGCAAAATGGCCGACCGCGGTCAGATCCAGGGGGGGCTGGTCGACGGCCCGCTGGCGATGGACAACGCCATCAATCCCGAGGCAGCGCGGATCAAGAAGATCGATTCCGCGGTCGCCGGGATTGCAGATGTCCTGATTGTGCCGGATCTGGAGTCGGGCAACATTCTGGCCAAGCAGCTTATTTTCCTGGCCAACGCGGAAGCCGCCGGGGTGGTGCTGGGTGCGCGGGTGCCGATCGTGCTGACTTCCCGGGCCGACAGCGTTCGGACCCGCCGCGCCAGTGCAGCCGTGGCGGTGCTTCATGCACACGCGCTGCGCCAAGGCCTGACGCCTAAGGATCTACCCAAGGACTTGGTCAAAGGGACTTAAGGAGGCCGCCATGAACGACCTGATCCTCACCCTCAACGCGGGCTCATCGAGCATCAAGTTTGCGCTCTACGAAGTGGTCGACAACCAGCCGGTGGAGACCGTGAAAGGCCAGGTGGAGGGGATCGGCACCGCTCCTCATTTCGTTGCCAAAGACCCGGCGGGGGCGCTGCTCGCCGAAAGCTACTGGGAACGGGTGGCGGCCGGCCAAGGCCATGCCCGCGCCTTCAAACAGATTTGGAGTTGGTTGGCGGACGCGGCGCAGGGCCGGCCGATGCTTGCCGTCGGGCACCGGGTTGGCCATGGCGGCGAAACCTTCGCCGACCCGGTGCTGATCGACGCGCGGGTGCTGGAGATTCTGGCTGGTCTGATCCCACTGGTGCCTTTGCATCAGCCAAACAATCTGGCGGCCATCCGGGCGGTTGCGGCAGACCATCCGCGGTTGCCGCAAGTCGCTTGTTTCGATACCGGCTTTCATCGCGGGCGGCCGCGGGTCACCGAACAACTCGGTCTGCCGCGGTCGCTGCTGGAGCGCGGCGTCAAACGTTACGGCTTTCACGGACTCTCGTATGAGTACATCGCCGGACGTCTGCGCGAACTGGCTCCGGACACGGCGCAAGGGCGCGTGGTCGTGGCTCATCTGGGCAGCGGCTGCAGTATGACCGCGATGGTTGGCGGGCGCAGTGTCGACACCACGATGAGCTTCTCGGCCCTGGATGGACTGCCGATGGGGACACGCTGTGGTGTCCTGGACGCGGGGGTAATCCTGTTTCTGATGCGTGAGGATGGCTTGGGCGTGACCGAGCTGGAGGATCTGCTGTACAAGCGGTCCGGGCTGCTTGGACTGTCCGGGGTCAGCAACGACTTGCGCGATCTGCATGTCAGTGCGGACCCGGGCGCCGCCGAGGCGATCGATTACTTCTGTTATCGGATCGCCCAAACCCTGGGCGGACTCTGCGCCTCGGTGGGTGGACTTGATGCCCTGGTGTTCACCGCCGGGGTGGGCGAAAACGACGCGGCGATTCGCGCCCGGGTCTGTCGGGATGCGGCCTGGCTGGGGATCAAGCTGGACGAGACCGCCAATCAGCAGCGCGGCCCGCTGATCAGCCCGGCGGGCGCCAGTCCCGCGGTCTGGGTCATCCCGACCGACGAGGAGGCGATGATCGCCCGTCATACGCTGCGCGTGGTGCGCGGTCACTCGGCAATCAACTAGGAGCCACTGATGCTCGATTCAGATTATTTCAGCCTTGACGGCAAAAAGGGGCTGGTGCTCGGGATTGCCAACGAGCACTCGATCGCCTACGGCTGCGCCCGTGCTTTTCGCACCTTGGGGGCGGATCTGGCCGTCACCTATCTCAACGACAAGGCGCTTCCCTATGTCGAGCCGGCCGCCGCGGCCGTCGATGCCGAGATCTTCCTGCCCTGCGACGTGATGGTGCCGGGCGAACTTGAGTCGGTGTTCGCGGCCATCCGTGAGCGTTGGGGCCGACTCGATTTCGCGGTTCATTCCATCGCCTTCGCCCCGCGCGAGGACTTGCACGGTCGGCTGGTGGACTCCTCGGCCGATGGGTTCGGCCTGGCGGTGAACGTCTCTGCCCATTCTTTTCTGCGGATGGCCCAGTTGGCCGAGCCGCTGATGACGGAGGGTGGTTCACTCTTCGCCTTGACCTTCTACGGGTCGGAAAAAGTGTTGCCCACCTACCACTTGATGGGTCCGATCAAGGCCGCCTTGGAGGCTGCCGTGCGCTACACCGCGGCTGAACTGGGGCCGCAAGGGATCCGCGCTTTTGCGATCTCGCCCGGCCCCTTGCCGACCCGCGCGGCATCCGGCCTGAAGGGTTTCGATGTGCTGATGGCCGCCGCCCAGCAACGCGCGCCGCTCGGCCGACTGGCGGAAATCGACGACGTGGGGGCGGTTGCCGCCATGCTCGCCACCCGCACGGGCGCCATGCTGACCGGTCAGACCATCTATGTGGACGGGGGCTTCCATATCACGGGCTGAGGGTCTTGGTCCAGGGCCCGGTGGAGCGCCCTGGGGTCGTTTCCGTGAGTTCACCACCTCGACTGACCGGAGTCTGCCATGCACAACGTACCCGATTTCTCCGGGCGGCCTGAAGTCGCCGACACCCCGGCCGAGTCCGATCGGTCCGTCAGTGACAGCCGCGACGCCTACGAACGCCACGCCAGGGATCTCCGCACCATCGCCGAGGCGCACGGCGAGCGGGCGATGCAGACCGCCGCGGCGAATCTGGAAAAAAACCTCGACGCCTTGACCAAGGCCACCCAGTCGCTGACCTCGTCGCAGAATGCTCCGCTGCTGGCCCGACACTGGGCGGCTTATCTCATTGGGCATCTTCGTGTCCTCGTCGATCGCCAAGAAGGAGCACCAGGAAATCGTTTCTACGCTCAAAGCGATCGAGGCCTTGTCACCCGGCCTCTACGAGATGGTCATCGAGGCCGCGATCGGCGAAGGGGTGGAGAAGCGTTTCCACGTGGCCTTCCGGGAGCGCACCATCCCGGAAGTGATCGCCGAGTGCGGCGGTGACGATTCGGATCGACCGTTCGCCGCTGTGGCACGCTATTCGGAGCTTGCAACCGAACTGTATGACCTCACCCTGAGCCCCCCGGTGCGGGCGATGAGCAATCCGACCACCGCGCAGCTGCTGGCTGCAATCAACCTTCATCTGCTGTGGGCGGCTCCTCCGGTCACCGCGCTGGGCGAGCGGATGGCGCAGTTGATCAGTGAAGCACCGCAGGAGGATTTGCGCACGCTGGTGCAGGTGCAGGATGCCCTCGACCGCGTCGATCAAGGCGGGTTCGCGGAGGGCGTGATCCGCATGTTGATACTGCTGGCGCACTCGCGCAAAGAAGTGCGCCGCTCCCGGCTGGAGCGCTCCAACCGGATGCTGATGTCCACCGAACCCTTCGCGAGCATGAAGCCCAAGCAGCGCACCCGCATGATCCACCGCGAGTCGCTGATCGTCGGTTTCGAACCGGAGGCCGCGATCACGGCGCTGCCGCAACTGATCCAAGGCGATGAAGACCGGCAGCGGGCCTTGGCGCTGTGCTGGGAGATTGCCGGACCGCGCGCGGAGATGAGCGACGAGACCTTGGCGATGATGCGTCGCTTGGCTGCGGTCCTGGGTCAGACTCTGCCAGCAGCGCAGTCAGTGCCAGATCACCTGCGCAAAATCGCGTGAGGCACGGCGAACCCGTTGCTGCTGCGGAGTGGCGAAACCGCGCGGTCGCGCGGTGGACGCGGACAAATGCGCTTCGCCCACCGTCCGACTCTGGATGATCCTTCGCGACACCGGTCGGTTCGCCTTAGCTGGAGATTCTGTGATGACACCGCTCGAAAAAGTCGAGACCTTGTATGACGAACTCGTTGCCTGGTACGGCGAGGGACAGGACCGGGAGATTCGGGCCGCATCCAAATTGCTGATGATCGCTTTGCTCAAGCTCAAGGAGCATGGCGGGTTCGGCTGGCAGGGCTTGCTTGAAGAGTATGTACTCATATTGAAAAACGATCCTGAGCGTTACCGGGAGATGCTCGAATCCAACCGGGGGGAAGGGAGAAGCGGGATGAACCCGTAGCCGGTAGAGGCGTCGATCGCGAGAGCCGGACCTGGGGGCGGGTTTGGAACCCGCCCGACACCAAGGCCAGGTTGCCGGAAGCCTACCTCAAGGGCGGAAATGTAGTGGGCCTGTCGACCCTCGCGGGCTTCCTGGTCGCAATCGTTGCCAAGACCTTGGAGCCGGTTGATGCGACCGGACACCGGCCCCACCGCCTCACCGAGCCCGTTGTTGCTGCGCCGGTGATCCCGGGTCGCCGGGACAACCCGATTCATCGAACCGTCATGTCGGCGTCATGCAACGTTAATCTGCGGTCCGTACCATCGCGTCTCGGGACGAGCCGGATCGTCAGGCCGAGGAAGCGATTGACACACAAGCGGAGGGGTAACACATGTTGAAAAAGCATCCCACATGGGGCGCGCTGCCCGGCATCCTGGTCATGGGCGTTGCCGCGATCAGTGCAACGCCATTGCCTGACGACGGCATGGGCGCCGCGGTGCAGGATTACGGCTCCAGCATTGCGCAACAGAGCTTTCAGCGGGTCGCGACCTTTGGCAACTACCTCAATCTCGACCCGGCCGCGCGCGACGAGGCGACGGTGTCGGAGATTATGGCCGCGACGAAAGACGGCAGGCTGCTTGTCTATACAGACAGTCCCGGCGAGCGGATCGGTTTCGTCAATATCGCGGACCCCGCGCGTCCGCTGCCGGAAGGCACACTCGCCATGGGTGGCGAACCCACGTCGATCGACGTGCTGGGCAACGACTACGCGCTGGTCGCCGTCAATACCAGTGAGAATTTTATCAGCACCGGCGGCAAGCTGGTGGTCGTCGATGTCAAGACCAGAACAGTGACCGGTGAGGTCGACCTCGGCGGACAGCCGGACTCGATCAAGATCAGCCCGGATCGCAACTATGTTGCGATCGCGATCGAAAACGAGCGTGATGAGGACGTGACCGTCGATGGGGTGGAGGGTGGATTGCCGCAGCCGCCGGCCGGGTACCTCACCATCGTGGATATCAAGGGTATGAATCCCGCGAATTGGGTGCGGCGCGATGTCGATCTGCGTGGTCTCGCGGCCTACGGCGGAGACGACCCGGAACCCGAGTTCGTCGATGTCAATATCCGTAACCAGGCGTTGGTCTCACTGCAGGAGAATAACCACTTGGTCGTCGTCGATCTGGTGAAAGGTCGAGTGATCAACCATTTCGATGCCGGTGCGGTCAGCTTGGACGGCATTGATCAGACCGAGGACGGCATTATCTCGCTGACCGAGTCACTCGCCGATGTCCCGCGCGAACCGGACGCTGTCGCCTGGGTCCCTGCCGGCGATGATCGCTTGAGCATGATTGCGACCGCAAACGAAGGAGACCTGTTCGGCGGCAGCCGCGGCTTTACGTTGTTCGACCGCGCGGGTCAGGTGCTGTTCGATAGTGGGGCTTCGCTGGAGGCAATCGCCGTGCAGCATGGTCATTATCCGGAAGACCGCTCCGAGAACAAGGGCACTGAACCCGAGGCCATCGAGTACGGGCGTTTCGGCCGGGACGACTATCTGTTTGTCGGCTCCGAGCGCGGAAGTTTTGTCGCGGTGTATCAGATGAAGGACGCGCGTCCGGTCTTCAAGCAGCTGCTTCCCGCTCCCTTGGGTCCGGAAGGACTGCTCGCCATTCCATCACGTAACCTCTTGATCGCTTCCGGCGAGAACGATGACCCGAGCTTCGGTGTCCGCTCCAGTCTCATGATTTATGAACTTAAAGCCGGTCAGCCGACCTATCCGCAGATGCGCTCCGACAATCAGTCCGGGTCCCCGATTCCCTGGTCTGCGCTGTCCGGAATGGTTGCTGTTCCCGGTGAGCGCGACCGGCTGCTGGCGGTCTGGGACTCGTATTACAGCGAGAGCATGATCTTTACGATCGATGTCGCGCGTAAGCCGGCCGTGATCACCGCGTCTCTCAAGATCGCGGGTGGCAGTGGTGATTATGATCCGGAAGGCATCGCCGTGGCCCCGGACGGGACTCTCTGGATCGCCAGCGAAGGCAACGCGAGCGACTCGCGGCCCAATCGGCTATTGCAAGTCGATTCGAGTACGGGGCAGGTTCTGCAGGAAACCGGTTTGCCTCCTGACATCCTGGCCTGTCGCCGCGCGTCGGCCAGCCGGGGAACGCTCGGTTCCGGCTTCGAAGGCGTTTCCGTTCGGCCCGGCGTTGGCGGCTACCGCCTCTTTGTCGCCCAGCAGCGCGGTTGGGATTACACTACACCGGAATGTGAGGCGCTAGACGACGATGCCGGCGGGTTGAACGCGCTCGGGCAGCCGAACCAGACCCGCATCTGGATTTACGACCCACTGGCGATGACTTGGAAACACATCGCCTGGGAATTGGCGCCCTTACCGGATCATGCGGACTGGGTCGGCCTCTCGGAGATCACCCGCGCTCCGGATGGGTCCCATATCCTGATCGAGCGCGATAATCTGACAGGCGACTTCGCTGGTTTGAAGTCGCTGGTCAAGGTGCCGTTCGCTGCCACCGCTGACCGACTGGTCAGCAGCAGCGAGAAATCGGTTTTTGATCTCATGCCGCGAATGAAGGAAAACGCCGGCTGGATCACCGACAAGCCGGAGGGTGTCGCGGTCACCAATGACGGCAGAACCTTTGTCGTAACCGATAATGACGGCGTTGAGGACTGGTCCGGCGAGACCTGGTTCCTCGACCTCGGGGGCTATCGGCGGCTGTTTCGTTAGTCCTCGGAAGCTCGCTTTCTGACTGGTTACGCGTCAACCGCATGCATACATCACTCGCGTCGCTCCCATCGCGCTCAACCCCCGGTGTGATCAAGACCATCGAACTGATCTGGTTCAACGCGGGAGGTGGTCATCGTGCGGCCGCGCAGGCGCTGGAGCGCGTGATTCGTGACCAAGAACGGCCGTGGCGCGTCCGTCACGCTAACCTGATGCAGGTGATCGATCCCACCGGGGTCTTTCGCCGCTTCACGGGTATGGAGCCGGAAGATCTTTACAACAAGCGCCTGGCCAGCGGATTCACGTTAGGGCTGAGTCAGGAGCTCAAAGTGCTCCAGCGCGCGATACGCTGGGGTCATGGCGCTATGGTGAAGCGGCTGACCGCGCATTGGCACTGCACCCGTCCGGATCTGGTCGTGTCGCTGATTCCCAACTTCAATCGTGCCATGCACGACAGTCTGGCGCTGGCTCGGCCGGGTGCACCCTTCGTGACCGTGCTGACCGACATGGCGGATTATCCGCCACACTTCTGGATCGAACCAGACCTTGCGCAGCATGTGGTCTGTGGCACTGATCACGCGGTCGCTCAGGCACTGGCGGCGGGTTGCAAGCCGGGTTTTGTGCATCGCAGCAGCGGCATGATTCTGCGCCCGGATTTCTATGCGGCGGCGCCTGACCAACGGGTCGCCGAGCGGGTGCGCGAGGGACTGGACGCGCATACGCCGACCGGGCTGGTGCTGTTCGGCGGTACTGGTTCGCGGACGATGAAGGGGATTGCCGCGCGCTTGCCCGACATTCCCCTGATCCTGATGTGCGGGCGCAACACCGCCTTGGCCGAAGCGTTGCGCGCGCTGCCGGCGCGGGCGCCGCGGGTGGTGGTGGGTTTCACGACCGAGGTGGCGCGGTGGATGGGGCTGGCTGACTTCTTCATCGGCAAGCCGGGGCCGGGCAGTCTGAGCGAGGCGGTGCAGTGTGGATTACCGGTGATCGTGACCTTGAACCCCTGGACCATGCCGCAGGAGCGCTGGAATACCGCGTGGGTGCGTGAACATGGTTTGGGTGTCGTGCACCGCAGTTTCCTGAGCGTGCGGGCAGCGGTTGACGAGGTGATTCGCAACCTGCCGGAATACCAGGCGCGCGTCCGCCGCATCGACAATGGGGCACTGCACGAGATACCGGAGATTCTGGAGCGAATCCTCGATCAGACGCGGGCGCCGGTTGTCACTGTGCGACAGGCACCTGTCGCGGTATCGTCATCGGGCTATCCGCGTAATGTCATCAGGGAAGCGCGACGTGCGCGGACCTAGCAGATGCATGACTCATATCAGGTGAGATTATGAACACTACGTTTGCCGCAATCGGCTGCGTTGTGCTGTCGGTGATGGCGCAATTCCTGATCAAGGCCGGTATGTCGAGTGTTGCGGTGACGACTGCGCTCGCGCAGCCTGCCGGTCTGCATACTGCCGTGGCGGTGATGCTGGACCCCAAGATCATCGGCGGGTTGACGCTCTACACGCTCGGCGCCGTCGCCTGGCTGAGCGTCCTGGCGCGCTGGGATGTCAGTAAAGCCTACCCGTTGGAGGGTCTGGGCTTCGCGTTGGCGCTGGTTGTCGGGTTCATGATCGGCGAACAGGTCACGCTGCTGCGTCTGTTCGGTGTGGTACTGATCTGCGCCGGGGTGTTCGCGATCAGTGCAAGCTGAGGGCGCCTCAGGACCATGGCGCTACCCCTCAACACCAGCCAATCAGAAACGCCTTCGGCGTCCCCGTCGTTGTTAGACTTACTTTCTTGCTCGTGACTAACCCGGAGGTCGAAATCCAGATGGCATACGAACAACTCATCGGTGAACACACCTATGTCTTCGATGTGGACTATGGCGAAGAGCACGAGTGCGCGCGGATCATCGTGCGCTCCGCGGAGGGCGGTCCCGAGGGATTGTTTCTGGTGGACGCCGAGGGCGCGGCGGAACCAGCCGACGACATCGAGGGTTTTGGACCCAACCCGGCAGCGGCCGACGGTCTGTGGCCGTTGCCGCCCGATGAGCTGATCGAGGATGCGCGGCGGATCGCCGAGGTCAAGGGGGGGCTGGGATCAGGCCGGTCATTCCAAGTCTGAGCATCTCGTGCGGCCCGTCGTGGAGCGGGCGCGCACGCCCGACGCGCCGAATTCCGAACATCGGGCAACGCGCCTTATTCCACCCTACGACATTGCCGATTTTTCGGGTGGATCAGCGCAGCCCATCCACTATCCACCATCCACCATCCACCTTCAGCCCCGTCGACGGCGCTACGCTAGACGCTGCCGCCCGAATTTGGAACTGCGGAGGGCTTGGCGCCCGGAACTAACGGGCTGTCGGCATAGTGTCGGCCGCCTCGCGTTTGTCGTCGGGCATCGGCCGACGCGCCCCCGTTCGTCGGATGTCATGAAACGGTCATAGAATCGTCACAGCATTATGAGGTCTCTGCTGCGACACTTAGGGCGCTTTAAATCGATCGCGGCCGGCTCGATGCGCGCCGCCTTCCCTCTCAACCCTATCAGGAGTCATGACATGCAGAGGGCATCCGTCATCACAGCGGTTTTGACCGCTGGTTGCGTTGCGCTGTTCGCCCTGTCGGCGCCGGTGCGCGCCGACGTCAAACTCAACGGCTCGGGGGCGAGTTTCCCCTTTCCGATCTACTCGAAATGGTTCAAGGATTTCAGTAAAGAGCATAAGGATATCCGCGTCGACTATCAATCCAAGGGTAGCGGCGCCGGTATTCAGGACCTGATCAACGGCACCGTGGATTTCGCCGCTTCGGATGCCGCCATGGAAGACGCCGAGATCGCCAAGGTCAAGCAAGGCGTGGTGCTGCTGCCGATGACCGCCGGCGAAATCGTGCTGATCTATAACCTGAAAGGCGTGAATGATCTCAAGCTGTCGCGCGCCGCCTATGCCGGGATTTTCAGCGGCACCATCACCAGGTGGAACGACCCGGCCATCGCCGCCACCAATCCGGGTGTAGCCCTGCCGGATAAGGCGATCACGGTCGTGACCCGCTCCGACTCATCCGGCACCTCCTACGTCTTTTCCGGTCACCTGGCCGCCATCAGCGAGACCTTCGACAAGGCGGTCGGCAAGAGCAAGCAGCCCAACTGGCCTTCTTCCGGCAAGTTCGTTGCCGCCCCCAAGAACGATGGTGTCACTGCCCAGGTGCAGCAGAATGAAGGTGCGATCGGCTATGTCGAGTACGGCTATGCCAAGCTGACCGGCTGGAAACAGGTTGCTCAGCTGGAGAATAAAGCGGGTAGTTTCGTCGCCGCCGGCCCGCTGACCGGTGCGGCCGCGCTGGCCGCCTCCGAGTTTCCCGGCACCACCCTGCCAAACAGCGACGTGCCCAACCTGATCGCCTGGAACTGGGACCCGGCGGGTTCCGAATCCTATCCCATCGTGTCCTATACCTGGATGCTCTTCTATAAGGATCAGGACGACGCCAAGGCCGCGGCCTTGCGCAAGCTGGTGAAATACGGCATCGAGGAAGGTCAGAGGATCGCCGATTCCATGGGCTATATCCCGCTGCCTGAGAACGTGCAGCAGAAGGTCCTGGAGGCTGCCGAGTTCATTCAGTAGCCGGCGCGGAGCGCTCTTTCGGCCCGTCGGGTACGATGAGGAACGAACCGTACCGCGGTCGATCAGTGCTCTTTCTTTTCCGGGCTGGCTGCCGACGCGAGGCGGGCGGATGCCGCGCTCCTCCATCCTTTCCATTTTGTCAACCTGGCAGGGTGACCATGGCTAACCTATTTGCATCAGCAGGCTCGGCGAGCAGCGTTTCGGGGCCGCCATCCGGCAGCGATTATGCTGCCGACACCATCTTCCGCGGCCTTGCCTGGCTCAGTGCCTTCCTCATCATTGCCCTCACCGGCTACATCCTGTGGGAGATACTGCGCGAGGCGTTCCCCGCGATGCAAGCCTACGGACTGGGCTTCATCACCGGGACCACCTGGAACGTCAATACGCAGCAGTTCGGCGTGCTGCCCGAGATCTGGGGCACGCTCTACAGTTCACTGCTCGCGCTGTTCCTGGGGGGCAGTTTCGGTATCGCGATCGCCATCTTCCTGACCCAGGACTTTCTCGATCATCGGGTGGCCACGGTCTTCCGCACCATCATCGAGATGCTGGCGGCGATTCCCTCGGTGGTGTTCGGGCTCTGGGGCATTTTCGTGCTGATCCCGCTGCTCAAGCCCGCCGCGGAGTGGCTGCACGGTCAGTTCAGTTGGTTCCCGCTGTTCAGTACCGATCTGGCGGGGCCTGGCATGGCCCCGGCCGCCCTGGTGTTGGCGATCATGATCCTGCCGACGGTGGCGGCGATCTCAGTCGATGCCTTCCGGCGCATTCCCTATAAGGTCAAGGAAGCCGCCTACGGGATGGGCACCACCCGCTGGGAGGCCATCCTCAAGGTCATGTTGCCGACCGCCTCGTCCGGTCTATTGGCCGCGCTGGTGCTCGGCTTCGGCCGCGCGCTTGGCGAGACCATGGCGCTCGCCATGTTGATCGGTAATGCTAACCAGATCAGCCTGTCGCTGTTCTCCCCCGCCAACACCCTGGCCTCGCTGCTGGCCTCCACCTTCCCGGAAGCCGGCCAACTCGAGGTCCAGGCCCTGATGTACGCCGCGCTGGTGCTGCTGGTGATCACCTTCATCGTGAACGTGCTCGGTCTGGCGGTACAGCAATATACGATTCGGAAGTTCGAGGGTAAGAAATGAGCGACTTCGATCTCACGAAAGCGGTCGCGACCGCGCGTCCGATGCCGCAACTGGCCCGCCAGGGCTTCGAAGCGCGGGCGCTGAAAAGCGGTCTGCTCACCGGTCTGACCTGGCTCGCCGCATTGCTTGCGGCGGTGCCGCTCATTTCAGTGATGTACCTGCTGCTGGTGAAGGGCGGCAGCCGCCTGTTCGGGGCCGATTTCGCGGAGGTCCTGACCGGGCTGCCGCCCGCCGGATTCGAACTGGGCGGCGGCATCGGCCCGGCGATCGTCGGCACCCTGGTGATGGTCGGCATCGCCTCGGTCATCAGCATCCCGATCGGCATCCTGGCGGCGATCTATCTCGGCGTGCTGGAGCCGCGCAGCCGGCTGGCCAATACCTCGCGTTTCCTCGCCAAGGTATTGACCGGATTCCCGTCAATTATGGCGGGCGTATTCGTCTACGCGGTCCTGGTCATTCACTGGGGTTATTCGGCCTGGGCCGGCGGTATCGCATTGGCGGTGCTGATGCTGCGCACCGTGGTGCTGGCCGCCGAGGAGGCGATCGCCCAGGTCCCCCAGCGGATGAAGGACGCTGCCTACGGCATGGGTTGCACCCGCACCCAGGTGATCTGGAAGGTGGTCTTGCCTACCGGTCTGCCGGGCATTCTGACCGGGGTCCTGCTGGCGGTCGCCGGTGCCGCCGGGGAGTCCGCTCCGTTGCTGTTCACGGCATTGTTCAGCAACTACTTCATCTCAGAATTGTCCGAGCCGACCGCCTCGCTGTCGATCCTCATTTACAACTTCTCCGGCATGCCCTTCCCGAACCAGATCGAACTGGCCTGGACGGCGTCGCTGGTGCTGGTGCTGATCGTGCTGATGTTCAACATCCTGGCACGCCTGATTGGTCAGCCCAAGGTTTGATTTCACAGCTTCTTAAGGTATCCCAACCATGAACGCAGCAGCAGAGTCGACGTTCGTCGCTGACCCCTACGCCGCCGTCGGTGAGGTCGTCATCGATTGCCGGGTCAATAAGATTTTCTACGGGGACTTTCTCGCCGTGCGGGACAGTCTGGTGCCCATCGAGAAGCATAAGATCACCGGTTTCATCGGTCCTTCGGGCTGCGGTAAATCCACGGTGCTGCGCAGCCTGAACCGTATGAACGATCTGATCCAGGTGTTCCGCTTCGAGGGCAGCGTAATATACCACGGACAGGACGTCTATGGGCCTAAGGTCGACCCGGTACTGGTGCGCCGCTATATCGGTATGGTGTTCCAGCAGCCCAATCCTTTCTCCATGAGCATCTATGACAACGTCGCCTTCGGGCTGCGGCTCAACCGCTTCAAGGGCGATATGGACGAGCGCGTACAGAAGGCGCTGGAGCGCGCGGCCCTGTGGAACGAGGTCAAGGACAAGCTCAAGAACAGCGGGCTGTCGCTCTCCGGCGGTCAGCAGCAGCGCCTGTGCATCGCCCGCGCCATCGCCACCGAACCCGATGTGCTCCTGATGGACGAACCCTGCTCCGCGTTGGACCCGATTGCCACCCGGCAGGTGGAAGAACTGATGTTGGATCTGAAAAAGAATTACACCCTGGCCCTGGTGACGCACAACATGCAGCAGGCCACACGCGTGGCGGACACCACCGCATTCTTCTCGGTGGATATCTCGCGTGGCGGGCGCACCGGCTATCTGGTCGAGATGGGGCCGACCGCCCAGATCTTCGAAAACCCCAGGGAACAACTCACCAAGGACTACATCTCCGGTCAGTTCAGTTGATCCAAGTTGCGCGAGGGGACGACGATGAAGGCTTCAAGACGATTCGCGGGGGCGGTGTTGGCGGTGCTGGCCGCCGTGGTGATCCCGGCCTGGGGGGAAACGCCCGGTGAGCCGGCGTCGACCGCGACACCGGGGCTCAAGATCAGCGGTGCTGGGGCGACCTTTCCCGCGCCGCTCTACCAACGCTGGATCCTCGACTACCGGGAGGTGCGACCGGATCTGACCTTCACTTATGATGCCAAGGGCAGCGGCGAGGGTGTGAAGCGCTTTCTGGCCGGCAGCGTTGATTTCGGGGCCAGCGATGCCGCGCTGTCGGATGCGGAGCTCAAACAGGTCGATCCCCGGCGGGGCGCTGTGATGATCCCGATGACCGCCGGGATGGTGGTCCTCGCCTACAATATTCCGGGCGTGGCCGAGGGTCTGGTGCTCAGTCGCGAGGTCTATGTCGACATCTTTGCCGGCCGCATTCGCCAGTGGAACGATCCCCGGATCAGCGCGGCCAATCCCGGCCTGACGCTGCCTGCCAAGCCGATTATCCCGGTCGTGCGGCGTGACTCCAGCGGCACCACCTTTGCGATGACCAATCATCTGGCGCGGGTCGACCCCGACTGGGCGCGGCAGGGTCCCGGCGTCGGCAAGCTGGTGGATTGGCCGGGTGCTGCCATGACCGCCAGCGGCAATGCCGGGGTCGCCCAGCGTGTCAAGATCACCGACGGGTCCATCGGCTATATGGAATATGAGTTCGCCGAACGGCTGGGACTGCCCATTGCGATTCTGCACAATAAGGCCGGTCAGCCGATCATTCCGAGCCCGGCCGCGGGGCAGGCCGCACTGGCCTCGGTGACCGAGATCCCGGCTGACTTGCGGGTCTTTGTTCCGGACCCCGACGGGCCGGACGCCTATCCGATCGTCAGCTATTCCTGGCTGCTCTTGAACGCGCGCTATGCGGAACCGGCCAAGGCCGCGGCACTCAAGGACGTCCTGGCCTGGGGGCTGGATCAGGGTCAGTTGGTCGCGAAGGAGTTGGGCTATGTGCCCTTGCCCGCGGCCATGATCGCCAAGGCGAGCGAGGTGCTGGCACGGGTTGAATAGCGGTGGCGTCAGGCAGTCACTGCGGCAGGGAAACCGTCACCCGGAACGGCACGGAGTCGTCCAATCACGGTTCACGGCTCCGTAACACCGCGGTGGGATGATCCTCACGCGGCGCCTCGGACGCCGCGTGAGACCCCGTCGCAACCCATCAAGTCAGGAGCACTCCGCATGCAACTGCATCGTATTGGCGCTGCCGCGCTCGCCTTGGCCCTTGCCCTACTGCTAAGCATGCCGGCGCAGGCGCAGCAGGTCCGGATCAATGGCGGCGGGGCGAGCTTCCCGTTCCCGCTCTACTCGGCCTGGTTTCGTCACTTCAATCGGGACAACCGGGGCATACGGATCAACTACCAGTCGGTCGGCAGCGGCACCGGCGTGCGCAACGTCATCAACCGCACCTTTGATTTTGGCGCCAGCGACGCGGCCATGACCGACGAGGAGATGGCCCAGGTGCGCGGCGGGGTGCTGGTGCTGCCCATGACGGCCGGAGAGATCGTGCTCGCCTACAATTTGCCGGGCGTCGACAATGTGCGGCTGCCGCGCGCCGTCTACCCGCTGATCTTCTCCGGCGAGATCACCAACTGGAACGATCCGCGGATCGTCGCGGCCAATCCAGGCGTGACCCTCCCGGATCGGACGATCCGGGTCGTGCGGCGGTCCGATTCCTCGGGCACCACCTTTGTCTTCACTCAACACCTAAGCGCCATCAACGCGTCCTTCCGCACGCGGATCGGGACCGGCACCTCGGTGTCCTGGCCGAACCAGCCGAATATCATCGGCGCACCGCGCAACGATGGCGTCACCGCCACGGTCAACCAGACGGTTGGTTCGATCGGTTACATCGAGTATTTCTTCGCCACCTCGACCAACGCCCAGGTGGCGATGCTGGAGAATGCCGCCGGTCAATTCGTCGCGCCCAGCGACGAGTCCGGACAGGCGGCCTTGGCCGGCGCGGACCTCACGGGCAAGGACCTGCGCATCTGGATAACGGATCCCGCTGACCCGGCGGCCTACCCGATCGTCACCTTTACCTGGATGCTGTTCTTTCGCGAGCACGGCAACGCGCGGATCAGTGCGGCCCTGCGCGACTTCGTCACTTGGGCGCTGGCGGATGGTCAGGGAATGGCCGCCGACCTCGGCTACATCCCGATGCCGAAGGCCGTCGTGGAGCGCGTTCAGGCGGAGATCCCCAACATCCGCTAGCCGGTGGTCGCGGGGAGAGGGCGTCGGGCAACGTTCCGGCCGGTGCCGGGGCGCCGTAATCTGAAGGTCGAGGCTTTACGGACCAAGGCCGGTCTGACCCGATGTCGACCGGCTATCGCCTCGACCTCCGGTATTCTAGTGGCCGGAATATTGATCAAGGCCTCAACGAGCCGATACTGCTGACAAGCAGTATCAAAGCACCTTTGCTGATCAGGAGATAAGAGATGAAACTTCCAGTGTTCTGCATGTTGTTTCTTTTCGGTGCAGTGGCGATGGCCGCAGAGGACGAGGCGGCCTTGAAGGCGCAAATGCATAAAGACTGCGCTCCGTTGTTTGCGCCGGGCGGGGCCTGTGCCGACTTGGCCAAGGGGACCAGAAAGTGCACGAGGATGAATCTGGCCAAGGGTGGAGCGGCCTGTGCCGACTTCGAGAAGGCGCACAAGGAGTTCTTCGACGCCGGCATGAACGACGAAATGATCAAGAAGTGAGCCGGGGAGGCGGCGAGGTCAGGCAAGGATTCAGCCTTGCCTGACCTTTCTGTTCGCTAAGGTTGAAATGTAACCAAACACAACCTTCAGGTCGCTGCAGTGGATTGATCGCGTGAAGTTCAAGGGCGGCGGCTGGTCCTTGTGACTGAAGCTGAAAGCCGAAGATGAGTCCCCCGTCATCGCGCAGATCAATGCCCATTACGCCTATTCACTCCCATCGCCGACTCGGTCGGGCGCGCGCCGCATACGCGCAGGTAATCCCACTAAGTGCGCCGGAGTATCCAACTCGCTGTTCTGTTAGTCAAGAACGCAGACGAGCACCGGGTGACATCTGTCATGGGGCGGGCGGTACACTGCGGGCATCCGTGCCTGTTCGATCCACTCCAACCGCCCGCCCCGCAGGTGCGATCGGACCAGACCCATTACAAAGCGGAACATCGCGATGCCGAACATCGATCCGCGGCTTATGGCGACCATCCAGGAGGGTCGTTGCGTGGCCTTCGTCGGGGCTGGCTTCTCGGCCGCGGCCGGGTTACCCCAGTGGAAGGACTTGATCTGCGCGGTCGCGGGCGATTTGCCGACGCACGCGCGGGGACCCGAGTACGAGCTGGTAGTGTCGATGCTACACGACCAGCCGGCGCCGTCCAGCCGCGAGCTGGCTATGGCGGCGCAACTCTTGTTCGATTCCCACGGCGAGGATGCCTTCCGTGAGCGCTTGGCCCTGGCTCTGCGCAAGGACCTACTGCCCGCTGATATGCGGCTGCGCCTCAAGCACCTCTACGGCATCCCGTTCCGGGCGATCCTGACCACCAACTTCGACCCGCTCCTGCCCGGCCTGCCGCCCGGCCCCGAGGCCTATCGCAAGCTCTTACGGGGTCGGCGGCCATCGCCCTGGCGTGAGGCGCTGGCGCGGGTGGCCCTGGACCCGGGACCGCTGGGCGGGGAGCGGTCGGATGGCGATGCGGTCGTCATCCAACTTCACGGCCGGTTGGATGTCGCCCAATCACTGGTGCTGACGCGCGCCCAATACCAGCGGCGCCTCTACGCCGACCCCGCGTACCTCACGGTATTGCGGTCGCTGTTCGCCACCTCCACCGTCCTGTTTTTGGGTTATTCGCTGAACGACGCCTACCTCAATGAACTGCGCTCCGAACTGGTGGAGGCGTTCGCCGGTAGCGGTCGGGGCGGCGAGCCGTTGGCGTGGGCGGTGATCGAGGGCGTGTCGGAGGTCGCCTGCCGGTACTACGAGCGGCACGAGGGTCTGGGCGTGGTTTCCTACCGCCGTGGCAACGCCGGCCGGGATCACGCCGGCTTCGACACCATCTTGAAGTCAATCTACGATCAGACCAATCCAATCCACCGGCTAGGCGACTTGCTCGCTGGTCGGCGGGTGTTGTGGTTCGATCCGAACCCGGCGCACAATCACCGGGGACGCGACCTGTTACGCGCGGCCAGCGCGGAATGCAGCGACGCGGGCGATGCGTTCGGCGAGTGCTTCGTCGAGGCGCGGACGCTCGATCAGGCCTGGATGCGCTTGGTTAGCCCCGGTCGAATCGACCTGGTTGTTTGCCACTGGGGTCACGGCCTGGCGGCCGACGGACGCGCGAACGGTGAGGCGTTGCTGCGCCGCGTTGCCGGTCTGCGGGCGGGCGGGAACAATGCAGCGCCGGTGGTGATCTTCTCCGGCGGCGGCGAGTATGAGTCGGTGAATCGCCGCCGCGCCCTGGACCTCGGCGCCGCCGAGTTTGTCTCCCGTTGGGAGGACTTGATCGCGGTGTTGGAGCGGGTGCTTGGCGAGACCTTTGCGGGTCGGGGGCGGTAGGTCACGAGTCAGGTCACTGAAGCCCCGCCGCCTGCTTGAAGTGGCCTTCCAACTCGAGCCCATAGTCGATGGCGCGATTCAGTTCGGCGGTGTATTTTTCCACCGCCCCGGCGGAAGTGGCCAGGGCCGCCTGGTGGGCGGTGGCGTCCACCGAGCCGGCGGCCTGCTGCGTGTAGGACTGTGCCTGGCCGCCGGTGTCCAGTTGGAAGGGACCGGTGAGCCGGCGCGGGTCGATCTGTTTCAAGACTGCATAGTGACGGTTGAGTTCAGCGATCTTGGCAATCAACTCCTGCTTCACTTTGAGATAGCGCGACAGGTACTCGGTGAAGGTGGCATAGGCGTTGAGATTGCCGACCTGGGCCGGGTCGGTCAGGTACTCGAGGGTCCACTGGATGGACAGTACATTGTAATAATTCTGGAAGTCGAACAGGCTCACCTCCTTATCGGAGCGCGCCAGGGCCAGATAGGCTCGGTCCAGGGCCTCTTTGACCCAGCGCTCGCGATCTTCCCATTGCTTCTGGTTGCCGGCCATATCGGCGGGGTTGAACTCGCTCCCGCCGAAGGAGAAACTGCCCAACTGCTTCAGGTAGTCGCCGAAGCTGGCCGCCTGGACCGCCGTGGCTGCCATCAGTGTGCCGAGCAAAAGCGCGGGCAGCCGCGTGGCGGGAGCCAGCCGTCTTGTCCTCATCTGGTTGATCCTCGATGATTCAGAGATTGGGTCCGACCGGGTCGCCAAGCCCCTGGTAGGTGCGGATCAAGGCCATGATGACCTCACCGCTCTGCGCCGGGATGAGGATTTGGGAGGCCTTGATCAGGTCCGGCACCAGTCCGTTCTCGGTGACGAAATCGCCTAGGACGTCGTTCATCTCCTGGTTGGAGACTTGGGGGCTGACCGGGCGGAAGCCTTCCTTTTGCAGGGCAAGCAGTTGGATGTCGCGCGTCAGCAGGAAGTCTTTGAAGCGCCGCGCGGCTTCCACCTGTGCCTGCGAATTGCCGTGGCGCAGGGTGTAATAGGGGTGGTCCGAGATCAGATTGTACTTGGGATAGCGGATCACCGGCTTGGCTCCGGCCGGATCATTGGCCTTGCGAATGAAGGCGACTTTCACGCCCAGGT
Organism: uncultured Lamprocystis sp.; assembly: GCA_964470155.1. GTDB lineage: Bacteria > Pseudomonadota > Gammaproteobacteria > Chromatiales > Chromatiaceae > Thiodictyon. Next base: position 4,350 of record CAYYAY010000016.1, on the reverse strand, counting down.
TCTCATAGACATAGACGCTGGATAACGGCTGGCCCCCGTAACCGGCCTGCATCAGCGGCTCGGCGAGCTTGCCGGTGCTGTCCTTGGTTTGGTCGGCCATATACTTCATGAAGGCTAGATAGGCCTGGAAGTCCGGGTTCTTCAAGTCCTCTAAGCGGATTCGATAGCGCCCGCGATCCTTGGCGAAGAACTCGTAGGCCATCGTGATCAGGGCGACGGCGCCGCTGTTGGAGTCTTGAGGGCGGGTAAAGCCGAACTGAAAGCTCCGCCCGTTGGGATCAATTTTCTCGCCGCTCAACTCGCGGGAGAAGATCTCGGTCATGGTATCGAAACTCATCGACTTCTCGATCGTCTGATCGATGGCCTGCTGCACCGGCTCCCAGGTGACGAAGACCATGGGGCTGCGCGCCACCGATTCATCGGTCTCAAACAATTTGCCGCCGGTGAAGGCTTCTTCCACGACGCTGCGGAAGATGCTGGAGGCGGGTGCCCACACCTGATACTCGTTGCGCCCGCCGTGCATGGTCTTGCCGCCGGCCAGCAGGGTCGCCGACTCAGTCGAGCCGATCTTGTCGATGGTTAGGCGGATGGGCTTGCCGTCGATGCTGTTGAGGCTGGGGTCGGCCATGAAGCGCCGGGCGGCCTCCTCGAACCAGTCCTTCTTCTCGGAGCCGGCGGCGATCTTGACCTCAATGACCGGTCGGTCTTCCGGTACCGGATAGTTCACTTGCTGCTGCCCGGTCTTGTCCGCGCTCGCCTCCACCGGTTTGACCGTGACCGCCTGGGTTTTGACCGTGGTGCCGATGGACTCCTGACCGTCGCGCGGCAAGACGGCCGGGGCCGGACTCTCCGGCGTACTCGGCAACTGCTGGGCCGGCGCCTCTTTCACCGCCGTGCCCGCTGGAGCCCCGGCCTGCTCGGGGGTTGCGCCGGGTTTCGCCTGGACCTTGGACAGGTCGACGTTGAGGCTGCCGAAGTCGAACAACTTCTCGGCCGCCGGCAGCGTGGGCGCGGCGAGTGCGATGGCGAACGCCAGCAAGGTGCGGACTACCGTGTGGCCGAGTCCTTCGAATGCGGCGTTGGCTCGGCCTGTGGTCGGCGCGGGATTCGCGGATGGTGACATCGGGATCGTCCTCGACTTGGCAGTGATCACAGGAGCTCGCTGAAACGCTTGAAGATCTCGCGGATCTCCGCGGAGTCCCCGCGGCGCGTCTCGCCGCCGGCGGCGGCGCTGATGGCCTGGAGTTGCGCGTCGTCCGCCTGGCCGCCGAAGGCGACGCCGAAGACCGGGATCTTGCAGGCGGGATCGCCTAGATTACCGCCGCGGCCATCGGACTTGGCGAAGCCGATCTGCCGGATCAGATCGGCATCCGACACTTTGGAGGCGTTGTCGATCCCATCGGTCAGCACCACCAGCACGCGGATCGAACGGTCCGTCGGGTCGGCCTTGATCGCCTGGCAGAGGTCGGTCCAGGCGGTCGCGACGGCCGCCCGCATGGCGGTGCCGCCGGCCGGCTGAACCTTCGCCAGCGCCTCCCGCACGCGCGCCTTACCGGCCGCATCCATGGCGATCGGCTGGCCCTTGGGCGTCAGATCGGAATATTGAACCTGATAGTCGTACAGCAGCAGGGAGAGGCGATCTTTGTCCTGGAGGGTCCCGGCGAGCAGGTTCGCGCTCTCCACCGCCATCTCCATGCGGGAGCGCTCCACCCCGCGCTCGTTGTCGCGCACCTTGATCTCCATGCTGCCGGAGCGGTCGATCACCAGCACCACCTGGGACTTGTTCTTGATCGCGCGGAAGGCATCCCGGGCGGCCTTGACCACGTTGCCGCCCGGGGTGGCGAGGAAGTTGTGCACCATCTCGAACGGCTGCACCCCGTTATCCGGGTTCCACACCATCGCATAAATCTTCGGGTCCATGTCGAGGGCGACGCTCGGACGGAACCCGTATTGCAGTGCCTTGGCCTGGGTTTGGGGGGACATTAGGAACGCGAAGTAGCGTTTGGCGGCGTCCTCCTCGTCCGCGTCCACCCACTCGCGCTTGACGATGGCAAAGGGGTGATTGGTGGCGAAGGTACCCTCCTTGGGATAGACCCCCAGCAGCTTGGGGAACTTGAGTCCCTGGTCGCGGATGTATTGGTTGGCCTGGATCACGTCGCTTTCATAGAGCACCACCGCATCCGCGTACTGGGGGCCGCCGGCGCGCATCTTCTCGGCATAGAAACCGGTGGAGCGGCCATAGTGGATGACGCTCTCATGGACCTTGGCGACGAATTCGCGAATCTTGGGGTCCTCCACCTTGGCGAGCGACAAGCGCGGCACCGGCCGTCCGGCCTGCGCTTCGGCCCCCGCATAGAACTGCGCGACCAGGGCCGACAGCCCGCTGTTGGAACTCTCCGGGTTGGTCTGACCGTAGCGGAAACCGCCCGCGGCGGAGCGCTTGAAGACTTCCGCCCAACCCACCTGAGCGGCCGGGCCGAGCGTGGCGAGCACCGGTTCCCACAGGGCGATCGAACCCGCCATGCTCCTTGAGTTTGAGCAGAGCGATCATGAGCAGTTTGGCCGCGGCCTTGGTCTCGCGATCCTGGCCCTCGCCGTACCAGGCCAATAGCTCGTCGTACAGTGCCCCGACCTTCTCGATCGGTGTCATTGAGTCACCTTCCGGCGCCTTGGACCTGAGTGTGTGTGGTCGGACGGCATCAATCGATCGCATAGGCCTCCACGATCACGTACTGCGGGTCCTCGCTACCTTGGTCATAGACGAAGATCAGCGGCTTGACGGCGGTCGCGATGGCCTCATGCGCGGCGGCGCAGACGGCGCCGAGGCGCACCGAGCCGTCCGGCGCCCATTGCGTATTGCGGCTGCGCGACAGGCGCACGTCCGCGTACCAGTCATCCTTGTGCCCCGACTGAGCGCCCGTCCAGTGATCATCCTTCGGGCGCGTGCCGCCCTGCCAGACGTCCACCGCGAGACCGACGCGGTAGCCGTGCGACCAGACGTCCTTGAGCTCCTTGGGCGCCTTGTCGTCGCCGCAGACCTTGGCCGGATTGGCGGCGGCCTTGGCGCCGGCCTTGGGGGCGATATCGATCAGGACCCAATCGGTCTTGGCTTCCTTGATCACCCCCTTGTTCTGGGTGAGCTTGACGATGACCGGCTGCCCAGCCAGTTGCAGCAGCTTCGGCCAGTTGTCGGCACCGGCGGAGAAGTTGATCGGGGTGTCGCCGGCCAGACACGTGGACTCCACCGACTTGTCGGCGCTGCTGAACCAGCCCTCGTTGCTACCTTTAAACGAGGTCTTTACCAGGTCGCAATTCAGGATGCGCGCGACGGGCGCCGAGCCGGCCCGTGCGACCCCGGCATTGTCGAAGGTGCCGGCCAGCAGCGGGACGGCAGTGGTCAGGAACAGGGCGGATGCGATGATCGTGGACCGTTTCATCACGGGTTTCCTTTAAGCGGTGTATTGGTGGGTAGCGTTGGCCGGACGGCCGGCAATGAGGATACCAGGTTCCGGCGGGAGTCTTGCGCGACAGGCGAAAAGCGCCGGCAACTCTGGGGTTTCCCGAGGACAGCCGATTTGCTGCGGTGCAGCAACGCCGCCTGGCTGGCCGACGCGCATCCCGGGGCCGCTTAGTTTAACCGCGATTTGTTACGCCTTTGATGCCGGGGCTTGGCGGGTCCCCCGCCAGGTCAAGACGCACGACTGCGCCAACGCGGGCGACCGAGCCGCCAAGACGGCCTGCCGGACCGTTACAATGCTGTCACATCTTTCTGTCACACTTTTAATAAGTCTACGCGGAACCCGCGTGGCTCCGCTCGTCCATCCAGTGGACCCCCGAGTACCTGACCGACCCGGCCCATATCGGCAATCTCAACGCCTATGCCAGCTTCACCGAGTACCTGTCGCGCTATCTCAAGGTGAATCAGGAGTTGATTGCCAAGATCGCTGAACTCAACCGTCACTATGCAGTATTGAAGCAAATCGACCCGCGCCGTCCCTTCCAACTGGATACCGGCGGCCAGGCCAGTCCTACACCCAGCAGGCCGCCGGCTCGGTGGACGCGACCGCCCACCAGGCGGCCCTGGCCACTTCCGCCGGGGCGGTGGAGAAATACACCGCGGAACTGAACCGCGCCATCGACTATGGGCTCGAGCTGGAGGGCCACTTCAAGCAGGCGGCGGGGATTCAGTGACAGTCAGCTTGAGTTAGAATGCGGCCGTGGGTGTGGCGAAGCGGGATTGTGCAGGCGTTGTCCGCGCAGGGGCCTTGGTCATAAACCCGGCCACCGCGCGGTCTGCACGGTCGTCGGTCCGCACAGCGGACCCTACAGGTCACGGTGTTACCGTAGGGT
>CAYYAY010000015.1:0-100552 GCA_964470155.1 uncultured Lamprocystis sp. | reverse complement strand
GGCAGGTCGTAGTTGACCATCAGGTGGGCGCGCTGGAGGTTGATGCCCTCGCCCGCGGCGTCGGTGGCCAGCAGGACCTGGACTTGCGGGTCGTGCTTGAAGGACTCCTGGACCTTGAGGCGCGCCTCCCGACCGATGCCGCCGTGGATGATGACCACGGCGTCCTTGCGCCCGAGCAAGGTGGTGATGCGGCCCTCCAGGTCGTTCAGCGTGTCGCGGTGCTCGGTAAAGATGACCAGCTTCTGGTGCGGCGAGGGCGTGGGCGGCGGGATCGGTCCCGCGCCGTAAGGTGCCTTGGCTTCTTCGATGCGGTCGCCCAACGCGGCCGGGGTGAAGACCGCGCCAAGCAGACTCGAAAGCTCCATCCATTTGGTGTCATTGCCGCTGCGGCGCACCCTCAGGGCCTGGGCTTCAAGCCGGCGGAGGGTGTCGATCTCGATGCGCAGTTCGGCCATCGAGCGCGCCGCGGTGGCCTGGTCAAGGATCGTCTCCTCGGCTGTCGCGACCTCGTCTTCGGGGGCGTCTTCGAGGTCTTCGAGGTCGTCAGCGTCCAGTGCCGTAGACGGGGGCGGGACGCCCCCGCTCCCACCGCGGTGGAGCACTTCAAGCTCACGCAGCCGGCTTTCCAGCCGCTCGCGGCGACGGCGCAGGGACTGGTAGATGGCCTCGGGCGAGGACGCGAGACGCCGTTGCAGGATGGTCAGGGCGAAGCCGACGGTGCCGGCGCGTTTGTCGTTCTCCAGGGCTTCGGCGCGGTTGAACTCCTCGCGGACGTACTCGGTGACGCTCTGGTAGAGCGCGGCCTCGGCGTCCGAGAGCCGGTAGGGCACGGTGTAGGCGATGCGCTCGGGGAACAGCGGGGTGCCGTCAAACTTGAGCAGGCTTTCCTTGACCATGCGGCGCATCAGGTCGGAGCAATCGGCGGTATGCACGCCGTCGCGGAAGCGGCCCTCGAAGCGGTCGCCATCGAGCAGGGCCATGAAGAGCTGGAAGTCCGCTTCCTTGCCGTTGTGCGGCGTGGCCGACATCAGCAGGAAGTGCCGGGTCAGGGTCGAGAGCAGTTGCCCGAGTTTATAGCGCTTGGTGTATTTGACCTCACCGCCGAACACCGTGGCGGAGAGCTTGTGGGCCTCGTCGCAGACCACCAGGTCCCAGCGACAATCCGGGGCCTGGAGCTTCTGCTGCACGTCCTCATTGCGCGAGAGCTTGTCGAGGCGGGCGATGGCGAGACTGGTCTCCAGGAACCAGTTGCCGGTGCGCGCGGCCTCCAGCTTGTCGTTGGTGAGGATCTCGAAGGGCAGGTGGAATCGGCGATACAACTCGTCCTGCCACTGCTCGGCCAGGCTGCCGGGGCAGACGATCAGGCAGCGTTGCAGGTCGCCGCGGGCGACCAGTTCCTTGATGAGCAGGCCCGCCATGATGGTTTTGCCGGCGCCGGGGTCGTCGGCCAGCAGAAAGCGCAACGGCTGGCGCGGCAACATGGCCTCGTAGACGGCGGTGATCTGGTGCGGCAGCGGGTCGACCATGGAGGTATGCACCGCCAGCACCGGGTCGAACAGGTGGGCGAGGCGAATGCGGTGCGCCTCCGACACCAGGCGGAAGAGCGCGCCGTCGCCATCGAAACTCCAGGGACGGCCTTGTTCAACCAGCTCCAGACGGGGCTCGTCGTGGCGGTAGAGCAGCGCGTTAGCGACCTTGCCGGTTGGGGTCTTGTAGGTCAGCTCCAGCGCCTCCGAGCCGAACCACTGGACGCTGACGACCGTCACCAGGGCATCGGGGAGGATGCCGCGGATGGCCGCATTGGTCTGGAGTTGTTCAAGCTGCATCGTCAGGTGCCGCGTCCTTGTTCTCCGCGTTTGTGCAAGTCTCGCATTGTTCATGCGCAACTGCACGCCGGGGCGTCACTGATGGGGTGGACTGGAAGAAGCGCCCGGCGCTGAAAGTCCTGCGCAAGCTCTTTGGATGACGACCATGGGCAGGATGCAGTCGCGGTACTTGCCGCGCTGGTAGACGTCGCGCAGCACATCGTCGGCAATCCCCCAGATGAAGCTGACGAGTCGATTGTGCTGGGCCTGGTCCATGAACTGACGATTCCTGCTGGCGAAGCGGTGCAAGCCCCTACATCAACCCCGCGCCAACTCGGCCGTCGCACATTGCACGACCCCCGGCTCGGTCAGCGGATAGGCGGCGATATGCAGCCGCTGCAGGCGCTCCTGATAGGCGGTACAGAACTCGTGATGGAAGGTCAGAAACATCGGGTGGGAGGTGATGCCCCACACATCCTCAATGAACCCCAGGTAGTTGCGGGTCTGGCCCATGTGAAAGGACGACGGGGTCTCGCATAAACGAAAGCGCTCGATGCGCTTGTTCCACATCGGGAACACCGCTGGATTGGCCAGATGCAGCACCGTGGATGCGCCGACCAGCGAACCCAGGCAGCCGGCGATCGGATCGATCAGATCGCGGCTGATGGTCACTCCATTCGCCTTGACCGAGGCGAATGACGCTGCCGCGGCAGGCAGGAAATCCTCGTCGATCTTCAGTGCCCTGGGCTTCCAGGCATAGGCCAGGGCAGCAGTGCGCAGGAAGGGATCCACAGGATCGTCCGCATCCACCCGCGCCGCGGCCACTAAGGCCGGATAGGCGCGCAGAAAACTCGCCTCCCTGGAACTTGCCCCGAAACGGTGTTCGCGCACAAGTTCCACGGCGGGATAGAGGCTCTCAATATTCATGGACTCTGATCGCTGATAGGCCGCGTGGCCGCAGGATCGCGGCGGGCCGTGGGAATTACCGCGGCGGGTGCTCGCTTGCGGGCGCCCGCCGCCCTGGGTCGAGTGCCTTCTCAGCCCCGTGTGAATAGTCGTAGTGCTTGATCTTACGCCGAATGTTACGCTGAATGATGACTCCAAGCACGGTCCATTCGAGCCCCCTGAGGTCGATCTCCGGATAGACGGGGTTCTCCGCCCGCAAGGACTCGGCACCAGCCGCGTCTTTGACATATTTGCGGAACCAGCGCACCCCCTCAACCTCGACAAAGATGTAAGACCCGCTGCGGCAGGTGTCGGTCGGTTCGATGATCACGATGCAGCCGGCCGGGAATTCGGGCTCCATCTGGTCGCCGATGACCTGGAGCGCGTAAGGCTCGTGCAGCGCGCAACCGGCGCTGTCGAGGGTGGGATCTGCCATCATTCGTCCTCATCTTGGGCGCTGTTCGTCTACCGGGTCGCGGTGCGCGCGCCGCGCTGCCGGAAGGCAAGGTGGCACCCGCGCCGCGAGAAAGCAATCAGATTCCTCATGCAACCACGAATCATCGCCACCGAGCGCGTCCACGCAGATCGCCGGGACTGGCACAACCTGCGCGGGATGCTGCCCTATCTGTGGGAGTTCCGTGGCCGTGCCGCGGTCGCACTGGCGTGTCTGGTGATGGCCAAGGTCGCGACCGTCGGCATCCCGCTGACACTCAAGGGCATCGTCGATGCCTTCGACGGAACCAAGGGCCAGGTCATGGTGTTGCCGCTGTCGATGCTGCTGGTCTATGGCGCACTCAAGCTCAGCAACGCTCTTTTCAACGAGCTGCGCGATGTGGTGTTCGCGCGCGTGCGCTACCGCGCCATGCGCCGACTCTCGACGCGGGTTCTGGAGCAGCTGCACGCCCTGTCGCTGCGCTATCACCTGGAGCGGCGCAGCGGGGCGGTGAGCCGGGATCTGGAGCGCGGGACCCGCTCGGTCTCCACCATCCTCAATTATATGGCGTTCAGCGTGCTGCCGGTGCTGGTGGAGTTCGGTCTGGTGGCAGCGGTTATGCTCGGGCGTTACGCCCCGATTTTCGCCCTGGTGACCTTCGGCACGGTCGCGGTCTATGTCGCCTTCACCCTGGCCATCACTGAATGGCGCATGGACTACCGTCATGAGATGAACCGCCTGGACTCCCTGGGGAACGCCCAAGCGTTCGACAGTCTGATCAACTACGAAACGGTGAAATATTTCGGCAACGAGCGCATGGAAGTCGACCGCTATGATACCACCCTGGCCGCCTGGGAGGAGATGGCGGTCAAGAGTCAGACCTCCATGTCCGTGCTGAATTTCGGTCAAGGCGCCATCATCGCGCTGGGGGTGACGCTGCTGATGGTGTTCGCCGCCCAGGGTGTGGTGGCCGGCGACCTGAGCGTTGGTGACCTGGTCCTCGTCAATGCACTGCTGCTTCAACTTTTTATCCCGCTCGGCTTTCTCGGGATCGTCTACCGTCAGATCAAGTACGCTCTGGCCGACATGGATCTGGTGTTCAAGCTGCTGGAACGGCGCCCCGAGATTGCGGATCGACCCGCGGCCAAACCGCTCATGCCGGGTAAGGGCGGCATTCGCTTCGCGCATGTCGACTTCCACTATCAACCCGAACGGCCGATCCTTAGAGACCTGGACTTCCGCATCGAACCCGGACAAACCCTGGCCGTGGTCGGCCACAGCGGGGCCGGCAAGTCGACCCTGGCGCGACTGCTGTTCCGTTTCTATGAGGTCAGCGGCGGTCGGATCCTGATCGACGGACAGGACCTGCGCGACCTGACCCAGGCCAGCCTGCGCGCCGCCATCGGCATCGTTCCCCAGGACACGGTCCTGTTCAACGAGAGCATCTACTACAACTTGCTGTATGGACGCCCGCAAGCGACCCGCGCGGAGGTCGAGCGCGCGGCCGAGATGGCGCACATCCGCGCGTTCGTCGAACGTCTGCCGGACGGCTGGAACACGGTCGTGGGTGAGCGGGGGTTGAAACTCTCGGGCGGGGAAAAACAGCGCGTGGCCATCGCCCGCGCCATCCTGAAGCGCCCGCGCATCCTGATCTTCGACGAGGCCACCTCTTCGCTCGACAGTCATACTGAACAGGCGATACAACAGACCCTGGCCGAGGTGGCGGAGGATCACACCACTCTGGTGATCGCGCATCGTCTGTCCACCGTGGTGGACGCAGACCGCATCCTGGTGATGGCACAGGGACGCATCCGCGAGCAGGGGACACATCGCCAACTCCTCGATGCCGGCGGGCACTATGCGGCGATGTGGGATTTGCAGCAGCGCGAAAGCAGCACTGCACCGGAGGTCGGCGCATGAACGCCCACTCGGGCCTCTGGCCCGCCGCGCACACACCCCCGGCACCGACGGCCGATGCCGACGCGGCGCCGTCACGGCGGATGACTGACACCCAGGACACCCAGGCCGCCGATCCACCCGGCGTTCATGGCCCCGCCGCCGATTCAGGCCGCGACGCGGCCCGCATCCGCGAGATGCTGCGCACTGCCGGTCTCAGCGGTCCTCTGATCCTGGTGGGGACCACCCTGGGCGCCGCCTTGTCGCTGCTGCTGTTGCATTCGATCCAACCGGGACTGGCCTGGCCCCCCGTGGGGTGTCTGATCTTTCTGCTCGCCGGGGTCAGCGGCTGCGCGGTGACCTGGCAGCGCCTGCGGTGCCGGCTGCTGCTCCCGCTGGTGCGTTTGGAGAACTCGGTGGCCCGCATCAATCAGGGCGAGCCGGGCGCCAGCGAGACCCTGCACGACGCCGGCGTCCTGGACCGCATGGCGCGGGATATCGGCGGCCTCAATGCGGAGCTCACCGACCTCTACGAGGACATGGATAGCCGGGTCGCCCGCCAGACCAAGCGCCTGGCGCAAAAAACCGCCTCGCTCAAGATTCTCTACGACGTTGCCGCGAGCATCCACCAGGCCGACTCCCTGGAGGCACTTCTGTTGCGCTTCTTGCGCGTACTCAAGGAGATGGTTAACGGCCGCGCCGCGACCGTGCGGCTGGTCCTGGCGGACGGGACCCGCCGCCTGGTCGGTTCGATCGGACTGGACGACGATCTGGTGCAGGAGCAGGACATGGCCCCGGTCGACCTGTGCCGGTGCGGCAGCGTGCTCGCCCCCGGCGATATCCTGTGTGATCGGGACGCCCGTTACTGCTCCCGGATCGAAGGTCGGCGGATGTTCGGGTCGAACGAGTTGGAGGTGGTGACCGTCCCCTTGGAGCATCGCGACGAACTGCTGGGCGCTTACACGATCTTCGTCGACCAGCCCGGGGTGAGGGCGCGGGAAGATATCATGGACATCCTGTTGACAGTTGGACATCACTTGGGTGTGGCGATTGCCAACCATCGCTCGGATGCCGAGGCGCGCCGGTTGTCGATCCTTGAGGAACGCAATTCGCTTGCCCATGAACTGCATGACTCACTCGCCCAAACATTGGCGAGCCTGCGTTTTCAGGTGCGGATGTTCGAGGACGCGCTGGGCGACACACCGATCCCCGCCGCCGCCCGCAATGACCTGGTCAGAGTGCGTGTCGGCCTGGACGAGGCGCATACCGAACTGCGTGAATTGCTGGCCAGCGTCCGTTCCCCCCTGAACCGGCGCGGCCTGGTGCCCGCCCTGGAGAAGCTGATTCTGAGCCTCGGCCAGGAAACCGGCGCCCATGTGCTGTTTCAGAACGACTGTCGCCCCTTCGATCTCTCGGCCACACAGGAGCTGCAGGTGCTGCGCATCGTTCAGGAGTCCTTGACCAACATCCGCAAGCACGCGCGCGCCCATACCGTGCGCCTGCTGCTGACGCGCCAACCCGACGGCGCCTATCGCGTACTGATCGAGGACGACGGTGTTGGTTTCCGCGCCCCGACCACCGGGGAAGGCCTCGGCGACCACATCGGACTTGCCATCATGGCCGAGCGGGCGCGGCGCATCGGCGCCGAGTTGCGGATCGAGAGCGAACCGGGCGAAGGTACGCGCCTGGAGCTGACGTTCGCGGTGCCGCGTGCCGACGCGCGTCCGCGGTGGGTGAGTCCCTGATGCGCGTCCTGCTGATCGACGACCACGCGCTGTTCCGATTGGGCCTGCAAGAGCTGCTTGAACGCAGAGGCATCGAGGTCGTCGCCGCGCTGCGCGACGGCGCGGCCGGTGCGGCACGGGTAGCCGAGACCGTGCCGGACGTGGTCCTGCTGGACCTGCGCATGCCTGAACATGGCGGGGTGGCAGTCTTACGTGAACTGCGCCGCGCCCATCCGCGCATGCCGATCGCCATGCTGACCACGAGCGCGGATGAGCGCGACGTGATTGCCAGTCTCCAGGCGGGGGCTCAGGGGTATCTGCTCAAGGACATGGAACCGGATGCGCTGATCGCGGCCTTGGGTGAGGTGGTCCGCGGCCGCACCGTGGTCGCCCCGGAACTGATCGGCATTCTGGCACGCGCGGTCCAGGGCGACGCAACCGGGGACCAGCACCACCAGCGCCATGCGGATTTGACCCCGCGCGAGCAAGAGATCCTCTGCCACCTGGCGGAGGGGCATAGCAACAAGACGATTGGTCGGTTGCTGGGGATCACGGACGGCACCGTGAAACTCCATGTCAAGGCGATCCTGCGTAAACTCGAAGTCCACTCACGCGTCGAAGCAGCGGTCATCGCCGTTGAGCGCTGCCTCTGTGCACGACCGCAGCAAGACGACGAACCCTGAACGCGGCCGTTTCGCAATCCCCCATGCTTCACAGGAGATCCGATGAAAAATTTTCTCGAGCTGGTGAGAGGATGCCTGGTCGACATCCGCGAGATCATGCCCTGGGACCTGGCGGAGCGACGGCACGAGAACCCAAATATCATGATCGTGGATGTCCGCGAGCCGGATGAATTCGCCGCGATGCATATCAGCGGCTCGCTGAACGTCCCGCGCGGCATTCTGGAATCCGCCTGCGAGTGGGACTATGAGGAAACGGTACCGGAACTGGTACAGGCAAGGCAGCGGGAAATCGTCGTTGTGTGTCGGTCCGGCTACCGCAGCGTGTTAGCCGCCAACTCCATGCTGCTGCTGGGATATGAAAATGTTGCCTCGCTCCGGACCGGGCTGCGCGGCTGGAACGACTTTGAACAACCCTTGGTCGACCATGCGGGACTGGCTGTAGAACTCGATGATGCAGATGTCTATTTCACCCCACATCTGCGGCCGGATCAACATCGCCCAGGATAGGTGGCAGGTCTTTTTTGACGAAAATGCCACAGTAGCATTTTCGGCAACTAATGCTAATATCAGGCTGAGCGAAGATCCACTCCCTCCGGAGCGCATGAGGTAACCCGCCGCGCGGCGCGCGATGAACGTCGTTTCCTAAGCAAGAGTAACGCACATGAGCCTCAAGTTACGCATCGGTCTTCTGGGGATTGCCTTGAGCGGATTGGCGTACAGTCTCGCGGCGCAGTCACCGATCGAGATGTCCGCGGTGATTTCCCCCGAAGTGCGGGCGATGGCCGGGCGCTTGGGTCCTCCCGTGGCTGCGGTTGACACCACCGCAGAGACCGCAGCGCGTTCAGCGCGCACTGACGACCCGCGCGCCGCGCTCAAGCAACGCATTAGCGCGGAATGCCCGTCCGCTGAGGATGCGGGAGACATCACCGAGGCCCTCTTGGTCGCGGGTCACGATCTCTTCACGGCTGTCTATGAGACGATCCTGGTCTGTGCGGCCGCCGAGACCGGCGCGGGCGTCGCGGCGTCGGCAGCGCGCCGGGCGTTCTTTCTCAGAGGCACAGCACCGCGTTACCTGATCGATGCCGCCGTCCTGGAGGCGGCCGCCGAACTCGCGGAGCGCCAACGGCAATCCGCGACAACGAGCGTCGCGGCGGTCGCGCCCCAGAGCGCCGGGCAAACACCACAGCGCGCCCTGGAAAAAGAACGCCTGCGGCGTATGATGGAAAAGGGTCTGATCGACGATGAGTATTGGGATTACGTGAACAACCGACGCGCCTTGGCCGAAGCAATGACCCCGCCGGCGGATCCCGCTGCCGACTGGGACGCGAACGTATACAACAACTTGTTCACCATCGGCCTGGTGGGCGGCGGCGGCTATGACAATTGGCTGGACGTAACCGAAGACTCGGGCGGCGACGCCAGCGCCCGGTAGGCGCACAGTTGGTTGCCGCATTCCAAATCGATGCCTATCACTATTCCGAGCGAAATACCGATGCACGGTCAACGACACCTCATCGCCGCGGGGATGCTCTGGGGCATCCTGGTCCCTACGCTGTCCACGGCCCAGCCGGTCGGCACCGGATTCGATCTAGGAGGGTTTCGTGCCTACCCCTGGCTCAATCTGCTCTCGGGATACGAGACCAACTATTATCACAGCAACAATCAGATCAAGGATCTCGGCTATCTCGGGGTTATGAGCACCTTTGAGATCATCGTCGAGCCCGGCATTCGCTTGACTGCCCTGAAAGGCCCGGACTCGTATAATCTGGCATATTTTGCGCGCATCGGCAGCGTCTTAGAAAGCTCCGCCGATGACTTCGTGGATCAGCAGGCCAGCGCGACGGCAAACTGGGATTTCGGTCTGCGCCATCGCGCAACCGCAGACTATCAATTCTGGCACTGGCATGATCGGCGCGGCACCGGCTCACCGGTGGATGGTTCGCGTGCCAACTTCGCGGACTCACCCGACCTCTGGAACTCCAATCGTGTCAGATTGGGATACAGCTACGGCGCCCCAGGCGCACGCGGCCGCCTGGACCTGTCAGCCGGTTTCCTGACCCGCGACTACATCAATAACGATCAAGAAACCCGAAACAATAACCGCACGCCGCTCAGCGCCACCTTCTACGCACGCATCAGACCCAAGGTCTCCTTACTGTTTGAATTAGGCTGGGAGAATATTGATTACACCAATCAAGAAGCCGACGCGGAGACGCTCGACAGCGAGCAGCTGCTCGCTTATGGCGGTATCACCTGGGACGCGACCGCGAAGACCAGTGGTACCCTGAAACTGGGTTGGCTCGGCAAGAACTTCGCTGCCGAAGAGCGCGGCAACATCAGCGACCTGGGATGGTCGGCAACGGCCCAATACCGGCCTAAACCTTACTCCACCTTCAACCTGGCGACTGTCCGCGCCCCCGAGGAGTCCACCACCGGTTTGGCGGATGCGGTCGTGGTCAGTTCAGTGGCTCTGGATTGGGTGCATTACTGGAAACCTGCCATTCACACGCGCTTCGGCCTGCTGGGGGCCAACGACGACTATGTGGGTGAGCCGCGCACGGATCATCGCTATAATGTCGCCGGGGGGGTATTTTACCAGATGCGCCGCTGGCTTGAACTCGGGCTCGACTACACCTACGAGTCACGAACATCGAACCTGTCGCTCGCCGAATACACCGATAATGTTTTCTTGTTCTCGATACGCACGGCTTACTAGCTTCCCGATCACATGAATAGAGCGGCTTCGTCACCAGTTTTTTTGCGGCACCGTGAACATTCGTGGCGGCTGATTGTGATTGCCGCCTTGGCCGGGTGGCTGGTGCTGCTTCTGCCATGGGGGCTCGGACACGGCGCTGATGCTCTTCAGGGCTACCGACTGAGTGCGGGAGACCAGGTACGAATCGCCGTTTTCGGTGAGGACGACCTGACCGTGACCAGCCGGGTCAGTGCCCGCGGCACGATCTCTTTTCCGCTACTCGGCGAACTGAAGGTTGCGGATCTCACGCCGGGTGACCTTGAAGAACTGGTCGCCTCGCGCCTGCGCGGACCCTATCTTGTCGACCCGCGAGTCAGCGTGAGTATCGAGGAGTATCGGCAGTTCTTCGTCATGGGGCAGGTGAACAGACCCGGAAGCTATGCCTACCTGCCCGGCCTGACGGTACGTAAAGCGGTATCGATTGCCGGCGGCTATACGGAGCGGGCCTCGCGCAGCAAGATCTTTGTCGTGTCGGAGGGGAATTCCAGGCAGGAACGTAAGGTGGGCCAGGATGACCCACTCGGCCCCGGAGACACCATCATCGTCAAGGAAAGCTTCTTCTGATGAATCGCCGCGAATCCGTTTTCGATGCGGTCGTCACCGCATCGTCACCAGAACGCGATGCAGTCGCCGCGAAAACAACAGCGGCGACACTCAATGTCGAGGTCTACTGGCGGATTATCCGACGATATTGGGCGCAGATTCTGGGGTTGGCGCTCGCTGTCGGTCTCCTCGCCGGCTTGATCGCTCAGTCCTTGGAGCCGGTTTACCAGTCATCGACCACCATCCTGATCGACACCAGCCGCCGCGGGTTCAGTCCGGTGCAGGACGACGCGGTGAACGGTTGGTACTCATTTCTCTCCACCCAGAGCTATCTGCAGACGCAGATCCTGCTGCTGCAATCGCAAGCGCTCGCGGCCAGTGTCGCCGATCGCTTGAATCTGTGGACCAATCCGGAATTCGATCCCCGCCAGCAGGCGCCGCGTCGGGCACGCTTCCAACTCAATCTCAGCGGCCTCCTCCCTAAATGGGCAACGGGTCCGGGTGTTGCAACTGTCATCCCCGAAGCGGACGCCCGCCGCAGCGTGGTCGCCGCCTTGAGCGGAAATGTCAAAGCTGAGGTGTTGCCGGATTCGGATATGGTTCGCGTCTCGTTCGATGCCCATGATCCGGAACTCGCGGCCGGCGTGGCGGCGGCTTACGCTGATGCCTATATCGAGTTCGGGCTGGAAACGCGTTTAGAGACAGTCAAGAAGGCGGCGAGCTGGTTGACGAAGCGTCTCGATGGGATGCGGTCACAGGTCGACACCTCAGAGCGCAAGCTGCAAAGCTATCGGGAGGAGCAGGGGTTGATCGACGTGAAGGGCGATCTGGACCTGACCGATCGGGAACTGAATGACCTCGCACAACGACTGGTGGAGGCCCGCGCAAGAAAAGAAGGCCTGGGCAATGAATTCGATCAGGTACGGAAGTTGCGGGACCTCGACAGCACGGAGTTGAGCTCCAATGCGGTGGTGACCCGTAACCCTATTATTCAGACCCTCAAGACCGAGGAGGTCCGTGCCGAGCGGAATGCCTTGGAATTGGCTGGACGCTATGGCGCCCAACATCCGAAGCTGGTGTCCGCGCGCTCCGACCTGAATACGATCCGCGCCAAGCTGCGCGCCGAGATCGATAACACCATCGCGGCGGTCAAGAAAGAATACGACATCGCCAAGTCCCGTACCGATCAACTGCAGCGGGAATTCGACGCCATGAAGGCGCGCGCTCAGGATGTCACTCGCAAAGAGTTCACCCTGCGCTCACTGGATCGTGAAGTGGAGAGCAACCGCCAGATTTACGACATGTTCCTGACGCGCTTCAAAGAGACCGATTTGGGCGCGGATGTCGAGTCTACCAATGCCCGGGTCATTGATGCCGCGCTGGTCCCCACGACGCCAATCAAACCACGTAAGACCCGCATTATCGTGGTCGCCGTCGTACTTGCCCTTCTCATCGGTGTCGGCCTGGCGATCCTCGAAGACCACCTGGACAACACCCTGAAGGACGCTGAGGAGGTCGAGCATCACACCCAGCTCGCAACCCTGGGAACCGTACCGCTCCTGAATCGGCGGGGGAAACGTGACGCGCCACCCGAGCGGGTCTTTTTCGATTGGCCCAAAAGCGATTTCGCCGAGGCGATCCGCACGGTCAGAACCGCGGTGGTGCTCTCCGGCCTCGATGACCCCCACCGCGTGGTCCTGGTGACGTCAACGGTCCCCGGCGAGGGTAAGACGACGATCGCGATCAATCTCGCGGCGGCCCTCGGTCAGTTGGAGCGGGTCCTGCTGATCGATGCCGATATGCGGCGCTCCGCGGTCGCCCAGCGCCTCGGCCTGGCCGCCGAGGCCCCCGGCCTGTCCAATCTGGTCGCCGGTACGGCGACGCTGGACGAGTGTATTCACCCCCTGGAGGGGACCAAGCTGCATCTCCTGCCGGCTGGATTGCTGCCGCCCAATCCGCTTGAACTCCTGTCCTCCCAGCGCTTCCAGCAGACCCTCGAGGATCTTGAGCAGCGTTACGACCGTATCGTGCTGGATTCAGCCCCAGCCCAGGCGGTGAGTGACGCCCTGGTCCTTTCCCGGCTGTGCAACGCCGTGGTCTTTGTCGTTCGGGCGGATGCCACGCCGCGTCAGTTGGTGCAACTCGCCATCAAGAGACTACACCGCGTGGACGCCCCGCTGATCGGTGTCGTCTTGAATCAGTTCGACAACGCCAAGCGCGTCGGCTATGGGCGTTACCGCAAGTATTCCTATGCGTATAGCGGCTACACGCAGTACGATCGTGAAAACTCGCGAAATATGTAAACGCATCATCGGGCGTACCCGGTGCCCACGGGGTGGCGCAGGTCGACCGGCCATCGGGGCAACTGGCCGCGCCCGAGCCCAGGTTGACCAGCGGTCGTGCCGGTGAGGCACACCGCGCTGATTTCGCTGCTGGTCCTGATCTCGGCCGCTGGATTATCGAGCTTGCTCGCTGGCGTGGCGAGCCTATTCGCTTGGCAGGCGGACCGGATCGGCGCGCTCGCGCCTGGGCTCGGGGTGCCGGCCGGGGGCAGTGACGACCAGGCCATTCGCCGTTCGCTGACGCTTGCGCAACGGATGGACCCCACCAACCCCAACTATCGCGGACAACTCGCGCTGCATCTGGAGCGTCTGGCGTTGCAGGCCCAGCCCCGCGGACCGGTCGAGACCGGGCGCTTGAGCGAGGCGGAGCACCTGCATGTCCAGACCGTGGAGCAGCGCCCCACCTGGCCCCTGGGGCTGACGTCGGTCTTGCGCACCCGCTTCAAGCTCGGCCGGTCAGATCATGAATTCACGCGACTCTACCGCCGCGCGGCCGACCTGGGCCGCGATGAGCCTGCCGCGTTGCGCGCGCTGGTGGACCTGGGGCTGGTTTCCTGGCCCTTACTCGATCCCGAGGGGCGGCTCGCCGTCCAGGATCTCCTGCGCCACGGGCTGCAGGTTCAACCCCGCGCGGTCCTTGAGCGCGCGCTCGCGCTCCGCCAGGCAGCGGTCGTGGCACCATTGATCGCCACTGACGCGGATCTTCAACGTCTCTACCTGAACATCCGCAACCGGTCTTCGTCCGGTCGATGAACACGGCAGCGAGGCACCAGACACCCGACCCTGGATCCAGCGACCGCCGGCTCTTCTATGCCCTGGTCGCCTTACTCGTCTGGGTGCCGCTGCCGCTCGGCAGTAATCGCCCCTGGTCACAAGCCCTTATGGAGTCGGGGATCTTTGCGCTGGCCGGTCTTTGGCTGGGACTTGCCCTGCGCGGCCGCGTGGGGCCGACCGCCGCCTGGTCGCACGCCCGCTGGCCGCTGACCGCCCTGATCGGCTGGCTCCTGTACGGGCTCCTGCAAGTCCTGCCGTTACCCTTCACCTGGCTGAGCGTGCTCTCGCCGCGGGCGGCACAACAGTGGCTGGAGACAACACTGGCCCTTACCGGCGGCCCGCCGCCAACCGACGCGACACTGAGCCTTGACCCCCACGCCGCCCTGGTCTCGTGGCGACTCGGCTTGGCCTTGATCAGCCTGTTCGGGCTGATCCTGGTGCTGGTCCGCAGCCGCCGACGCCTGCGCATCCTGGCGAGCACGCTGGTGCTGGCCGCGGTGGCGCAGGCGATGCTCGCCAGCTGGCTCACGCTCGCTGGCGAGCCCTTCCTGTTCATCGCTGCGAGCGGACGAGCTCACGGGACCTTTGCCAACCCCAATCACTTGGCCGGTTTCCTGGAGATGAGCATCGCCTTGGGTATCGGTCTGTTGATCGCGGACCTTGCTCAACCGAACCAACGCATGACCTGGCGGCAGCGCCTGCGCGCCTGGACCGGCACCCTGTTAGGACCCAAGGCGCGGCTGCGCATCTATCTCGCGATCCTGGTGAGCACGCTGGTGATGACGGCCTCGCGGATGGGCAATACCGCGTTTTTCACTAGTCTGGCGATCACCGGGCTCATCGGCGTGCTGAGCTTTCGCCGCTCACCGCGGCCGGTGCTGATCCTGCTGTTCAGCCTGGTCTTGGTGGATTTGTTGATCCTGGGGAGTTGGTTCGGACTCGACCGCGTGCGCGAGCGTTTGGAACAGACCGTATTGACCGAGGATGCACGCTACCAGATCGGCGTGCGTGCGACGCGCTATCTGGAGGACTACCCCTGGCTGGGCAGCGGCGGCGGCAGCTTCTCCAGCGTCTATCCGGCCTACCGGAACGCGGAGTCGATCCCGCTGCATTTCGCGCACGCGGAGAATGACTTGCTGGAACTGCAGCTCGAATACGGAATCATCGGCCTGCTGCCGCTGGTTGCCGGTGTCGTGCTCTCCCTGGGCGCGGCACTGCGCGTCCTCTGGAGTCGGCGCGACACCTTGTCGCGCGGCATGGCGTTCGCGAGTCTGATGGGCGTCACCGCGATCCTGATCCACTCCACGGCCGACGCCAATCTGCACATCCCGGCAAATGCGGCCCTGTTCATGGTCCTGCTCGCCCTACCCTGGCTCGGCCTGGCTATCGGGCATGAGGACGAACCTGTCCAGCCGGAACATGGCGGTCAGCGAGCCGAAGTCCCCCGCAGACCGGACATTCGGGGTCCGCGGTCAGGCGGACCTGGCGCCACGCCATCGCGGCGGCATCGAGCAACAACAAGCGCCCGAACAAGGGCTCACCCAGACCAGTCAGCACCTTGATCGCCTCGACCGCCTGGATGCTGCCGATGATGCCCACGACCGGCGCCAGGATACCATTGGCAGTACAGGTGTCGTCGTCGGCACCGAGCCTGGGGTAGAGACACTGGTAGCAAGGCCCGCCCGGTTGACCCGAGAAGGTCGCGACCTGTCCCTCCATCCGCATGGCCGCCCCGCTGACCAGAGGACGACGCGCCGCAACACAGGCGGCATTCACGGCAAAGCGAGTGGCAAAGTTATCGCTCCCATCCACCACCAGATCCAGGTCCGCAAGCAACGCGGGCAGGGTCTCCGTGCTGAGGCTGCGCTTGACGGTCGCCAATTCGACATCGGGATTCAGCGCGCGCAGTGCCAGCCGTGCCGACTCCGCTTTCGCCATGCCGATCCGGTCCGTGGTGTGGAGGATCTGACGCTGGAGATTGGACAAGTCCACCGCATCGAAGTCGGCCAGCACCAGACGCCCGACCCCGGCCGCGGCCAGATACATCGCCACCGGCGACCCAAGTCCGCCGAGCCCAACCACCAGCACCCGCGCCTGGCGCAACCGCTCCTGGCCCTCGATACCGAAGCCCGGGAGCATGATCTGCCGGCTGTAACGCAGTAACTGAGTGTCATTCATACTAAACCGCGTCCAGTGCGAAATGCGTAATCTTCATGGTGTGTTCGGCCTTGGGGACTTCACTGACCTCGACGGAGACGCGGTTTAATGTCGTTGTCGTTGTCGTTGTCGAGTTTATCGTAGCGCCCTGCATGCTCTCGCACCTCACTGCTTCGCTGTCCGCGTTTGGTCAGCCATAATGACCAGCGCCCATGCCGGTTACTGCCCCCCCAACACCAGCCGACCCTGCTCGTCGTCGATGGTGAGCCGAAAACGGCCCAGCAGACTCATCCCGAGCAGGGCGTTCCCGCCGAGGCGACTGTCCTCGATAAAGGCGACCTCAATCCCGGCGACGCGCTGATCCTTCAGCCATACCGCCGGAAGGGTGCCCAAGGCCGCGTCGGTTGGTCCGTTGGCGGTCTGCACCTGCTGCTGACGCAGCCCCTCGGGGGCGAGGCCCAGTTGGCCGATCAGCGAACTGGGGAGCACCACGTAGTCCGCCCCGGTATCCACCAGCAGCAACCGTTGGACCCGCCGGCCGTTCGCGCCCTCCAGGGTCAGGGTAACGGCGTGAGAGGCACCGACGCGCTGGGTTTCCAGAACCGTCTCACCCGCGGCCGCCTCGCCGTCCGCGGGCTGCGCCCCTGGAGTGGCCGCCGCCGGCGGCGGAACGTAAGGGATCTTCTCCCCCAGGATCAGGACTCGCTCAACCCCGCCTTGGGGCGACTGGACGATCACATGGTCGAACCCCTCCAGCAGCACGCGCAGATGCGGCAACAGGTCCGTGTCCTCGGCCCGGCCCTGCTTTTCACGGGTCGCGTCCAGGTCCGCGGGCTTCATCGTAAAGCCATGCACCGCCATCAGCCGCTCCAACTCCTGCGCGACCTCGACCTGAGGCGCACCGATCAGGGGTCTACCAAAAGATCCGGCGAGCAACAGCATCAGCCAAGCGAGCCAGGGCCTGGCGAAGGAAGATCGCGCACGGGGATGGAACATCGAAATCGTACTCCCAAGGGCTATTTCGCTACAGTAATGGCCGATGTCCAAACGCTGTCTCGACAACGACCTGATGGCGGCCGTCGCCGCAGCGACAGGCGGCGGAGGGAGCGCTACCGGCCCGGCAACCGATGCAACGCCGGCAACCCAACAACGGGAACAACCTCACAGACAGGGCAAGACGATGATACAAGTTCACCGCGCACAATTAGACACCAACAGGCTGCCCGCAAGCGACGGTCGCGCGACCCAGCAAGGAGCCCCGGCCTGAACGCGCTGTACCACCTGGCCACCGCCTTCATCCTCGGCGGCGCCGCTGCCCTGCCGCCGCTGCTACCCCAGGCCATGGGTTCGCCGGCGCTACCACCCAGCCGGATCTGCACCCTGGACCAAGTGCTCGACGGCGACTCCATGCGTTTGACCTGCAAGGGTCAGTCGGTCGAAGTCAGGCTGCACTGCATCGATGCCCCGGAATATGAGCAAGCCCCTTGGGGCAAAGCGTCCCGCCGCCACCTGCGTGAGATCACACCCCGCCGGGTGGAACTCAAGACGCTTGAAATCGACCAGTTCGGGCGAACCCTCGGGGAGGTCTATACCACGGGTACCGACCGCCGCTTGCTGAATCTGCAGCAGGTCGCCGACGGTCAAGCGGCGGTCTACGAACATTATTGCTCAGACCCGGCCTTCACGCGGGCGGAGCGCCGAGCACGCAAGGCCGGTCTCGGCATCTGGTCCAAGCCCGGGGCACAGCAGACGCCCTGGCTCTTCCGGCATCGCAAAGAATCTCAGTAACGAGCAAGAACAAGTGATGCGCAAGCGTTGTCGCCTCACACCGGCCGCTCGAACAGATAGTGACTGACCCACCACTCCTGTCCGTCGCGATAGCCGAAGAGTTCGGCGCAGGCCATGAAAAACAGCCGCCAGCGCATCCACCAGACGCCGGCCTGAGCGGCCCCGTAGGTCTGCTCCAGGATCGGCCAGACCCGCGTACGGGCGGCATCCATCTGCGCCAGCCAAGTGTTGAGCGTGCGTTCATAATGGCGGCCATCCCAGCGCCAGCGCGAGAGAAACCGCAGGCGGTCTTGGAAGTGCAGCGGCAGGTCGTCACTGGGCATGATCCCGCCGGAGAAAAAATACTGACTCATCCAGTCACTTGGCCCCTGATCCTCAAAAGCATAGGGGTGGGCGCGGTGAACGAAGATATGCATCAGAAAGCGCCCGCCGGGCTTGAGCCAGTCATGCACGCGGGCGAACAACTGCCGGTGGTTGCGCATGTGCTCGAACATTTCAATCGAGACCACGCGGTCATAGCGCCCCGGCGCCTGGAACTGATTCATATCAGCGGTGATGATGGTCAGATTGCCGATCCCACGCGCGCGCGCTTGCGCCTCAATGAAGCCGCGTTGCCCCTGCGAGTTGGAGACCCCGGTCACCCGGCAATGGGGGAAGCGCTCGGCCACGTAGAGGCTGAAAGCACCCCAACCGCAGCCCATCTCAAGGACCTCCATGCCGTCGCTGATCCCGGCGCGCTCCGCGGTGACCCGCAAGGACGCATCCTCCGCTTGAGCCAGGGTCTCGACCCCCGGCGGCCACAGGCAGGAACTGTACTTGCGTCGCGGTCCCAGGACTTCGACGAAAAACTCAGGCGGCAGTTCGTAGTGCTGGGCGTTGGCCAGTTCCGGAACCGCGGCGATCGGCGCGGCATCCATCCAAGCGACGAAATCACGCACGGCAGCGGCAGCCGCTTCACAATCCTGCGTCGGGAGGGTGGCAAGCCGCTGACGCAGCAGCGCGCGGATTCCGCTACGCGTCACCCCGTCGGGCACGACGCCCTGTTCCACCCAGCGGATTGCCGTTGCGGTTGCGTCGAACATCTCTTTGTCCCCCTGATTGCCTGGATACCTCGTATTTCACCAAGGTATTGCCGCCAACGCGGAATGCCAAGCCCTTCCCGGCGATCAGGCCCGCAGGACTCGCCCGGTGCACCCGTCGCGGATCATGGACGGACGATCGGCTCCAATGCAGGTGCCGCCGAGGATCAGGTCCGGTCCGTCGGGCAGGGCCAGCCGCACACCCAGGGCCGAGCGGGCCGGCGGGCGATCAGCGACGTTCGCACTGGTGGAGACGATGGCTCCGCCGTAGGCGCGACACAGCCCGGCGGCCAGCGGATGGGCGGTGACCCGCACCGCCAGGGTATCGAACCGGCCGGTGAGCCAGCCCGGTGTCCGGGGCCGTACCGGCATCAGCCAGGTGTTGGGGCCCGGCCACGAGGCCAGGATCTCGGCCATGCGCGCGGGCGACAGATCGATCACGAACGGCCGCAACTGGATCGGCTCGGCGGCGATCAGAATGAGGCCCTTGGCCGGGTCGCGGCGCTTGATCGCGAGAACGCGCGCCACCGCCGCGGGGTCCCAGGGGTCGCACCCCAATCCGAAGACCGCCTCGGTCGGGTAGGCGATCACCCCCCCGTTGGCGATGACGCGGGCGGCGAGGCGCAGTCGGTGATTGAGGAAGGCGGCATTCATATCGATCGTTATCCTAGCGGATTGCGGACAGGAACCAAGTCACTCGCTTATTCTAAACGTCACCCCGCCCGCCCCCACCGGAGGCAACACCACGACATGGAGACCCGCGCTTGACCCGCCTGTGCACGGTACTCATCACGGCCTGCGTCCTCGCAACAGGGCCAGGCGTCACCCACGCCCTGGACCTGACCATCGCTTGCGGACGCACGGCCCGGGACACCGCCCTGTGCAAAGGGGCCGCCGACGACTGGGCAGCCAAGACAGGTCATCGGGTGCAAGTGATTACCACGCCGACCGATGATGCGCAGCGGTTGGCCCGCTATCTGGACCTGCTGCAGGTCCGTGCCCCCGAACTTGACGTGCTGGAAATCGACGCCCTCTGGTGTGGACAGCTCAGTGCGCACCTGGCCGATCTGACACCCCTCATCGCAGATCGCAATGGGGCGCATCACAACGAAGGAAATCCCGACAAGGTCGCGCCCGACTTCCTGGTTCCACTGATCCGCAACGCGACCCTGGGTGAACGCCTGGTCGCCCTGCCCTGGTACCTGGAACTCGGCCTCCTCTACTACCGCTCCGACCTGCTCGCCCGTTATAACCTTCAGGTCCCCCGCACCTGGAGTGAAGTCGAGGATGCCGGTCTGCGCGTCCAGGAAGCCCAACGGCTCTTGGGTAACACCAGCTTCTGGGGTTTCGTCTGGCCCGGCAACGACGACGAGACGCTCACCGCGATCGCCATCGAATGGATCAGCAGCCAAGGCGGGGGGACCCTGGTCGAGCCGGACGGCCGGGTCTCGGTGAACAACCCCAGGGCCCAGTTCGCCCTGCAACGGGCGGCGGATTGGATACGCGGCATCACCCCGGCGGCCGCCCTCACGGCTACGCCGCAAGACAGCCTGGACGGTTTCCGCAAGGGTGCGGCCGGTTTGATGCGCAACTGGTCCACGGCCTGGGCATCCCTGCAAGACCAACCGACTCCGGTCGCCGAGCGCGTCGCGGTGGCCCCGCTGCCGAGGGGCGCGGGTGCATCGGCGTCCGTCCTGGGCGGTGGTCAGCTGGCGGTCTCCCGCTACAGTCGCCACCCCACGGAGGCCGCGAGCCTGGTGCAACACCTCACCAGTGCCGCGGTCCAGCGGCGCCGCGCCTTGGACGCCGGCTTCAACCCGACACGGGCGGACCTCTACGCGGACCCGGAACTGATCGCGGCCCGGCCACTGCTTGCGGATTTGACCCCGGTTCTGCCCAACCTGATCGCGCGCCCATCGACGCCAACCGGCGCGCAGTACCCGGAGGTGAGCGCGACCTTTGCCGCCGCCGTGCGCGCGGTGCTGCGCGGCGATGCGGCACCGGACGCGGCGCTGGCGGGGCTGCAACGTACGCTTGACGCCCTGAGTCAGAACGGAACGGCCTGGTGACCCTAACCCGACTCGCCGCCACCTGGGTGCTCTTTACCCTGCTCGGGTGCTCGGCCTGGGCCGCACCCGAGCGCCTGCGCGTCGGCGTGGTCGGCCGGGAGGCGCCGCAGAATTTCATCGAGGCCCGCGGCGCGCTGCGGGGTTTCGACCACGACGTGGCGCAGGCGCTGTGCGCTCACCTGCGCGTGCAGTGTGAACTCGTTCCCGTGGATCGGGACAGCCTGCTCCCGAAGGTCCAAGACGGCGCACTCGACGCCGCCGTCGCCTCCCTGTCGATCACCGCCGCACCACAGGCCACCATCGGCTTCACCCGACCTTACCACCGCAGCCCGGAGCGCTTCGTGGCACGCGCCGATCGGTTCGGACAGATCAATGCGGACACAATCAAGGGCAAGCGCATCGGCGTGCGGCGCGGGACTGCCGGTGACGACTATCTCGTGAAGACCTACCCGGATCAGGTGCGGCTGGTGCGCTACAGAACCACCGACGACGCCTTACTGGACCTGCTGCTGGGACGTCTGGATCTGGTGCTCGGGGGACAGTTGCTGTTGGACCAGGGCTTTCTGCGCAAGGAACAGGGCCGGGGCTTCGCCTTCGTCGGTCAGCCGCCCGCCGACCCGCGCTTGGCAGGCGACGGACCTGGTGTCGCGGTACGCCCGGATGCCCCGGACCTGCTCGCCCGCCTGGACGCCGCGGTTGCTGCCTTGGACGAGAGCGGGGTCTTCCGACACCTGGCGCGGCGCTGGTTTCAAGAGGACAGTCCGGGACCGACGCCGATCGCAACCCCCGCCACGGTCTCAACCAAAGTCGCCCGCCCCGCGGCACCAGCCGCACCTAAGCACTAGCGCTCCGGTCTCGCTTGACCCTGAATGTCACCCGCGTCGTCTCGCAGGATTGCTGCCGCCAGTCCGTCGAAACCCGACCGTCCGCATTTGAGACCCGCCAGAGCGATAGCGCGGGTCAGCGCATCGATAGGGGACGCGCCGCGCAGCAACCCATCGATGATCCCGGCGTTCAGTACGTCCCCGGCACCCAGGGTGTCGACGACCCGCGCGGGTGCACAAGCAGGCAGATGCAGCGGCGCGGTACCGCGCACCAGCAGCCAAGCCCCCGCATCACCCCAACCAAGCACCAGGATGTCGGCAGTCGTCCGTTTCGCCAGATCGGTGAGATAGACACGGGGATCAGCGGCAACCCCCGGACCGCCGTCCGCCAGAGCGAAGCCCCGTGCGATCAGCAGCACGTCCGGACCGCGTAACAAGGATTCAATTCCGGATCTGGGCTTTTCAAGCTCGACCGACAGCGGGACCCGCGGTAAGGCGCGACGACAGCGCGCCAACATCTGCCGCGTCTCATGCGGATTGCGCCCCTCGAAGTGAATCCAGTGCCAGTCGTCCAAAGGAATGCGCGCGAAGGCGGCGGCGTCCAGTTCCGGAAGGTCGCGGTAGTGCACGATGGTGCGGCTGCCGGTCGCCTGGCTCAGGGCCACATAGGAGGTGGGGCTGCTGCCGCCGGGGACACACACCGCATAGCGACAGTCGATGCCGCGGGCGCTGAGATCGGCCTGGAGAAAGGCGCCGCCCGCGTCCCCGGCCAGCGTCCCGGCCCAGGCGCACGCATGGCCGAGGTCAGCAAGTACAGCCAGGGTGTTGGCGCAGTTGCCGCCCCTGGCGCGGCGCTGCGCCGCGGCCCGCACCTCGGCGTCCTCCGGCGGATAGACAGCCACTGTATTGATCAGGTCGAGGGCGGCGATGCCGACACCGAGTATGCGCCGCCGCGTCGGGGCATCCGCCACGGTCGCCTGCTGTTCCGAATGCCGTGCGTTCAAGGATCGCGCGCCACCCGAAACCCCAGCATGTTCAGCCGACTCTCAGGGAGAAATTTGGCGCGCACATGGGTCTTCATCGACGAGGCCGGTTTGTTGAAGGCACCGCCGCGGGCGACGCGATGGGTGCAGCCGCCATCGACCCGCGGACGCCCATCAGCCGGGGCACCCTCATAGCTTGTCGAATAACAGTCGGCGACCCACTCCAGGACGTTTCCAGCCATGTCGTAGAGCCCGAAGGCGTTCGGCGCGAAGCTGCCAACCGGCGCGGTGGAGCGATTGTCCCACTGGCTGCCGCAGTCGAAACACAGTGCCTTGCCGCGCTCCATGGAGAACCCCCAGGGGTACGAACTGCGCACCCCGGCGCGCGCGGCAAACTCCCACTCGGCCTCGCTTGGCAGACGGTAACGCTTGCCGGTCTGACGCGTCAGCCAGTCCGCATAGGCCTGGGCGTCAGGCCAGGAGACCGCGACCACCGGACGCGTTCCGCGTCCCCAGCCGAAGGCTGCGGGCAACGACCGCCCGGTGGCGCGCGCAAACCCGTCATACTGCTGAAACGTGACCTCAAAGACACCGATCAGGAAAGGCGGGATTCGGACCTCATGCTCGGGTCCGCTGTCGTTGCCGCCCATACTGTTCTGCCCCATCCGGAAAATACCGCCCGCCAGTACCGCCATGGTCGGCCCCAGGCTGCCGCCGCGCAGCCGGTCGCGCAGGGTCGGCGGCGGCTCGGCGGGCGGACCAACCGACACCGCGGGGATCAGCGTGACATCCTCTTCGGGGCGCTCGGCAGCGGGAACCGCGCCAACCGCAACGGGGTCTGCCGCGGTGCTCTCCTCAACCGACGCGGTTGGGGGACGCTCCCGGAAACGGGGCAACTCCAGGCTGAGTCCGCCCCACAGAAAGGCTGCTACGACGGCAATCACGGCCAGACCCGACAACAATCCAGCCGAGAAGCTGATCACCTGGGGCACGACCCGTGGCGGGGTACTCAAGTCCACCGGCGGGAGGGGCAGCAGGTTGGAGTGCTGAGTCTGCTGGATGATTGCCGCGATATCGACCGATTGCTCTTGAATCTCGGCCATTTGGCGCCGCAACCGCTGAAGTTCGTCGCGCGCTGCCTTGAGGGAAGTCTCCTTGCGCTGGACTTCGTTCTTGAGTGCATCAGCCTCCTGATGCCGGTCTTCCAACTCGTCTTCAAGTCGTCGGCACTCACCCGTGATCCGATCGAGTGTCTTGCCCCGCTCCCCCAGTGAATGCCTCAGGGTGGTGAGTTCCTGCTGCATGGCCTGCCGCTCGGTCGCGGACGAGACGGTGCTTTCCATTGCGTATTCGCGCTCGGCCAACTTGCGATTGAGGCGCGCGATTTCTTCTGCCGCATCTTTGCGCATCTGCTCGAGTTGGTTGCGCAACTCAAGCGTACCGCCGGTATCGGCAAGCTCTAGGCGATCGGTTTGTTCGTTCATACAGGCATCAACATCAACCGGTTCAGTCACCCGCAAGCAAAGAACTCGGGGGCGACTCGATGCGCCACATGGTCCAGGGTCGCCCAACCACACCGATCAGCGCACGACTATACGCGTAAGCCAGCAAGAGCGACAGAACGACATAGACGAACAGACTGGCGGAGGCGATAAAGGCCTGAGGAAGATCCTGAAGGTTGCGCGCCAGATTCTGCACCGACCATTGTCCCAGGTCATCCAGGGCCGAAACCAGCGAGGCGATCGTTGCGACCGGGGCGCAGGGGAGATCGAATCTCGTACTCCCATAGGTAATGACCTCCTGCCAGCGCAGTCCGATGAAGTTTTGCTCATTCGCGAACACGAGGACCAGGAGGGACTCCAGCCACAGGAACAGTGTGCTGACCCACATGGCCCAACGGCGGGCGGTGACATAACGATACGGCTCGCGCAACTGTCCGGCGAAACCCCCGTAGAACCGCGGCAGCAGCAGCGACACCAACAACACGTCGGCGAATATCAACGACCAATGACGCGACGCAAAACTCAGCGCGCTGACCATGAGGAACAGGGCCAGCACGGCAGACGTGAGGATCTCGATGGCGATGAGCAGGTAGCGACGCTGTAACAGTCGAAACAGGAAGGTGTGCGGCTCCAGGCACTCATTGAGAAACACGCGTCGCTTCGCCAGCGCGCTCTCAATACCTGAGACGAACAACATCACGGAAAAAACGACCCATATCCCCAAGACCGCCACGCAGCCGCTGCGATCGGCGATGAGGAACCACGCCAGCAACAACAACCACACGATGGTCATCGTCAACAGGCGCGGAATGTCGCTGTATGTCACTGAAGTAATCTCCGATCCCGGCCGATGGCGCATTGTAGTCCAGGGTGACTGGACGCCACTTGGAAAATGCGCACCACGCGATCAACCCCCTCCTCGGCGCGACAGCCTGGTAGCGCGGCGTCCTCCAACTATCCAATACTGGATCGCGTGAGCCGGCGCCGTGAAGTTGGTCGCAGAAGCGCCGCACCGTGCCCCGTCCAGGTCACCAGGGCTCAGCCGCCGGTCGCCGGCGGTAACAGGGCGGGCGCGCCGGCGTTTGATTGCCCGCCACCATCAAGGACGCGTCAGGAGCCAGTGCCTGGGCCCAGTGCCGCCGCGACCCCGCGGCGTTGCGATCCGGGCGACCACGCTTGCGACCGCGGACGCAAACCGCTGGCGGAACACTGCACCGAACCCCTCCACTTGCTTGCCCAGCCTGATTCTCACCGCGACTTTCCGAAACGGTCAGGACGGCGATGGCGGGCGGTACGCAGGCCTGATCGGTGAAATGTGCAGTCTCGTCTCGCGCGAACAACGCGGACAAACCGCTTAAAACCATTTCGGAAGCAGAATCAGCCCCCAGGTCAACACGGTCAACGCGAAGCTCATGAAGACCGCGGCGGAGGCAATGTCTTTCGCGCGGGCTGACAGCTCGTGCCGCTCCATGCCGACGCGGTCCACGTTGGCCTCGATGGCGGAGTTGAGCAGCTCCACGATGAGCACGATCAACAGGCAGCCGACCAACAGCACGCGCTCGATCGGCGTCTCCCCCAGCCATAACCCGAGCGGGGCGAGAAACATTAAAAGAAATAATTCCTGACGGAAGGCCTCCTCCGCCTCGAAGCAGACCTTGAACCCCGCCATGGAATAGCCGAAGGCGTAAATGACCCGCCGCCAGCCCCGCACGTTCTGATTGGCCATGCTATGTACAGTTGGCTGAAGACCGCCACGCCAGATCCAATTGACGCGCCGCGCGCACGTCGTCGAGCCGGCGCACCGGCATGGTGTGGGGGGCGCCTGTCACCAGCTCCGGATTGGTTCGTGCCTCCTCGCGAATGGCGACCAGCGCGGCGACGAAGTCGTCGAGTGCTTCCTTGGTCTCGGTCTCGGTCGGCTCGATCAACAGACACTCCGGCACCAACAGCGGGAAATAGGTGGTCGGGGCATGGCAGCCGTAATCGAGCAGGCGCTTGGCGAAGTCCATGGCGTTGACGCCCAACTCTTTGGTTTCGCGTTTCATGGTAATAATGAACTCATGGCTGGCGCGCCGTTGCGGGTAGGCGGCATCGAATCCCGCCGCTTTGAGCCGGGCCATCAGATAATTTGCGTTGAGCGTCGAGAATTCCGAGACCCGCTTCATGCCCTCACGTCCGAGCATCCGCGCGTACACATAGGCCCGCAACAGGATGCCCATGTTGCCTCCGAAGGCGGTCAACCGACCGATGGATTGGGGCCGCTCGCGTTCACTCACCCAGCGAAAGTCATCGCCGTCCTGGACGACCAGGGGTACCGGCAGGAAGGGCTCCAGGCGCTTGGACACACCCACCGGACCAGCGCCTGGCCCGCCGCCGCCGTGGGGGGTGGAAAAGGTCTTGTGCAGATTCATGTGAATGACGTCGAAGCCCATGTCACCGGGCCGCACCTTGCCCAGAATGGCGTTGAGGTTGGCGCCGTCATAGTAGAGCAGTCCCCCGGCCGCGTGGACGATGCCCGCGATCTCCTGAATATTGCGGTCAAAAACGCCGACAGTGCTCGGATTAGTCAGCATGATGCCCGCGGTCTGGGGGCCAACCGACTCACGCAGGGCCGCGATGTCCACGTCGCCGTTCGGGCCGGTCGGGATTTCCCGTGCCACAAAGCCGCACATCACCGCCGACGCGGGATTGGTCCCGTGGGCGGCGTCCGGCACCAAAATCTCGGTGCGGGCACCATCGTTGCGGGCACGATGGTAGGCGCGAATCATGGCGACACCGGCGAACTCGCCCTGTGCCCCGGCCGACGGCGCCAGGGACACCGCGTGCATCCCCGTGACCTCCTTGAGCATCTCCTGCAGTTCGAACAGACAGGCCAGCAGCCCTTGGCCGTGGCTGTCCGGGGCCGCCGGGTGACGCGCCAGAAAGCCCGGCAGCATCGCCAGCGTATTGCAGGCCCGCGGGTTATACTTCATGGTACAAGAGCCCAGCGGATAGAAATGGGTGTCGATAGAGAAGTTCTTCTGCGACAGCCTGGTGTAATGACGCACCGCCTGCAGCTCCGAGACCTCCGGCAACACCAGCGGGGCAAGGCGCCGGGCGCTGGCCGGAATGTCGGACACCTCTGCAGAATAGAGCGGCGCCTGAGCGGCGGCACGACGGCCGGGTCGGGATTGTTCGTGGATCAGCATGTGCGGCTTGTTTCGGTTTGGTGGGGTACTGCGCGGATCGCAGGACGTGGCAAGACCGATGAGGCCCTGATTGGCCTCACCGGTTCCGCGACTGACTAGAGCGCGGCCAGTGCCGCTGCGTAGTCCGGCTCTTGGGTGATCTCCGGGACCAACTGCGTGTAGACGACCTTGTTGCCGGCATCAAGCACCACGACCGCCCGGGCGGTGATTCCGGCGAGCGGCCCATCGGCGATCAACACACCATAGTCCTTCGCGAAGTTGCGTGAGCGCATCATGGACAGACTCACGACATTGGTGATGCCCTCGGCGTCGCAGAAGCGGCCCATGGCGAACGGCAGGTCGGCCGAGATGACCAGTGCGACCGCGTCGGTTTTGCCGGCCATGGCCTCGTTGAACTTCTTGGTGGAGGCGGCGCAAACGCCGGTGTCCAGGCTTGGTACGATATTCAGCAGCTTCTTCTTCCCGGCGAAGTCGGCCAGGGTTTTGTCACCCAGGTCTTTGGCAACCAGATGGAAATCGGGGGCCTGGCTGCCAACGGCGGGCAGGTCGCCGGACAGACTGACGGGATTACCTTGCAGGGCGGTCTTGGCCATATGTCATCTCTAGTGGTGGTTGGGTTGGCGGATCATTGGTGGCGGGTCGCACGATGGAACCGTGCCGGGTCCTAGATCTTAGGCTCCACCGGGCACTTCGCTTGCGTCCTGGCGGCGATCACCCGCGCCAGCGTCGTCACGTAGCGCTGCATTTCCTCTTCGGTTCGCAACTCGGTCGCACAGACCAGAAGTGCCGGGTCCAGTTCCGGATAATCCGGACCCAGATCGAATCCGCCCAACACACCGTGGGCGGCCAGCGCGTGCAACAAGTCCGCGGTCGGGGCGGGCAGGCGCAGCACTTGTTCGTGGAACATGGGGCGATCGAACCGGGGTTCCACCCCCGGGATCGCGCACAGCAGGGCGGCAAGCCGCCGGGTATTGGCGTGACAGGCCGCAGCCACCCGCTCCAGACCGGCGGTACCCAGCAGCGCCAGATGAATGGTGGCGGCGGTAACCAGTAACCCCTGATTGGTGCAGATGTTGGAGGTCGCCTTGCCGCGGCGGATATGCTGCTCCCGCGCCTGGAGTGTCAGGGTGAAGCCCGGCTTGCCCTCCAGATCCAGGGTGCGGCCGACGATCCGCCCCGGCATCTGGCGCATCAGGTCTTTCTTGCAGCACAGAAAGCCCGCGTAGGGCCCGCCGGAGGACAGCGGCATTCCCAGCGGCTGGGCCTCACCGCAGGCGATGTCCGCACCCCGCTCGGGGCCGGCCGCGCCCCATTCACCCGGCGCCTTGAGCAGCGCCAGGGCAATCGGATTCACCACGGCGATGGCCAGCGCTCCCTGAGCGTGAGCCCAATCGGTCAGCACGTCCACATCTTCGATCACACCGAAGAAGTTTGGCTGATTGATGACGATCGCGGCAAAACCGCGGTCATCGACCAGGGCGTCCAGCGCCGCGACCGGGGTCTGCCCGCCCTGGCGGTCGAAGGGGGCCTCGATGACCTCGATGCCCTGAGATTCCACGATCCCGCGCAACACCCGCCGATAGGCCGGATGCAGGGCACGCGGGACCAGCACGCGATTCGACTTGGTCTTGCGGTTGGCACGCACCGCCATCAATACCGCCTCCGCCAGCGCCGAGGCTCCGTCATACAGTGAGGCATTCGACACGTCGAGCGCGGTCAGGGCCGTCATCATCGACTGGAATTCGTAGAGCAGTTGCAGGGTGCCCTGGCTCGCTTCCGCCTGATACGGTGTGTAGGCGCTGTAGAACTCGCCGCGCGCAGCGATCTGCCACACCGCCGCCGGGATGTGATGGTCATAGGCCCCAGCGCCAATGAAGCAGAGCGGCTGGCCGTCGGCACGGGCCCGCGCCTGCATCAACCGGGTGATGTCCATTTCAGCCATCCCCGCGGGAATGGCGGCGAGTTCGCCGATGCGCAGTTCGCGTGGAATCTCGTCGAACAGGTCGTCGATGGTGGCGACGCCGATCGCACCGAGCATCGCGGCCACGTCTTCGTCGGTATGGGGTACGAAGGGCATGTCTGACTCAGGCCTCCGCGTCCAGCGCCGCCTGATAGCCGGCGGCATCGAGCAAACCGTCGGCGGCACCCGCATCGGCGATGCGCAGGGTGAAGATCCAGCCGTCCCCGTAAGCGCTCTCGTTGATGAGTTCCGGTGTGTCGGCAAGTGCCGTATTGACCGCGACCACCTCACCCGCTACCGGGGCATAAATATCGGAGGCCGCCTTCACCGATTCGACCACGGCGCAGCCGTCGCCGGCATCCACCTGCCGGCCAAGGTCCGGGGTCTCAACGAAGACGATGTCGCCCAGCGCCTCCTGGGCATGGTCGGTAATGCCGACCGTGGCCGTGCCGTCGCCATGGACCTTCACCCACTCGTGGGTTGTGGTGTAACGAAGGTCAGCGTGAACTGCGCTCATGGTGCTCTCCCGGTAGGGGCCGGCGCGGCCGGCCATCGCTAGTATACGGAACGGTTTCCAGTTTTCGGTTTTTCGTTCTTAGTGAATGCTAATCAAGCATCGGGTTACGAAAAACGCGAAACGAAAAACCAACAACGACGGGTACCAACCCAAGACAATGTCTATCGAGTCGCCTACAGCGCCTGGGCCGGCTGGCCGTGGCGCACAAAGGTGGTCTTGACCACCAGCGCCGGAACCGCCTTGCCGCGGATGTCGACCGCACAGGTCGCACCAAGCCCGGGCGCGACCCGCGCCAACGCGATCGACCGCTCCAGGGTCGGTGCGAAACCGCCGGAGGTGATCTCGCCGACCACGCGCCCTTCGCTCAACACCTGTTGGTGGCCGCGCAACACCCCCCGCCCGGTCAGCAACAGTCCCACGAAGTCGCGTCGAGCCGGGTTGTCGCGCAGCGCTGCCAAGGCCTCGCGACCGATGAACTGACGCGCCGCGGGCTCCCAGGCGATGGTCCAGCCCAGACCGGACTCCAGGGGACCGACCGTCTCGTCCATGTCCTGGCCGTAGAGGTTCATGCCGGCCTCCAGCCGCAGCGTGTCACGCGCACCCAGGCCGCAGGGCTGAATCCCGGCGGCGATCAGACCTTGCCAGAGACCCGGAGCCTCGTCGGCCGGGAGTATGACCTCAAAGCCGTCCTCACCGGTATACCCGGTGCGGCCGACGAACCAACGCGCCCCATCGGCGGCGAAAAAGGGGGCAATGGCGAGGGCCGCGTCACGGCAGTCGGCCGGCAGGAGTGGGGCGGCGAGTGCACGCGCTTGCGGTCCCTGAATCGCGATCATCGCCAAGTCACGCCGACGGTCGATGTGCACCTCAAACCCGGCCGCGTGCGCCTGCATCCAGTCGAGGTCTTTATCCGCGGTGCCGGCGTTGACCACCAGGCGGTAGCGCTCGGGACCCCGGTAGTAGCAGATCAGGTCATCGACGACTCCGCCCTGGTCGTTGAGCATGCAACTGTAGAGCGCCTTGCCGGGATCCTTGAGCTTCACCACGTCATTGGCGAGGAGCCGACGCAGAAAGGCGCCGGCCTCGGCGCCTGTGATATCCACCGGCTGCATGTGGGAAACGTCGAAGATCCCGGCACGGCGACGCACCGCATGGTGTTCTTCGAGCTGGGAACCATAGTGCAGCGGCATGTCCCAACCGCCGAAGGGCACGATGCGGGCGTTGAGCCGCTCATGCTCGGCAAATAAGGGGGTACGCAATCCCATTTGACTCTCCTCAAGATGCAGGCGGAGCCGCCGCGAAGATCAAAAGGTCGCGGCAGCACGGTGCCGCGGGGCACGAGTGACCCGTGGCATCGCCCCTCTGTCCTGGACCTGAGAGTTTGCGGCTCGGCGTGAAGCGCCCCGCTTGACGGGGCAAAACGCACCCGCGCAGCAGATCGGTCCCGCGGGGCCGGCTGCCCCATCGGTGGGTTGCGATCTGACGGGCAGACGGCAACCGCTCTCCAGAGTCGGTCGTGAGCCCCACGGTCCCTGTTGCCTGAGCGATTCCGGGCGGTGTTGCGCCTTCGGCGCCGGACCTTACAGCAAACTCCACGAGGTTGATCGTGGCTGAAGGTTCGGTCTCTCCCGCGGGGCATGACGCGAGCCGTGACTATACGGGCGCCGTGATTGAATTTCCAGCGCCGGCTGACATCTCACCCGCGCACCCGGACTCAAGACGCGGACGATCCGGACGTCCCGGTCCCCGCGGTCTGCTCCTTGCGCTTGAAGGCCGTGCCGCCGCAGTCGGCGCATGGCGGGATGCGTCCGGCCTGCACAAAGTGCGTCTCGGCCCCGCAGCGGTCGCACACCAGCGTACCGGGGCCGGTGACCTCGCCGGCCTGATACAGACTGAACTGGCGGGCATTCTCCGCCCACTGGGCGAGTTGCAGGCTGGTCTGATCCGCCGCCCGCGCGAACAGATCCATCATCCGCTGCTCCATCAACTCGAGGTCGAAGCGCCACCAATCATGGATGTTTTGACCGGTCTCGGCGATATAGGTCGCTGCATCCTCGACGTCCCGGCGCAGATACTCGGAGACCTTATTGGCCTCTTCCCGGGTCAACTCGCCCAGTTCCACCATATTGTCCCGCGCCATCTCCAGTAACTCCCGGAAGCGGGGAACAGTCTCCTGCCCGGCCTGTTCCAGGGTCTCCTGAGTGTGCT
Organism: uncultured Lamprocystis sp.; assembly: GCA_964470155.1. Taxonomy (GTDB): domain Bacteria; phylum Pseudomonadota; class Gammaproteobacteria; order Chromatiales; family Chromatiaceae; genus Thiodictyon. Next base: position 68,377 of record CAYYAY010000015.1, on the reverse strand, counting down.
TGAGCATCTCCTCGTAGGCTTTCACCATTTTGTCGACTGGCGTCTCACCAGGCTGTTTCTGATCCGGATCGGTCATCGGGGGCTCCGTCTGGTTGGTCGGTGGAGGTCCCGTCGCCTCGTGGGGCGCGCGGTTTTGATCTGAAGGGTAAGTTTGCGTGATGGAGCGGATTTCGCAACCGGCAAAACGCGCGGCCCGCCCGCCGCCGGATTCAGACCCCGCGGATTCCGGCGCGAAGCGCCGCGAGCTGCGCCGGACTGTAGTCACAGGTCCGCTCCAGGTGGCCCCACACCGGTTAGGCCAGCAGGCGTCCGCCGGGTTCCGTCCGATCAGCGAGGCGTTGGGGGTGGATGGCGAACATGGTCTTGCTTCGGCGTGGGGATTTCGATGGATGAGCCTTACTGAGTAGCTTAGCGGCGTTGGCCTTGGTCATAAACCCGGCCACCGTGCGGTCGGCACGGTCGTCGGTCCGCACCGCGGACCCTACAGGTCTCACGCCACAGGGCCGGAGGTCCGCCCCGCCAGGACGCCAGGACGCTGATCAGCTCGGCGCACTGATTCCACGACACATTGAGCCGCTGGCGCCGCGCGCTAAACGCCGTTTGCCGTCGACAGTTCTGCCTGCCGCAGCACGAGCGCCGTTGCGCCTTCGGCGAGATCCGGCGGATAGCCGTACTTCGCGAGCAGGCGCCGGACGTTGCGCCGCAGCGCCGCCCGTACCGACTCGCGCTGCATCCAGTCGAGCTTCGGTAGTCGGCGCACCATCTCGGTCAGCTCGCGGGCCATCAGCCGCAGCGTGTCGCTCTGCATCGCCGCGCGCGCCGAACCGTTATCGGCCAACGCATCGTAGAAGGCGATCTCCTCAGCGCTGAGCCCCAGTGCCTCCCCCTGCCGTTGCGCCTCGCGCAGGTCCCGCGCCAGGTCGATCAGCCGGGCGATCATCTCCGCCGTCGTGATCGCTTTGTTGGTATAGCGCAGCAGCGCGTCTTCCAGCGCCTCGCGGAACTTGCGGCTGCGTACCAGGTTGCTGCGCTCGGTGCTGCGGATCTGATCGTTCAGCAGCTTGCGCAGGGTCTCCAGGGCCAGGTTCTGCTGCTCCAGGGCGGCCACGCGCGTAAGAAACGCATCGCTCAGGATGTCCAGCCGCGCCTCATCAAGGCCGGCCACCGCGAACAGATCGATCACGTCGTCCGCATCCACCGCCCCGCCGATCACCTGCCGCACCGCGGCGTCGATGTCACGCTGCCGGGCGCGGCTGTCCGGACGATCACCGTCGTCCGCCAGCCGTTTGCGGATCATCGCCGCCGCACGCTGGAAGAAGGCCAGGTGCGGTGCGATCCGCTCGGTCTCCGGCCGCGGTACGGCCAGCGCGAAGGCGGTCGCCAACTCCTTGACCAGGATGCGAAAGCGCTTCCAGCCGTCATCCTGCCCGAGCACATGGTCGATGGCGCCAAGGTAGACGGTGAGCACGTCGCGCGGTGCTGCGTCGAGCGCTCGGGCATAGTCGCAGCCGTGGAAGAAGTCACGCAGCGTCTCGAAGGCCGACTGCATTGCCGGCACCGCCTCGTCCTGCACCTGCCGCACCGCCTGCCCGGTGCCGCCGGCGCGGCTGTAGGTGGCGAGCGCATCAGCCAGTTGGTCGGCGAGCCCGAGCAAGTCCACGATCAGCCCGCCCGGCTTGTCGCCCCAGACCCGGTTCACCCGCGCGATGGCCTGCATCAGATTGTGACCGGCCAGCGGCTTGTCGAGATAGAGTGTATGGGCCGGCGGGCAGTCGAAGCCGGTCAGCCACATGTCACAGACGATAACGAGGCGCAGGTCGTCCGCCGGGTCCTTGAAGCGCTCGGCCAGGCGCTTGCGCGCTGCCTTGGTGCGCACATGGCCGCGTAACGGCTCGGGGTCATCCAAGCTGCCGGTGACCACCACCTTCATCGCCCCGCGTTCGTCGTCGGCATCGTGCCAGTCCGGACGCAGCAAGCGGATTTGCTCGTACAGCCGGGCGGCGATGTCGCGGCTCATGGTCACCACCATCGCCTTGCCTTCCATGGCCGCGCGCCGCTTCTCCCAATGCTCGACGATGAACGCGGCCAGGCGCGTGAGCCGCTCCGGCGCGCCGACCAGCGACTCCAGCCGCACGCGGATGCCCTCGTTTGGGCTTTCGCCGTCGCGATCGGCGTTGACGACGTACTCCACCTCGTCCTCAGCCACGCGCGCGCCGTCCTCGTCCACCCTGAGCTTGACGATGCGCGACTCGTAATACAGCGGTCGGGTGGCGCCGTCCTCCACCGCCTGGCGGATATCGTAGACATCCGCGTAATCGCCGAAGACATGGATGGTGTTCTTGTCGTCACGCTCCAGCGGCGTGCCGGTGAAGCCGACAAAAGTCGCGTTCGGCAGGGCCGCGCGCATCCAGCGCGCGCCGCCCTCGACGAAGCCGTACTGGCTGCGGTGCGCCTCGTCGGCCAGCACGATAATGTTGGCCCGCTCCGAGATCACCCCCTGGGCTTCGGCGAACTTCTGGATGGTCGTGAACACCACGCCGCCCGCGGCGCGGTCCAGCAGTTGCCGCAGGTGATCGCGGCTCTGGGCCTGCACCGGGTCCTGGCGCAGCAGCGCGCGGCCGGCCGCGAAGGTGTCCAAGAGCTGATCGTCCAGGTCGTTGCGGTCGGTGATCACCACCAGCGTCGGATTGGCGAGATCCGGCTCGCGGATCAAAGCGCCTGCCAGCATCAGCATGGTCAGCGACTTGCCCGAGCCCTGGGTGTGCCAGATCACCCCGCCGCGCCCGTCGCCGGCCGGCTTGCGGTGCGCCAGCACGCTCGCCCGCGCCTTGCGTAGGGCGCGGAACTGGTGATACCCGGCGATCTTCTTGACGATCGCGCCACGCGCGTCCTCCTCGAACAAGGCGCAACTGCGCAGATAGTCCAGCAGCACCCGCGGCTCGAAGAGCCCGCGGATCAGCGCTTCCAGGGTCGGCGCGTGGCCGCCGTCGTCCGCGAGCGGACGCCAAGGCATGAAGCGGCTGCGGTCGCTGGTGATGGAGCCGACCCGGGTCAGCATCCCGTCGGAGACCACCCGCACCAGGTTTGGGACGAAAAGCTCCGGCGCCGTGTGCTGATAGCGGTCGAGTTGCTCGATGGCTGAATTGAGATCGGCTTGCTGGTCGGTCGGGTCCTTCAGCTCGATGACGGCGATGGGCAGACCGTTCAGGAACAGAACCAAGTCCAGCCGGATCAGCCTGCCGGACTGCCCGCGGACCCTGAGCTGGCGCACTACCATCAGGTCGTTGGCGAGCGGATTGTTGAAATCCACCAGCCGGGCGCGTCCGCCGCGGGTCTCGCCGGTCTGCGGATCGCGGTATTCCACCGCAACGCCATCGGTCAGCAGCGCATGGAACCAGCGGTTGTTCTGGATCAGCGTCGGATGCGGCGGGTGCGTGAGGGTGCGCACGACGCCTTCGACCGTCTCCTGAGGCAAGCCAGGATTCAGCCGGTTGAGCGCGCCGGTGAGTACCGTCCCCAGGATCGATAGTTGGCCTGGGTCGTAGTCGTCGGCCACGTCCGTAGCCGAGAGGACCCGAATGGGTACCGCCTCGAACCATGCTGCCGCTGAAAGCTCGGCGGTCAGTTCATCCATCAATACACACTTCCGATCACGCCTTTACGTCCGAGCACCACACCAGGCCCCTTAACCATCGCCGTATCATGAAAGCTGGAAATACCTCCAGAGGAAACGACGGGAACAACACCTTGCCGTTGCTGGGTGCGAGTAATGTCAAAGCCACGCTGTAAGGTCAGTTCTTGACCTATAGTGGTATCTCTCCATGAGGGAGCCGTCCGGGCCTTTATCTGGATCCCATTACGCTCCGGCGTGGGAGCAAGTCGCGACGCTCCGGCGTCGCGTCTTCCAGACGAGCGCGGTGCCGTGGTTTGAGACGGGCCGCTGGAGCGGCCCGACGACACTCCCACGCTGGAGCGTGGGAGCGAGAACGGTGAGCCCGCGTCTGCACCCCCGTCCGTGGGCGCGGTAGGGGCGCTATCCGCCGCTTGCAGCACCACATAGCCCGATTCGATCTCCTCGTGAAAGGCTGGCGGGATGCGCGCCCAATCGACGATCTGGACCAGGATCGGCAGGTCGCTGTCGGAGAAGGCGGCGGCGACCTCGTCCAGGTCGGGCTGCCGGCGGGTCAGATCATCGGGCTGGCGCACGACGAGATCCAGATCGCTGGCGTCGTAATGATCACCGTTGACGCGGCTGCCGTAGGCCCAGACCTCGGCTTGGGGCAGATAACGGCGCAGGATGTCCCGCACGATCTCCAGGTAACGCGCGGGCAGGTGCAGCGAAAGGCCGGTTTCGGTGCTCATGTCGCCTCCTTGCCGAGCCTGGCGTCCAACCGATCCGTCAGCCGCGAGACATCCTCCAGAAAGCCGGGCATCAGCGTCAGCGTCTCGCGCGCGAAGGCTTCCCCATAGTCATGCGCTGTGTCGTTGCGATTGTCGCGATACCGAAACCAGCGTTCGACCTCTTCCAGGGTCAGCAGGTCATGCACGGCGGCCAGACGCAGAATATCCTTGATCGGCGTGGCTTCGAGCTTCCGGCCACCGTGCCCGAATGCCTTTAGGGCCTTCTTGAGCAGTTTGAAGCTGATCTCCTGCGTGAGTTCATAGCCCTTGACGATGGCGTTGCGAAACACCTCCTGCTCGATGCTATCGGCCTCGGCGTTTTGATACAGCCGCAACGACCGTTGCAGGGTCTCGATGCAACGGTGCAGATGGTCGAGATTCAGGTAGCGCATGGTCGTCAATCCTGCCAGATCACTGCTATCTGGCTCTCACGCTCCAGCTTAGAAGCAAGTAAGTTCTCGGTTCCCATCGACCAATCAGCCATTGCCCACCCCTTTGAGCCGCTCCCGTACCACCCCCATCAAGCGCTCCCCCTCCACGAAGCACGCCTCCAACTCCGCCAGCAGCCGCGGATATTTCTCCTCGAATGGCTCGCCGTCCGCTTCCTGCTCCTCGGCGCCGACATAGCGGCCGGGGGTGAGCACGAAGCCGTGCTTGCGGATGCCGTCCAAGGTCTGCGCCTTGCAAAAGCCGGGGATGTCGCGGTAGGCCCAGTCGCCGTGCTCGGCGGCGTTCCACCAGGCGGGCGCGGGCTCGCCGCGCCATTGGCGGAAGGCGTAGACGATGCGGCCGATGTCGGAGTCGGCGCCCGGGTCGCCCTGTCCGTCGGCGAGTAGGGTCTGGCCGTCGTCGCCGCCGGTCAGCACGCGCAGCGTCCGGGTCTGCATCGTCCCGAGCTTGCGGGCGTCGAGAAACAGGGTCTCGCCGCGGCGGTCGCGACCGCCGGACTTCAGGTTGCGGCCGGTCTTGTTGCGGGTCAGGAACCACAGGCAGGCGGGGATGCCGGTGGTGAGGAAGAGCTGGGCCGGCAGGGCAACGATGGCATCCACCAGATCGGCCTCGACGATGCGGCTCCGCATCTCGCCCTCGCCGCCGGAGCCCGAGGAGAGCGAGCCGTTGGCCATGACGAAACCGGCGACCCCGCCGCCATGACCGTTCGGTGGCGCCAGGTGATGGATGAAGTGCTGAATCCAGGCGTAGTTGGCATTGCCGGCGGGCGGGGTGCCGACGCGCCAGCGTAGGTCTTTCTCCAGCAGCCGGCCGGACCAGTCCGAGATGTTGAACGGCGGATTGGCCAGGATGTAGTCGGCCTTCAGATCCGGGTGCAGGTCGCGCAGGAAGGTGTCCGCGGGCTGGGAGCCCAGGTTGGCCTCGATGCCGCGGATGGCGAGGTTCATGTGCGCCAGGCGCCAGGTGGTGGGGTTGGACTCCTGGCCGAAGATGGAGATGTCGGTGGTCTGCCCGCCGTGGGCCTCGACGAAGCGCTCGGACTGCACGAACATGCCGGCCGAGCCGCAGCAGGGGTCGTAGACGCGGCCCTGGTAGGGCTCCAGCATCTCGACCAGCAGCCGCACGATGCAGCGCGGCGTGAAGAACTCCCCGCCGAGCTTGCCCTCGGCCTGGGCGAACTTGCCGAGGAAGTATTCGTAGACGCGCCCCAGGGTGTCGCGGGCCTTCGCGCGGTCGCCCTTGAAGCCGATGTTGGCGATTACGTCGATCAAGCCCTTGAGCTTTTCAGGCGCGATGCCGCGGCGGGCATAGTCGCGCGGCAGCTTGCCCTTGAGATTGGGGTTATCCCGCTCGCAGGCGAGGATGGCGTCGTCGATCAGGGTCGCGATGTCGGGCCGGGTGGCCTGGTCTTGCAGGTGCTGCCAGCGCGCCGCGGGCGGCACCCAGAACACCCGCTCGGCGGTGTACTCGTCGCGGCTCTCGAGCAGGCTCTCCATTTGCGCGCCGACGATGCCGTCCGCTTCGAGCTCGGCCGTGAGCGCCTCGCGGCGGGCCGCGAAGGCATCGGCGATGTACTTCAGGAACAGCAGGCCCAGCACGACATGCTTGTACTCGGCGGCGTCCACCTGGCCGCGCAGCGCGTCGGCCGACTTCCAAAGGGTGTCGGCGTAGGCCAGGTCGGTGTGGTTGTCGTTGTTCGCCATGAGGATTCCTTATGGATCGCTGCTGCCGCGGGTAAAGGGGCCCCTTATCCGCCCCTTATCCGCCCCTTATCCGCACGTCGTCAATTCCTGGTTACGCAGCAACCCGGTCGCGTACGCGGCGCCGAACGTTCTTCGTTCTTCGGGTGGGGGCGCGCGGGATGGGTCCGCGTAGCGGGACCCTACCCGGCTGGACGTTTTCGTAATCGATCAGTACGTAGTGAATTTTCACTGCTGCTCCTTCGGCACTGCGGCGTCTCAACGCGCGAGGCACCCCGCCGCATCATCGCCGTCCGCCGCCGCCTCGGCACCCGCCTGCTGCGCCATCACCCGCTGCACGGTCGCCAGCATCTCCTCGCGCTTGAACGGCTTGGTCACATAGTCGTCCATGCCGGCGGCGAGGCACAGTTCGCGGTCGCCGGCCATGGCGTTGGCGGTCATGGCGATCACCGGGGTATGGCGCCCGAGCAGCCGCGGCGCCAGGCCATCCGGCACCGCCTCGGGCCGCTCGGGCTCTCGTCCGGTCTCCAGGGCGCGGATGATCCGCGTGGCCTCCAACCCATCCATCGTGGGCATCTGCACGTCCATCATCACCAGGTCATAGGGATCGGCCGCCAAGGCGCGTAATGCGGCCTCACCGTCCACGGCCTCGGTCACCGGATGGTTGTCCTTCTCCAGCACCCGACGCGCAATGACACTGTTGACGTGGTTGTCCTCGACCAACAGGATGCGATAGATACCCTGGGGCCGTGGACTTGGTGCCGGCTCGGCGTGCGCTTCCGCCAGCCGCCGGGCCTGCGCAAAGTCCTGCATGTGGGTGAGCAGTTCGCCGATGATGAGCGGCTCGCTGACACACAGCACGTGGCTGCCGTCCGCCAGCCGGTCGGCCTCATCCTTGTCCGGCTCGGAGAGTGCGATCAGGGCCAAATCCGGCGGGACCGGGATTTCGCGCAGAAAGGTGAGGATGTCGGTGGTGGTGGCGTCGCACAGGCATTTCTCCAGCACCACAATGCGGAACGGGTCCTGAGTCTGCGCCGCCGCCTTGAGCCGGGCATCCGCGTCCGGCGCGGTGTAAACACACTCGGATCGACAGCCCATCAGGCTCATCCGCTCGCAGACCAACCCCATGGCGACCGGGTCGGTCCCGGCGACCAAGAGCCGCGGCGAACCCATATCCGGCAGCGGACGCCCCTCGGCGCGGGGCAGACGCACCGTAAAGTAGAAACGGCTCCCCTGCCCCGGCACGCTCTCCACCCACATGCGGCCGTCCATCAACTGTGCGAGCCGCTCGGAGATGGACAACCCGAGCCCGGTACCTCCATGTTTACGGTAGATGGTCTCGTCCGCCTGGGTAAAGCGGGAGAAGATACCGGCCTGACGCTCCCGGTCGATGCCGGTACCCGTGTCGGACACCTGGAACCGCAGGGTGACGAAGCCGTCACGCGCGTCAGCCAAGTCCGCATCGATGCGCACATGGCCCCTCGACGTAAACTTGAACGCGTTACCGACCAGATTGATCAGGATTTGGCGCAAGCGCAGTGCATCACCGACCGCCGCGCGCGGAAAACTCGGATCGATGCGGTAATACAGGGCCACGCCGCTGCGTCGGCTGATGTCGGAGAAGGTCCGCACCACTTCTTCGATCACCTCGAACAGGTCGAATGAACACCGCTCCAACTGGACCTGCTGGGCCTCGATCTTGGAGAAGTCCAGGATGTCGTTGAGCAACCCGAGCAGGGCATTGGCCGAGTTCAGGATGGTCTTGACGTCATGGCGTTGCTTCGGCGCCAGATCGCTATCCAGAACCAGCGACGTCATACCGATGATGGCGTTCATCGGCGTGCGGATTTCGTGGCTCATATTGGCCAGAAACACCGATTTCGCGCGATTGGCCGATTCCGCCGCATCGCGCGCGCGCTCACTGGCGGCCAGTTCCTCACGCAGGCGTCGGCAGGTTCGCTCGATTGCGAACAGGTCGCGATACGCCAGCACCACGACCACGAGCATGACACCCGCCGCCAACAACGCCTGGAAGCCGCCGAAGCGCTGCCGTTGCGCCGCGCCGCGCGCCCCGAGGTCGTGCAGTCGCTCCTGGCTGCTGCGAATCAAGCGGTCAGCCTGTTCGCTCAGCCGCTGGAAGGTCGGCGGGAAGGTGCGCAGGACCTCATCTACCGCGGCGACGCCTTGCTCCTGCTCCTGACGCGCCTCCGGCGCCATCGCCGCATCGCGCGCGGCGAGCAGCCGGATCAGCGTGTTGGCCTGCTCCTCCAGGGCGGCGAGCTTGGGTCTGAGTTCGATCGCCTCCAGCAGGTCCGGACCAAACGCATCGCCCGGGTGGTAACTGAACACGGGCGATGACACCGGCGCCCCGTCTGGGGCAGTGGGATGCCGGACGCTGACCGCGCCACCCTCGTCCAAGACCCGCAGCATCCCCCGGGTGTCATCGACCAGCGACTGCAGGTTGCGCGCGTTCGGCAGACGCGTTCGGGCGGTGCTGACCATGCGATAGACGGCCGTTTCGATGCGCACCAGGTTCTGGGCGATCTGCTCCCCAATCCTCACCCGCGCCTGCGCGTTCTGAAGCTGCTGATCCAGCGCCTCCATCGAGCGGTTGAAGAAGAACGCGATCCCGACCAGGGTCAGGAGTCCGGCAAGCAAGAACCCCAGTGGGGCGATCAGCCGGACGCCGTTGCCTTTGATCTTCATGATGTCTCCCAGTCGGTGCGTCGGCAGCCCTCGGCCACCGCGTCCAGCCAGGTCAGCCGGAACCTCGCAGTTTAGGCGATTGCCGCGAAATCATGTAAGCGCAATGACCAAGGGCGCACCAGTCAGCGATGTCACGGAACTTCACCGATGGGACCAACAGTTCCTCCCGCAACAAGCTGCCGGGAGCGCGCTTCCGCGGGCTCGCCTTGCCGGCTCAGCGTCGCTGTCATGGCCCAAGCCGGCGGCTGGCTTGAGCGCTGCCGGTTCGCGATCAGCCGCCGCCGACATGCAAAGGCTTCGCGCACCCGGGGCCTCGACGCGGAACGGCACGCATCACGACTCCTGCAGCGCCCGCCGCGGTGCTGCCGCCAGATCCACCGCCGCGCCCTGATTGTGCCCCGCGACGACGCGGTAGCGCAGTGCCGACAATGCGCCGAACCGGGCCTTGAGGTTCAGTTCCAGCCAGCGCGCCTGGTCCGGGTCCGCAACCAGGACGAATCCGGTGGGACCCCAGGACGACTGCCCGCTGCCGACAAACCCCCGCTCCGACGCCCAGTCCAGTGCGGAGGACACCGCCGACGAGGCAAAACAGCCCCCCTGAACCGGAGCAAAATGACTGCCGACGGCCCGTTGGATCTGGCCGATGGCGTCAGCCACCGGCGCCAACCGGCCCTCGATCAGCCCCGGCACCAATTGCATCAGGAGCAGCCGGCACAGGGACCCGACCGTCGCGTCCGGAAAGACCGGCAGTGCATCAAAGGCCCGAGCCTCTGGTTCGCCGTGTAACCCGCTGCCGCACTGATCGAGCAACAACAGCACCCGCCAATCCGCCGGAAAGGGGAACCGCATCACCACCGGGGGCACTTGCTGCAGGACGCCGCGTCCGCAGTCGACGAGAAAACCGCCCTGGTCGAAGGCACCGACGCCGATACCCGAACGCTGACCTCGACCCAGCGCCCGGGCGATGGTTCGGCTATCCCAGACCTCACCGTCGGCAGCCGGACCCAACAGCCGCTCCAATGCCGTACCGACAGCCAGCGCCAACTGAGTCCCGGAACCCAGGCCGGTATGATCGGGGATCGTCTCATGCAGTTGGAGATGGGCGCCGCCGGTCAGACCCCGTGCCGCGGCAAAGGTACGGGCATAGGCGAGCGCCCGCTCCGCGTCCATTCCCTGCGCGCTGAATCCGTCCGCCCGTTCCGCGGTCAAGCGGATGGCAAAGCCATCAATGGTGAGTCCCAGGCTGCCGAACTGACGTCCCAGACCGCCGTTGAGGTCCAGAAAACCAAGGTGCAGGCGGGCAGCGGCAGTCACCCCGACACGCGCGGACGGGCAGTGGATCATGTGGTTGCCTCTCACTTGAAGGGGTCGCTCGACGAGATCGCTCGATGGCGTTGCCATAGGCCGCAGCGTTTAATCTGCAACCGATCCGTCAAGCCGAGAGTGACCGGGACTATAGAGCCGCGGATCCGGCACGGCGCCTCCGGTGACGACGGGACAGCGCAGGCTGCGGCGCGCCCGACGCATAGCGCGGAACTACCCTGAGGACGCGGTCACCACACCCTCGGCACGGAAAATTGCATCGGCGCACTCAAGCTGCTCTTTGGTCGGCGATGGCGTCGCTTTGAGCTGGTAGTCCATGCCCATCTCCTCCCACTTGTGCTCGCCCATTTTATGGAAGGGCAGCACTTCAACACGCTCGACGTTCTTGAGTTTGGCCACGATGCGCGCAACAGCACGGATGTTATCCGCGCCATCGGTCAGACCGGGAACAAGCACGAAACGCACCCACACCGGTTGCTTCCTGGCCTCCAGCCGGCGGGCGAATTCCAGCGTGGGCTGAAGCGGCACGCCGGTCACCCGTTGATATAACCCCGGCAGACCGGACTTGATGTCGAGCAACACCAGATCCGTGGCATCAAGCAGCGCATCCGACGCACGGGCGCCGAGAAAACCGCTGGTGTCCAACGCCGTGTGCAGCCCCAGATCCTTGCAGCCCTGAAACACCGCTTCGACAAATGCGGGCTGCACCAGCGGCTCACCGCCGCTGAGAGTCACCCCGCCGTGGGTGTGCACCAGATAGGGTTTGTACTCCGCGATCTCCTGCAGCAACGCACGGCTCGTGACGAGCCGGCCGCCGCCGAGCTTTTGCGTATCCGGGTTATGGCAGTAGAGGCAGGTCAGACGACAGCCGGCCAGAAACACGACAAAGCGCACGCCGGGACCATCGACGGTCCCGGCGGTCTCAACGGAGTGGACGTAGCCGTCCACTGTAACGACCTCAGGCACAGCAGCCGTGGAAGGTACGGTTGACCACATCAAGCTGTTGCTCACGCGTCAGCTTGACAAAGTTAACCGCGTATCCCGACACCCGGATGGTGAGCTGCGGATATTTTTCCGGATGCTCCATGGCGTCCAGCAGGGCTTCACGCTCCAGCACATTCACATTGATGTGCTGAGCGCCGTTGCTGTGTGGATTCAGACCGAAGTAAGTATCCAGCAACCCGGTCAGATTGGCGATCTGATCCGGCTCGTTCGGGCCCAGCGCGCTCGGGACGATCGAGAAGGTATAGGAGATCCCGTCCTGCGCATGGCGGTAATCCAACTTGGCCACCGACGACATGGACGCCAAGGCGCCCTTGAAGTCACGGCCGCTCATCGGATTGGCACCGGGGGCGAAGGGTTCGCCTTTCTTGCGCCCGTCCGGCGTTGCCCCCGTTTTCTTGCCGTAGACCACATTGGAGGTGATGGTCAGAATCGACTGGGTATGCACCGCATTGCGATAGGCCGGGATCTTCTTGAGCTTCTCCATGAAGGCTTCCATGACCCAGCGGGCAATCGCGTCCACCCGCTCGTCGTTGTTGCCGAAGCGCGGCGGATCGCCCTCAATGATGAAGTCCTGGGCGAGACCGCGTTCGTCACGCACGGCCGTGACTTTGGCATACTTGATCGCGGCCAGCGAGTCGGCCACCACGGACAAACCCGCCATGCCACAGGCCAGGGTGCGCAGCACGTCCTTATCATGCAGCGCCATTTCCAGCCGCTCGTAGCAATACTTGTCATGCATGTAATGAATGACATTGAGCGCGCCGACATAGGTCCGCGCCAGCCAATCCATCATCGGCAGGAAATGTCCGATCACTTCGTCGTAGTCCAACACATCGGAGGAAATCGGCTCCAGCGCCGGTCCGATCTGCTCGCCGGTCAACTCGTCACGCCCGCCGTTCAGTGCATAGAGCATGCACTTGGCAAGATTGGCGCGCGCGCCGAAGAACTGCATCTGCTTGCCGATCCGCATGGGCGACACACAGCAGGCGATGCCATAGTCGTCGCCCCAGAAACCGCGCATGAGGTCATCGTTCTCATACTGGATCGATGAAGTGCGGATGGAGGTCAGCGCACAGAAGTCCTTGAAACCCTGCGGCAGTGCATGAGACCACAGGACGGTCAGATTCGGCTCCGGCGCGGGGCCCAGGGTCTCGAGCGTGTGCAGGAAGCGGAAGGACGACTTGGTCACCAGCGTGCGGCCGTCCGAACTCATGCCGCCGATGGATTCGGTCACCCAGGTCGGATCGCCCGAGAACAGCGCGTCATACTCCGGCGTACGCAGGAACTTCACCAGCCGCAGCTTGATCACGAACTGGTCGAACAGCGCCTGAGCCTCGCTCTCGGTCAGGCGGTGAGCCTTCAGGTCCCGCTCTACATAGATGTCCAGGAAGGTCGAAGTGCGCCCCAGCGACATGGCGGCGCCGTTTTGCTCCTTGATGGCGCCGAGATAACCGAAATACAGCCACTGGATGGCTTCCTGGGCCGTGTTGGCCGGTCCGGAAATGTCGTAGCCATATTTGGCAGCCATCACCTTGAGATCTTTCAGTGCGCGGATCTGATCGCTGAGCTCCTCGCGCTCACGAATGACTTCTTCGGTCATCCGCGCCGCGTCGCTGATGTCTTTCTGCTCTTCACGCTCGGTGATCAGGCGATCGACGCCGTACAGGGCAACGCGGCGGTAGTCGCCGATGATCCGCCCACGGCCGTAGGCATCGGGCAAACCGGTGATGATGCCGGATTTGCGGATCGCCCGCATCTCGGACGTGTAGGCGTCGAATACGCCCTGGTTATGCGACTTGCGGTAGCGGCCGAAGATCTCCTGGATCGCCGGATCGATCTTATAGCCGTAGGCTTTGAGCCCGTCGACCACCATCTTGACGCCGCCGGTCGGCATGATCGCCCGCTTGAGCGGCTTGTCGGTCTGCAGACCGACAATCGATTCAAGTGATGGCTGGATATAGCCCGCACCATGCGATAACAGGTCCGACGGCACGCTGGTATCCGCATCCAGCACACCGCCTTTTTCGAACTCTTCCTTACGCAGCTCCATCACCCGGTTCCACAGCGCCTTGGTGGCCTTGGAGGCGCCCGCGAGAAACTTGTGGTCGCCGGTATAGGGCGTGACGTTGCGCTGGATGAAGTCGCGCACGTCGATCTCGTGCTGCCAGGGACCGGCAGTAAAGCCCGCCCATGAGACCTCGGGCGTATTGCCTTTGCCCCACGTCTGCTCGTCGTCGGCGAGCGCGGCGCTCTCGTGGTCTTGTCTGGTCATCGGGATACTCCTCTGGATCGCTTCGTTTGTCTTGGTGGACAGCTTACCTGCGCCGCCTGGCGTCAAGCCCGCGGGCAGCGCACTCCGACCGTCTGCGCGGTCTTCATTTGCGGCGCGTTCTCCCGAACTATCGGGGAGCGTGTCCGCACTCGGCGATTCTACACGAATCGCATAACTGCCAGCCGCGTCAAGCAAGACACGACCGTTCATCGGTGCGCCGAAGTTCAATCACACGGCGGTACCGTGGCCGACCTCCGACCCCGCGCAAGGCTGCGGAGCTTGGGCTTTAACATGATTATTCAAGCACTCATTTTCTTGGGAATAGAGCCGACCGGCGGACACGCAAGACCTAGTCGGCCGGAATCCGCAAACCCGATCATTGACGGGATCCGCCCGCCCAGCCGTGACGACCGGATCAAGAACGAGAATGAAACCCTCGGTTACACACCTGCATTCGGTAGCGCCAACGGTCGGTGCGCGCGAACATCCGGCGTGTCAGCGCCCGACCGACCGCAAGGCCGACATTACATTGTAATGTGAAAGCAATATTTATGCCGATAGTATACCAAGAGAAATCGCATCAGGGAAGCACTCTTGATCCGCGCCTGCAACCGAACAGCCCCCTGAACTGTCAGCTACCAGACAAGCACACTCGGGTTTGCAGGCTTTCATACATCCGGTTCATTTGAGGCGACAACGGCGATGCCAAACGACAAGACCGACACCGACAGCGTTCGCGGGCACCCCGCACGACCCGCGCTTCGCGTACATCAAGTACGACTGAGGTGCCCGCGGCTTGAGCCGAACCCCACAATGCCCGATCATGCCGGCCCGCACTCAGCCCGACCTCAGACCCATGAAATACGCCGATCTCCGTGACTTCATCGAACAACTGGAAGGACGCGGCGAACTCAAGCGCGTTCGGGCCGAGGTGGATCCCTACCTCGAAGTCACCGAGATCTGCGACCGCACCCTACGCGCCGGTGGTCCCGCGCTCCTGTTCGAGCGCCCCAAGGGATCGAGGGTCCCCTTGCTCGGCAACCTGTTCGGCACCCCCAAGCGGGTCGCGCTCGGGATGGGCGAGGAGTCGGTCGAGGCCTTGCGCGAGGTCGGGCGACTGCTCGCCTTCCTCAAAGAGCCGGACCCACCCAAGGGGCTGCGTGAAGCCTGGGCGGCCTTACCGATTTTCAAGAAGGTTCTGGACATGGCCCCGAAGGTGCGGCGCAATGCCCCCTGTCAGCAGCAGGTGTTCGTCGGCGATCAGGTCGACCTGGGGCGTTACCCGATCCAGCACTGCTGGCCGGGAGATGCCGCGCGTCTGATCACCTGGGGACTGGTGGTGACCCGCGGCCCGGAAAAGTCGCGCCAGAACCTCGGCATTTACCGCATGCAGGTGCTGGGACCCAATCGCGTCATCATGCGCTGGCTCGCCCATCGCGGCGGGGCACTGGATTTTCGTGACTTCCAGCGCGCACATCCGGGCCAGCCCTTCCCGGTCGCGGTGGCCCTGGGCGCCGATCCGGCGACCATCCTGGGCGCGGTGACACCGGTGCCCGACACCCTGTCGGAGTATGCCTTCGCGGGCTTGCTGCGCGGCAGCCGGACCGAACTGGCCGCCTGCCTGGGCTCCGACCTGCAAGTCCCGGCCAGCGCCGAAATCGTCCTCGAGGGCCACATCCACCCGGACGAGCTGGCGCCCGAGGGCCCGTTCGGCGACCACACCGGCTATTACAACGAGGTCGACCGCTTCCCGGTCTTCACCATCGAGCGCATCACCCAGCGCGCCGATCCGATCTATCACAGCACCTACACGGGCCGGCCGCCGGATGAGCCGGCCATCCTCGGGGTCGCACTGAACGAGGTCTTCGTGCCGATCCTGAAAAAGCAGTTTCCGGAGATCGAGGACTTCTATCTGCCGCCCGAGGGCTGCTCTTACCGGCTCGCGGTGGTCAGCATGAAAAAGCAATACCCTGGCCATGCCAAGCGCGTCATGATGGGGGTCTGGTCCTTCCTGCGGCAGTTCATGTACACCAAGTTCGTCATTGTGGTAGACGAAGACGTGAACACCCGCGACTGGAAGGATGTCATCTGGGCCATGACCACCCGCATGGACCCGGTACGCGATACGGTACTGATCGAGAACACCCCGATCGACTATCTCGACTTCGCCTCACCGGTGTCGGGTCTCGGGTCCAAGATCGGCTTCGACGCAACCAACAAATGGCCAGCGGAGACGACGCGCGAGTGGGGCCGCCCGATTCGCATGGATGATGCGGTGCGCGAACGGGTCGATCGAATCTGGGGGGATCTTGGCATTGATGGTCCGCCGGCATGACCCCTCTTATCGGTCGCCCGCTGACGCGAGCGGCCAATCCGTCAACCAGGTTCCGGCTTCAGTAGCGCCCGCCGCCCTCACGGCCGCCGCCGTCGCGATCACGGTCACGGTCACGCCCGCCACCGCCGCCCCAACCACCGCCTCCCCCACCACCGCCTCCCCCGCCACCGCCTCCCCCGCCACCGCCGCCGCGCGGACGATTTTGCTCGCGCGGACGGGCCTCGTTGACGGTGAGCTTACGGCCCTTGTAGACGGACTCGTTCAACTCCTTGATCGCGGTATCCGCATCCGCGTTGTTGGGCATATCGACAAATCCAAATCCTTTGGACTGACCCGAGAATTTGTCCTTGATCACCTCGGCGGCGGCGAGTTCGCCGTATTCGCCGAAGACCTCGCGCAGATCCTCATCAGTGACGCTATACGACAGGTTGCCTACGTAGATCCTCATCGCTGTCTCTCACGTTCGTGTGCATTGGTCGGAGGAAACCCGCCGAGCGACCAATACACAAGTCCGCTCGTCGGAAACTGAGAACTCCCTGCCGGCGCCGCCGAACCGCCATGGCGCGCGCCAAAATCCGCCTTGCCACAAGGGTAGGACATCTGAGACGAACCGCATCGCGATCGGAATCGGGCCTGGGGATGGATCGGGAGTGGGTCCGGCAACCTGCAGACGACGCCTGAATCGGCGTGTACTTAGGCTTTCGGACGGGTCGGGTCCCAAAGACATGCCCCGGGAGGTACTCCGGAGGGGCGATAGGGTAGTGTCTTGTCGGTTGATTGGAACCCTGGCGGCTGGCGGCAATGGAAACAAGGCGAAAAGTAGTGTATCGGGGTCAATGCGTCAACCGTCGTTTGATCAAAAAAACACAACGAAACGCTAGGGACCGAATCCACCGGTGCGATACTCGTCCATCAACACCCCGCCCAGGGAGCCAATGGCGGCGCCCAGCAGGGCGCCCTGACCGGCATTGGCGGTCAACGACCCGATGATCGCGCCGACACCGGCGCCCAAGGCCGTCCCGCTCGCCTGCCTGGCCCGAGCCGTGGTCCCGCAGCCGGAGCTGACCAAGACGGCGGTGAGCAGGACAGCAACGACGATGGGCTTCACCGGTCCCTCCCGATCAGTCGATATTGCCTTTGAGGTGCTGATCGTAAAGGTAGCCGCCGAGTGCACCCACGCCGAGCCCGATCAGAGCGCCGGTCCCGGCTTGAGCGGTCAGTGAGCCGATCAGCGCACCACCCGCGGCGCCCATGAGCGCGCCGGTTGCCGACCGTGTCCCGGTCGTGTTACCACACCCGGCCAGGGGCAGCGTGGTGATCAGGACCGCGGCGGTCAGGGCCTTGGGGACACCGGCAGTCTTCATCGCGAAGGTCTTCATGAGGGTTCCTGGTAGTTGAGAAGCGTTGCCCGCGGCCGCAACCGCGGGCGCCTGGGGAGCGAGCGGTTCAGCCCTTACAGGGATACTTGGCCGCCAGTGCGCGAATCAGACCCACCACCGGCGGTTCGCCCATCAGCGTCGTATCCCCGACCTTTGCAGCGGCCCAGGCGTTGAACGCCGACAAACCCTCCTCGATGGTGGCGTTCGCCGGATAGCAGATCAGTCGCTTCATCTGCTTCGGCTTGCTGATCGCATCGTGGTATTGCACCGCGGACTCGATGAACGCACGGCACGCTTGGTGTGCCATCGGATACTCGGCAGCGTTGGTCGGCACCGAACAAACGGCGTAAAGGTCCTGAGTGGTATCGAAGCGGAAATCCGCATTTTCCACGGCCGCGGCCGACTGGCCCACGGCCAAGGCAATCCCGGCGGCAGCCAGGGCACGGATGAACGCTGAGTTGGCTTGCATCGATCGAGTCCCTAAAGAGTTGTTACGCGTGGCCGCGGCACGGCGGCCCGTCGCAGCGACGGGCCGGCAGCCGGTCTTAGTTGCTGAAGCTGCCGCGGGCGTGCTCGTCTACCAGGACGCCGCCCAGGGCACCGACCCCGGCGCCGATCAGGGCGCCGGTACCAGCATTCGCGCTGAACGAGCCGATGATGGCACCAGTAGCGGCACCCATGCCGGTCCCGGTGGCGACCCGCGCACGGGAGGTGTCGCCGCAGCCGGTCATTGCCAGCCCGGCAGCCGCGGCAAGGAGGAGAATGGCGATCGGTTTCATGAAAAGCTCCAGGGAATCATATTAACGAGGTGAAATACCGCACCGGGCGGTTCATCGACAGGGGTACGCCTGCGCCAGAGACCGCACCAGACCCACGACGGGCAGTTCGTTCATCTGCTTGACGTTGTCCGCGTTCTTCTTACCCCAGGCGAGGAAGATCTCCCGGGCACCGGCAATGGTGGCATCCTTGGGGTAGCAGATCAGGCGTTTCAGCTTCTTGCGGTCGCTGATCGCGTCGTGGTACTGCACCGTCGCTTCAATGAAGGCGCGGCAGCCGAAGGCCGCCGCGACCTGAGTCTGCGCGTCCATGCCGGCGGCACAGACCGCGAGCAGGTCTTTGGTGGTTTCGTAGTTGAAGTTGCTGTCATCCACGGCGCCGGCCGGCGCTGACGACGACATGACCGCGATCAGGGCGGTCGCCAAGGCGGACGATCGGATGGTTGGGCTCACTGATTTGTCTCCTGGATCGATCTGGTCGAAAACGACCGCCGGGCGGGTCCAAGCGGCCCCTGAGCAGCGCCCGAGCGGAACCGAAGTCTAGCCGCTTGTCATCCTGCTGTCAGGCGCCATCCGCACCTAAATCGATCGCCTTCCCACCCGATATCCGGACAAACCCTTGGTTTAGGGGCGGGTTTGAAACCCGCCCGGTAATCAGGTCCGATGGCTGGAGGACCCGGAAAACGGCGGCCGACGGTCGATTTGATCAGAAGGTGCGCGCGATGGCACAGGCGCGCAGCCCGTCCGCCAGGCTGGGATACCGCAAATTCAAACCCAACTCCTCACGCAGCTTGCGATTGCGCAGGCGTCGCGATTCGGCCAGGTAGGACAGCATCCCCGCGGAGAGCTGACCGGCCGCCTCCGCCATCGGGATCAAGGGCGGGCGCGGCAGGCCCGCGGCGTCGGCAATCGCCAGGAAATAGTCGGTCATGGTGCTGGGCGCGTCGTCGCACGCATTGTACACGGCACCCGGCCGGCCGCGCTCCATCGCGGCGACACAGGCGGCGACCAGATCGTCTACATGGATGCGGTTGCTGAACGGCGATTCCTGCGGCCGCACCAGCGGCTGACCCTGGCGGATGCGCTCCAACGGGAGCCGGTCCGGTCCGTAGATTCCGGCGACCCGCAAGATCACCAGTTCGCCCCCGCTCGCCGCACTCCAGCACCTCAGGGTCTGCTCGGCATCCCACCGGCGGCGCGCGCGGTCGACCCCGGGGCGGGCCGGCCAGGACTCGTCCACCCAGGCCCCCCGGCAGTCGCCATAGATACCGGTGGTGCTGATGTAGACCACCCGGCGCGGGTGACCGGTCCGGGCAAACGCGTCGACCAGAGCGCGGGTATGGGGGTCCGCGCTGCCCGCGGCCGGCGGCGGCGCCAGATGGAAAACGCCGGCGCCGGCCAGTGCGCCAAGGGGCTGCGTTGCCGTGTCCTGCGCCAGTTGGACGCGCCGCGCCGGGATGCCGGCCGCGCCGAGGCGCTCGACCCCGGCGGGGCTTTGCACCAGCCCGGTCACGGGCAAACCAAGGTCCAGGTATTGGCGGGCCAGACGCGCGCCCACATATCCGCAGCCGACAATGATGATTTCGTCCACAATCCCGCCGCAGTCATTCGTTTGCAATCCAGTCGGATTATTCACGCAAAGGCGCGCCGGCGCAAAGACGGTCGACTGACATGAGTTTCCAGATCCGCACCGAGCCTGCCGACCAGCACTTCGACGCGGCGCCCGGCGAGACGATTCTCGCCGCCGCACTGCGCCAAGGCGTGGGGCTGCCCTACGGCTGCCGCAACGGCACCTGCGGCGCCTGCGCCGCCCGGCTCATCACCGGTCAGGTCGACTATCCGAACGACACGATGAGCGGTCTGGAAGGTAAACCGCCGGGGACCTGCCTCACCTGCCAGGCGGTCCCGACGGCCGATCTGGTGCTCGGCGTGACGCCAATCCGCAGCGTCGCCCAGATCGAGGTCCGGACCCTGCCCTGCCGCGTGATCCGTAAGGAACACCTGAGTCATGACGTGGTGCGCCTCTATCTGAAACTGCCGGAGCAGCAGCGGCTCCAGTTCTTCGCCGGCCAGTATCTGGACTTCATCCTGCGTGATGGGCGCAAGCGGGCCTTCTCGATTGCCAATGCCCCCCATGACGACGCGGCCATCGAACTGCATGTACGCCATGTGCCCCAGGGCCGGTTCACGGACTATGTGTTCAATGACTTGCAGGAAAAGACCATCCTGCGCATCCAGGGACCGCTCGGCACCTTCTTTCTGCGCGAAGACTCCGACCGCCCCCTCATTCTGGTGGGCGGCGGCACCGGCTTTGCACCGCTCAAGGCCATGATCGAGCACGCCTTTTATGTCGGAATCGAACGTCCGATGCAACTCTACTGGGGGGTGCGGGCACGCCGCGATCTTTATCTTCCGGAGCTGCCGCTCGCCTGGGCGCGGGCGCACCCGCAATTCACCTACACCCCGGTGCTCTCGGAGCCCGACCCGGACTGGCCGGGCCGGAGCGGGTTCGTCCATGCGGCGGTTGCCGCGGATCACCCGGATCTGAGCGGAATCGACTGCTACATGAGCGGTCCGCCGCCGATGGTGGAGGCCGGCCGCCGCGCCTTCGAGGCCTGCGGCTTGCCGCGGGATCACCTGTTCTCCGACGCCTTCGAATATGCCCCGGAGACCCGCGCGGCAGCGCGCGGCTGAGCCGCGCGGACCCGCACCCGCATCGGACCCACCACGGCCGGTCAACCCCGCGGTTCTTGCCTCTGCAACCCGTTCGCAGTCAAACTCCGCGGCCGGACGGGAACCTTCCCGACCGCCATCAGAGGATCTTCGCTATGCGCCCAGCCCGCACCGGCATCGCCGCCCACCTGGCCCTGTGCAGTGCCGCCATCCTGCTTGCCCTGCTGGTCAACGGCTGCGCGTCGAACCCGGCCCCCGTGACCTGGAGCGCACCTGGAATCACACCCAAGCCCTACCGCAATCTGGTCGTGTTCGGCGTCGCGGCCAACGGCAAGGTGCGGCGTGCCTATGAAGTGAATTTCGTTGCCGCGCTGCGCGCCCGCGGGGTCGCGGCGCGCGCCGGCCATGGCCTGCTGCCCGACGGCGGTCTCGGGGACGTCAAGGCGGTCAAACGCGCGGTTGCGGGCACCGGCGCACAAGGCGTGATCATCACCCACCTGGTGGGTCAACGCTCCGCGCAGACCCCGTCCCGCAACTTCGTCAACGCCGGCCTCTCCGGCAGCCTCTACCCCTACTACCAGCGGGTCCATGGTTATGTCACCGAACCCGGCTATTACGCCAACTTCCCGGTGCTCCAGCTCGAGACCAACCTGTATGACGTCGCCCGCGAGAAGCTGGTCTGGTCCGCGCGGTCACAGCCAATGGACCCGGGGTCCGAGAAAACCACCATCAATGAGGTCATCGAGACCATGATCCGCAGTCTGGCGGAGGCCGGATTCCTGCCCCAGTAGGCGGAACGGTTTTGAGGACGCTTTGCGTTTTCGCCCATGAGCGGTACCCTGCGTCTTCTCGGGCCCTGCCAATGAACCCCCGGCGGGCACCCTATTTCCGGAGTCTTCATCTTGGATATCGACATTCTCAATGCTGATTTCGGGATCAGCGAAACCCTGCGTTTCACCACGGGACGCGGCGGTCTGACCATGATCGAAATCGACAACGGCTTGGCGACCGCCCTGATCTCACCCTATGCGGGCCAGGTGTTGGCCTACCGTCC
Organism: uncultured Lamprocystis sp.; assembly: GCA_964470155.1. GTDB lineage: Bacteria > Pseudomonadota > Gammaproteobacteria > Chromatiales > Chromatiaceae > Thiodictyon. The sequence goes on along the minus strand of CAYYAY010000015.1, from coordinate 46,303 downwards.
GGCGGGCGCCGCGGCCGACCTGCTGTTCATCAGCAAGCGTGCCTATTTCGCGCCGGGCAAGGCGATCAAGGGCGGCATCCCCATCTGCTGGCCCTGGTTCGGCGCCGACCCCGAGGGCCTGGACCGGCCCGCGCACGGCTTCGTGCGCGCCTGGCCCTGGTCAGTCCTGGCGACCAGCACGCTGCCGAGCGGCGCTACCCGCGTGACCCTGGGCGTGGCCGACGACGCCCGGACCCGCGCCCTGTGGCCCTATTATTTCAACCTGCTGGTGGAAATCACCGTCGGCGCCACCCTGGGGGTGGAACTGATCACCCGCAATGCCGGTGACCGGACCTTCCAGATCACCCAGGGTCTGCACACCTATTTCAGCGTGGGCGACGCCACCCGGGTGCGCGTGCTGGGGCTGGACGGCTGTTCCTATATCGATAAGGCCGCCGGGGCGCAGAACGCCATCCGCACCCAGGAGGGGCCGCTCAGGATCGCCGCCGAGGTCAACCGTATCTATGAGTCGGTACCACCGGCCCTGACCATCGAAGACCCGGTGCTGGAGCGGCGCATTCGCATCAACAGCCGTCACAGCGCCACCTGCGTGGTATGGAACCCCTGGGTGGCGACCGCCCGCACCATGGATGACCTGGACGATGAGGACTATCGCATCATGCTCTGCGTGGAGACCGTCAACACCGCCTCCGAGGTGATCGATGTCCCCGGCGGCGGCGAGACCCGGGTGGCGGCCGATTACGCCGTAGAGCCCCTGTGAAGGCGACCGCGGCGCACGCGCACATCCCGCGGCCGGCAAGCGCCAGGCAGTCCCGCTCACCGACCCCGGTTCCCGCGGGACTCAGGACCTCATGACCCCGGCGCCGACACTCCAGGAAGCCCCCGACCGCCTGTGGCAGCAATGGCTGGACTGGGCCGCCGACCAGGGCCGCGCGCACCCTGCCGCCCCGGCGTTCGACGCCCTGCGGGCACGCGTCTGGGAGGCCAGCGAATACGTCGCGCTGACCGCGGCGCGCCACCCGGCCGAGTTCGCCGACCTGCTGGACTCCGGCGATCTGGAGCGGGCCGATCGGCCCGGCGACCTCGCATCCCGGGTGGCCGGCGCGCTGGCCGGGGTGACCGACGAGCCGGCCCTGCAGCGCGCCCTGCGGCGCTTACGCCGCCGCGAGCAGACGCGCATCATCTGGCGCGACCTGGGCGGCCTGGCCGGGTTGGACGAAACCCTGGAAGACCTCTCCGAACTGGCCGACTGCTGCATCCGCGAAGCCGTGACGCGGCTCCACGACTGGACGCGCGCCGAACTCGGTACACCGGTCGATCCCGCCGACCCGGCCGACGCGGCGGGCGGCCCGGCCGGCGAGCAACACCTGCTGGTCGTCGGCATGGGCAAGCTCGGGGCGCGCGAGCTGAACCTGTCGTCCGACATCGACCTGATCTTCGCCTATCCCGCCCACGGCCAGGTGCGCGGCGGACCGCGCGAACTGACCAATCAACAGTTCTTCCTGCGGCTCGCCCAGCGCCTGGTGCAGACGCTCGACAACCAGACCGTCGACGGCTTCGTCTTCCGCGTGGACACCCGCCTGCGTCCCTTCGGCGATGCCGGCCCACTGGTGATGGCGCTCGATGCGCTGGAGGACTATTACCAGTCGCAGGCGCGCGAATGGGAGCGCTACGCCATGATCAAGGCGCGCGTTCTGACCGGCGACCCGCCGGCCGTCGCCGCGCTCGATAACCTGTTGCGGCCCTTCGTCTACCGGCGCTATCTCGACTTCGGCGCCATCGACTCACTACGTGATCTCAAGCAAATCATCGCCAAGGAACTTTACAAAAAAGGCATGGACGCCAACATCAAACTCGGTCCGGGCGGCATCCGCGAAGTCGAGTTCATCGGCCAGGCCTTCCAGTTGGTGCGCGGCGGGCGCGATCCGGATCTGCAGACCCGCCCGATCCGCCGGGTGTTGACGCTGCTCGGACAGCGCGGGCTGCTGCCGGTCGGCGCCGTCCAGCAACTCGATGACGCCTACTGCTTCCTGCGCCTGGTGGAGAACCGCATCCAGGCCTACCGGGACCGGCAAACCCACCTGCTGCCCGCCGACGACCTGGGGCGGCTGCGGCTGGCACGCTCCATGGACTGCGCCGACTGGGACACCTTCGTCGAGGTCCTGGATGGACACCGGCAGCGCGTCCAGGATCAGTTCGATCAGGTCTTCATGGCCCCGCCGACCGAGCCCGCCGGCCTCGACCCGGACCTCAGCGCGCTGTGGCGCGGGACCCTGGACGACGCGCGCGCCCTGGAGGTCCTGGCCGCCGCGCGCTTTACCGACCCCCGGGCGGCCCGGCTGCGGCTGAGCACCTTTCGCGACGCCACCGCCCGCAAGGGGCTGAGCGCCAGGGGCGCGGAGCGGCTCCACCAATTGATGCCGCTGGCGCTTCAGGTCATCGCCGCCAGCGAGGCACCGGACCTGGCATTGGAGCGCGTCCTGCGCGTACTGGAATCGGTGGTACGGCGCACCGCCTATCTGGCCATGCTGATGGAACGCCCGATGGCCCTCACACAGCTCGCGCGGCTCACCGGCATGAGCCCCTGGATCGCGGAGCAGATCGTCCGCCAGCCGCTGCTGCTCGACGAGCTGATCGACCCGCGCCGACTCTACACCCCCCAGCGGCGCCACGATCTCGAGACCGAGCTCGCCGCCCTGCTCGCCCCGATCGACCCGGAGGATTTGGATCAGCAAATGGAGCGGCTGCGGCAATTCGCCCACGGCAACATGCTGCGGGTGGCTGCCGCCGACCTGACCGGGGTGGTCCCGCTGATGAAGGTCAGCGATTACCTGACCGAGATCGCCGAGGTCGCGGTCGCCCGCACCCTGGCGCTGACCTTCGCCCATCTGGCCAGGCGCCATGGCCGGCCCGCGGGCCTGCAGGGCGCCGACACCGGCCTGCTGGTCCTGGGTTACGGCAAGCTCGGCGGGCTGGAGCTGGGCTACGGGTCCGACCTCGACCTGGTGTTTCTGCACGGCAGCCTCCAAGCGAGTGTCGAAACCGACGGCCCCAAACCCATCAGCGCCGAGCAGTTCTACAACCGCCTCGGCCAGCGCATGATCCACATGATGACCGCGCACACCCCGTCGGGCATCCTCTATGACCTGGACATGCGCCTGCGTCCGGACGGCAACAAGGGCATGTTGGTGCGCTCACTGACCGCCTTCGCGGACTATCAGGAACACAGTGCCTGGACCTGGGAACACCAGGCGCTGATCCGCGCCCGGCCGGTGGCGGGCGACGCCGCGCTGGCCGAACGCTACGGCGTGATCCGCCACGCGATCATCTGTCGGCCGCGTGATCCCGCGCGGCTGCGCGAGGACGTCCGGGCCATGCGCGCACGCATGCGCGATAACCTCGACAAGAGCGGCCGCGGACGTTTCGACCTCAAGCAAGGGCGCGGCGGTATTGCGGACATCGAGTTTATGGTTCAATACGCGGTCCTGCGGTGGGCCGCACGGTACCCGGACCTGGCATTCTGGACCGACAACATCCGGCAACTGGAAACCCTGGCCCGGCTGAACCTGTTGCCCGGTCAAACCGCGGCCGATCTCACGGACGCCTACAAGGCACTGCGCGGCGCTTATCATCGCAGCACCTTGCAGGATCAGCCCAAGACGGTGCCTGATGACGCCCTGCTCGCGGAGCGCGCCTGCGTTCGCGGCCGGTGGCGGGAACTGGTGGGCGATTGAATGAGCACGCCGACCAACCGGCAATCATACGGAACGATTTTTCGTTTTTCGTTTTTCGTTTATGTTTCTCAAATATCGGGTTACAAAAAACGCGAAACGCAAAACCAACAACACGGGTGTATTTGGAATCAACCAGGGCGGAGCACCGGCCCCGACCCGAGCGGAGTAGCACATGGCGACGATGGCGGACCGTGACGGTCTGATCTGGCTGGACGGTGAAATGGTGCCCTGGCGCGAGGCCCGGGTGCATGTCCTGACCCACACGCTGCACTACGGCATGGGCGTCTTCGAAGGCGTCCGCGCCTATCAGACCGACCGCGGCGCGGCCATCTTCCGCCTCCAGGAGCACACGGACCGGCTGTTCAACTCGGCCCACATCCTGGGGATGCCCATGCCCTGGGACCGCGCGACCCTGCATGCCGCGCAGTGCGCCGTGGTGCGGGAGAACGCGCTCGCCTCCGCCTACCTCCGTCCCATGTGCTTCTATGGCGCCGAGGGCATGGGCCTGCGCGCCGACAACCTCAAGGTCCACTGCATGGTCGCCGCCTGGGAATGGGGCGCCTATCTGGGCGAGGACAACATGAAGAACGGCATCCGCATCCGCGTGTCGTCCTTCACCCGCCACCATGTGAACATCACCATGTGCCGGGCCAAGGCCAACGGCAACTACATGAATTCCATGATGGCGCTGCAAGAGGCCCTGCGCGACGGCTATGACGAGGCGCTGTTGCTGGACACCTCCGGCTATGTCATGGAAGGCAGCGGCGAAAACATTTTCATCGTGCGCGACGGGGTCCTCTACACCCCGGATTTGACCTCCGCCCTGGACGGCATCACCCGCCGCACCGTCTTCGCCCTGTGCGAGGAACTGGGTCTGCGGGTGGTCGAGAAACGCATCACCCGCGATGAGGTCTACATCGCCGACGAGGCCTTCTTCACCGGTACCGCCGCCGAGGTGACGCCGATCCGCGAGGTCGACAACCGCACCATCGGCAAGGGCGGCCGCGGTCCGCTCACCGAGCGCCTGCAAGCGCTCTATTTCGATCAGGTCCATGGCCGCCGGGACACGTACCCGGAGTGGCTGACCCTGGTCTGAACCGATTCCGGCCCGGTTCCAACCCGGCGTGACCCCGGTCAAGTCCGGGGCGGACGCGCCGCAGCCGCATTATACCCGTCATTATTGGTTTTTCGTTTCTCGCTGTTCGTAAACCGATGCTTGATCAGCACGAACGAAAAACAGAAAACTTACAACTGTTCCGTATCAGACACCGGAGCCCCCCATGCACCAGGCCGCCGCCCAGCCGAGCAACCCGACCGCCGCGCATCAGCACGCCGACAGCAGCGCGATCAGCCGCGCCGACCTGCCGCTCTGCTGCCCGCGCCCTGCCGACAAACTGTGGAACATGCACCCGCGGGTCTACCTGCCGATCGAGAACAGCCCCGACGGCACCGCCGTCTGCCCCTACTGCGGGGCCCATTACCGACTCGTCGACTGAGCCGGCCGCTATACCGAAGGGTTTTCGGTTTTTCGTTTTTCGTTCGAGTCTAACAAGCACCAGCGTACGAAAAACGAGAAACGAAAAACCAACAACGACGGGTATCATTCGCCAATCACGCGGTTTCATCAGGGCCGCACAGGCCAAGCCCCATGCCCAGAGTCGACACCGACGCTTTCTATCGCCTGGCACTCGAACGCTACGGCCATAATGCCGAGGGTGTCCACTGGGAATCGGCCCTCACCCAGCGCGTCCGGTTCGATGTGCTGCGCCGCTTGCTGCCCGCGGATCCGGCCGACCTGATCCTGGTCGACGTCGGCTGCGGCATGGGAGATTTCTATACCTACCTGAAATCGGCAGGGGCACTGCCGCGGCGTTATCTCGGCATCGACGTGGTCGCCCCCATGGTCGAACTCGCCCGCGCCCGCACGCGCCAGGAAATCCTGCTGCTCGATGCCTTGCAGGACGATCTGCCGGAGGCCGACTACTACGTCTGCAGCGGCGCCATGAATACCTTCACGCGCGCTGAGACCCGGCAGTTCATCGCGCGCTGCCTGGCAGCCGCGTGCGACGGCTTTCTCTTCAACCTGCTCCGCGGCCTCGACGACTGCGACACCTTCAACTACTGGGAACCGGACGAGATCCTCGCCCTCGCTCAAGACCTGGGGGCCGCCTGCACCATCGAGACGGGCTATCTGCGCGAAGACTTCACCGTGGTTCTGCGCCGCGCCAGGCGACCTTGATCGTAATCCCGGCCAGCGGCGTGCGTCGTCAGGGCTTCCAGCCCTGAGGATGTCAGGCCAGGATGGCCTGACTACGCACCCGGCGAGTCCAAGTGGCGGAATCTTGATCGAGGCCCACCGGGCCTAGCTGATTTGATCGACGCCGGCGTCCGCTTGGCGCAGCGCCGCCTGTCCGAGCTGTTTCAGAATGCGCCGCTGCATCGCCGGGCTATCGTCCGGCCCTTCAAAATACACGGGGCGGCCACCCATCCCGAAGGTGAAATCGACCGGACACTCGGCCGGGTCGATATCACCGAAGATCAACCCGGCGATCCGGTAGTCCGGATGCGGCTCGAAACCGAGATTCCTGGCATAGGCCGCCGCATCCTCGACCAGCTTGCGCGCGTAGGCCGGCTCCTGCCGCACGAGCGCGCCTCCCGGACCGTCCTGAATCCTGTCCAGGAATGCGGGATACTCCGCGCCCTCGAAGATCTTGAAGAGCGCGTTCTTGACACCCAGGCAGTAGGTATCGACGAGGATTCCAGCCATCGCATAGCGGCCATCCGGCAACAGCCGGCTGATCCACACGGTGCCGATCCCCGCTTCAAACAGGCTCGCGGGAACCAGAACGTCCGCAATCGGCGCCCGCACCGCTGCCGTCCACTCGCGCGCCTTGGACAAGACACCCGGCTGGCCGGAAGCCCCCTGTCTCGCCTGCTTGCGTTTCAGCTCCCGCTTGGCCCGCTTTTTCTGCAAGGCCTTCTGATCAAGTGCCATCGATACTTACCCCATTGAGAAAAAATAAACCACCGCACAGGCCGTGACCCGCTCGCGGCACATCCTTGCCGATGAGACGATCTCGCATTGCCGGGGTGACGCGTGTCGAACCTCGGCATTCCTGCAAACCGGACTCAATCAGCGTAACAGGAAAAGCGAGCCCACTCCTGGATCAGTCGCCAGAATTGCGCGCTTCTTGGCGTGCTTGGCGCCTTGGCGTGAGATTATGTTCTTTCCAGACTCCGCGGTCGGGAGAATTCGCCAACAGTGTCGGCACCGGATCGCACCCTGGTGGGTCGGTGTCTAAGGACGCGTACCTCTGCTACTATCATTCCCATCAGATCTTCCCATGAGAGCCAGGCATGGAGACCGTCAACGTCAGCGGACTCAAAAACAACCCCAGCGAGGCCCTGCGCAAGTCGCACCGGGACCTGGTCGTCGTCATGAACCGGGACCAGCCCGATGCGCTGCTGGTCGGGGTCGGGCTGGCGGGCGTGTTGGATGCGCAGGGCGTTAAACCCGCCCTGGCCACCGCGCTATTCCGTGACGGCAACCTGTCGCTGGCGCGTGCCGCCCGGCTGGCGGAGATGCCGCTGGGCGAGTTCGTGGCGCACCTCTCCCGCCTGGGGATTACCGTGGTGAATCTGGACGCGGACGAGACCGAGCGTGACCTGGATACCCTGGAGTCATGGCTCGCCTCGTCCTGACCGATGCAAGCCCGCTGATTGGTCTCGCTCGGATCGACGGATTACCGTGGCTGGGCGTGCTGTTCGGCGTGGTCTTTATGCCCCCGGAAGTCCGCCGCGAGGTCCTGCCCAATCGGGGCTTACGCGACGAAACGGCGATCCTCGCCGCCGAGGCGGCGGGCTGGCTGAAGCAAACCGATGCGACCCCCAGCGGCGTGGTACTCCCAGACCTTGATGAGGGAGAGGCCGCCTGTATTCGTCTCGCCCTGGCCCACTCTGGGCCCAGCCTGGTATTGATGGACGAGCGCGCCGGTCGTGCTGTCGCCATGGAACATGGTCTGGCAGTGGCCGGCACCGCCGCGATCATCGGCATGGCCAAGACGCGGGGACTGATCGGCTCGGCGCGGCCGGTCTTTGCCCGTCTGCACGGCTCCGACTTCCGGATCTCGGCGCAGGTGATCGAGACGGTGTTGAGACGCGTCGGCGAATGAGCGCACGGCGTGAGATCCGGGCTAGACCGAGCGGCACACTCAATGATCGGCGACCTCGATCTTGACCTGCGGTGAGAACTCACTTGGATTCAACGCCGCAAGCTGGGTTCTGACCCGCTCGCGCAGTCCGATAGCGGGCTTGAGAACGTAGTCATCGTAATCGGAGTGCTCCGGATTCAGCATGAACAGCCGTGACAACGCCCGCGCTAACCGCTCAATGGCCTTGGAGTCACGGGTGTCGCCTTGCAGCGACGGCACCTGGCCATAGGGAAAAATCGCTGAACTGGCGGTACGGATCTGGTGCGCATACTCGCCGAAGACATCAGCCTTGATGCCCGGCCCCTGCGCGAAATGGGCGTTGGTGATGCGTGGAATCTTCCACCCGGCCACGATACCGTGAAAGCGGTCGAGCAGCGCGTCGTCATGGAACATCTCGGGCAACTGGCGGATGAAATCAGGCCGCGTTGGCACTCCGCGGTAGTCCAACTCGATATTTGCCAGGACCATCAGGCCGCACTCGCTGGTAATCTTATCATGGCCGATCGTGTAATGGCCTGACTCCAGGTAATCCTTGAACTTGGCATGGATGTCGCTCTCCCCCTTGAACTCGATAGACTGACCCTCATCCAAAACCAGCAGGTCAAAGCGGGCGAGCAAACCCTCCTCCCGCGTACTCAGGTTCTTGAACAGTTGCGCTCGGGTCAAGGCCCCGCCGCTGTTGAGCCAGACGTGGCGACTCAGATTAGAAAAAACGAATGACTTACCGGTTCCCTTGGGTGCCAGTTCCATCATGTTCAAGTTCTTTTGCACCAAGGGGAGTAGCCGCAGGACGAGGTTCCGGCGCTGGTTCTCGCTATAGGCTTCAGGCTCATAGCCCATGGTGCGAATCAGCACTCTCAGCCATTCTTCGGTATCGAATCCTTGGCGGGCATCGATCAGGGCCTGCAAGCGAACCTGACCGGATTGCATGGGTCGAAACTCGATCAACTCGATCACGTTGCGGTCTTTACCGTCCGATCGCAGTGCGAGTCGACCGGCACCCCACTGGCCTCCGCTCAGAAGACCGGGATGCTCATCTAAGAGGACATTGCTGGCCTCGGCCCGACTCTCGTCCAGACAGGGGATGCTGACCAAGCGCTTACCCTTGGACACATCGACACGCACGGTGAAGCGATCGAGAACGACCACTGAGTCACCATTGACGATCCGATTCTTGAGGCCCTCTTTTTCGGTCTTGGTGGGCAGGTGTTGGGTCATGAAGGCCGTGATTTCCTGATAGACCGCGTCGTCTTTCTTGTCCGGCCGTTCATAACGTGATACCAGCCACTCCTCGACGAACGTCGTCACCGTCCGTGCCTCGCGAATGTGGAGATTACGTACCCGCTCCTTGTCGATCGTCAGATCGCCGAGCAGTTCGACAATCTTAAAGTCCAGATCACTGATAATCGCCATAGTCACTCACTCTTGATGTCACCCTGATAACGCCAGTCGCCAGTAAAACTCCAGTCTCGATCATGAATTCAGAGATCGAAGAAATTATCGAACTCGCGGGCGGCAGCGGTGTGTTCGATCAGGTGCACGCCGAGGTCTAAATCCAGGTGGAACGACAAGTGCTCATAGGACGCCTGACTCCCGGTTTGGTAGCGCAGTTCGAAGGGTACTTGCGTCTTGCCCTGCTGCTCGACGGTCGACGTCAGCTTGAGGATGATCTCCGGTAGCGTTTCGTAGGAACCGAGACGGGCGATCAACTGACCCTCTCCGGCAAAGGGTGGACGGGCGACGACCTTCAGATTGAAGAAGCTGTCATTCGTCGAATTTTCAAGACAGAGGGTCGCGTGCCAGCCCTTAGTTGCCGCGTGGCAACGCGACTCGGCTGCCGACAGACGCAGCGCCACCGCAGACCCCGCGCCGTCCCGAGTGATCAGGATAAAGGGGATCAACACCTCCTCGGGGGTCAGTCCCCCATGCAGCAGGGTCGCGGTCGATCCGAACGCAACCCGCTCATGCGGGATTAGCCAGCCGCCGCCCGCATTGTCCGCCCCAACGTAGGCGAATCCCGCCGGAACGGACTCAGGCGCCGCGGCGACCTGGAGCAAACGGCGTTCAACCGGGGTGGTGCCGGGCAGTGGCTGACGGCTGTGCGAGACCTTGGTCGCGCCATGATCGGCTGTGATCATGATGGTCGCCTTCAGACCGAAGCGCGCGGCGTCGAGTTGCCAATCGACGATCAGCCCGGCGAGTTGCGCGGCAACCGTACGCACGCGCTCGCGATGCAGACGAAATTCCGTGCATTGATGGAGGTCGTCGTCCACCCGATTGTCCAGACACACCAGGAGTCGAGTTCCCGGCCGCAGCGCTTCGTGGAAGTCTTTCCAACTCTTGACGATCTGTAACGACTCGGGCGCGGCAAGCTGGTCCGCGAAACGCTCGCGCAGTGCCCTTTCATAATCCGCCGTTGAGCTGGCCCTATCCCATCCGGTCAAGACCCCGATCTTACCCACCTCGGTGATCGTGGGCAGGGGGGCGAAGAGCGTCTTGATAACCGGTGCGGCCTGATCCGCCAGCCGTTGCCGCAATTCCAACTCCACCAGGTCCGTATGGATGGCGCCTAAGGCGTCGATAACACAGAGAATCACCAGGTTACCACCGGCCAGTTCCTGTTCGACCGTGCGTGCGACCACCCGCCAGTCGTGTTCAGACTGGATGATGCGCGTTTGTTCTTCCGTCACCCAGCGGGCGAAACTGACACCGACCGCTGCGCCGGGTTCCGCATGACGTTCGAAGGTGCCGATCGCATACCGGAAATAGCGTTCGCTCCAGCGCATTACCTCGTTCACCGAAGCATCGCGCGGCAGCGGGTCGCAATGGGCATGGGCCAGATACTCCTGCATACGCACGGCCAGGTCTCTGGCGAGGACTCCGGTGTGATTGACCAGGGGGTCGCTGAGCGCCAGGACCAAGGGCTCACTGGCGATCCCTGGGTTTTGCTCGAACAGTGTCTGGAGACACTCGCACAGCCCCGGCCAATCCGCCACCACATAGTCCGCCAGTGACTGGACCGAGAGCCCATCGTGGGTCCTGCGTTCGGCCTGAAGCAATAGGCGCCGTACCAGGTCCGGATAGGGCGCCGCGTCCGACTCCGCGACCGGTAACCGGGGTAGTTGGCGCACTAGGTTGCGAGAGCAAAGGCGCGGCGGCAGAGCCGATTCCGGGGACAAACCATCGCGAGCGATCAGTTCGTCCAGGCGCTCGCGCACCACCGCCAGAGCGAGGACGCGATACGCCTCCCAGGGCGTTGACGGACCATCCACAAACAGGGCCAGCAGTTCCGTTGCAGCAGCGATCCCAGTCCACTCGAACCGTTCCTGGAGCCGTTGCCGCACCTGCGGGACAGCCAGTAAGGCCTTCATCTCGGGCGCCTGTTGGGACAGGGCGCCGAGTATGGACGCCGTGTCGGGGGCTTGCGCCTGGGCCAAGTTGATGAGCATCAGGACCCGGTCCGTGGGGTCGGTCTCCGCGCCCGCTGCCCGGCGGTCTTCGGGAAACGCTCCGAGCAAGGCGATCAGTTCGTCGCCCAGCCATGGGGGCAGCGGGCCGCCCAGCCGCTCGCGCAGGGCACGCCGGGGCGAGAGGCGCTGGACCACCAGCCCCGGTTGTCCTTCCAGGTCCGCGAAGCGCCGGAAGATCGCCGATGACATACGCAGGACCAAGGGTGTGGGCTCAGGGGCGCGCAGACGATGGCGGATACGCTCCCGGACGGCGTGGAGTGCGCCCACTTCCGGGGACAAGACAGCTTCGGCGTCGTCGGCCTGGCAGAGGCCCAGATCATCGACCATGATGCATACGGCCATGGACACGCCTAGCTCCTGTGGCTGGCGGCAGCAGCGGGGCTGCCAAGCGTTTCCATCTGCCCGGCCAGGAGCGCGACCAGGTCCTTGGCATCCAGTTCGACCCGGTAACGTTCGATCAGTGCGGCCAGATCTTGCCTGAACCGCTCTTCGGTGCGCTGGCCGGGAATCACCGGTGGTGGGTAGATGGGGGGCTTTGGCGTCGCTACGCCGTCGGGTCGCTGCGGGTCGGGCACGAGCGGATCAGGTAAAGGCACAAGCTCAGGCGTTGCCGCCTGTTCAAGCAGCCGTTGCAGGTCGCTTCTCAGGCTTCCAACTTCAATGTCGCTGCATTGATCCAACGCCTTGCCGATCATGCTTCGGGCTACCTCGGACAAGGCTTCCGCTGCGCCCGATTCGACGCGCTCCAGCGCTTCGATCAACTCGTGTCGTCCCTGTTTCCGGAGTGATCCGATGATGCGTTGCTTCTTGTCCGGTTCGCTCAGCGCGGTCGTGATGACCTGACGCACCGCCGCCGCACGCTCGTCCGTGATGGACGCGATAGCATCGAACAGCTCGCGGAGTTTCGCGCGGATCTGCTCCCCATCCGCCGCGCCTTTGGTTATGTCGACCAGCGCGTTGGCCACATCCTGGGCGTCCAGTCCAGGCTTCCTGAGTACCTGAAAGAGATCGCGTGCAGCACCGGATAGCTTCGCAGACCCCTTGACCGCCTCGGGCAGATCGGCGTAATAAGAGCGCAGGCCGGAGACCGCACCGTGCCCCTTCTCGTCCGGATCGCGCGCGGCCGATGACGGCAATCCTAGTAGGTCGCTCAAGGCATCCAAGACTTCGCGCTGCTTCGGTGTGAACGTATCAAAACGCAACTTCATCGCCGTGCCGGCGCTGAAGGCGTCCCAGAGTAAGGACTCGAAGGCTCCCGTCCGGTTGACCCACTTCAAGCGCCCCGCGTCTTTGCGGATGGCGACCGCGGTGAATACCGGCATCACCATGGCAGGCAGGCCGAAGGGCGGCGCGATCAGCCTCGCCCGTAAGTCGGCGATCTCACAAGACTTGCGCCGCTTGTCTAGCACCGTATCGCGGATCAGACGCAACAGCTCACCCACTGGGCCTACGGCCTCATCCGGTGCTTTCAGACCCCAGCCATCGCCGCGCTCGATCAGGAGTGCGTTGCTGTAGACCCCCAATGTGCCGTCGATCAGCGCAGCGGCCTCACTGCCGACGCCTTCGCCGAAGAGGTCATTGCGCAAATCCGGTGGAAGGTCATCGAAGTGAAGGATGTTGCGCAGCAAATTCTCGATCCGCGTGATCTTGCGCTCATCCGGGCTGTACAGACGATTGACGTTCATCGTCCGCACCATAATCTCCTTGGGATACAATGCCTGCACCCTAACCGCCAGATACTCGGTGAATGCGTGCCAACTGGTCACGCTAACCTGCTCATCCGAGTCGCCAAGGCGCTTGACGGTCACATCACCGCGCTCCAACGCGACCCGCCCCAGCCGTTCCTTGATCTCGGTGCGCAGGAGCCTGCGGATCTTGTCCCATTCATTTCGAAGCCGACGGGACAGTCCTTCCCCTGCCGCTTGTTGCTTCAACAGCCCCGCGATGACAATGTAGCGGCGCAGCGGCTCGATCAAATCCCGCAGACCACGGCGGGGGATCCAGACGTAGGTCATGGTACGCGGCGCTTGCATCGCATCGCAGTGAGCGATGGCCTGGTCGGCCTGCCGCTCGTCTGTCAGCATCAATAACAGGATCAACGCCGAAATACGTTCATCTTTAGGCGTGGGCGCCACCCTATCCGTCAGGTCGTCCGGGAGCAGGCGGACCTCGAATGATCGTACGATCCCGGCCGGCGAGGGATCGAGATCATGAGTCCTGCACTGTGGTAACAGATCTTGCAAAAGGTCGGGGTGGTATTGGAAATAGCCGGTGATAGTGCGTGACTGCAGTTGCGCCAACCCTTCCGCAATCAGCGGCTCGATCTGAGTACCGCTTTCCGACTCCAACTCCCAAACCCGGATGTCCGTCTCCCGTGGCCAAATCAAGCCCGCCCGGTGCAGGGCCTCCAGATCCTGCATGAGCGCCAAAGGTGCTGTCTCGGCGTCGTACAGCGCGGCAGCGAGAAAGCTGTCCGTTGGCTGGAACTGCTCGCCGAGCACGCGTGCAAGCAACAGCACGCCCAGAATATCGTACTTGGGACGTCGCGGCTCAGGAAACCCCTGTACAACAGTGGCGGCCGCGTGTTTATACGCATCCGCGAGACCCGGATATTCTTCAAAGACCTCCTTACGATAAACCATGAGTAGTTCCGGCAAGCGAATCAACTCTGCCCCATACAGCGCATCCGCCGTCGCGGCGCGCTCTAAACAAGCGCCGGCCGTAATCGCCTCCAGGTTTTGGAAGAAGGTGAAAACCGTACGGTTCGCTTGGGCATAGACACCATGGGCTGCGATGGCGAATAGGCCGGCGGCGGTCACGGGATGCAATGGATAGCAGCCCGTCACGATATCCTGAAGCTCGGCGGCCAGACTCGTAAATAAAGGCATCTTCGCGCACACTTGGGCAAGGCATTTGGCACGGGGCAGCGCCTGCCCCAACAGAACTGCGCCCGCTTCGGTCGGTGCGACCATGGCACTAAGCAGATGATAGCCTTCGGTCTCTGAACTCTTGAGTGCGACAGGGAACCCGCCAAAGCGGCCCTCGATCGTCTCGAGACGATTCTTCACATCGTCGCTGGCCTGAGTGATGGTGCCATACTCGCGTAAGGATCTGTGTGTCAGAGCCATAAACAAGGTGTGACCCCTGGATGGGGCGCAGGCAGTTTCGACAAAATTCTGAAGGCCAAAAATTTCCGCAACTGGATTGCGCTGATGCTGATTGAGCAAATTTTCCAGGGCGTAACCGAACTCGTCCCAAATGATGGCGATGCCGTTGTACCCATGGTTCTGGGCCAGTGCCGCGCCGGCCTCGCGGAAGGCATCAGCCACACCCATGCCGCCCAATGCCTGCGGATCGAATCGATGCCCCGCCGAGACCCTCGGATGCCAGTCCTTGAAAGCTTCCAGCGCTTCAGGGACAAATCCTTCAAGCTGTGTCTTCAATTCCTCAAGGTTGAACGCGGCACTGTGAATCTGCCAATGTGATAATGGCTTGGAACGATAGTCCGGCTCGTGCTCGAGGATGACGGAAAGTCGGTCCAGTGCCGCCGCGAATTCGGTCTTCGGAATGATCGTCTGTGGATCGAGCCCGTCCGTATCACGCAGTGCGCGATACAGCCCCTCAAGCAGGGCGTTCTGCAACGTTGGCGCAGGAGATCCATAAAGTGGCACCACGAGATAGGGCCGGGCATCCTGGTCGTCTGATGCATGGAAGGTGGTCTTCAGAGCGTCGCACAGTCGGGACTCTCCCTGATTTTTGAGGCGATCCAAAAATCCCTGCATGGCGCTGGTGCCGATACCGTGACGCAGCAACTCACCCACCAACACGCCTAAGTGGCTCTTGCCGGAGCCGTAGACCCCGTGCCAAATCATGGCGCGGCTTTGTTGGGGGGCGTTTTGCAGTACTGCCTTCTGCAAGTGAGTCAGGATTGCAACCGATGACCGGGTGGGAGTAAATGCCTCAACCAATGCCGGGGCGCACGCGTAAAGCCCGTCGTCCAGCCGTATGGCCGCGCTGCGGCGCGTCCCGTCGATCGTCACGAGATCACATAGCCTGGTCATGCCAGTACCCCTTCCAAGAGATCGAGCGGTTGGTGACGCGACAGCCATACCGAGACCGGAACCCCGGGCAAGCCATGTTCCGCAAGGCTCACGCGCAACTGTGCGGTCACGGAGCGCGTTGCAACGCTCAAACCCAGGATGTCGTGCCGACCGAAGGCGTCCGCGATGCCGGTCCACAGGGTGGCCTGATCCTGTTCAGGCCAATCGATCATCCATTCCATCGGGGAGACGATGACCAAGCCCCGCGGTCGCGGCATAAAGACGGCGTCCATGAAATCGCGTCTCCCGCACGGAATGCCAGGGGCACACCCCATGCCGGGTTGTTGCCAAATGTCGTGTTCCAAGAGGATGGCCTCGATCTGGCCGCACAACAACGCCAGATGGGACTCCGATGGTACGGTGATGACTATTCCCTGATAGCGCGCCGAGCGGTAAGCGGTGAAGAAGGCTTGTAGCGCCAGATTGAGCTGCTTGCGGTCCATGTCTGTCTCCATCAGATCCAAGTGTCTTCGGATTCTTGCAACAGATTGAGCAGCGTTTGGTTAGGGTTCAGTCGATCCCCAAAGCGAATGGAGTCCAAGTCCTGCCCTTCGAGAAACTCTAAATGCTGCTGCCATGCGGATGACTTGCAAAGTTCACGGAGGCGGTTGCGTAGGGTACTGAGAGGCAAACAGAGAAAGTGGTGAAAACCAAGCTCCATAAGCTCCGAGAAGTGAACAGTTACACGCGTTGGGAAATGCTTTTGGCGAGCGAGGGCAAGCGCGTGAACAATTGCCTGATCGGGTACACTAGGTTCTGCTAATCGCAATCGCCGCTTGTTGTCCTCTTCGAGTATATCGAAAAGCCCGAGGTCGGAGAGTGGGCTGTCGCCCATAAACATTTTGAGCACACCGGAAAGATTTGTTTCTATGGAAGCGTTTGCAGCGCCGAGCCCTGAATGATCATCAAGGATGGCGGCAATTTTTGAGATCAAGGTATCGTCCTGAATCACATAGCCTCCACTCTCCCCGAGGACATAAAAAAGCGCTCTGTAAGGTTCACAGCGCTCGGAGAAACAAATGCTAAGATGGAAGCTCCACCAGGAGGCAGCCTTCTCCATTCTTGAATCGTTTGCGAAAAGTCGTTTTCCGTAGTCAGTTAAATAATACTGTGATCGGTCATTAGTGATAACATTTGCTGCGAGCAGCCATCCGCGGATCGAAGACAAGACATTCTTCCCTGATATGAACGCCACCCTTGTCTTACGCATGTTGCTTGAGCTAAAGACATCTGGTTCGTTCGGAATAAAGGCTAAGGCGGTAATCAGTCGTTGTTTAGTTAATGGGAAAGTCTGAGTGTCGATCAGCGCCATAATCGTCAAACTCCAGAGGGTTAACCGTTCCTAAACCAATAACTCGGACATGATCCAGTCTATTTGAAGCAATATGGGCAGCCGTCACCCTCATCTTCCGCCACCAGATCAGTCCATGTTTTTTTCTCCTGTTTTGCTGGCCGCTCTGAAATCTCGCTGGCTCTTGCAATTAACTCGTCCAGCGACTCCCGCTGCGACCAAGTATACCGCTCGCCGGTCTCGTCATCGTATTTCTCGTATGTCTTGGCAAGCTCGAATAACTCAGGATGCTCGCGATAGAGACCCAACCACTCATGCTTTTGCTGGAAAAAGCAAAAATAACAGCCAGACCTACTTCTCCACTTGTAGTAATCCGGTAGCCCTATTCCCGCGTCTTCTAATATTCGCAGGATATCCTTTTTTTCCAATCCATCTTCCCGGAAAGGAAAGCGTGCGCTGATGTTGGGTTTGCGCGATATATATCCTTTTCTGCCTGGCTCGTCCGCGCGAATTCCAACGTAGCTGATCGCTTCGTCGTTCCCAACAAACCGCTCGAATGGCTTTATTTTCAGGTTTATCGTGCACCACCGCTGATCTACAGAGGGCAAGAAGTTGTCGTGCAGCTTCAAGTAGTAATTAAAATCACGGCCCGCGTTAATGCGAACAACTTTCTTTCCGAGATAATCCTCCATTCGCTCAATAAACTCCAAGGTTTCCGGTAACTCAGCGCCCGTATCCGCGAAAAAATATTCCATGTCGGGAATTTTGTCGCGCATGTAAATAGCAAGAGCGGCACTGTCTTTGCCGCCGGAAAGTCCGAGTAGGTGCCTAACGGGTTTTTCGCTCATCGCGTGAATGCTCTGGTTATTCCTCGGTTTGCAGCAAGCGGGCAAGGATCGCGAGTCGAACCTCCCGGCTGTCAACGCTCGCAAGCAACTGACTGAGATGCAAAGCGTGGGCTTCGATCAGCGGCTGTTGCTCGGGGCGGATATAGGCGACCTTACCGCGCTGTTCACCGGCGCTGCTGGAGACGCTGCGCAGCAGGATAACTTCGTTGTCTGGCGCTGGACGGGCCGCTACGGCGCGATCGAGGGTCTCCAGATCGCGCAGGCGTACCGTCAGATCGCTCAGGGACTCGAACGCCTGCAAACGTTGCGCGTCGGACCATTTCGCCGGCGGGGTCTTGCCAAGCAGGGTCATCACGGATTCCAACCAGGGCTGGTCTTCGTGGTGACCGGCGCTCACGCGACGAATGAAGGTCCGCAAGTCCTGACGGTCCTCACTGGCATAGCGCTCCAAACCTTCGAAGCGCCTGGTCAATGCCTGACGGACGGCATTCAACGGCAGGCCGTCGTCCAGGCCGAAGACGCGTGCAAGCTGTTTCGCAAATTCGTCGATCATTGCCGGATAGGCGTCGCGTAACTCGCGCAGGCCCGCCACCAGCGTGCGCAGGTAGTCGTCCATCCCCCCTTCGTCCTGATCGGCGATGGCGATGGGGGCAAAGCCGCAGGCGCGCGGGAGGTTCTCAAAGAGCAGGGCGGCCGGGCCACGGGCGCGTGGGAAGGTATCGCGAATCGCCGTGGCGGTGTCGCTCAGGTGCACGGCCCTTTGGGCATAGGGCGGTAGGGCGCGCATGAACCTGGCGAGCGGCCGGATGATGTCAAGCAAGGTCGCCGGTTCCGGAATCCGGCCGACGATGGTCTCCAGGTACTTGCGAAACAGTACCAGACGCCCGCCCTGTAAGCGGAAGCGCTCGATGGCGAAACGCTCGGGGCGTCGCGCCAGGAGTTCCAGATGTTCGTTGCCTGGTGAGGGGCAGAAGACGTCGTCTTCGTACAAAGCGATCTCGCGCTGATTGGCCAGGTAGTAGGCCATCAGCAGGATCGGCAGGACGCCGGCCTTGAAGCCGTAGGGCGGCGCGCTCAGCGCGTCGAAGAGTTGGGTGAGACCCAACGGACGGCTCTCGTCGGCCAACAACAGCGCGTCGATGCCGGAAAATACCGGACCGAAGCGATACGTATCGGGCTGCGGCGGGCGGTGAAAACCCCACACGCCATCTTCTTGCCGATGCAGCCCAGGGGCATGCAGCAGGGCGCGGTACATGGCCTTCTCGGGCGGGAACTTGTCGATGCCCAGGTCGCTCTCGGCCGCGTGTTCGAACATGGCGGCGAGTAGCTTATTGCGACCGGCCACAGCCTGGCTGGAGGGCTGATCGCGGTTGATCAGCTCATTACGCAGCACAGGCGCATGGCGGTAGCGCTCATCGAGGAGTGCCGAGAGGCTCCGCTGAAGGTCGCCTTTACCGCCGATCGGCAATTCGCGGCCCTGGCAATACCAACGCGCCTCCCCTGGGCACGCGAAAACCTGGGACAGTTCCTGCTCCAGTCGTCGCTCGGCCATGCCCTGCCGCTCGCGCAACTCGTGCTCCGCAACCGGGTCGCCTTGCAGTCCCTGGGCTTGTCGACGCAGGGTTTCACCGGCCAAGACTTCGATGAGTGCCTCCCGGAGTAGGCCGGCGTTGGTGCATACAACGGCGAGATCGCCCGCGGGTAAGGCACTGAGAGTCTCGGTGAGTTCTGCTTGGTCGTCGTCCGCATCCAGCAGGATTTGAAGTAGGCGCGGAGCGGTTGGGTCGGTCTCCAGGTCAAGACAACGATCCAAATCCGTGTAAATGGGCTGAAACCAGCGTAGCGTGCCAGTGGCGATGCTGTGGCGGCGGGCGACCAGGGGGCGGGGCGGAGGACGCTCCGCCAGGGTGGTCACAAGGTCGATTTCGCCGCACTCGGCACGGGCGCGGGCGAGCTCAGCTTCGAGGTCGAAATCACTGCCGGCCCAGACGCGGTATTCATTGCTGAAACGCCGGAATTGGATGAGCGAGCGGGCGAGCAGGTCATCGATCAGGGGCTGGGCATCGTCCCCGACACACAGGGCAATGATCGACGGGGACGCCTTGAGGCTGCCTTGGGCGCCAATGATATTGAGCAGCCCGATGGCTTTGAGCAGGGCGATCTGTGCGGGCGGAGCGTCGCCAAGACGTTCGAGCGCTGTCACGACCTCGTTCCAGCGCCGATGGGTGTGGTGAGAGGTCGAGGCGGCGGGCTGGTTGAGAATGAAGTAATCGTAGATTTCCGCGGGCGCAATGCTGTCGCCTACCCGGTCAAGCCGTGTCAGGCTGTCGCGGAAGCCGTGGGGCTCCTGGCTGCCCAGATAACTGAACAGGGTGCGTTCGTTCTGGGCCACGCGCTGGCAGAGTGGCGGGAGCAGCAGGGCGGCGACCGGGTGGAGCGGATAGCAGGAGGCGAGCAGGTCCGTCGCCGCGGTGAGATCCAGTGACGCGGGCAGGGCGCCTTCCGCCTGGAGCGCGGCGGCGGCGTGCGCGGACTTGCGCCGCACCAAGGCGAGTTCATCGGCGTCGAGTCGTTGGCGACAGGCGGCGGCAACGATGCGCAGGGTCTGGTCAGCCGGGTCCAGGAAGGCGATGTTCTCGAAGCGGCCCTGGACCTTGGTCCATTCGTTGCGCAACGCCTCGCCGAGACGCTGTGCGTATTGTTCGAAGGACTGGTGGAGCAAGACCACGAGATTCAGCGGCACCCCCTGGCGGCTGACGGCGTGCTCGGCCAGGGCCTGCAGGAGGTAGATGTCGTTGGTGCCGTGGCGGGCCTCGTACTCCAGAAACTTGCCCAGTTCGTCGATGATCAGGAGCAGACCGTTGCCCCGAGCCTGGCCAATGGCGGCCTGCAGTTGACCGATCACCGGCCTGACGTCGCTGGGGCGCAAGCGTCCGCCCTGAGCCAACGCTTCCAGGGTACCCAAAATGGCGGGGCGACGGCCTCGATCGCGCCAGAACTCGTTGGCCCCGTGGAATAGGGCGGTGGCGAGTCGTTCGGAGAGGGGCTCCGGACTTCCGGTGAGCAGGACGCAGCAGTGGCCGGCGGAGTCGGCGCCTAATGTCGAGAAGCGCCCAGCCAACCCTTGATCGAACCGGGTCAGTACACGCCTGGCCGCCGCACCGGTGTCATAGGTCTCGTCGCCCAGTAGGTGGGAGAGAAAGACGGCGAAGGATGACTTGCCGACACCGTAGGGTCCGACGAGCGAGAAAGCGCGGGGTGCTTCGGCAGCGTCGTAGCCGTTGAGGATGCGGCCCAGGGTGTCCAGACTGCGGGCGGTCGGGATGTAGGTCTCCACACCGTCGAGTGAGTCGATGTCACGCTCCAGGTTGGCGGAGCGGGTGTAGTGGGCGTTGACGCTGATGCGCTCTTGCAGGCTCATCGGATGTTGGCCGACTGGCCCCTGCGGTAGTGGGAGCGAAGGTAGTCCATGGGATCGATGGCATCGCGCAGACTGTAGAGTTGATGGACCCCGGCCTGTTCGCGCAGGGCAAAGCGTCCAGGGAGGCAGCGGATGATCCGCTCCAGCTTGGTGATGAGGGCATTTTCGGTCAGGCGAAAGACGGCGCCGAGCGCGGGGAACCCGGGGCGTCCGTACATCAATTCACCGATCGGCAGGGTGCGCAGGCCAATCTGGTCGAACAAATCCGTGATCGCGTAGCCGAAGATGCCGTCGGGTGGCCCATCCCGCTCCTCGGCGGCGGAGCGGTGGCGATTGGACTCAGGCAGCGCGCGCATCAACCCGAGTACGGAGAGGGGCGAGTCCAGCGCATCCTCCAGGGGGACACGGGGGCCGACGGCGGACGGCTCGTACATACGCAGAAGGATGCGCAGATCATTGACCATGGTCTTGGGCGGCGCCTTGTTACCGAGCCGCTCCTGGACGAAGCGGGTCAGGGCGTTGCCGGCCTCGGACAGCGAAAACTCGGCCTGGTGGAAGTGATTGAAGAACCAACGCCAGACAGTCGCCTGGGCGCCATTGGTGGCGAGCAGCCAGTGGATCAGCCAGATCGTGGCCTCGTCTTCCAGATAAGGGTCGAGCCCGTCCTCCGCGAACACCGCCTGACCGAGGGCGGTGGGGCAGAGCCCCGCGGGCCTGCGCTCGGCGATGCGAGTCGCCTGGAGCCAGTAGTGGATGGCGACCACCATGTTCTTGCCAACGCCCAGGGTCACCGTGGATTCGTCGCCATCGAAGGCGCGGGGGTCGGCACTCATCGCCTGGAAACCCTTGGTCAGCCAGGCATAGCGCAGATGGAAAGTCTGATGGCGGCCGAAGGACACTTGGTCGAAGCGGTACTCCAGCGGCTTACGGTTGAGGGCGATGGAGACCATGGGCTTGGCGTCACTCCTTGCGGTCGCTGGCGGGCGTTGCGGCCCGCGGCACCGCTGATCCGCGGTGATGGCGATCTGGGCATGTGTTTGGGGCTTGCATCGGGATAATACACCGGGGCGCGTAGGCCAGGACGGTGGAATTGACCGGTGATTGCGCCGGTAACCCCCATTTCAGCATTTTTACCATGTAGCCGGGGTCACGAACCGTGAGGTAGAGCACGGTTAGCGAGACACCATGCCTTTGCGTTGCTTCCAGACTCAGACCGCACGTCGCCGAGATCGTGATCGCCGAGCCCCAGGATTTCGCCCTAGCAACCTGTCGGACTTAGCCCCTAGGATAAGGGCATGAGTCAACAAAAAGGCTTTTGTTTGCTCCACAATCTAACTTAAGGTGATTTCCGCGAAAAATCCAACCCGTAGGAGCCCGCTTGCGGGCGACGGGTGGGGGCACAATGACGCGATTCCGCCAGGTCACGTCGCCCGCAAGCGGGCTCCTACGGAGCTTGATTCTTGATAGCGTCTTATTCGGAAATCGCCTAAAGTCCGACAGGCTGCTAGGTGATCGAAGCGGCCGACAACCATGATCTCCAGGCCGCTGAACAACGCCTCGCGGCATTATGGAATTGCTGCACTGTCCCCCGCCGCCAAGATGCAGGGCCCAGCGGACGCCGATCATCACGCGCTCGGGTTATGATTCGCGCCTCGGGATGCGACCGCAGACCCGCGTCGGCAGCGCGCCGACATCGCCTCGCAACCAATCCTTGGGAGACCCTCGTGGAAGAACGCAACGTCGATGTCGCGATTATCGGCTCGGGGACCGCCGGCCTCAACGCCATGGGTCAGGCGCGCCGGGCCGACAAGTCCTTTGTCCTGATCAACGGCGGCGAGCCTGGAACCACCTGCGCGCGGGTCGGCTGCATGCCGTCCAAGGCCATGATCCAGATCGCCGAGGATTACCATCGACGGATGCACCTGGGTCAATACGGCATCGCCGGGCACGAAGACCTGACCCTGGATGTTCCGCAAGCCCTGGAACACGTCCAGGATCTGCGCGACACCTTCGTCGATCGGGTGTTGAGCAACAGCACCGACGACATGCCGGCGGACCTCTTCATCCAGGGCTATGCCCGCCTGCTCGAACCGACCCTGGTCGAGGTGGCCGGCCAGCGCATCCGCGCCCGCGCGGTGGTGATCGCCACCGGCTCACGGCCGCTGGTGCCGGAACCCTGGCGCGCGTTCGGCGATCGGGTGATCACGACCGATGAGGTCTTCGAACTCGAAACCCTGCCGACCGCCATGGCGGTCATCGGCCTGGGGACCATCGGCCTCGAACTCGGCCAAAGCCTGTCGCGGCTGGGTGTGCAGGTCACCGGCTTCGACCAGCTCACCAGCATCGCCGGGATCTCCGACCCCGAGGTCAACCAGTGCGCCATCGATCTGCTGGGACGGGAGTTCAGGATCCGCCTGGGCGAGCCGGCCCGGATCGCCGCGGAAGGTGAACAACTGCGGGTGACCGCGGGCGAACACAGTGTCCTGGTCGACAAGGTCCTGTGCAGTATCGGACGCGTCCCCCGGGTGGACGCACTCGGATTGGAGGTGCTCGGCCTGCCCCTGGACGCCCGTGGTTTACCCCCGGTCGACCACCACAGCATGCAGGTCGGCGGCCTGCCGGTCTTCATCGCCGGTGACCTCTCCGGAGATCGCCCACTGCTGCACGAGGCCGGCGACGAGGGCAAGATCGCCGGCTACAACGCCGCCCGCATCGACCAAACCCCGACGCGCTTCCGCCGCAAGACCCCGCTCTTCATCAACTTCTGCGACCCCAACATCTGCGCGATCGGCCTGCGCTGGGACCAACTCGATCCGGCGACCACGGCGGTCGGTCAAGTCAAATTCGCCCCGGTCGGCCGGGCGCTCATCATGGGCAAGAACCGCGGCCTGCTGCGCGTCTATGCCGACCAGGCCAGCGGACGCCTCCGCGGCGGCGAAATGATCGGCCCCAAGGGCGAGCATCTGGCGCACCTGCTGTGCTGGTGTATCGAACAGGGACTGACCGTCGGCGACCTGCTGCGGATGCCCTTCTATCACCCGGTCATCGAGGAAGCCCTGCAATCGGCGCTCTATGACCTCTATGCCAAGGTCAATACCAAGAACAGCGGCGGTCTGACCGAACTGGCGCCGTTGTCGGACTGAGCCACCTCATCCGGACGACAGTCACTTGCGGCGCCGGAACTCGGCCGGAGCAACGGGGGGAAGCCGCGACGCGCCCCACTACAAGTCCACCATCCGCGCCCGGCGCCCGGCGATGGTGTCGATCGGGGCGTCCGCCCCGGAGGTCTCGGCCTCCGCGGCCTGGCGGCAGTTGGTTGTCGCCCACTGGCGCAGCGTCGCGACGTCCCGCGCCCGGGAGCGGGCCAGCGGGATGATCTCGTGCGCGGACTTCAGCAGGTGCTCGGTCCGCAGTTCCTGCCCCGCGTCCGTGTAGGCTTCGTAGAGTGCGTTGATCACCAGTTCCTCCAGTTCGGCTCCGCTGAAATCCTCGGTCGCGCGCACCACGCCGGCGATGTCGTAGTCGGTGGGCGCGCGTTTGCGCCGGCCCAAGTGGATCATCAGGATCTCCGCACGGTTGCGCGGGGTCGGCAGGTCCACGAAAAAGATCTCGTCAAGACGGCCCTTGCGCAGCAGTTCGGGCGGAAGCTGGGAAATGTCGTTGGCGGTGGCCACCACGAACACCGGCTGGGTCTTCTCCTCCATCCAGGTCAGCAGGGTGCCAAAGACGCGGCTGCTCACCCCGCTGTCGCCGCTGCCGCCGATCCCGGACAGGCCCTTCTCCAACTCGTCGATCCACAGCACGCAGGGGGCCACCCCCTCGGCCACGGCGAGCGCCTTGCGCATACGCTCCTCGGATTCGCCCACCAGCCCGGCGAACACCCGGCCCAGGTCGAACTTCAGCAACGGCTTCTGCCACTCCGCCGCCACCGCCTTGGCGCACAGGCTCTTGCCGCAGCCCGGCACCCCCACCAGCATGACCCCGCGCGGGTTGGGCAACCCGAAGTCGCGCGCCTTTTGCGAGAAGCCCGCGTTGCGCCGGCGCAGCCAGATCTTCAGGTTCCCCAGCCCGCCGATCCCGGCGAAGTCCTCCACCGCGGCCGTGTACTCCAGGATGCCGGACTTGCGGATGATCTGCTCCTTCTCCTCCAGGATGGACTTCACATCGGCCCCGGTCAGCCCCTGCTGGCTGACGATCGCCTTGGCCAGGGCGTTCTCCGCCTCCGAGCGGGTCAGCCCCTGGCACGCCGTGACGATGGCATCCCGCGCGTCGTCGTCCAGGTTCAGGGTCACGGTCGGATTGTCGCGCACCTGTTCCACCAGCCGATCCAGCACCTCCCGGTACTCAGTCGGGTTCGGCAGCGGCAGGTCCACCACCGTCACATCCTTCTGCAACTCGGTGGGAATCGCCAGCAGCGGGGAGAGCCACAGCAGCGTGCGCGGCGACCCTTTCAACTCCGGCACCAGATCGCGCAGCAGCCGGATCAGGAGCGCGGCGTCCGGGGCGTTGTCTTTGAGATACGGGTGGAAGTCCTTGAATAAAAAAAGCGCTCCCTCGTCATACCCGGCCACGAAGGCCAATGCCCGCTCCGGCCGGCGGGTATCCTCTTTGGCCGCCGGCCGGCCCTCCGCGTCCACGAAGCCGCGCGAGACCGACCAGACGAAGAGCTTGCGCGGGCGCTTCCACATCGCTTTCTGGCGCAGCAGTTCGTCCACCAGCTCCAGTGCCCGGTCCTCCTCGCTCGAGACGATGGTGACGATGGGATAGCCGGCGCGGATGTAGGTTGCGAGGTCTTTGACGAAGGCCTTGGCCATTGCGGTCTCCAGGGGGCGGGCTAAAGGGTCACGCCTTCGGTCTCCTGAACCAGGACCCGCTCGGGCTCGCGCTCATGGTCGGCGGTCAGCTCGCGCGTCTGTACCGTGCCGAGCGCCTGTTCCATCGCCTTGGTGAAGTCCAGGCAGTTGCCCCCCTCGCCGCCCTCCACGCGGATCTCGGTGCGGCCGTCACGGGTGATGCGGATTCTCATTTTCTTCATGGGCATGGGAAATTGCTCCGGCGTGGGTTGTCGTGGTGGACGGGTATGCGCCTGCTCGCGGGTCATCCGGTCCGCGGCACCAAAGCCCTGGGCACGATCGAGCACAGCCGCCAGCAAGTCGTCAGGCATCTAGGCGGTCCTCGAACCCTTGGGGCGAATCCGCACCTGATTCGGTGCGATCAGGGTGAAGGCCCCAACCAACTCCGCCCCACGCACCCGCAACAGATCGAGAATGAGCGCCGCCTTGCACCCGCTCGTCAGGCCCGCGAGGCGGTACAGGATGACCCCGGCATGCACGAGCCCCTGTCGAAACACCAACTCGCCGAAGTCCTTGTCCGAGGTCAGAAGCAGCGCCCCGCGTTCGTTGGCAAGCGCCAGCACCTGGGCGTCCGCAATCCCCGGATCGAGCTCCCGGACATAGACGACACCATGGCCGCCCTGCCGCAGAGCAGCGACGATAGGGGCATCCACGTTTTCGTCTGCGACCAGGTCCATGGGGATGCACCGTCAAGCCGCGTGGGCCGAAACCGGATAGAGAACATCGGCATGGAGGACTTGAGCCGCGAAGGCCAGGGCCGCGCGAATATCCTCCGGCGCCAGCCGCGGATTGGCATCCAGGATCTGCTCCTGGGATTCCCCCGCGGCGAGCCGTTCCAAGATGGACTCCACCGTGACGCGCGTGCCGGCGATGGTTGGTTTACCCATCATGATGTCGGGATTCGAGACAATCGGCATCGGTGCGTACCTCCTGCAAGGGGCCTTTTTCGTCCAGCAAACGCTCGGTCAGCGGTGCCGACGGCGAACCTGAATTATACGACCGCAAGCGGGCAGGCGTTGGGGTCGAGCGGTCCCGGCCAAGACCTCGGCACCTCCCACCGGTCCCCGCGGGTCACGGCTCGGCGACTGACCCTGATGCCCACTGTCGTACCGGTTCAAAACCGCTCGCACACCAGAATCTCGATCTCCCCATTCTCCAACACCCGTTCCTCCTCGATGATGAGCCCCTGCTCCAGGACCTGCTGCTTCACCGCCAGGTGGGCATAGCGCTGATTCAACTGGCCGAGCCACTGGTCATCGTACTGGCGGCGGTCGTACTCGGAGATGATGGCGTCATAGGCACCCTCGTGGTTCTCCTTGAATCCCAGGTCGTTGCTCGCACGGCCGACGTACTGACGGCGGACGATGACCTCTGCGGTCTGTTCCCGGCGGTCGCCCTGGTAGCCGTAGAGGTGCTGCGCCTGGTCATGGACCTCGACTTCAGGAAAGCCCATCTGGCGCAGCGCAGTTGCCAGCCAATCACGGTCTTTGATGACGGTCTTGACTCGGGTGAAATGGGACATCGTCAGCGCCTCCTGATGATTCTAATAATGGGTTGTCGATCAAGGTCCACGCGTGTTCTGCGAGCACTGCCCCCCGCTCCCCCTCTCCCCCGGCCCCTCCCCCCAGGGGGAGGGGAGAAAGATACAGAGGCGAGTGACGGAAGCGCCCTCTTCCTCCCCCTCCCCCGAGGGGGAGGGGGCCGGGGGGAGAGGGCAGAGAGGGCTACGCCGCCCTGGCATTGCCCGCCGCCCACTGTTGCAAATACTCAAGCTCCCCTGCCCGCGCCTTGGACAGCGGCGGACTCTCGACCAGCGCGGCGGTCAAGTCCGCAGCGGTCAGGTCCCGGCAATCCTCGGCGAAGGCGCGGTAAAGGCCGGCGACCACGGCCGCCTCGATCTCGGCGCCGGAGTAGCCCGCGCTCGCCGCTGCCAACGCGGTCAGGTCGAAGCCGGCCGGGTCACGCCCGCGGCGGGCGAGATGAATGCGAAAGATCCCCGCCCGCTCGCCCGCCCCCGGCAGGCCGACGAAGAAGACCTCATCGAAGCGGCCCTTGCGGGTGAACTCGGGCGGCAGGCGCTGGATGTCGTTGGCGGTGGCGGCCACGAACACCGCCGCCTGGCGGTCCTCCAGCCAGGTCAGGAAGGTGCCGAACAGCCGCTTGGCCACCCCGCTGTCGCGCGCCTGACCCAGCCCGCTGAACGCCTTCTCCAGTTCGTCGATCCACAGGATGCAGGGACTCACCGCCTCGGCGGTGACGAGTGCCCGACGCAGCCGGCCCTCCGACTCGCCGAGCAGGGAGGCATAGACCCTTCCCAAGTCCAGGCGCAGCAGGGGCACCTGCCAGTCCGCCGCCAGCGCCTTGGCGGTCAGACTCTTGCCGCAGCCCGGCACCCCCACCAGCACCACCCCGCGCGGCGGGCGCAGCCCGAAGCGCCGCCCGGCGGGGTCGAAGGCCTGGCGGCGCTTGCCGAACCAGGTCTTGAGTCCGGTCAGCCCGCCGACGTCGGCAAAACCCACCGTCGGCCGGCAGAACTCCAGCACCCCTTCCTTGCGCACCGTCTGCTCCTTATCCGCCAGCACCGCTGCGGCGGCGCCCGCGTCCAGGGCGCCGCGGCTCAGGATACCGCGGCGCAGCACCCGCTCGGCCTCGCGCCCGGTGAGCCCGAGCAGCGCCCGGGCCAGGGTCTCCATGAGCGGCCCGTCGGGCGCCGGGCAGCCGGCCTCCGCGGCGGTGTCCTCCACCAACCGCTCCAGCTCCGGCAATTCCGGCGGCGGATAGAACAGCAGCGTCGCGTCGGCTGCCAGCTCCTCCGGGATCACCGGTGAGGGGCCGACGAAGACCAGGCTTTTGCGGGCGCGTTTCACCGTCCAGATGGCGTCGCGGATCAGGCGCACCACCACCGGGGAGAAATGCCGGTGCATGTCCAGAAAGACATAGATCGCCTCGTCCGGGCCGCGGACAACATGCTCCAGGGCCAGCAGCGGGTCGCCGCGCGACTGGGACCCGCCCTGGCCAGCCAGGGGCTGTCCGTCGCGGTCGCACAACCCGGTGGTGGCACTCCAGACGAACAATTCGATGGCGCGCCGCTCGGCCATCGCCTCGCGCACCCGCCGCAAGGAGGCCAAGGCGCGCTCCTCCTCGTAGGTCTGCAGACAGACCAGCGGGAAGTGGGCGCGCAGATGGACCTCGATCTGCCCCTCCACGTGATTGATCAAGGCCCCGTGGCGTTGGGCGGCGCGCAGATCGGCAAGCAGCTCGGCGGCCGTCTGGTAACGGCGCTCCGGCTCCTTCTCCAGCACCTTGGCGATCACCCGCGCCAGGCGCGGGTCGAAGGCATCGGTTTGGAGCGGCGTCAGATCCGGCGGCTCATAGAGGATCTGACGCAGCAGGCTGCCCTCGTCCCGACCAGGGAACGGCAGCGTGTTGGTGAGGAGCTGATAGAAGGTCACCCCCAGACCCCACAGGTCCGCATTGAGCCCGGCCGCGCCGGAGAACTGCTCCGGGGCCATATAGGCGACCGAGCCGACCCGGGTGGCGGCCCGGTACTGCGAATGGGCCATCAGCCGCGCCAGGCCGAAGTCCAGGATTTTCACGGTCCCGTCCGGGCGCCGCATCAGGTTGGCGGGCTTGATGTCACGGTGGATGGCCAACCCCTCATGCGCATAGTCCAGGGCCTCGCCGGCCTGCCGGATGATCTCGATCGCCTCCTCCAGGGGCAAGGGGCCGCGGTGGGCCAGCACGGTGCTGAGCGGCTCGCCTTCCACCAGTTCCATCACCGCGAACAGCACGCCGTCGGACTCCGCCAACCCCAGTTCCTGGACGATATTCGGATGGTGCAGGGTACGCACCACCCGCAGCTCATTGCGCAGCAACTCGCGCGCCTCCGCGTCCTGGGCATGGGGCACGCACACCGCCACCTGCTCCGGCCAGCCGTTGGCGGCCGGGGCCAGGTTGCGGGCGGCATAGACGGTCTTGAAGCCGCCGCGCCCCAGGGGCCGCTCGATCAGGAAATCGCCCAGGCGCTCGCCGGGCCGCACGCTGCCGTCCGCGCTCATGGTCTCAGCCCTCCTGTTTCTTCGCCGACCGGCGCGACGACTCGGTCAGCTTACGCCGATCCTCCAGCCAGGCGTCGATATCGGCCTTGCGGAAGCGCCAGGCCGAGCCGATCTTGATCCCCGGAATGGTTCCCTTCTGGGCATAGCCGTAGAGGGTCTTTTCGGCGATCTTGAGATAGGCTGCAAGGTCTTGTAAAGTTAAGATGTCTTCTTCAGTCATTGGGTTGCGGACTCTGATTGAAATGCGGTTCCTCTTTCCCCTCTTCCCCCTCTCCCCCCGGCCCCCTCCCCCCAGGGGGAGGGGGAGCGCAGACCCGCGCCCCGACGCTCCCTCCCCGGGCATCCATCTTCTCCCCTCCCCCTGAGGGGGAGGACCCGGGGGAGAGGGGCGTCCATCTCCTCCCCTCCCCTGAGGGGGAGGGGCCGGGGGAGAGGGGCATCCATCTTCTCCCCTCCCCCCTGGGGGGAGGGGCCGGGGGAGAGGGGGAGAGGGGCACCGGGCCGCTGTGCTCGCCCTGTCGCCTCGCCTCCCGGCGGGCTCCAGGACGGCACACCGGCCCAGCGCCCCCAACCATCACCCGTGCCCCCAGCCATGGGAAGAAGGGGTGGGGAGGGGAAAGGGGTGAGGGGTTGCTTCATGACGGGATGGACGGGGAAGCTGGCCTCACGAGCCGAAACCCCAGGTTGCCGTCGCGGTAGCCCGGCCCCCACCCGTCGCGGCACGCGCCCCGAAAGTCCTCGGGGCCGCCGGTCCACCAGCTACCGCCGCGGCGCACCCGGTACGAGCCTCCCTTCGGCCCCCGCGGGTCCCGTGCTGGCGATTTGCCGTAGTAGTCGTCGCCGTACCAGTCAGCGCACCATTCCCAGACATTGCCGCTCTGGTTGTAGGTTCCGTAGCCCGACACCCCGCCCGGATAGCCGGACACCGGACAGGTCGTCTCGCTGCCCTTGTTCTTGTCGTGTCGGCAACGGCTGGCATCCCAGTCGTTGCCCCATGGGTAGATCAACCCCGCCGGCCCGCGCGCCGCCTTCTCCCACTGTGCCTCGCTCGGCAGCGCGCCGCCGGCCCATTTCGCATAGGCCACCGCGTCGTCCCAGGAGATATCCGTCACCGGATGCACCACCTTGCCCGCCTCACGATGCACCTGATTATCCGGCGCCCGATGCTTGGTCGCCTGCATGAACTGGAGATACTGCCCATTGGTCACCGCATAGACCCCGATCCAGTAGGCCGAAACGAACACCTGGTGCTTGGGGCAATCGCCCTCCTTGCCGTCGCCCATCTCGAAGTCGCCCGCCGGAACATAGACCATCACCGAGCCGTCCTTGCGGTTGACGGCGAGGCGGTGGGAGAGCCCTTCAAATTGGATCGCGCGCGCCAGGTCGTGGGCCTTGGGGAGGGTTCCTGCTTTTGCTGCCATCATGAATCACCTGTCGATTGAGCCTTTGCGCCTCTTCCCTTCTCCCCCTCTCCCCCTCTCCCCCTCTCCCCCGGCCCCTCCCCCCCAGGGGGAGGGGAGGAAGAGGTCCCCGCGGGATGCTCCCTCTCCCCCTCCCCCCGATGGGGAAGGGAGGAAGAGAAGTCCCCGCAGGGTCTTTCTTCCTCCCCCTCCCCCCGAGGGGGAGGGGGCCGGGGGGAGAGGGTGGAGAGGGCGGAGGAATTGGAGAGTGCCTCCAGTATCCTCTCCAACACCCCTTCCGTGTTCTCAAGCACCTCGTTGTTCCAGAAGCGGAGCACACGAAAGCCTCTCCCCTCCAGATAGGCGGTGCGGGCCTTGTCATAGTCCGCCTGATCGGGCTCCGCATGTTGGCCGCCGTCGAGTTCGACCACCAGGCGCCGGTCGATGGCGGCGAAGTCCACGATATAGGGTCCGATCGGCGCCTGGCGGCGGACGTGCACGCCCAGACGGCCGGCGCGCAGGTGGTACCAGAGACGCCGCTCGGCGTCGGTCATGCCTTTGCGCAGGGCGCGGGCGCGATCGCGTTGGGTCGTGCTCATCGAATCGTTGGCTCCTGAGTGTTTCCGTGAACCCCTCGCCCTCTCCCCCGGCCCCTCCCCCTCGGGGGGAGGGGAGAAAGAGGCTCCGCCCCGCCCCATCCACCGACCTCCTCCTCCCCCTCCCCCTCCCCCTGGGGGGAGGGGGCCGGGGAGAGAGGGGGAAGAGTGCGCCTAGATATCCAACAACCGCTCCCCCCGCACCTTCTCCACCTTCACCTCATCCGCCGCCCCAACCTTGGACGCATTGCGCATCACGCCATTCACCGCCAGTTGGCGCGGCCGTTCGATCTGCTCGCGGTGGGACTTGGCGAGCGGCACCATGTTGCCGGCCGCGCGCAGCAGGTCCCCGGTCTCGATCTCACGCTGGCCATCGCTGAAGGCGGGAAACATCGCGTCATTCACGACCGCCTCCAACTCGGCGCCGACAAAACCCTCGGTAGCGCGAGCAATCGCCGGCAGGTCGAAACGACTGCGGACCATCGGCAGGCCCTTGCGGTTGAGATGCACCTCCAGAATCTGCTCACGCTCCCGCGCTGTCGGCAGATCGACGAAGAACAGCTCGTCGAAGCGTGGTTTGCGCACCAGCGCCGCGGGCAACCGGTCGAACTCGTTGGCGGTGGCGAAGACAAAGACCGGCGCGCGCCGTTCCTGCATCCAGGTCAGGAAAGTCCCCAGCACCCGGCTGGAGGTGCCGCTGTCCCCGGCGGAGCCGGCGAACGCCTTGTCGAGTTCGTCCACCCACAGCACGCAGGGGGCGATCACCTCGGCGATCTGCATCGCCTCGCGGATGTTCTTCTCGGACGAGCCCAGGATGCCGCCGAACACCGCGCCCATGTCCAGGCGCAGCAGGGGCAACTTCCACATCCCGGCAGCGACCTTGGCGCACAGGCTCTTGCCGGTACCGGGGATGCCGATCAGGGCGACACCCCGCGGGGCATCAAGGCCAAAGTCGCGCGCCGCCTCGCCGAAGGCCAGCCGCCGCTGGGCGAGCCAGTCCTTGAGCGATTCCAGGCCGCCGATGCGGTCCTCCTGTTCAACGAAAGGATAGAGTTCCAGGGCGCCGCTCTCCCGGATAATGGCGCGCTTCTCCTCGACGATCAGGTCGATGCAGCGCTCGTCGAGCCGCCCACCGCGACCACTGACCACCGCTTTCTGAAAGACCCGCCGCGCCTGGGTGCTGGTGAGCCCCAGCGCCGCCTCCACCAGCTTGGCGCGCAACCCCGGCGCGACCTGGCGCAGGGCGCCGACATCGCCGACGGTGCGTTCCAGCAGGGTGTCCATCTCCGCGGCATCGGGCTTAGCCAATTCCAGGACGGGCACATCGTGTTTCAGCTCCGCCGGCAGGCAGTGCTCCGGGGTGGTGATCAGGATGTTCTTGCGCGGACTGCGCGTCGGCAGGCCGGCGGCCAGGTTGCGCAGCCCCCGCAGCGTGCCGCGCTTGGCCTCCCAGACCTGGTGGAAGTCCTTCAGCACAAAGGTCGCCCCGCCGGGGTAGTCGCGCAGCATTCGCAGGATGGTGTCCGGGGTCGCCTCGCGCTTGTCGTCGAAGGGGACCTTGGCGGGTTTGAGACAGGTGAACTGGTCGGCGATATCCCAGGTGTAGAGCCCCTCGTCCGCCGGCCAGCCGGAGCCGCGGCACAGGGCCTCGACTTCGGCGAGCACCCGCGCCTCCTCGGTGGTGACCACGTTGACGACGGCGATGCGGGCGTCGAAGTGGAGTTTCAGGTCTTCTTGAAAGATCATGTAAGTGTTCTCGTGATCGCTGGCGAACGCTGCTCTTGCCCCTCTCCCCCCAGCCCCCTCCCCCTCGGGGGGAGGGGGTGCAAGAGGTGCAGTTGCTGCGGAGAGACCGGGTTCGCCTCTCCTTCTTCCTCCCCCTCCCCCTCCCCCTTGGGGGGAGGGGGCCGGGGGGAGAGGGCAGCGGTTGGAAATCCGGTCACGGTCATGGACCCATCGGCCCCGATCCGCAACTCCGTGCGCCGCGGTCCCAGGTCGGCGTGGCGGTAACGCTCAGTCAGCAAGACCAGTTCCTGATTGGCGCTCGCCAGCAGCGGGTGACGGGTGGCGGACGCCGCCTGGTAGGGTCCGGCCACCAGCAGGTCGGCGGCGGCG
Organism: uncultured Lamprocystis sp.; assembly: GCA_964470155.1. GTDB lineage: Bacteria > Pseudomonadota > Gammaproteobacteria > Chromatiales > Chromatiaceae > Thiodictyon. The sequence continues at coordinate 12,206 of CAYYAY010000015.1, read as the reverse complement.
AGCAGGCGACGGATGCCGGGGTCGGTGTCAGCGCGCAGGGCGGCGGCGGTACGGCCGGAAAAGATCAGCACGCCCTTGCCCGCCGCCCGGACCCGCTCGGCCAGCACCGCCAAGGGCGCGGCCTGGGCGAAGGGCTCGCCGCCGGAGAGGCTGACGCCTTCGGTGTCGGGCGCGGCCAGCATCCAGTCGGCCACAGTGGCGACCGGCACCACCCGGCCGCCGTCGCAGGGCAGAAACGCCGGGTTGAAGCAGCCGGGGCAGCGCTGCGGGCAGCCCTGCACCCAGAGCACCGAGCGCAGGCCGGGGCCGTTGGCACGGGAGCGGGGGAGGTAGGCGGCGATGCGCACCCTCTCCCCCGGCCCCTCCCCCACGGGGGGAGGGGAGGAAGAGGCTCCGAGCACGCCCCTCTCCCCCGGCCCCTCCCCCACGGAGGGAGGGGAGGAAGAGGCTCCGAGCGCGCCCCTCTCCCCCGGCCCCTCCCCCACAGGGGGAGGGGAGGAAGAGGCTCGGAGCTCGCTGCGGGCGCCTCCCCCTCCCCCCGAGGGGGAGGGGGTCGGGGGGAGAGGGCTAGAGCTTGACAAAAGGCACCTCCTTAATCGGCAACTCCAGCCGCTCCCCGCTCGACAACTGCACATAGGACCGGCTGCCCGGCTCCAGATCCTTGAGCGACAGGGTGAGCCGCTTGTTGGCATCGACCCCGAAGCCGGCCACCAGCCGGCGGGCACCGACGGTGCCGGGCGGGTCCAGGTGGATGAACTCACGGTCCCCAGGGTTGATCTCACGCAGCGCAATGTCCTCGCGGCGCTGGGTGGCAACCGCCTTGAGGGCGCCGCCGTCCATCTCGTAGAGCGTCTCGGGGCGCAGCATGGCGGAGCGTTCCACCACCACCAGGCCGAGACGCGTGGCGCCCTCGCAGGCGGCGTTGACATAGAGTGCCTTGGTCGCCTTTTCGGTCGGATAGCGGGTGCCTTTGGGCACCACCGGGACCAACACATAGTCCTTGCGCTCGCGGTCCCAGCTCGACAGGCAGTAGTCATGCACCAGGGCCAGGTTGATGTCCTCCCCGGCGTAGCGGCAGGCGCCGCGGGCGATGGCCTCGAACGGGTCCGCGCAATGCACCGGACAGTCCGGGAACAGGTTGCGCAACACCCCGGCCACCCCCAGCAGCAGACTGGAACCACCCGCCATGAACACCGCCCGCACCGCGGACTTCTTGGTGCCGTAGCGCTCTTGGGCGCCCTCCAGCGCGCGCTCCAGGGTGCGGGCGACCAGCCGGTAGAGGCTGAGCCCCCGCAATTCCGGGCGATCGGTCTCCAGGGTCCGGCGCAGCCCGTCGGCGCTGAAGTCGTGGCCGATCAGGCGCGCGGTGAGATCATTGAACTGGGTCACCTCCACCCGCTCCTCGCCGCCCGAGAGGCGCACCTTGGCATCCTCGATGGCGTGCAGCAGGGCGGTGCCCACGTCGGCCACGTCCTGGTCGGTCAGGTCCTGGGCCTCTTGCAGTTCCTTGAGCAGCCACTGATCCACCAGCGAGCCGCCGATCTCCTCCCCGGCGCGCGCCAGGACCTCGCACGGGCGGGTCTCCCCCGCCCCCAGGTCGCGGGTCTTCACCAGGGACACGTCCAGGGTCCCGCCGCCGAAGTCGAAGACCACATAGACCTGTCCCTCGCGGACCTGGCTGTCGTAACCCAGGATGCAGGCGGTGGCCTCATCCAGCATCCGCACGGTCCCCCGAAAACTCTGGAGCACCGCCCCCTGGAGCCAGTCCACATAGGTGTCGTAGGACTCCACCGGCAGGGTCACCACCAGGTCCTCCCCGCCCCCGCCCGCGGCCGACAGCACTTCGCCGATCAGATCCTCCGCCGCCTGGCGCGGGGTGACCAGCGAGCCATTGATGCGCCGCGCCCGGTTGTTGTTGCGCAGAATGTCGAGCTTGGCCCAGCGGAAGGTGCCGCGGTGGCTGGTGAGCCCCGCGTTCTCCACTGCCGCGCCGGTGCGCAGGGTGTTGCCCTCGCCGTAATGGATGAGCGAGGGGACCACCGCCGACTCCCTCTCCCCCCGGCCCCCTCCCCCTCGGGGGGAGGGGGGGGAAGAGGCGCGGTTGGTGAACCCTGCATCTTCCCCCCTCTTCCCATGGGTTTCTTCCCCCCTCCCCCCATGGGGGAGGGGCCGGGGGAGAGGGCTCTTCTCCCCTCCCCCAGTGGGGGAGGGGCCGGGGGAGAGGGGCGGCCGGTACCGATAGGTCTTCGTCAACCCATCCAGCCGCAACGTCTCCACACTGCGGGTCGCAGCGTTCCAGCGTGCCAGCACCGTGTTGCAGGTGCCGAAGTCCAGGGCCATGGTCATGGTCGTCTCCTCCAGTCTCAGATCGCGTCCTGTGCCTCGGCCGGAGCCCCGGCGCGGCTCACCAGCGCCTTGAGCAGGATGGTCTCGCCCAGGCGGTAGCCGACGAAACGCACCGCCACCGCCGCGTCGTCCGCCACGTCGGCTCCGCTCAGGCGCTGGTGCAGGCGGGTGTCGAACGGCACCTGCTCGCCGACCGTGCCGATGCGCACCAGTCCAGCCCCGACGAGAACCGACTCGACCTTGCCGAACAGCTTGAGCATGTCCTGCATCCGCACCTCCCGGCCGCCCGCGGCCAGGGCTTGCATGGTGGCGAGTTGGGACAGCAGCGGGGCCAGGTGGCGCGCCAGATCACCAACGCCGACCGCCGCCGCGCCGGCCCGGTCGCGCTCCGCCTGGCCGCCGAGGCGGGCGTATTCGCCACGCACGCGCTCCAGTTCGGCGTCGCGCGCCTGCACGTCCAGTTCCAGGGCGGCGATCCGCACGCGCGGGTCGCCGGGATCGCGCACGGGCGCGCCGCGCAGCGCCTGCCAGGCGGCGGCGAGGCGGGCGGGCAACGGGTTCGTTGGTAAGGTCATGTGTTTCGCTCCTGTGATACCCGTCGTTGTTGGTTTTTCGTTTTTCGTTTTTCGTCCACTGATGCTTGATCAACGCGAACGAAAAACTGAAAACCGTTCGGTAGATTTCGGATAGATCAGCGTCTTCTCCCCCGCTCCCCCCTCTCTCCCCTCTCCCCCCGGCCCCCTCCCCCCCAGGGGGAGGGGGAGCGCAGACCCGCGCCCTCGGGGCCCCTCCCCGGGCATCCATCTTCTCCCCTCCCCCGGGGGGGAGGGGCCGGGGGAGAGAGGCATCCATCTCCTCCCCTCCCCCTGAGGGGGAGGGGCCGGGGGAGAGGGGAGAGAGCGGCAGCGGGCGCTGGGCCGCTGTGCTCGCCCTGTCGCCTCGCCTCCCGGCGGGCTCCAGGACGGCACACCGGCCCAGCGCCCCCAACCATCACCCGTGCCCCCAGCCATGGGAAGAAGGGGTGGGGAGGGGAAAGGGGTGAGGGGTTGCTTCATGACGGGATGGACGGGGAAGCTGGCCTCACGAGCCGAAACCCCAGGTAGCCGTAGCGGTAGCCCGGCTCCCACCTGAAGCGGAGCGCGCCCCGAAAGAGCTCGGGGTCGCCGTACCCCCAGCCACCGCCGCGGCGCACCCGGTTCGAGCCTCCCTCCGGCCCCCGCGGGTCTCGCGCCGGCGACTTACCGTAGTACCTGTACTCGTACCAGTCCGCGCACCATTCCCACACATTGCCGCTCTGGTTGTAGGTCCCGTAGCCGGAGACTCCACCCGGATAGCCGGACACCAGACAAGTCGTCTCGCTGCCCTTGTTGGTGTTGTTGCGGCACCGGCTGGCATCCCATTCGTTCCCCCACGGATAGATCAGGCCCTTGGGTCCCCGCGCCGCCTTCTCCCATTGCGCCTCCGTCGGCAACGCGCAGCCGGCCCACTGCGCATAAGCCACCGCGTCGTCCCAGGCCACGCACACCACCGGGTGATCCGCTTTGTCTCTGGGGAAGCCCCGACCTGTCCAAATCGCTTGGCCATAGTCCGCCTTATCCGGCGCCCGGTGCCCGGTCGCCTCGACGAACTTCAGGTATTGCGCATTGGTCACCGCATAGACCCCGATCCAGTAGGCCGAAAGTGTCACCCGATGCGCGGGGCAGTTGGTGCCCTGCCCGTCACCCATTTCGAACTCACCCGCGGGAACATGCACCATCACCGAGCCGTCCCGGGCGTTGACCGCCAGCGGATGCTCGATGCGATACCGCCCCTTGCCCAATTCGCGCAGGATTCCGCCACCCTCAGACATCGATAGTGCTCCGTAACGGTTCGCCATAACCCAGAAACTTCCGCGGCCCGGCAAGTGCGCGCACGCAGTCCTGAAGCTGGTCCGCGCTGATCTCGCCCGCCAGGTACTGCGCCTCGCGCCGCACGAGCAGCCGCCGCTGCCGACGCAGGCGCGGCCCTTGCTGACGCAAGAGCCCCGGGAAGACCCGCCAGCCGAGGAAAGGCATCCCCTCGCCGACCGGGGCGATGAGCGTGCGCTCCTCCTTCAATTCCAGCCCCAGTCGCGCGGCCAGCAAGGCGCGCAGGTCGGCGGCCAGGGCGAAGAGGCGCTCCTTGTCGTCGGCCCACAGTGCCAGGTCGTCCATGTAGCGGACATAGCCGGGGATGCGCTCGACCTCCTTGATCCAGTGGTCCACCTCGTCCAGATAGAGATTGGCGAACCACTGGCTGGTGAGGTTGCCGATGGGCAGGCCCTTGCCGGGACGCTGGCCGGGGATGGGATGCTCCACGATCACGGCCAACAACCGACGCAGCGCCGGCTCGCGGCACAGGGCGTCGAGCTTGGCCAGCAGGATGGCGTGGTCGATCGAGTCGTAGTAACGGCGGATGTCGGTCTTGAGAAACCAGGCGTGGTGGCGGGCACAGTCCTGAGCGCGCAACAGCGCGCGGTGGCTGCCCTTGCCGACACGGCAGGCGTAGTTGTCGGCGATCAGGCGCCGCTCGATGAGCGGGGCCAACACGGCACAGACGGCATGGTGCACCACCCGGTCGCGGAAGTGCGCGCAACTGATGCGCCGGGGTTTGGGGTCGCAGATGGAAAACTGCTCGTAGGGGCGCGGGCGGTAGGTGCCGGCGGCGAGTGCTTCGCGCAGGCGCGGGAGCGCGGTCGCCCGCTCGGCCAGCAGGCGCTGCACCGGGTCGCGCTCGCGCTTGCCGCGGGCGGCGCGCTCCAGCGCGGCCTCCAGGTTCGCGGGATCGAGGATGCGCGCGAACAGGCCGCCATAGGACTTCATCGTCTGGGCTCCGCGGGCCCGGCCGGCGGGGCCGCGGCGGCCGCCGGGGCGGACGCGGTCGGCGCGTCCTTAGGCAGCAGGGCGAGCAGGGCCGCCCCGTATTTGGTGCAGGTCGCCTCGCCGATGCCGTCGATCTCGCGCAAAGCCGCCAGGGTCCGCGGCAGGCGCTTGCAGATCTCGGCCAACTGGGTGTTGCGCAGGATGGTGTAAGAGGGAATGCCGGCCTTCTTGGCGGTCTCGTTGCGCCATTCCCGCAGATCGCGATAGAGCGGGCGCAGGGCCTCGGGCAGGGTCAGGCCGGGGTCGTCTTCCGGACGGGGCGGGGGACGCTGGCCGTTGACGGCGCCGTCGGCCAGCAACACGACCAAGGCCAGGTGGGGAATGTTGCCAAGCACGAAAAAGTGCTCGCGCACCTCCAGCACCTCGTGACCGGCGGTGGCCGCGCGCAGGGCGTCCTCCGGGAAGCCCTGGAGACCCTCGTTATAGCGGAGTGTGACGACCCGGATGTTCATCAGTTGTTTTCCTGCGCAATTGAATCTGCCCCCTCCTCCCCCTCTCCCCCCTCTCCCCCCGGCCCCCTCCCCCCAGGGGGAGGGGGAGCGCAGACTCGCGCCACGGCGCTCCCCCTGGGCATCCATCTTCTCCCCTCCCCCTTAGGGGGAGGGGCCGGGGGAGAGGGGGAGAGAGCGGCAGCGGGCGCCGGGCCGCTGTGCTCGCCCTGTCGCCTCGCCTACCGGCGGGCTCCAGGACGGCACACCGGCCCAGCGCCCCCAACCATCGCCCGTGCCCTCGGCCAGGGGAAGAAGGGGGTGGGGAGGGGGAAGGGGTGAGGGGTTGCTTCATGACGGGATGGACGGGGAAGCTGGCCTCACGAGCCGAAACCCCAGGTAGCCGTCGCGGCGGCCCGGCCCCCCCCCGAGGCGGCGCGCGCCCCGAAAGTACTCGGGGCCGACGCTCCCCCAGCTACCGCCGCGGTACACCCGGTACGAGCCTCCCTCCGGCCCCCGCGGGTCACGCGCTGGCGACTTGCCGTAGTTGCCATACCAGTCCGCGCACCATTCCCACACATTGCCGCTCTGGTTGTAGGTCCCGTAGCCGGAGACTCCACCCGGATAGCCGGACACCAGACAAGTCGTCTCGCTGCCCTTGTTGGTGTTGTTGCGGCACCGGCTGGCATCCCATTCGTTCCCCCACGGATAGATCAGGCCCTTGGGTCCCCGCGCCGCCTTCTCCCATTGCGCTTCAGTCGGCAACGCGCACCCGGCCCACCGCGCATAGGCGGTGGCGTCATCCCAGGAGATGTCCGTCACCGGATGCGCCGCGTTGCCCGCCTCACCATGCACCTGGTTGTCCGGCGCCCGGTGCCGGGTTGCCTGCATGAACCGCAGATACTGCGCATTGGTCACCGCATAGACCCCGATCCAGTAGGCCGAGACGAACACCTGGTGCTTGGGGCAATCGGTGCCCTGCCCATCGCCCATCTCGAAGTCGCCCGCCGGAACATAGACCATCACCGAGCCGTCCTTGCGGTTGACGGCGAGGCGGTGGGAGAGCCCTTCAAATTGGATCGCGCGCGCCAGGTCGTGGGCCTTGGGGAGGGTTCCTGCTTTTGCTGCCATCATGAATCACCTGTCGATTGAGCCTTTGCGCCTCTCCCCCTCTCCCCCGGCCCCTCCCCCCAGGGGGAGGGGAGAAATAAGTGTGGCCGGGCGGCGACGGTGGCCCCAAGGGGGCTACTGGCCGCCGCTGGCCTGTCGGTTTCGGTCCCGCGGTGGCGGGACACGGGTCTGAGTGGATGGGACAGCTTCCAGTCCTCGCGCGCCCGCGCTCCCTCTCCCCTGCCCCTCCCCCTCGGGGGGAGGGGGAAGACACGGATCGGGGTTAATGGCGCCCCCTCCCCCCCCTCCCCACCCGGGGGAGGGGGCCGGGGGGAGAGGCCCTGGCCTTGAAACCTGTGCTCACGAGCCGAAACCCCAGGTTGTCGTTGCGGTTGCCCGGCTCCCTCCTGTTGCGGTTCGCGCCCCGAAAGTTCTCGGGGTCGTCGTTCCTCCAGCTACCGCCGCGGTTCACCCGGTTCGAGCCTCTGCTCCACTCGCCCTCTCCCCTGCCCCTCCCCCTCGGGGGGAGGGGTAAGAAGAACCTACTTGACCATCACCCTTGCGCTCCCTCTTTCCCCCCCTCCCCCGCGGGGGAGGGGGCTGGGGGGAGAGGGGGGAGAGGGGGAATCAGAACTCCACCTCCCCCGCGTCCTCCAGTTCCACCGCGCCGCGGTCGGTCGCCTCGCCGGTCTCGTCGACGGTGATTCCACCGGCGACGAAAACCCCCTGGAAGGTGCACAGGATCGACAACAGGGCGCGGGTGCGGGCGGCGGCGGGGCCGCTCGCCTGCTGGAACCGGGCGCTGTGACGGGCATAGTCCTCTGGCGTACCGCCGATGGGCGCGGCGAGCAGCCCGGCGTCACCGGCGCAGGCGTTGACCCAGAGCACGTGATCCTCCGGGGCGCCGGCCAGGGCGGCGGGATCGAGCAGGCGGGCGATGAGGCGCTCGGGCCAGTGCTCGCTCTTGGCGGCGCCGGCCAAGCGCTTGGCATCGACCAGTCCGCGCTCCTGGCCCAGATAGAGCCCGCGGGCCTTGCGGAAGGGGTCCTCCGCCGTGAGGTCGGCCTGAAGGTCGGCAGCGCTGGGCTTTTCCGAGCGCCAGAAGTCGAAGAGGTCGACCAACCCCTCGGGCAGTTCGGGGCCGGACTCGACCTGGAAGCTGCCCAGGCCGTGGTACTCGCTCACCGCCTTGTCCACGGCGGCGCGCTGCGCGGGGTGCGCGGGCCGCCCCGGCACCGTGGCCCAGTGTTCGCACAACCCCAGCACATCCAGCAGACGCAGTTGGCGGGTCTGCTCGAAGAGGCCGTCCGCGTCGCCGACCAGTTTGAGGTTTTCCACCCCCTGGGCCTGGTCCACCGCACCGCTCGTCAGGGCGCGGCGGTACGCCCCTTTGATCGCACGGTCCGGACTGGCGGCGACGGTCTTGGCCAGACGCGCGCGGAACGGCTCGGGGGCCATGGCGAAGGCCTGGACCAACAGCGTGCCGTCCTGGTCTTTCAGAGCGGCATAGCGCTCCAGCCGGCCGGTGACCAGGGCATGCAGGGCCTCCAGCGCGGGGCTGGCGGATTGGCGCCCCTGCCGGGCGATCAAGGCTTCAAGGTCCGCCGACTGAGAACGCACCCAGGCGGCATAGATGGCGTCGTTGCCGGCCTCGTCGTCCACCGGCAGAACGCGCGCGAAGGCGGCAACCGCCTGCACGATCTCTTTCGCCGTGTCCTCGTTGGCGAGGACCAGCAAGTCGCGCGCTGTCTTTGTCTCCACCGCCCGTCCCGGCGGCCAGCCGAGCGTGGCCAGCACACCGGCCAGGGCGGGGTTCGGGGCGCGGGCGAGTTCGCCCCATAGGGCCGCGATCTTCTCGGCGTCCGCGGGCGCGGCGAGCCGGCCCAGGCCGCTCAGGATCGCCTGCGGGTGCGGAGGGTTTCGCCCGAGGGCCTCGGCCAGGACCAGCACCCCGGCCGGATCAGGCAACGTCAACAAATATTCGATGGCGGCGCGGCGGCGCATGCCGCCGAGCATGAACCGCTCATCGAACAACCCTTTACGTGCCTCGTCCAACGTCATCTGCCTGCCCTCCGGAGGTCAGCCGTGCCGCGTCTTTTGGGTATTATAGAGCACTATAGAGCAATATCAAGATGCCTATGGTTATTGCAACGCTGGCGCTCGCGGCTGACCAGGAAGCCCAGCGCCTCGTACAACTCAGCCTCTGCCGCCTCGTGGTAATGGACCTCAATCACCTAAGCGTCGCTCCGCCTCGGCATAGACAGCATCCGCCGGCCGCGCCCGGGCCGAGCCGTTGCGGTAGGCGGCAAGCCGCCGCTGCGCCTCCTCGCTCCAGAGCCGGTCGGACGCGCGCTCGTCAAGGTCGTCGAGGCTCTCAACGAGTCGTTCGGCCAGTACCGCCCGGTCTTCGACCGGCAAACGCAGTGCGGTCTTCAAGACGTCTTCAACAATGACCATGGTTTCTTCTCGCTGATCGCGGTTGCTTGAATCGCTTGAACACTGGCTCTGAGTTTCCGCCCATTGACAACGCACAGCAATGCCGCCAGCCTCAAGCGCGGGGCTGATCAGCGCGGCGCGTCCACCAGCCGTCGCACCGCCTGCCGACAGCACTGCCAAAACATTCCGGCTGACGTGACTGCACGACCGTCAGCCAAACGCATCGACCTTGACTGACCGCTGTTTTCAGGTGCACCAACTATGCGCAACCGCATTCGACGCTTTTTCGACACGCATCTGGGCACCACCCCAACCGACCAGGACCCGGCCGCGGCCGCCCGGTGTGCCGCGGCCGCGCTGCTGCTGGAGATGGCGCACATGGATGACGCCATGACGGCGGTGGAACAGGCGGCCATCGTCGCCGCGGTGCGTGAACGTTTCGGCCTGTCGCCCGAACAGGCTGAGGAATTAATCGCCTGCGCCCAGGAAGAGCGGCAGCAGGCGACCGACGACCACCAGTTCACCTCACTCATCAACGCCCAGTTCGACCCCCGGCAGCGAGCCGCCCTGGTCGAACTGCTGTGGCAGGTCGCCTATGCCGATCAGGTGCTGTGCAAACATGAGGAGTATCTGGTGCGTAAGGTGGCGAACCTGCTCCATGTGCCGCACCAGACCTTCATCGCCGCGAAGCATCGGGTCATGGGCGCGACCGCCGGGGCGGTGCAGAACCCGGTATAGCGCAGTCCATCATGCCAATGCCTTCCAGTGGATCGAACGGTCTCCGCCCCCCGGCGGGCGCGGGTGCGTTTCCGACTCTGGAACCAAGGCGCCTGGCGCGAAGGTCACGCCCGCGGCGCCGACCCGCCGCCCGCGCTGTCCAACGCTCCATCAGCCTGCCTGAGGGGACCGGTGAATTCGCCACCAGTGTCCCAGCGTCTGCGCATCGGCGATTTGCCGGCGCCAGTGCTCGGCCGCTTCAAGGTTGCCAAGCGCCAGGAGGCTGGCTGCGGGATGAGCGCTCGCGCAATTGGTTCATACCCTGCCGAAATTCGACCAGGCGCCGGCGCTCGCCGGTCCCCGGACCAGGCCCCGAGGGTGATCACCAGGAGCGGAATGGACACGGGATCGTCCGCGCCCGCGCCGCCCGCGTCGCCGACCCGCTCCCGGGCCTGCCGCCAGAGCGACTCGGCCGAATCCTGCCCGGGACTGACACTTTCCCACACCAGGGGCCGCGCGCCGGCCAGCTCGCCGAGGCGCAGTTCCAACGCGTCCATGCACGCGGGCTCCTTGACCTCGACGGCGATGCGCTGCGCCAGCGGGTCGGTCAAGGCATTCGCCAACAGGGTCCAGTCGTCGCCGAGTGACCCCGGCCCGGGGTCTTGAGGGGCCGCTGCCATGACGGTGAAAGGCTCAGAGTGCCGGGTCTTCGTCCAACAGGTCCTGCACCAGTGGGTGGACCCCGAGCCAGCACTCCCCGTTGTAGTCGACCAGTGCGCAGGACTTCAGCAGGACCTGATCGATACCCTCGCCGGTCGGCCGGCTGGGCGTGCCCGCGCGCTGACTTCCCGGACATTCGCGCAGCCGGTCGAACAACTGCTTGCGGTCTTTGAGTCCATCGACCTCATGGTAAGGGAGGGTGATTTCGGTGAGGAATTCACTCTTGCGCCGTTGCAGGCTATAGCGGATCTGCTCCCGGCCAGGGGCACCGGGGCATCACGCAACAGAGTGGCTCCCACGATGACCTCGAAGGCATGCTGCAAGACCCCACCGGTCTTTTCGATCAGCAGGTCCAGCGCCTCCGCGGTGAGAGCTGATGCGCCCAAACGTCGACCGATGATCTCACGCACCACCCGGTATCCCTCCGCTCGCTCACCCCTGGGTCCGGCGACCTTGATCATCGGGAGCGACACCACGCGGTGGAATTGGGTCCGCAGTAGACCGGCCTCGGGTGAATGGAAGGTAAAGATGGGAATGGTATAGACGATGCTGGCGTCAAGCCCGGTCAGCATGGTCGGCCGCAGGAAGAAAACCTGTCGGGCCGTGGCGATATCGAGCTTATCCAGGTCCTCGACGATCAACAGCAGGTGGCGGCCCGCGAGTCCGGTGCGCACGGCATTAACCAGCTGATTGGAATAGGCGAGCACGTTGATTTCGGTCAAGCTCATCTCGTCGCGGACCGAGAATCCGACGACGAACCAGTCGGGACCCAACTCGTTGACCAGCTTATTGAGCTCGGTGGACTTGCCCGAACCGCTATGGCCGTAAAAAAGTATCTTGCAGTCGTCGCGGTCCCCGAGCAGCTCACGCAGGCTGTGCCGCACGAAGCGGTGCGGGTCGCGTGCGGCGTCGGTGTCTACCCAAAATTCGTTGAGTGCAGGACCCCGCAGAGGCCCGAGTTCGCAGGCCTTGCGGATGTCGCGCAACGTCGGGACGGGTTCCGGCATGGCGAAGACCTCGGATGGCTATTGGAACTGGCGTGGGGCTACGCGCTAAGCCGGGTGCGCGCGGTGGTCCCGCATCGCATTCGGACGGCACCCAGCGGATGACTGCATTCTAACCCCCAGCGCGTAGGATGGGCAGAGCGAGAGCGATGCCCATCCGGCCACCGCGACGCTTGAGGATGGGCATCGCTCTCGCTCTGCCCATCCTACCTAAAGACCTGTCCAAACAAACCACATCACTTCCAATCGCACCCCCGGCAGCGCCCGCGGGAGCCGGTCCCGCCCGCTTCGTGCTAAGCTTGGCCTCCGCGATCCCAACACTGGACGCCTGCCGCCCATGTCCTCCAGCGCTGCCACCCAACCCGCACCCGCGTCCCCGACCCCGCCGCCGCGGTGCCTGCCCGCGGCGGACTCCGCACCGCGCTCCGCGGACGGTCTCCTGGCCTCGGAGGCGGTCTATTGGACTGAGTATTACCTGGAGTCGGACCATCATTACGAGTGGAATAACGGCCGCCTGGAGGAGAAACCGGTGTCCGATTACGAGA
>CAYYAY010000014.1:97603-104375 GCA_964470155.1 uncultured Lamprocystis sp. | reverse complement strand
ATTTTCACGCGCTCAGCCTGGAAGATCGCCAAGCGCTGCTGGAACGGATGGATGTCGCGGACCGTTTGCGCGGGTTGGACGCTGAGGAGCGTTTGCGCGGGTTGGACCCTGAGGAGATCTTGCGCAGGTTAGACCCGGAGGAGCGTTTACGCGGACTGGACCCCGAACAGGTCAAAGCGTGGCTTAAGCGTACGGGGCATTGACCGGTCGAGGGTGCATGCGCTTCGGTCCGGGCGGTCGTCATGCCGGCGGGAGTCCGGAATCCACTGGCAGCGCTCAAACTTGAGCGGTGTGCTGACTGAGGGTTACCGTCCCTGGCACTGGGTCCCGGCATCCTGCCGGGACGACGCCGCAGCTTGCGCAGGAGACCCGGCGGTGAAAACCGACCATCCGATCTATCTGTTTCTGTCGACCGGTGCGGAAGCCTTCCGGGTGCTGAGCGGTGGTCACCAATTGGTCGGGCCTTACCGCTTCTGTGCCCTGACCATCAAGGGCCTGGAGCGGCGGCTGGACGGTATTTTCGAGCCCGAGGGGCACGCCGGGCCGGTGTATGTGGTCGAATTCCAGGGGCAGTACGCGGCCGGTGCCTGGTATAACCTGCTGACCAAGATCGGGCTGTACGGTGAGGAGCATCCCGAGCGCGATGTGATCGGTAGCGGGGTGTTTCTACGAGCGTGCGACGCGCCGGGCTGTCCAAGCCGGATCGGGGAGACGGGCTCTGTGGTGATGGGGGTGGCGCTCGATCGTATCCTGCCCGAGTGGTTGGCGCGCGAGCCGGAGAATCCCTACGTGGCGGTGTTCGCGCCGCTGCTGATCGAGGATGACGCCGAGTTACGGGCACAGGCCCCGGCGCTGTGGCGCACGGTGCAAGAGGCGCCGGTGTTGCCCGAGGTGCGGGCGTTGCTCTCGCAAGTGCTTGAATTTTCGTTTTTCGAACGGTTTCGCGGGCTGACCGCGAGGGAGATTTGGGCCATCTTGAATCTGGTGACACCGATCCAAGAGACGCGGGCCTATCAGTCGATCTTTGAGGAGGGTGAAGCCAAGGGAAAGGCCGATGGTGAGGCCGCGGGCAAGGCTGCGGGCAAGGCCGAGGGCAAGGCCGATGGTCTGAAGCGGTTGCTGCGGCGTCGATTCGGCGTGTTGCCCCGGTGGGCGGTGCGACGCCTGGATGCGGCGGCGATCGTGCAATTGGACGGTTGGCTGGGGGGGATTTTTGATGCGCCGAGCCTGGAGGCGTTGATCGGACCGAAGCCTGGGCGGGCGGCGAAGCAGGGGCCCTGAGGGGCGTTGTCTCGGTGCTTGGACGATTTCCGAAGCACTTTGTACTACGCTGGCCCGATCTTCGGCGACCGGGGCGACTCGACCGGAGGCTGACGCTTGCGCGGGCGGCGCCCCTTCCGGCTGAAATCGCGGGGACCCGCGTGCGCGGTTGTCGAACACAAGATCGGCCCGACCCGCCGTCTCTATCGGATGGGCTTGGATCGGGCGGATGTGCTGAGCCTCTCCGCGTTTATCGGCTGGGTGCCGGCGTTGCTGGAACGCCGGTTCGGGGGCCGACTTGATCGAACCGAGCCCATGCTCGGTTTTTTTGTTTTCGGCGGGCGGATGGCGGTCGGCGTTTATGAAGATTTCGATTATCACGGCAACCTGGAACTGCGCCGGGACAGTGGGTGACTGCCTGGCCTCGGTGGCCGGCCAGTCGCACGCGGTACGCGAACACATCCTGATCGACGGCGGCAGCACGGATGGGACCTTGGCGGTGCTCGAGGCCCAGCGGGCGGCGCTCGCGGCGCTGGTGAGCGAGCCGGACGGCGGGATCTACGATGCGCTGAACAAGGGGATCGCGCGGGCCAGCGGGGAGGTGGTGGGGTTGCTGCATGCCGACGATCTCTATGCCGATCCGCAGGTGCTGGCGCGGATTGCCGCGGCCTTTGCCGATCCGGCGGTGGATGCGGTGTACGGGGATTTGGTGTATGTGGCCAAAGCGGATACGCAGCGGGTGATCCGCCATTGGCGCGCGGGTGCCTATCGGCCGGAGCGGCTGCGGTTGGGCTGGATGCCGCCGCATCCGACGCTGTATCTGCGCCGCGCACTGTACGAGCGTCATGGGGTCTTCGATACGCGCTATCAGATTGCGGCGGATTATGACCTGATGCTGCGGGTGCTCAGCCGGCTGACGGGGCGGGTGGAGTATCTGCCGCAGGTGCTGGTGCGGATGCGGGTAGGCGGGGCAAGCAACCGTTCGCTGCGTCATATCCTGCGCAAATCGTGGGAAGACTACCAGGCGCTGCGGGTGAATGGGATGGGCGGGGTGGGGGCCTTGGCGTGGAAGAATCTGTCGAAGGTGCCGCAGTTTTGGCAGGGGCGGAACGCGACGGAGGACGCGTAGGGGGCGGTTTATCGCTCGATCCGTCTGAGTCCCGCGTCGTTGGCGACCGAAATGGTGTTCGATGCTGCTTTCCAAGCTTTTGATTGCATTGGTTTCTCCGCTGGGGACGGCCTTGGTGCTGGGGGTGCTGGCCTGGCTGTCCGGCCTCTTTGGCAAGCGGCGTTTGGCGCTGGCGCTCGGCGGCACGGCCTTGGTGTGGCTGTGGGTGTGGTCGTTGCCGCTACCCAGCAACTGGCTGAGGGGACAACTCGAGGCGGCGTATCCGATGGTGCCCCTGCACGCGATGCCGAGCGCGCCGGCGCTGGTGGTGTTGGGCGGCGGGATCAGCCCGCCCCAGCGACCGGACGACCCACCGGACCTCGGTGCGGCGGCCGATCGGATCTGGTACGCCGCGCGCCTTTACCACGCCGGCAAGGCGCCGCTGCTGGTGTTGAGCGGGGGTGGCGACCCTGACGTTAGCCTGATGTCGGAGGCCGCGGCCATGCGCCGACTGCTGAGCGCGCTCGGCGTGCCGGAGCGCGCGATGGTCCTCGAAGAGCAGAGCCGGAATACGCGCGAGAACGCGCGCTTTTCCGTCGCACTGTTGCGCGAGCGGGGTATTGACTCGATGCTGTTGGTGACCTCGGCGCTGCACATGCGGCGCGCCCTGGGCTTGTTTGCGGCTGAAGGGCTGCGGGTCTTCCCGGCCGCTACGGACCATGAAGCGCGTCGACCCGCGGCATGGCAGATCTGGTTACCCGACACCGGTGCGCTCGACGGCAGTGGGCGGGCCATGAAGGAGTGGGTGGGGTCTTGGCTGGGGCGCTGAGCGGGAGTTGCCTGGTGAGCCATGAGCGGCGCTTAATTCCTCTCGGAGGATGCGCCGCAGGTCGGCTGCGAGGTCTGGGTCCCGGCATCCATGCCGGGACGACGGAGATCGCGGTTTATTCCCTGGTTCGTCATTCCATAGCGTCATTCCATAGCGTCATTCCATAGCGTCATTCCCCATGCTTATTGACATCATCGCCGGCGCGCGCCCGAACTTCATGAAGATCGCGCCCATTCTCCGGGCGTTGGAGGCCAGGAAAGCAGCGGGCGGACCTCTGCGATACCGTCTGGTGCATACCGGTCAACACTACGACGCCCGCCTGTCGGGCGATTTTTTTGTCCAGTTGGGCATTCCGGCGCCCGATGTGAACCTGGAGGTAGGATCGGGCACCCAGGCCGAGCAAACGGCAGCGATCATGATCGGCTATGAGCGGCTGCTGCTGGCGGCGCCGTCCCGGCTGTGTCTGGTGGTGGGGGACGTGACCTCGACCATGGCCTGTGCCATCGCGGCGCAAAAGCTGTGCGTGCCGGTCGCGCACGTGGAGGGCGGCATTCGCTCCGGCGACTGGACCATGCCCGAAGAGATCAATCGGATGGTGACGGACGCCATCACCAATTGGTTCTTCACCACCAGCGTGTTCGCGAACGCGAATCTGTGCAAGGCCGGGGTGGGGGATGAGCGGATTTTCTTTGTCGGCAATACGATGATCGACACCCTGCTGGCCAATCTGGAGCGGTTGCAGCCGCCCGCGTGGTGGAGTGCGTTGGGGTTGCAGGCGGGTGCGTATTTCGTGTTGACCCTGCACCGGCCCGCCAACGTTGATTCGGGTGATGCGCTGGCACGGATGCTGGCGGTGATCGCCGCGGGGACCCGCGGTCTCCCGGTCGTCTTTCCGGTGCATCCCCGGACCGCCAAGACCCTGCGGGCGTTGGCCGAGGTGCCGGCGAATCTGCATCTCGTCGAGCCGCAGCCGTATCTGGAGTTCAATTACCTGGTCAAGCACGCCAAGGCCGTGATCACGGATTCCGGCGGGATCACGGAAGAGACCACGGTGCTGGGGGTGCCCTGCATGACGTTACGCGATAGCACCGAGCGACCGGAGACCGTGAGTATCGGCACCAATGCGCTGATCGGTACCGATCCGGCGAAGCTGGCGCCGGCGCTCGATCGGCTGTTTGCCGGGGCCTGGCAGCGCGGGGCGATACCCGAATTGTGGGATGGGCGGGCGGGGGAGCGGATCGTGGCGGGGATCGAGCGTGTGTTGAGTGGTCGGGTCTAAGTCCTGCTGATCCCTCCGTCATTCCGGCAGGATGCCGGAATCCACTGCCAGGCAGGGCCATCGTTCAAACTTGTAGGTAGCCGTTAGGCCAGGTGCGTCAGCCCCGCGCTGATCTCCCACAACCGCTGGTTGGCGGCGGGGTCCTGGGCCTGGGCGGGGGCCGGGATGGGTTTACGGTCGCTGTAATAGCCGCCCGTGATGCCGGCCAGCGCGGGGTCGGTGGCCAGATAGAGCACCCGTCGTGCCGCCTGCTCGGGGGTCGGTAAGGTCCAGCGCCCGCCAGGACCACCCTTGGGCGCCGTCCGTCCCGCCCAGATTGGAGCGGAAGACACCGGGGAAACAGCAGTTGGCGGTCACGCTGCTCCCGGCGAGGCGCCGCGCCAACTCGAAGGTGAAGTGGAGGTTGCCGAGCTTGGATTGTCCGTAGGCCTGCATCAGCCGGTACGGTCGCCGCTCCCAGTTCAGGTCGTTGAAATCCATCGCCGTGTTGATGCGCGTCCCCACGTTGATGATCCGCGCCGGCGCGGCGGCACGCAACGGGTCCAGCAGCAGATTGGTGAGCAGGAACGGCGCCAGATGATTGACGGCCAGGGCCATCTCGATGCCGTCCGGGCTGAGCCGCCGGGCCGGGAAAGCGGTGCCGGCGTTGTTGATCAGCAGGTGCAGGCGGTCGAAGCGCTCCCGTACCCGCGCGGCCAAGCCGCGGATGGCCGCTTGGGAGGCCAGGTCCGCAACGAACAACAGGACTTGCGGATGACCCGACGCGGCCATGATCCCGTCGCGCGCGCGCTCTCCGCGGGCAGCGTCGCGGCACACCATGAGTACCGTCGCGCCCTGCCCCGCCAGCGCCCCCGCGACCGCCCGACCCAGGCCGGAGTTGGCACCGGTCACCAGGGCGATCCGGTCGGCTAACGGGGGCGGTTGATCAAGCATCGCAGAAGCCAATTTGTGGGTGGATTGCAGGGTCGGTCGTTCTTCGGCAGATCAGACTGATCTGCGCAAAATCAAGACCACGCGTGGGGCGGACGGGCCGCCGCGGTTATACTGATGCATCGCCGCACCAGCTGCCAGGTGCGCGCCCAGTAACCCAGGCGGAATCAACCATGCCAAACCAGGCCCAGCCCTCCCGACTCGCCCAACTGCTGCACGAGCGCATCCTGATCCTCGACGGCGCCATGGGCACCATGATCCAGCGTTACCGGCTCGAGGAGGCGGACTATCGGGGCGAGCGCTTCCGGGACTGGCCGTCGGATCTGAAAGGAAATAATGACCTGCTGGTGCTGACCAAACCCGCGGTGATCCGCGAGATCCACGAGCAATACCTGGAGGCCGGGGCCGACATTCTGGAGACCAACACCTTCAACGGCAATCGGCTGTCCCAGTCGGACTACGGGCTGCAGGACTATGCCGCCGAGATCGATACGGCCGCCGCCCTGCTCGCGCGGGACTGTGCGGACCGCTACACGGCGCGCAATCAGGCCAAGCCGCGCTTCGTCGCCGGGGTGCTCGGCCCGACCAGCAAGACGGCCAGCATCTCGCCGGAGGTGAACGATCCGGGCGCCCGCAACACCCATTTCGACGAGCTGGTGACCATCTATGCCGAGGCGACCCGGGCACTGATCGCCGGGCGGGTGGACGCCATCCTGATCGAGACCATCTTCGACACCCTGAACGCCAAGGCGGCGGCCTTCGCGGTGGATCAGGTCTTCGAGGAAGACGGTCTGGTACTGCCGGTGATGATCTCCGGCACCATCACGGACGCCTCCGGCCGCACCCTGTCGGGCCAGACGGTGGAAGCTTTCTACAACAGCCTGCGCCATGTCCGACCCCTGTCGATTGGGCTGAATTGTGCGCTCGGGCCGGATGCGCTGCGGCCGCATGTCGAGGATATGGCGCGCGTGGCCGAGTTCTGTACCTCATTCCACCCCAATGCGGGTCTGCCGAATGAAATGGGCGAGTACGACATGACGCCGGAGCAGATGGCCGCCCACATTGCCGAGTGGGTCGACTCCGGCTTCGTCAACATCGTCGGCGGCTGCTGCGGCAGCACCCCGGCGCACATCCGTGCCATCGCCGGCGCGGTGGCCGGCAAGCCGCCGCGCCGGCCGCGCGCGCACGACCATCGGCTGCGCCTGTCCGGATTGGAGGCATTCAATGCCTGAGCAGCGCCCCCCCATGCCGCAGGACTATGAGCCGCGCGCCGTCGAGACCGCGGCCCAGGCGTTTTGGAACACACGTCAGAGCTTCAAGGCGGTTGAAGACCCGGCGCGCGCGAAGTTCTATTGTCTCGCCATGT
>CAYYAY010000014.1:12707-97503 GCA_964470155.1 uncultured Lamprocystis sp. | reverse complement strand
AGCTTCAAGGCGGTTGAAGACCCGGCGCGCGCGAAGTTCTATTGTCTCGCCATGTTCCCCTACCCGTCCGGCCGGCTGCACATGGGCCATGTGCGCAATTACACCATCGGCGATGTGATCGCCCGCTATCAGCGGATGCAGGGCAAGAACGTGCTCCAGCCGATGGGCTGGGATGCCTTCGGCCTGCCGGCGGAAAACGCGGCGATCAAGCACGGCATTCCGCCCTCGCGGTGGACCCGCAGCAACGTCGCCTACATGAAGGGCCAATTGCAGAGCCTGGGATTCGGCTACGACTGGGAGCGTGAACTGGCGACCTGCGATCCGGATTATTACCGCTGGGAGCAGTGGCTCTTCACCCGCTTGATGGAGAAGGGTTTGGCCTATCGGGCGACCGCGCTGGTCAACTGGGACCCGGTCGATCAGACGGTGCTGGCCAACGAGCAGGTGATCGACGGCAAGGGTTGGCGCTCCGGCGCCCCGGTCGAGAAGCGTGAGATCGAACAGTGGTCGGTGCGCATTACCGACTATGCCCAGGAGTTGCTCGACGCCCTGGACGGACTCGGCGGCTGGCCCGATCAGGTGCGGACCATGCAGCGCAACTGGATCGGCCGTTCCGAGGGGGTCTATATCGAATTCGGCATCAGCGGTTCAGACGAGGTGCTGGGCATCTACACCACCCGCCCGGATACCTTGATGGGCGTCACCTACATGGCGGTCGCCGCCGAGCACCCACTGGCCCGGCGGGCCGCCGAAACCAACCCGGAGTTGGCCGCTTTCATCGAAGAATGCCGCCAGGGCGGGGTCTCCGAAGCCGAGATCGAGACCATGGAAAAAAAGGGTCATCGGCTCGGGATCGACGCCCTGCATCCCATCACCGGCGAAGCCGTGCCGGTCTTCGCCGCCAATTTCGTGCTGATGGGCTACGGCACCGGGGCGGTCATGGCGGTGCCGGGACACGATCAGCGTGATTGGGAGTTCGCCGAAAAATACGGTATCCCCAAACGTCAGGTCATCTACTCGGCGGACGACAGCCCCTGCGAAATTGCGACCTGCGCCTATGTGGAGAAGGGCGTCCTGCGCAACTCCGGCCCGTTCGACGGCCTGACCTCGGCGCAAGCCGTCGACGCCGTCGCGACCTGGCTGGCGGAGCGCGGCAAGGGCGAGAAACGGGTGAACTTCAGGCTGCGCGACTGGGGCGTCTCGCGTCAGCGCTATTGGGGCTGCCCGATCCCGGTCGTCCACAGCGCCGACGGCGGCATTCGCCCCGAGACCGACCTCCCCGTCCGCCTCCCCGAGGACGTCGTGGTCGACGGCTCCGGCTCGCCCCTGAAAAGAATGCCCTCATTCTCGAATCTCGCCGCCGGCGAGAGTCGAGAAACCGACACCTTCGACACCTTCTTCGAGTCGAGCTGGTACTACGCCCGCTTCTGCTCCCCCGACTGCACCACCGCCATGCTCGATGAGCGCGCCCGTTACTGGCTGCCGGTAGATCAATATGTCGGCGGCATCGAACATGCCGTGCTACATCTGCTCTACGCCCGCTTCTTCCACAAACTGATGCGTGACGAGGGCCTGGTCGACTGCGACGAACCCTTCGCGCGCCTGCTCACCCAGGGCATGGTGGTCGCCGAGACCTGGTACCGCGAGGGCGCCGACGGCCGCAAGGACTGGTTCAATCCGGCCGAGGTCACGGTCACCCGCGATGAGAAGGGCAAGCTGCTGCACGCCGTGCTCAAGGCGGACGGCTTGCCGGTGTCCTTCGGCGGCATCGAGAAGATGTCCAAGTCCAAGAACAACGGGGTGGACCCGGAGTCACTGATCGAGCGTTACGGGGCCGATACGGTGCGGCTCTATACGATGTTCACCTCGCCGCCGGATCAGTCGCTGGAGTGGAACGACGACGGCGTGGAGGGCGCCTTCCGCTTCATCAAGCGGCTGTGGACGCTGGCAACCGTCAATGCCGCGGCCATCATGGGCGCCGGTCCCGCGCTGGACCTGGACTTGAGTGACCACGCGGGGGCCGCCGCCGCCCGCCGCGAGGTCCATGCCGCGCTCAAGAAATCACGCTTCGACTATGAACGCCAGCAGTACAACACCGTGGTCTCAGGCTGCATGACGATGGTCAATGCGCTCTATAAGCTGGATGACGCGCCCGCTGCAGCGGCGGTGCTGCGCGAGGGGGTCAGCATCTGTCTGCGCCTCCTGGCCCCGATCGCACCCCATGTCACTCACCATCTGTGGCGGGAACTTGGCTTCGGCGAGGACATCTTAAACGCTCCCTGGCCGGCGGTCGATGAATCCGCGCTCAAACAGGACAGCATCGACTATGTGGTGCAGGTCAACGGCAAGGTCCGCGGCAAAGTGACGGTGCCGACCGCGGCCGATCGGGCCGCGGTCGAATCCGCCGCGCGTGCCGCCGAGTGCGTCCGCCGGTTCACGGACACCGCCCCGGTCCGCAAGGTTATCGTGGTGCCCGGTAAGCTGGTGAACGTGGTGACTGGCTGATCGTCATGGTCAGCAGGCGCGCATTCGCGGCGGCGCTGCCCGGTCTGACGCTGGCGCTGCTGGCCGGCTGCGGATTTCGTCTGCGCGGCACCCTGGACCTGCCGGAGACATTGTCGCCCCTGTACATACAGGCGGGCGGCGGCTCAACGGTCAAGCGGGCGATCGAGGATCAACTCTCCGGCAGCGCGCTCGCCCTGGCCGCCACCCCCGCCGAGGCCAAGCTGATCGTGCGTATCCTCTCGGAGGGACGCTCGTCGCGCGTGGTCGCCACCGACTTCAGCGGCAAGGTCCTGGCCTATGACCTGCGGTTTCTGGTCTCCTATGACGCGGTGTCCGCCGACGGAACAACACGGGCGCCGCAACAAACCCTGGACCTCTCGCGCACCTTCGACAACCCGGACGTGGAAGTGCTGGGCAAGCAGCTCGAGGAGGAGCAGATCTATCAGGATTTCGCCGGCGATGCCGCGGACCGCATCCTGATGCGCCTGCGCACCACCCTGCGCTGAACGGCGATGCGTCTGCGGTTCACCCAACTCCCGGAGCACCTCGCGCGCGGCCTGTCCCCGGTCTATTTGATCTGCGGCGATGAGCCTTTCCAACTCGGCGAGGCCGCGCGCCTGATCCGCACCGCGGCGCGGGCCGCGGGTTTCGACGAACGCGAGGTGCTCGACCAGGACGCGCAATTCGACTGGGGCGCGCTGGGCGCCAGCGCGAGCGCCATGTCGCTGTTCAGTCAGCGTAAATTGATCGATCTGCGGTTGAGCACCGGCAAGATCGGCAAAGACGGCAGCGCCGCGCTGCGCGCCTACTGCGCGCGGCCCTGCCCCGACAACCTCCTGCTGGTGACCGCGCCCGGACTGGAGCGTAAGGAGCTGGAGACCCAATGGGTCAAATCACTGGATGCCGTTGGCGCCCTGGTTCAGGTGTGGCCGCTCAAGGGGCGGGAACTGGCTCAGTGGCTGGGTCAGCGGCTCACGGCCGCGGGATTCGTGCCGGAACCGGGCGCGGCTGAATTGCTGGCGGAGCGAGCCGAGGGCAACCTGATGGCCGCGGTGCAGGAAATCGAAAAGCTGCGGCTGCTGCGCGAACCCGGCCCCCTGCCCCTGGAGGACCTCCTGGGGACCCTGGCGGACAGCGCCCGCTTCGACCTCTTTGCGCTCACCGACGCCGCGGTCGCGGGCGATCGGGCGCGGGTCCACCGGGTGCTCACCGTGTTGCGGGCCGAGGGCGTGGCGGAGACGCTGGTGCTGTGGGTCCTGGCGCGCGACCTGCGGATGCTGGCGGAAGCCGCCGGCGCCAGGGCACGGACCGGCTCTGCGGCCGCGGTCTTGGCCGCGCATCGCGTCCCGCGACCGCGCCAGGACGGGGTCGAGCGCGCGTTGGCACGGCTCCAGCCGGGCCTCCTGCGCGGGCTGCTGCAAGCCTGTGCCCGCATCGACCGGGCCATCAAAGGACTCGGCCCGGGCGATCCCTGGCACGGTCTGGAAGTGATCGCCGACCGGCTGGCCGGAGCTGTCGCGGGGCCGTCGACCCGGAAATAGCAGCCGGCGGTCAGCGTTGCGTTCGATGCTGCTCTATAGCCGTCGAACGTGATTACCGGACCTAGTACCCCGTTCCGCCTACAGCTGCGGTAAAGCTGCCCTCGTCATTCCGGCAGGATGCCGGAATCCAGTGCCATGGATGGTACCTCGCAGCGAGCACGGACCCGCAAAATAAGATGGAACGCTCGAGTAGGGGCGGGTTTCAAACCCGCCCCTACAGAGACGAAGACTCTGTCAGAATAACCTGAAGCCGCGCGTCAGTAGCAAGACCGGCTTTCCGCATGGACTGCCGACGTCCAAGACCAGTATACCGAGGTTAGCAGACATGACAGACGACGGGGTGGGTGATCGATTGGAGCGGGTGCCGACCGCACTCCAGAGTCGCTATGATGAGATCGTCGCGTTCACTGACCCATTCTGCCGACAGCACTTGACCGAGGAGTATGGGAGCCTCTGCCGGCGCCTGACGGTGAAGCTGTGCCGCAAACGCCCCTCCCCGCTGGTCACGGGCAAACCGAAAACCTGGGCCTGCGGGATCGTTTAAGCGATGGGCCGGGTCAACTTTCTGTTCGACAAGAGCCAGACACCGTTCATGCGGATCATGCGTGGCAGCGCCATGGCATCGGCAAGGCACTGCTGCGCGACGGCCTTGCTCATAAACCCGGCCACCGCGCGATCTGCACGGTCGCCGGTCCGCACAGCGGACCTTACGGGTCACGGTGTTACCGTAGGGTCCGCTGTGCGGACCATCCGCGGCCGGCCGGAACGATGATCAAGGCCGGCGCGATGCCGTTTTCCGCACAGCCACGGTGGCGCACCTGGTAGGCGTCAAAGCGCTGATGGTTCATGCCCTGTCCGAGTCGGCGCGGCATTTTTATGAGGTTCGTAGGCGCTTGTAGGTCTTCCAGTCGGATTCGGTGATCGTCATGATTCTCAAGCCACCAGGCCATTGCGCTCCAGCACCGCATAAACCTTACGGCTGGTCCGGGCCAGGCGGGACAGATCGCCAAGCGTCGGCTGTTCCCCGGCGTCCAGTCGATACTCCCAGGCCTGCAGCTCGGTTCCCAGAAACGCCAGCAGCCTCATTGAGCAGCCATCACAGGTCCCGCTGCACACCTGTGCCGCGGGCGCGTCGAACGGGATGGCCGCCCGCACCTGGGCCATCAGTTGACGCATGGCGGTGCTGGTGTCGGGCTTCATCTCAGGCGCGTGACATGAAGTCCCCGCTGATGGTGTTCACCTTGATCATCTCACCGGTGACGATGTACTCGGGCACCTGGACGACCAGGCCGGTGCTCAGAGTCGCGGGTTTGTTGCGGGCGGAGGCGGACGCGCCCTTCATGGCCGGGGCACAGTCGATCACTTCCAGGACAACGGTGGCCGGCAGTTCGATCCCCACGGCCACGCCGTCGACCAGAAGGCCGAAGATCCCCTCCAAGCCCTCGGTGAGATAGGGCCGCTCCTGCTCCAGGGCCTCCAGATCGAAGCTGTGCTGTTCGTAGGTATCGCGATCCATGAAGGTGCAGCCATCGCTGTCCTCGAACAGGTACTGCATCGGCCGCCGCTCGAAATCGACTGTCTGGACGACCTCGTCACCCTTGAAACTCCCCTGGAATTTCTGACGGGTGACGACATTGCGTCCGCGCAGCTTATAGAGCGTGTTGCCGCTGCGCGAGGAGGCGGTCTGCACCTGAACCTCGTTCACGTAGACGTTGGCGCCGTCCACGTCGATAACGATTCCTTTCTTGATTTCACTGACTTTCATGGGCACTGAGGAGCCTCGATTGGAGAATGGATCGCACATCATACCGCGTGGCGATCCGGTTGCCCGGGGAGAGCGGGCGGTGTGATCAGCCGGGCGGTACATGCGGTAACCGACCGAACAGCCGGCTCAATTCGCGCAGCCGCTCGGCGCTGCCAGGGTCCAGGTCTTCATCACGCATCCGCCAGGTCCAGTTGCCGTCCGCCGTTCCGGGGCGGTTCATGGTGGCCTCGGCACCGGAACCAAGGACATCCTGCATGGGAAAGAGGGCGAGCGCGGCGACCGAGGACAGTGCCGCACGGATGAAGGCCCAGTGGATGTGCTCGCCGTGCGTGTTCAGGTAGCGGCACACCAGCGCGCGGGTAGCGGTGTCCTGCTCCGCCCACCAGCCGGCAATGGTGTTGTTGTCATGACTGCCGGTGTAGACCACCAGGCGCCGCTGATGGTTGTGGGGCAGGAAGGCACAGTGCCCGAAATGCTCACAGGGATCATCGAAGGCGAACTGGAGAATGGCCATCCCCGGCAGTTCAAGTCCGTCGCGCAGCGCCTCCACGTCCGGGGTGATCACCCCCAAATCTTCGGCGATCAACGGCAAACTCGAGCCGAGCGTCTTGCGCAAGGCGTCGAACAAATCCTGTCCCGGTCCGGTCACCCAGTGTCCGTTGACCGCCGTTTCCTCGTGCGCTGGAATCTCCCAAAACCCGGCAAAGCCGCGGAAGTGGTCCACGCGCACCAGGTCAGTGACCTGCAACAGCCGACGCAGACGCTGCACCCAGAAGCCGTAACCGTCCGCGGCCAGGGCATCCCAATCATACAGTGGATTGCCCCACCGTTGGCCGGTCTCGCTGAAGTAGTCCGGCGGGACCCCGGCGATGACCGTGGGTTGGCCGTTGGGCTCCAGCCGGAACCAGTCGCGATGCGCCCATACCTCGGCGGAATCGTGAGCGACAAAGATCGGCATATCGCCGACCAGGCGGATGCCGCGGGCCCGGGCATAGTCGTGCAAAGCGGTCCACTGGCCAAAAAAGAAGAACTGAATCAATCGTTGACGCTCGACCTGGAGCCCGTACTCGGCGGCCCAGGCGTGCAGCGCCGCCGGCTCACGCCGCGCGAGCGGCTCGGGCCAGTCGGTCCAGGGCCGGGTCCGATGCGCGGTCTTGAGGGCGGCGTAGAGTGCGTAGTCCGGCAGCCAGTCCTGATGCTCGGCCTGGAAGCGATCGAAAGCGTCCCGTTGGCCTTGATCGGCGCGGGCCAGGAAACCCTGGCAAGCCCGCTCCAGCAAATCGCACTTCCAGGCGTTGACCAAACCGAAGTCGACCGGCCCGGCCGCGAAGGGCGGATGTTCGAGGTCGGCGGGATCGAGCCAACCCGCGGCGAGCAACAGGTCCGGGCTGATCAGCAGGGGGTTGCCGGCGAAGGCCGAGGTACATTGGTAGGGCGAGTCCCGGTACCCGGTCGGGCCCAGAGGCAAGACCTGCCACAGACCTTGTCCGGCATCGGCAAGGTAATCGACGAAACGGTGGGCTGCCGGACCCAGGTCGCCGATACCGAAGGGTCCGGGGAGCGAGGTGGGATGCAGCAGGATGCCGCTGGTGCGGTGCATGGTTGACTCCAGGGTTAGTGAACCGAGTCCCGGAAGTCTACCGAAGACCAGCGCAAAAGCCGACGACCTCGTTCGGAAAAACGCCGCGCCGACGCGCCCCGCGTCGACCCGGCGCGCGTACCGACCCGCTACTTGTTCTCGACCGCGGTGACGAAGGTCGTCCGGGCACTGGTGGAGCCGGCGCGCTCCGCCTCCTGTACCAGCCGCCAGGCGCGGTCCATATCACCGACCGACACCGACTCTTCGATCATCCGGTCATACATCCGCTGCGTCTCCTGCAGCATTGGCTGGGGACCCTTGGGCGGCGCGGTTGGCTTGGCGGGCGCCTTCCGGGTCGCCGCGGGGGCGGGCGGCGCAACGGGCGCGGGCGCCTTGGGTGTCGCGGTAATCACCGCCGGGGTCGGTGCCACGTAGCGTGTCGCGCCGCGTTGTTGTTGGACATAGGTGCGGCTGACCGCGGGGGCCGCGGTTTCCAGTTCGCCGACACTCATGCGAAAGACACCGGTCGCCGCATGGCGGGCCACGGGGTCCGGTAGCCCTGGGTCGGCCAAGCCGCGCGCCCGGGCGTACAGCCGCGCCTCGCTGATCATCCGGGTCGAGCCGCGCAAGTCCTTGTCCGTGGTGAAGATCACCAGATACTTTTCGTGCGCCAACTCACTGCCCGGGCGACGGTCCAGAAAGACCCGACCGCGCAACCGCTGCGGCTCCATGAACCCGGCGGGGGTGTACTTGAAGCTGCTGGACTCGATGGCCCGCGTCACCTTGAAGTCGCGGTCCAGGATGAGCACGGTCGGCACGAAGACCGTGGCCCCGGCCACGGCATCAATGGTGAGGGTGGCGCGCTCCAGATCATCCGGAATGCTGAAGGCCTGAAGCAGGCTCTTACCGGTAGTGAACGCAAAGGCCTGAGAAGCGGCATTGATCTCATAGAACCGGGTGGTCGTGGTGTCCAGCGGTACGAACCGCAGCTCCGAGAGCGCGTCGCAGCAGACCGCGGCGGCGTTCAGAATCTCCCGGCTGGCCGCGGCGTTCGGGCTGACCGCGGTGTACATGGGTGAGCGGGACTCCATGGGTGCGAACCAGGAGTTCTTACCCGTGCCGGCGCAACCGACGAGCGTCGCCAGGCTGAGAACGAGCGCAACGGTGAGTGATCTGGGCATAGGGGGTTCCTGGACTTGCATGACACGATGACAGGCGGCAGCCCCTGATCGGCGCTGCCGCCTCAACACGGATTGCTCGCCGTCCCACCGGCCGGGGACGGCCGGCGCCTCACCACCAGGCTTCCACTTGGGCACCGAAAGTCACGCCGGTCGTGTCTTCTGCCGGAATGATACCCGGGGTCTGGGGAAAGTTACCCTGATTCCAGTCCGCATAGGTGACGAACAGACGGATCACCGGACGCGCCCAGATGCTCGGACCCGCTTGCCATTGCTGGGCCAGGGTGATCTTGGTCAGGACACAATGATCATTGCGCGTAGCGCACGAGCGTAGCGCATTGGCATCGAACCCCACCGGCAGCTCGGCGAGTTCGGCGGCAGATAACCCGTAGCCGGCAAAATTATTGGAGAAGGCGACGTTGTCATACCCGACCTCCAGCGCGGTATTCATGGTGTCGGTCCAGTTGTATTGCGGCCGGATACCGATCGAAAACCAGTTCTTCTCCCCGCCGCTGCCGGTCGCCGCCAAACCGCTGTTCAGGGTTGCCGAGTTGCGCTTTTTGGACTCGTACCAGACCGCATACATCATCTCGACCCGGCTACCGATGGCGATGGTACCGTGATCGATGACCCGCCACATGTAATCGAGCGCCGGGAGGATCGTCGGATCACCCGCGCTGTCGAGGCCGTAGAAATCCGCCCCGGCATTACTGCTCGAGTGCGTGTTGTTGTTGCCGGTCGCCGCCATGCTGCCGGTGGCGTACTGCGCGATGAATTTGTTGAAGCCGCCGAACCAGTTTCCTTGGGTATGTTCAGCGGTGAACAACCAGCCGTTGTTGTATTCGAACGGCTCCATCCGTTCGATCTCGCCGGAGGCCAGTACCCGCGCCTTGACGCTGTCCTGGTCGTTGGTCAGATCCGCGGTGCCGTACTCGATGCCGAGTTCCAGCGAGCCGTCCTTGTTCGTCGTCAGGTTCGCGTAGCGGGTACTGAGTACGTTGTTGATGACGTTGGGGCGGACGATCTCGTCGTTGTAGAACTCGGTACCATACCCGTTGACCCAGGGACCGTCGGTGTTGCGCACCCAGGCCAGCGAGAGGTCGCCGGGGCCCAGTGTCCAGTATTCCAGTCCGACCCCTGGCCCCGAGAGGTCCCAGTAGTAGAAGTCGGCCATGTGAATGTCATGGCGCTGGTAGAAGCGCTTGCCGCCCCAGAGGTTGGATTTCGCCTGACCGGAAATCACGCCGCGGAACTGCGCGTTGGCCTCGCGCACCGACACCACGGAGTCGCGGTACGGATGGGCGGTCATGGCCCGATCACCGGAGATAGCGTCGCTGTTGGAGCCGGACCCGTCGCCCGGGTCTTCCGACCAGTCGTTCTGCTCGGCCGACTTGTAGGCGATTCGGGTGTCGACATAGAAGCTCTGGCCATTCTGTTCCCACAAGGACTTACCGAGCACGATTTCCATGTAGGTTTCGCACTCGTTGCCCAGACGGTACTTGGTATCAGCCCCGTTCGACTGGAAGCAGGATTGATCGCCGCCGCCCCCGGTCGCACCGATGCCGGAGCGCAGGTAGCCGTGAAAATCAGGGATGTAGTTCTTGGCGGCGTCTGCGGCCAGGACGGCGCCTGATGCCAGAGACGCGGCAAGTGCCGTCGTCAACACGCGAAGTTTCATTGATCGAGTCCTCCAGAGTCTTGGGGGCGACACACTGCTACCACGTCGCATTTTGAGCACAGACGCCTCATGGCTTAATGTAGACCCTACGAAACAGGTTGTCGAGCCATGTTTTAAAAGTATTTTTTAATGATATAAATTTCCGTGTTTTAGCGCGACAGGAAACCGATAAGCAAGTCTGTCGTGATCACGCAACATCCGGGAAAGATGGGACGCGCTACCGTGATCGCGGCCGGCGCCGCTGCTGTTCCCCAACGAAAGACCCTGGTCTATACTCGGACGACGGCTTGCGATCACCCGAACGGGAGCCCCCGGTCGGGGCGGGGTGAAGCGAGTTCTGATTCCGGAGTCGTTGCAGGGCCTGGAACCGCGTTGAACGGCCCCTGGACCGGTCGACGCGTCGGCCGGGGTGCTCCCGCGACGCTCTCGGGATAACGCAAAAACAACTACGCCATAGGCAGGACATCGATCGTGAAGAAACTCATCGCTTTGGTCGTCGCCACCGCAACGCTTTCCCTGGCCGGTCCCGCACGCGCGTTCGAAGAGGGCAAACTCGTCCTCTGGATCAACGGCGACAAGGGCTACAACGGCCTGGATGAGGTCGCCAAGCGCTTCACGGCGGATACCGGGGTACCGGTCGAGGTCTCCCATCCGGACAAGGTCGAACAACGCTTCCAGCAGGTGGCATCCAATGCCCAGGGACCCGACATCATGTTCTGGGCGCATGACCGGTACGGCGAGTGGGCCAAGGGCGGACTGATCGCGCCACTGACCCCGAGCGCGGAGATGAAAGCCAAGATCGACGACTTCGCCTGGGATGCAGTCACCATCGACGGGAAAATCTACGGCTATCCCATCGCCGTCGAGGCGCTCTCGCTGATCTACAACAAGGATCTGATGCCGGACGGCCCGGCCAAGACCTTCGAAGAAATGGCCGCGCTGGACGCCAAGCTCCAGAAGGACAAGAAGCACGCCATCCTCTGGGCCTTCGAAACCCCCTACTTCACCTACCCGCTGATGTCTGCCGGCGGCGGCTACGCCTTCAAGAAGCGCCCTGACGGCAGCTATGACGTCAAGGACACCGGCCTCAACAACGCGGGCTCCAAGGAGGGTGTGGCCTTCCTGGCCGGGATGATCGAGAAGGGACAGATGCCGCGCGGCGTGGACTACGGGGTCGCCGAGGCCAAGTTCAACAAGGGCGAAGCGGCCATGACGATCAACGGCCCCTGGTCCTGGGACAACCTGAACAAGAGCGGCGTCAACTACGGTGTCGCCCCGCTGCCCACTCTCGGCGGCAAGCCGGCCCGCGCCTTTGTCGGGGTGCTCGGCGGCGCGATCAACAACGCCAGCCCCAACAAAGACCTGGCGACGCTCTTCCTGGAGGAGTACCTGCTGACGCCCGCGGGTCTCAAGTCGGTCAATGACGACAAGCCCCTGGGAGCCGTCGCACTCAAGGAATTCCAGCAGCAACTCGCGGCGGACGAACGCATCAAAGTCACCTTCGACAATGCCGCGGCCGGCGAGGCGATGCCGAGCGTCCCGGAGATGATCAACTATTGGACCAACCTGGAAAGCGCCCTGAAGAATGTCGCGGCCGGCCGCCAGTCGGTCGACGCCGCACTGGACGACGCGGCCAAGCGGACCGTCACCGCCAAGTAGCATAGACTAAGAGGGGGATCACCATGGCGGCCACGACTAGCTCGATCGAGGGTGCGGGTACGTCCGCGACGCATTGGCTCAAATGGGCCGTTCTCGGTTTGATCGCCCTGATCAACCTGTATGCCGTGACCTTGATGTACATCCAGGGCGAGACCGTTTTCGCCCTGGTGTTCCTGATCCTGGTCGCCACCGGTCTCTATGTATTCGCCGCCGAGCGTGCCTATGTCCACCGCTACATCTTCCCTGGTGTGGCGACCATGTTCATTTTCATCGTTTTTCCGCTCGCCTATACGATCTGGATCGCTTTCACCAACTACAGTGCAAGCAACATCCTGACCTTCGAGCGGGCGCGCCACTACCATCTCTCGCAAACCTACCGGATCGAAGGTCAGAATTACGACTTCAGTCTCTATGCCGCCGGCCCCGAGACCTATCGCCTGGCCCTGACGGCCAAGACCGGCGAACGCTTCATCAGCGAACCGGTCGAATTGCGTATTCCCGACGCCAAGGCCCAGCCGCCCGCGGCCACCGCGCCGATCGAGATCGACCTGACCGCCATCGACACTCCGCCGGACCAGGCGCCGCTGGCGGTCAAGGATCTGGTGCGGCTGCGCGGCGTGATGCAGAATGTGGTGGCACACCTGCCCGACCATAGCGATCTGCGCATGAGCGGGATGCGCCAGTTCTCGGCGACGCGCCCATTGTTTCAAGTCTTGCCGAGCGCCCAGGGCGGCGACGGATCGATCCTGGTCAATCAGCAAACCAAGGAGCGCATCGCACCGGATATGCGGCTCGGTTTTTATCGGCAACTCAACGCCGAGGGTGAATTCGCCGGGCCGGGAATCGCCCCCGGATTCAGCGTTTTCGTCGGCTGGAAGAATTTCCTGCGGGTCTTGACCGACCCTGGGGTGCAGGGGCCCTTCCTGCAGATCTTCGGGTGGACCCTGACCTTCTCCTTCCTATCCGTGGTGTTCACGCTCGCCATCGGCACCGTACTGGCAAGTCTGGTGCAATGGGAGGGACTCGCGGGCCGTGGCCTCTATCGGCTGTTGCTGATCCTGCCCTACGCGGTGCCCGCCTTCATCTCGATCCTGGTCTTCCGTGGACTCTTCAACCAGAACTTCGGGGAGATCAACCTGCTGTTGAGCCAGGTCTTCGGTATCAGACCCGGCTGGTTCAATGATCCCACGCTGGCCCGCACCATGCTGCTGATCGTGAACACCTGGCTCGGCTACCCCTATATGATGATCCTGTGCATGGGACTACTGAAAGCGATTCCGGCGGACCTCTACGAGGCCTCGGCAATGGACGGCTCCAATTTCATCCGCGATTTCTTCAGCATCACACTGCCCATCCTGATGAAACCGCTGACGCCGCTGTTGATCGCGTCATTCGCGTTCAACTTCAATAACTTCGTGCTGGTTCAACTGCTGACGCAGGGGCGCCCCGACATCATCGGCGCCCAAACGCCGGCCGGGACGACCGATTTGCTGGTGACCTACACCTACCGCATCGCCTTCGAGGGTTCGGGTCAGGATTACGGACTGGCTTCGGCCATCGCGACCCTGATCTTCATCATGGTCGGAATCCTGGCGTTGATCAACATCAAGCTCATGCGCGTGGATCGTTAGACACCGACCAGCGCATTTCGCCGCACATGCACCGGGGACACCGCAATGGCCATGGTTGAATCGAAATCCGTCATCTACCGCAAGCTGGCGGCTCATGTCTTTCTGTGGTTTTTTCTTGCCCTGATCATCTTCCCGCTGTTGATGGTCGTCGCCATCTCGTTCCGCACCGGGAATTTTGCGGTCGGCGACATCATCCCCAGCAATCCCACTCTGGATCACTGGCGGCTCGCGCTGGGCATGTCCATCATTGATGAAGCCGGGCGGACCATCCCGCCGCCCTTCCCGGTGCTGCTCTGGCTGTGGAATTCGGTCAAGGTGGCCGTCATCTCGGCCATCCTGATCGTGGCACTCTCCACCACCTGTGCTTACGCGTTCGCCCGGCTGCGCTTTTCCGGGCGCAGCCTGTTACTCAAGGCCATGCTGATCTTCCAGATGTTCCCGGCGGTCCTGGCGCTGGTGGCTTACTACGCCTTGTTCAGCCGGATCACCGAGTATTTTCCGCCGCTGGGGCTCAATACCCACCCCGGGCTGATCTTTGCGTATCTCGGCGGTATCGCCTTGCACGTCTGGACCATCAAGGGCTATTTCGAGACCATCGACAAGTCATTGGAGGAATCCGCCATGCTCGACGGCGCCTCGCCCTGGCAGGCCTTCCGGCTGATCCTGCTGCCGCTCTCGGTGCCGATCCTGGCGGTGGTCTTCATCCTGGCCTTCATTACTGCCATTACCGAATACCCGGTAGCCTCCATCCTGCTCCAGGACGAGGCCAAGCTGACCCTGGCGGTAGGCTCGCAATACTATCTGAATCCGCAGGAATACAAATGGGGCGACTTCGCCGCCGCCGCCGTCATGTCGGGCCTGCCGATCACCCTGGTGTTCCTGCTCGCCCAACGGTGGCTGGTGGGCGGCCTGACCGCCGGCGGAGTCAAGGGGTAATACGACGCATTGACCAAGGCCGATGTAAAAGAAATCGCTTTAATCATCAGTTGCCAACACGCCCCGGGAGCTTGGAAGAGATGGCTGACGTCAAGATCGATCACCTGGTCAAGAACTATAACCCCGGTGTTGCGCGCGATGTGCTGCGCGATATCAACCTGGACATCAAAGAGGGTGAGTTCGTGGTCTTCGTCGGCCCGTCGGGCTGCGGCAAGTCCACCTTGCTGCGGGCCATCGCCGGACTCGACGACATCACCTCCGGCGACCTTTACATCGGCGGCAAACGGATGAATGAGGTGCCGCCGGTCAATCGCGGCGTCGGCATGGTATTCCAGTCCTATGCGCTCTACCCGCATATGACGGTGCGTGAGAATCTCGCCTTCGGACTCAAGATCAAAAAGATCGACAAGGCCGTCGCGAAGGAACGGGTGGCGCAGGCCTCGGCGATGCTGGGTCTGGACAGCTTCCTGGAGCGTAAGCCCAAGGCGCTCTCCGGCGGTCAGCGCCAGCGGGTCGCCATCGGCCGCGCCCTGGTCCAGCACCCCGACGTTTTCCTGCTCGACGAACCGCTGTCCAATCTCGACGCCGCTCTGCGGGTGAAAACCCGTATCGAATTGGCCCGGATGCACCAGGAGCGCGGGTCCACCACCATCTATGTAACCCACGATCAGGTCGAGGCCATGACGTTGGCCAACAAAATCGTCGTCCTGAGCCCGCTCACCGACGATGGCGCGGCCAGCAATCTGGAGCAGTTCGGCCCGCCGCTGGACCTCTATCATGCGCCGGCCAATCGCTTTGTCGCCGGCTTCATCGGTTCG
This sequence comes from uncultured Lamprocystis sp., assembly GCA_964470155.1. Classification (GTDB taxonomy): domain Bacteria; phylum Pseudomonadota; class Gammaproteobacteria; order Chromatiales; family Chromatiaceae; genus Thiodictyon. The sequence continues at coordinate 82,213 of CAYYAY010000014.1, read as the reverse complement.
CCCAAAATGAACTTCCTGGACGGCATGATCGAGGACGCAGGCGAACAGCGGACCCGCATCAAGCTCGACACCGGGATCAGCCTGACCGCATCGGTCGACAGCAGCCGGGGCCGGGCTGGAGACAAAGTCGAGGTCGGCATCCGGCCCGAGCACACGGTGATGCTCGACGACCCGCGCGCCGACAATCGGATCACCGGTACCGTCCAGGTGGCTGAACACCTGGGTGCCGAGACCTTCGTTTACCTGGAAGTCGGCGGCAAGGACTTCACGGTCAAGGTGCGCCCGGAAACCCCCGCCGCGCCGCAGAGCCAGTTCGACATCGGTGTGCCGACCGACGCCTGCTACCTTTTCGATGCCAAGGGACGGGCGTTTCCTCGCACGGCGCGGTTCAACCGGACCTGAGATCTGAAGTTCATGCGCAAGATGGTAGGCACGTATACGGCCGGGACATAGCTCGGGAGGACGCGCTGAGCTTGCGACGCGCATCCCGCGGACTCACCGGAACCAACCGAGAGGAACGAAAGACATGCAAATCTCGCTGGACATCCCCGAACCCCTTGCCGCCAAACTCGGAGCCCTGCCGGACCCACAGCAGTTCGTCATTGGTCTGATCACCCAGTCCCTGGACGGGAACCTGAGCAAGGACCAATGGTGGCAATTGCTGCAAGAGATCGATTCGGTAGCAGTGGACACCGGCGTCAGCGATCTCGCCGAGCGCCACGACCGCTACCTGGGCGCGTTGTGAATGCGCCAGGTCTTTGTCGACACGGCAGCCCTCGTCGCCCTAGGCAACAAGCAGGACGATTGGCACGACTAGGCCGTGGCGGTTAGCCGGCAGCTCACGCTCGCCGGATGCCGATTCGTCACCACCGACGCGGTCCTGCTGGAGGTGGGTAATACCTTCAGCCGGGCTCTGTTCAAGACCGTCGCGCTACGCCTGATCGAAACCGCGCGCCGCTCACCGTGTTGGCAATGCCTGCCCGTCGATAGTCCTTTGCTGGACCGTGGGCTTGGGCTTTACCGTCAACGCTCGGACAAGGATTGAAGCTTGACGGACTGCATCAGCATCCTCGTCGCCACGGACCTTGGCATCGGGCAGGCATTCACGACAGACCACCACTGCGCCCAGGCTGGACTCGAGATACTGCTTTGCGCACGGGGCTGAACCGCAGGATATCCACGGCATGACGATCCTCAAGTACCGCGTCGATACGCAACTCGCCAGATTGCTGGCGGAAGGCTACCGATCATCCGAGGCGGCGCTGAAAGAACTGGTGGATAACGCCTGGGATGCGGACGCGGAGACCGTGCGGATCGACCTGCCCGCTCCGATGACTCCGGGGCCGATCGTGATCAACGACGACGGCAGCGGAATGACCGAGTCGGAGCTTCAAGAATGGCTGCTTAAGGAGCTGAGCCGCTGATCGAGAGTCTGCATTATCCGAAACTCAGGACTTATCTCGTTATCGCCGATGCAGCATTATGCCTCCAGAGCCGTTCCGGTGCGGCCGCGACCTCCGCGGCCAGGCGGGATGCGGCAGCAAACGGGTTGTTTCGACCTCGACCCGCGCAATTCTGAAGCTCTGCAGTCCAAAGGCGATATCACAGATGCAGAAAAACATCTGTGGCATCTGTGACATCTGTGGATGAAATTTCCGCCCTTGAGTCACGACGCAAGCTGGCCGGAACGATGACCAAGGCCCGCGCCGCCTTGCAGCCCGCAGCGCTTCGGTTGATCGAGACGCACGGAAGTTCACCGCGTTGGCGTTGCATATCCCCGTTGAGCGTCCGCTGCATCCGCCCCGATCAGAATCCGTTGGCATTGCCCTTCCCCGTCCCAACCTCGCGGAGAACATCAACACGGGTCTCCCCACCATGGAAAACCGACCATTGCCGACCGAGATCAACCTCCACCAGCAGTCACGGGTGCTCGAACTCACCTATGACGACGGCGCCCGGTTTCGGCTACCCTGCGAGTATCTGCGAGTCCTGTCACCCTCCGCCGAGGTCCGCGGGCATTCGCCCGCGACTGCCAAGCTGCAGGTCGGCAAGGAACAGGTCGGCATTACCGACCTGGAGCAGATCGGCAGTTACGCCCTGAAGATTCACTTCGACGACGGACATCGGTCAGGCCTCTACGACTGGCAGTACCTTTATAAGCTCGGCCGCGCCTGGCAGCCGCTCTGGTTCGACTATCTCGAGCGACTCGCCGCCGCCGGGCACCAGCGCCAAGGGCCTGACCCCTTCGAGGTGCTCAAGGCGCGCGGGGAGGCCCCGTCGCGACTGCCGGAGCCGGCGACGGTATGACTGCCCTGGAGCTGGTCTACGCCTACCATCAGCAGAGCAAGCATCACCTCAACGGCTACGCGCCTGGTCCGGGCGGCCTGGACTGGGCGAATCAGCCGGACCCGTTTCGAGTCTTCACGGGGGCACCGGGGATCGACCTGCGGCTGACGGCCGGTACCGAGACGGCGCCGTTCTCAGGGATTCGCAGCGGCGAGCGGCCGCATCCGGCGCCGGTGGACCTGGCGCATCTGGCGGTGTTGTTGGAGCTGTCATTCGGGCTCTCGGCCTGGAAGTCCTACGGCGATGCCCGATGGGCGCTGCGCTGCAATCCATCGAGCGGGAATCTGCACCCCACCGAGTGTTATCTGATCACCGGCGCCCGGGCGGGTCTCGCCGGCGGGGTCTACCACTATGTCAGTCGGGATCACCGGCTGGAACAACGTGCGCTCGACCTGGAGACAGCGGCGGCGGGACCGCCAACCGCGGGCCTGGTGCTGGCGCTCAGCAGCATCCACTGGCGGGAGGCTTGGAAGTACGGCCTGCGCGCCTTCCGCTACTGTCAGCACGATCTCGGCCACGCCATCGCGGCGGTTGCCTATGCTGCCGCGGTCCTGGGCTGGCAGGTGACGCGGCTGCCCTGGGGCGATGCGGTGCTGGCCGGGTTGCTGGGGCTCGACCGTGCCGATGAATTCCCGCCGGGTCACCAGGAGGCGCCGGATTTGGCACTCTGGGTCGGTCCCGCGGTCCCGTCGGCGGCCGAAGTCACACGACTGCGCCAGGCACCGCGGTGTTTCCAGGGCCGGGCGAACCCGTTGAGCCGCGACTATCGGCACTGGTCGGGAATCGCCACCGTGCATGAGGCCGCTGAGCGCCCGGATGCGGCGCTCCCGGTCGCCGCGCAACACCCGAGTCTCCCGCCGCCGGCGGCGAACCCCTGCGCACTCACCGCCGCCGATGTGATCCGCCAACGCCGCAGTGCGCAGGCATTCGACGGGACGTCGCCGCTGTCCGCGCAGCGCTGGTTCGCCATGCTGGACGCGCTCTTGCCGCGCGCCGGGGTGCCGCCCCTGGACGCCTGGACCGGGCCGCCCCGCGTCCATCCGGCCCTGTTCGTCCATCGGGTGGAGGGGATTGCTCCCGGGCTCTATGTGCTGGCACGCGACCCCGCGGCCATCCCCGCGCTACGCTCCGGCCTTGGGAAAAACTGGCGCTGGGAGCCGGTTTCCGGCGCACCCGCCCACCTGTCCCTGTTCTGCCTGGTTCAGGGCGACGCCCGCGCGGCGGCGCGCCAGCTCGCCTGCCATCAGGACATTGCCGCCGACAGCGCCTTTGCGGTCGGAATGCTGGCGGACTTCGATGCGGCCCTCGCGGATGGACCCTGGCATTATCGGGAACTCTTCTGGGAGTGCGGCCTGCTCGGTCAGATCCTCTATCTGGAGGCGGAGGCGGCGGGGCTGCGCGGGACCGGCATCGGCTGCTTCTTCGACGACGCCGTGCATGATCTGCTGGGCATCGCCGACACCCGCTGGCAATCACTCTACCATTTCACCCTGGGCGGACCGCTGGAGGACCAGCGGTTGCAGACCGAACCGCCCTATGCCCATCTGGAGACCCGAGCACCGTGATGCGCTTGCCCATAAGAATCAGCGCGATCCTGGCGCCCCTGTGGTTGGCGTGGCTGCCGCTGGCCGGTTGCGCGCCGCCGGACGGACCGGCGCCGCTCAGCGGCGATGTGCCGGAGGCGCGCGGCTGGCGGGCGGAGACAGTGGTCACGGGGCTCGAACACCCCTGGTCCATCGCCTGGCTGCCGGACGGCACGGCCCTGATCACCGAGCGTCCCGGGCGGCTGCGTCTGTTGCGTGACGGCCGGCTGGATCCCCTCCCCATCGCCGGGGTGCCGGAGGTCTTGGTCTATGGTCAAGGCGGTCTGCTCGAGGTCGCACCGCACCCGCGCTTTGCCGAGAACCGACAGGTCTATCTCACCTTTGCCCAGGGTACCAAGGACGCCAACCGCACCGCGCTGGCACGGGGGCGGCTGCGCGCGGGCCGGCTGGACGATCTGCAGGTCATTTTCCGCAACGCCGACACCAAGAACGACGGCCAACATTTCGGCTCGCGTTTGCTGTGGTTGCCCGACGGCTCCCTGCTGATGACCATCGGCGACGGCGGCAATCCGCCGATTGCCCATGGCGGAGCGAACATCCGCGACCAGGCGCAAGACCTGAGCACCCACTTCGGTAAGGTCGTGCGCCTGAGCGAGGACGGTCAGGCGCTTCCCGACAACCCCTTGGTGAACCGGACGGGTGCCCGCCCCGAACTCTGGACTCTGGGCCACCGCAACCTCCAGGGACTGACCCGCGACCCCCGCACCGGCCGGGTCTGGGCCACCGAACACGGCGCCCGCGGCGGGGATGAACTCAACCTCCTGGTCGGCGGCGGCAACTACGGCTGGCCGGTCGTGACTTACAGCATGGAATATTGGGGGCCCAAGATCGCGGACGAAACCAGCCGGCCGGGGATGATCGACCCCCGGCTGGTCTGGATTCCGTCGAAGGCCCCCAGTGGACTCGCTTTCTACAGCGGCGAGCGCCTGCCGGACTGGCAGGGCGACCTGTTCAGCGGCGCACTGAAGTTTGGGCAAGTCCGCCGGATCGACCTGGACGGCGAGCGCGTGGCGGGGGAGGAAAAACTCACCATCGGCGCTCGGGTGCGCGATGTGCGGCAGGGGCCTGACGGCTACTTGTATGTTCTGACCGACGAGCCCGATGGGCGCTTGCTGAGAATCGTCCCCGACTGAGGGCCCCGACCGGAATTGTATTCACAGTGCCTTGAGCGCAGGATCAAGCGGCCGCATCGGCCCGGCGCATCGACGGACCACCCTGGAGGACGCAACTCGCCATGCAATTTTTCGACATCATTGCCGCCCTGCTCACGCTGTCCGCGTTGTTCAGTTGGTTCAACCACCGGTTTCTGAAACTGCCGACCGCGATCGGCCTGATGTTGATCGCGTTATTGATCTCACTGACCCTGCTGCTGCCGATTCCGGGCAGCGATGGGCTGGAGCAGGACGTGAAGCGGATGCTCGACAGCATCCACTTCGACGACGCCGTGCTGCACGGGATGCTCGGGTTCATGCTCTTTGCCGGAGCGCTGCACGTCAAACTCTCCGATCTGGCGCAGCATAAATGGGTGATCGCCTTGCTCGCGAGCGTCGGGGTGCTGATCTCGACCCTGCTGGTCGGCCTGGGAGCCTGGCTGCTGTTCCTCGTGCTCGGGCTTAAGGTTCCCCTGATCTACTGCATGGTGTTCGGTGCCCTGATCTCGCCAACCGATCCCATCGCGGTGCTCAGTATTCTGAAGCAGGCCGCGGCGCCGAAGAGCCTCGAAACCAAGATCACCGGCGAATCGCTGTTCAACGACGGTGCCGCCGTGGTGCTCTTCCTGGTACTGGTGCAGATCGCCGTCGGCGCCGAGCAGCTGCACCCAGGACTGTTGCTGAGCACTTTTCTGCAAGAGGCCGTGGGCGGCTTGGCCCTGGGTCTGGTCAGCGGCGGGTTGGCGTATGTCATGATGCGCGGGATCGACAACTATCAGGTCGAGGTCCTGATCACCCTGGCGGTGGCAAGCGGCGCCTATGCGGTGGCCGAACACTGGCATGTCTCAGCGCCGATTACCGTCGTCATCGCCGGCCTGTTGATCGGCAACCTGGCCCGTGACGGCGTCTGGTCGGAGCAGACGATGCGGCATGTCGACAGTTTCTGGGAACTGACCGACGAGATCCTGAACGCCGTGCTGTTCGTGCTGATCGGGCTCGAGGTCATGGTGCTGACCCTGACCGGATCGATCCTGCTGGCCGGTCTGCTGGCCATCCCGCTGGTGCTGGCCGCCCGGGCAATCAGTACCGGACTGCCGATGGCCTCCCTGACCCGGTTCCGTACCTTTGCTCCCGGCGTGGTCGCGATCCTGACCTGGGGCGGGCTGCGCGGCGGCATCTCGGTGGCGATGGCCCTGGCCTTGCCGCACGGCGAGATCCGCGACCTGTTGGTGTCGGTCACCTACATCGTGGTGGTTTTCTCGATCCTGGTGCAGGGTCTGACGTTGGGTCCGGTCATCCGTGCGATGGGGCGCCGGGCGGATCGCGAGTTCGCCTCCAAGGGTCTGGCAGGACCAGCCCCGGCCGCGCATCCGCACTGATGTCCGCGCGATCAACATGTCGGGGCGACCCGCGGGGCGACCGGTAGGGGCGACTGCAGTCGCCCCTCCCCATCGGCAAATCCTTTCCCAGAAATTACCTAAACAACGACAACGAGCGTTTAACTTATTTCTGACCCATCCGCCCATTCAAGAGACACCGACGATGACCCTTCGCTTTTCCCTGAAACGCCAAGCCCTGGCCTCGTTCACCGGTCTGTTGCTGACCGCCTGCCTGTCCGAGGCCGGGCCGACCCTGACCGCCCCGGAGGCCAATGACCAGGCGCGCACCGGTGCACTCACCCTGATCGACATCCGCACCCCCGAGGAATGGCGCCAGACCGGCGTCGCCGCGGGTGCGGTACGTATCGAAATGCGCAACCCCAAGGGGCCGGACGGTTTTGCCGAGGCCGTGCTCGCCGCGGTCAAGGGCGACCGCAATGCTCCCATCGCGCTCATCTGCCGCACCGGTAACCGCACCACCTATATGCAAAAGGAGCTCGAGGCGCGCGGCTTTACCCATGTCTACAACATCAAGGAGGGCATGGTCGGCAGCGCCGCCGGACCCGGCTGGATCAAGCGCGGCTTGCCGGTACAGGCGTGCAAACAATGTTGACCTCGGCCGCCGCAACATGAGCGCCGTGTTGGAACTGAACAGACATCGATTCAGCCGGGTACACTACGACCGGATGATCGATGCAGGCGTATTCGGGCCGCATGACCACGTAGAATTGCTGGACGGGGAGATCATCGACATGGCACCCCAGAAGAGTCGGCATGCCACCGCGGTCACGCTGGTCGCAGATGCCTTGCGCAGCGCATTCGGCTCCGGCGTGACCGTGCGAGTCCAACTCCCGTTCAACCTCGATGAGCACTCGGCACCCGAACCCGATCTCGCCGTCGTCCCCGGCAAACCGCGTGACTACCGCGATGCCCACCCCGCCCACGCGCGACTCATCTGCGAAATTTCCGACACCACACTCGCCTATGATCGCGGCCGCAAGCTCGCGGCCTACGCCCGTGCGGGCGTGCCTGAGTATTGGATTTTGGACTTGAACGAGGAGACCCTTGAGGTCTGCCGCGAACCGCAGAACAGCGGTTATGCTCAGCGGCGGGTTCTGCCGTCGGATGCTCAGGTCTCTCCGCTGGAAATCCTCACTCAACACCTGTTGGTCGGCGATCTGCTGCCCTGAGGTCATGCGTGCGGCTGACGGCCATGCGGTCGCGGACGGGGCCTTGCGCCCCGTCCGGCCGTGGGGCAGGGTCAGATGGTCTCGGGTACCATCACGATGGCACCACAAGGGCACTCGGTACGGCAGATGCCGCAGCCCTTGCAGTAGTCGTAGTTGAACTCGAACCGCTTGCCGGGGCCGAGCTTGACCACGGCATTGTCCGGGCAGACGCCGTAACAGTTGTCGCATTCAAAGCAGTTGCCGCAGGACAGGCAGCGCCGCGCCTCGAAGAGTGCGGTACTCTCGTCCAGCCCGCCGACGACCTCTTCAAAGGTCGATTGGCGCCGCGCCAGGTCGAGCGTCGGCCGCACCATCTTGGGCGCGTCGTCGTAGTACCAGGTGTTGAGCTTATCGAACTCCGCCAACGCGTGCTTGGGTGCGGGCGCATAGATCTCGCCGCGCAGCCAGGCGTCGATGTTGCGCGCCGCCTTCTTGCCGTGACCGATGGCCACGGTGACGGTGCGCTCCGACGGCACCATGTCGCCGCCGGCGAAGATGCCGGTGCGGCCGGTCATCATGTTGGTGCCCACCTGCACCACGCCGTCCTTGATCTCCAATCCCGGCACGCCGTTGAGCAGCGACAGATCCACATCCTGGCCGAGCGCCAGCACCAGCGAGTCGGATTCGAGCGTCTCGAATTCACCGGTGGGCTGCGGAAAGCCGGTGGCATCCAGTGCCATCTTCTCGACGGTGAGAGTACCCTCGTCCGACATGTTCTTGATGGTGGACAGCCACTTGATCATGATGCCTTCCTGCAGGGCCTCCTCGACCTCGAAGTCGTGGGCGGGCATCTTCTCGCGGGTGCGGCGGTAGACGATGATGGCGTCGGTGGCGCCCAGGCGCTTGGCGGTCCGGGCGACGTCGAGCGCCGTGTTGCCGCCGCCATAGACCACCACGCGGCGTCCCAGCATCGGCTTTTCCTCGTCCTCCATGCCGCGCAGCACCTGCATGGCGTCGAGCATGCGCGCCGAGTCGGCGGCCGGGATGTAGGCGCGCTTGGCGATGTGGGCACCCACGGCGAGGAAGGCGGCATCGAAGCCGCCGTCCTTCATGGCCTGCTCGATATTCTCGACTTTGGTGTTGAGCTGGAGGACCACGCCCAGATCGAGGATGCGCTGGACTTCCGCGTCCAGCACATCGCGCGGCAGCCGGTACTTGGGGATGCCGAAGCGCATCATGCCGCCGGCGAATGGCCCCGCTTCCTGGATGGTGACCCGATGGCCCAGCCGCGCCAGATGGTAGGCGGCGGACAGCCCGGACGGGCCGGCACCGACCACCAGCACGTGCTTGCCGGAACTGCTCGCGGGCGGCGTGAACTTCCAGCCGAGCTTGATCGCCTGATCGCCCAGAAACCGCTCGACCGAGTTGATGCCCACCGACTCATCGAGCTGACCGCGGTTACAGGCGGTTTCGCAGGGGTGATAGCAGACCCGGCCCATGACGGCGGGCATCGGATTGTTGGCGGTCAGCGCGCGCCACGCCTGTTCATAGTCACCGGACTCGGCGTGGAACAGCCATTCCTGGATGTTCTCTCCCGCGGGACAGGCGTTATTGCACGGCGGCAGCCGGTCGACATACTGCGGTCGGTAGGTGCGCCAGGTGCCGGTCTTGTTGGCCAGTGAGGACCCGACATCGAGTGTAATTGCGAATGGTTTTTCCATCACGGGTTACCTGTTGCGACAGGGGCGGCGACAGTGGTTTCAGCCGCGGGATCGACTAGTCCGAAGCGCCGGATGTTCCGGTCGGCCAGCGCCTGAATATGCGCGATGGCCGCGGTGTTGGGCTTGGGTGAGAAGAGGTGTGCGAAACGCCGCTGCGGCCGCAGATAGTCCTCCACCGGCAACTGCTTGCGGATCTTCGAGACGCTGACGATCCGATCGCGTTCCGCCTCGAACACCGGGAAGACCCCGGTCTCTTTCGCCAGCCGGGCGATCTGGATGGTGTCCCAGGAGTTGGTTCCCCAGCCCAGCGGGCAGGGTACGAAGACATGGATGTAACGTGCCCCGCGGATCTCCATGGCGCGTTTGACCTTGGCCTCGAGGTCGCGCAGTTCCGACACGATGGCGGTGGCCACGTAGGGGATCTCGTGAGCCATGGCGATCAGCGGCAGATTCTTACCCTGTCCGAAGACGTTGCCGGGTGCGGTGCCCACCGCCGGCGTGGTGGCGGTGCGTGCCGCGCCGGGGGTGGCCGAGGAGCGCTGCACCCCGGTGTTCATGTAGGCCTCGTTGTCGTAGCAGATGTAGAGCACGTCGTCGTTGCGCTCGAACAGCCCCGACAGGCAGCCGAAGCCGATGTCGGTGGTGCCGCCGTCGCCGCCTTGGGCGACGACGCGCACGTCACTGCGCCCCTTCACCCGCATGGCCGCGGCGATGCCGGTGGCAACCGCGGCAGTGTTGCCGAACAGTGAGTGAATCCAGGGAATCTGCCAGGAGGTCTCGGGATACGGGGTCGAGAAGACCTCCAGACAGCCGGTCGCGTTGGCCGCGATCAACTGACTGTCGGTCGCCTGCATGGCGGCGTCGATCGCGTAGCGCGCGCCCAGCGCCTCGCCGCAGCCCTGGCAGGCGCGGTGGCCGGAGTTGAGCGAATTGGTACGCCGCATGTCGGCCTGCACCGACCGGTGTTCCGGATCGAGCAGGCGATTGCCGACCGTGTGGGTGCCGGTTTGATAGAACTTGATGGTGGTCGCTGTCATTGTCGTTGCCTCACTCAGCCAACACGGGCGGCCACGACGCCCAGGTCGCGCAGCAGGTTTTCGGCGATCGGACCGGAACGGCGCGTCAGCCGCTCGCGCTCGAGCTCGCGGTTGACGGCATTCCAATCCAGGTCGAGGAAGGTCAGCGGTTCGAGCTTGTCCGTGATCGCTTCCATGAAGAGCCGATGCAGCGAGTCCTTGGTGATCGCCCGTCCGCCGAGACCCGCGACCACCGCGTAGAGCGGCTGCGGCCGGTTGCGCATGGCGGAGCGCACATCGCGCGAGACGATGCCCCCGATGCCAACGGCGAAGCACTTCTCAACGACCACGACCCGGCGTACATGACTCACCGCGTCGCGGATCTCGGTGAGCGGGAAGGGCCGGAACGAGGTGATGCCGAGTACGCCGATTTTGTGTCCCGCGTCGCGCAGGTCGTCGATCGCGTCTTTGATCGTGCCCAGCACCGAACCCAGGGCGATGACGACGGTGTCCGCGTCCTCCATGCGATATTGCCGGATCAGTCCGCCCGAATCACGCCCGAATTGTTGTTGGAATTCGGTCGCCAGTTGGGGAATCAACTCCAGTGCCTGCATCTGTTTGGCGTGCGCGAGATACCGTACCTCGGTGAAGGCTTCCGGGCCGACCATGGCGCCGATGGAGACGGGGTCACGCGGATCGAGTACCTGCCGCGGCTCGTACGGGGGCAGATAGGCATCGACCTGGTCCTGGGTCGGAATGTCCACGCCCTCGTAGGCATGGGTCAGGATGAAACCGTCCATGCAGACCATGATCGGCAGCGAGACTTCTTCAGCCAGCCGGAAGGCCTGGATGTGCAGGTCGGCGGCTTCCTGGTTGTTCTCCGCAAAAAGCTGGATCCAGCCCGCGTCGCGCATCGACATCGCGTCGGTGTGATCGTTCCAGATGTTGATCGGCGCGCCGATGGCGCGGTTGGCGAGCGTCATCACGATCGGCAGCCCGAGCCCGGAGGCGTTCCAGACCGCCTCGGCCATGTACAGCAGGCCCTGGCTCGCGGTGGCGGTGTAGGAGCGCGCCCCGGCCGCGGAGGAGCCGATAGCCACCGACAGCGCGGCGAACTCCGATTCGACATTGATGAACTCGCAGCCCGGCAGGGTGCCGTCCCGCACCATCTCGCTCAACCCTTCGACGATATGGGTCTGGGGCGAGATGGGGTAGGCGCAGATCACCTCCGGTCGGCACAGGGCCACGGTCGCGGCGACCGCATGAGAGCCTTCACATTGCTTCAGCACGGCGGTAGTCCTCCGATTCTTTTTTAACAAATTCATAGGCGGCGCTGGCGGCGGCGATGTTGCCTGCCGCGACCTTGCCGGTGAATTTCTCATTGATGGCCGCGTGGACCGACTCCAACGAGACCGCCCCGCTCATCGCCGCGAAGCCCGCCAGCAGGATGGCGTTCGGCAGCGGGCGCCCGATGTGCTCCATGGCGATCTCGGTCGCCGGGACGGTGCACAGGTGCGCGTGGTGCCAGCCCCCAAAGCGCTCGCTGATGCCGAGGTCGTCGAAGCTCTTCTTGGTGTTGATGAGGACATAGCCGTCCGGCACCAGCCCGCTGAACACATCCACCTGGTGGAGCAGCGTGGGGTCCTGGATGATGAGGCCGTCCGGCTGCATGATGGGTTCGCGCAGCCGGATCTCGCGATCCGCGATGCGGCAGAAAGCCACCACCGGCGCCCCGGTGCGTTCCGAGCCGAAGCTCGGAAAGGCCTGCGCGTGTTTTTGTTCGATAAATGCGGCGATCGAGAGCATTTCTGCTCCCGTGACGCAGCCTTGGCCGCCGCGGCCATGGATGCGGACCTGAAACATCACAATAGTGTCCCCTTTGGTGTTGTTGATACGCTATGGAAGCTCCGCGGCACGTTGTAGCAGCCGAGCCCGAGTTTTGCATCAAAAAATCACATCGTACACGATAATTCTGTGCAACCCCGCGGTCCGCCTTGCCGAAGAGTCAGTCTGTTCGTAGTATACGGAACGGTTTTGAGTTTTCGGTTTTTCGTTTTTCGTTAAGGACTATCGAACATCGGGTTACGAAAAACGAGAAACGAAAAACCAACAACGAGGGGTATATCCTGAACGCCCCCTGTTGGGCGTTCGGTGCTCGGGCGTTGCGACGACGAGGGGGCCTACCGGCGTCACTGAGATGAAATGCGACCGCATTCACTGTTCCCTGCGCTGGTGCCGTCGCGCGTGAGATCGGCCAAGCATTCAGTCGATTGGCACTGCATGGCGCACCGTGTCCGCCGCCCGCTGGCCTGGCTGGTGGTGATGGCGGGATTGCTGGCCGGTCCGGGTCCCGGCCCCTTGGTCTGCGCCGCGAGCCCCCTCGCCTACACCCTCGTGATCATGCCGACTGGTGATGCCGCAATCGATCAGGCGATCACGGATGCGTCCCAACTCGCCGGGTTGCGCGAGCGCGCGCCCGTGGGACCCTTTGCGCTGCTCGCCCGCGCCGAGTCCGATGCCGTGCGGTTCGATACGGTGTTGCGCAGTTTCGGCTACTACGACGGCAGGGTTGAAATCCGGATCGTGGGGCTTGCGATCGATGATCCGACCTTGTTCCCCGCGCTCGAGGACCGGCCCGCCGGCACTCCGGTCAAGGTGGCGGTCAGCATCGCGACCGGCCCACTGTACCGACTGGGGAGCGTGCGGCTCGACGGCCCGGTACCCGCGGATGTGCGTGCCGCTTTCACTCTGAACGCCGGCGAACCCGCGCGTGCCGCCGCGGTGCTGGCCGCCGGGGAGGCGGTGTTGCAGGCGCTGCGGGACGATGGGTTCGCGCTTGCCCAGGTTCCGCCGCCGGATGCGCTGGTGGATCATGACACGCGCCGGATGGACGTCGTCTATCTGGCGGAGCCTGGCCCGCGGGTGACCTTTGGATCCATTACAATCAACGGGTTGATGCGACTGCGGGAGGACTATGTGCGCCGTCGTCTGGATTTGCAGCCGGGTGAGCCCGTCCGCCCCGCCCGGCTGGAGGCCGCCCGCCGCGACCTGCTGGCCGACGGCGTGCTGGCCTGGGCGCGGCTCACGCCGGGAACCGCGCCGGATGCCGCGGGGCGCTTGCCTCTGACCTTGGACGTGGCCGAACGCCCGTTGCGCGTGGTGCGTCTGGCCGGGGCCTTTTCGAGCGACGAGGGTACGACCGGCTCGGCCGCCTGGACGCATCGCAATCTGTTCGGCGGGGCCGAGCAACTGACCCTGCGGGCCGACCTCGGACAGGTGACCGAGGGAGGGCCGCACGCGGCCAGCTATCTGGTCAATGCGTCTCTGCGCATCCCGGACCGATGGCTGCGCGATCTGGCCCTGCGACTGGACCTGGGGGCCGTGAACGAGTCCCTCGAGGCCTATGACCGCGAGGCGGTGACCGCCGGCGCGGTGCTGGAGCGGCGTTTTTCCGCGCAGTTGTCCGGCAGCGCCGGCCTGGCCTTCGAGCGTTCGCGGGTCACTCAGGATGACATTCCGCGGGATTACCGCCTGCTCTCACTGCCGCTGATACTGACCTACGACAGTACGGATGATCCGCTGAATCCGCGGCGCGGCCTGCGCCTGACGGTCCAGGCGGCGCCCACCCAAGACGTGGGTCAGGTGTTGGCGCGGGATGGGCCGGGCTTCGTGCGCGGGCGCCTGGCCGGGTCGGCCTATCTGGATCTCGGTGACCTGTTGGCCTGGGCGCGTGAGGGCCGTTCCAGCGTCCGGATCGGCACCGGCCAGTCCGTGCTGGCCGGCCGGCTGGTACTCGGCAGCATCCTCGGCGCCGCGGCTGATCAGGTCCCGCCGGATTGGCGTTTCTATGCCGGCGGAGGCGGCTCGGTCCGCGGTTATCCATTCCAATCCATCGGCCCGCGCACGCCTTCAGGTACGCCCGCGGGCGGTGACGGTCTGTTCGAGGCCAGCCTGGAATGGCGCCGCCGCCTCGGCGCCAACTGGGGCGTGGCGATGTTTCTGGACGCCGGCGCGGTGTCCGCGACCGGCAATCCGGACGCGGATGGGCTCGCGGTCGGTCTCGGTCTCGGTGTGCGCTATCACACGCCCATCGGACCGGTGCGAGCGGATATCGCCACCCCGCTCAACCCGCGGCAGGGGGATGCGCCGGTGCAACTCTATATCGGCATCGGGCAGGCGTTCTAGCCATGCGCCACGTCCTTCGTCCACTGCTGACGCTCCTGCTGTTGCCGTTACTGGCGTTGGCGCTGTTGCTGTTGGCAGCGAATACGGATCCCGGCCGGCGGGTCATCGCCTGGGGCTTGGCGGAGCTGAGCGGCGGGCAGGTCACGCTGTCGGGTTTGACTGGGACTCTGCCGACCGCGCCGCGCATCGCGCGCCTGGAACTGCGCGACGCGGCCGGCGTCTGGCTGGTCGTCGAGGAGGCCGTGCTCGATCTCGAACTGCTGTCGCTGCTGCGCGGGACCATCACCATCGCGGCGCTGACGGCCCGCTCGGTGGTGCTGCACCGGGTGCCGGCCGGGGATGAGAACGCCGCCGGAGGCATCGAGCTCCCGGTGCAGGTCCTGCTGGGACACCTGGCCATCGACCGGTTGGATCTCGACGGAGCGGTCCCGGGTGCACCGCGTTTGACGATTACGGGCAGCGGCTCGGTGGCGACTGCCGCGCGGGTGCAGGCGATGGTGCTGATGACCGCTCCCGGCCGCACGGACCGCTATCGACTGGATTTGGCCTCCGGCGCCGGCCACGATCGACTCGACCTGGCGTTGCAGGAGGCCCCCGGCGGTCTGGTCGCCGCGCTGGCCGCGGCGGCGGGGGTGCGACTGCCCGCGGTGCTGGACGGCTGGCGTCTCGACGCCTCGGTCATTGGGCCGCGCACGGCGCTCGCCTTGAACGCCGTGCTTGCGGCCGGGCCACTCCAGGCCGCCGCGGCCGGCTTGCTCGATCTGGAGTCCCGATCCGCCGCCGGGCTGCGGCTCTCGGCCGAGGTGCCGGCCCTGGCCCTGGCGCTGGCAGGACTGCCGGCCATTGCCTGGCAGCGGCTCAGCGTCAGAGCGGATCTGGACGGCAGCCTGCGCGCACCGCGGGGCACGGCACGGGTCGAGTGGGACGGGCCGACGGCCGGCGACCTCTTGGTCGAACGGCTGGTCGCGACCGCCGAAGGCGACGCGACGCGCCTGGGTTTCGCGCTGGAGATGAGCGGCCTGCGCACACCCGTCGCGCTGCCTGAGGCGCTGGCGACCGTGCCGTTGCGCCTGACGGGCGAGCTAAGTCCCGCGGACCCCGCGCTCCCGATGCAACTCGCCATCCGCCATCCACTCATCGACCTCCAGGCTGCCGGTGGCCTGACCGCACGCGCCGGGCATGCGACCCTGAGTCTGCCCGATCTTGCCGTCTTCAGTGGTCTGTCCGGCACTCCCTTGGCCGGCAGCGCCCGCCTTGACCTCGAGGGTGCCGCCGATGGCGCGCCGCGGCTCGACGCGACAGGCGAGCTGGCGCTCACCCAGGCCCCGGCGCCCATCGTCGGGCTGGTCGGACCAGCGGCCCGGCTCGCGCTATCCGTCCGGGGCGAGGGCGCGGCCTGGCAGATCGCCGCGGCCCGGATTGAGGGCGCGCGGCTCCAGGCCAGCGTCCAGGGTCGGGTCGCGGGTGACGCGCTGGCCCTGGGCTGGACGCTGGATATGACCGACCTCAGCGTCCTGGCCCCCGGCTGGTCCGGGCGGATCCAGGCCCAGGGCGAACTCAAGGGTGAGCCGCGGGCGCCCCGGCTGGTTGCGGACCTGACCGCACAGGCCGGATTTCAAGGGGTTGGAACCGGGCGCGTCAGCGGCCAGATGGCCGGGCGTTTGCGCGCCCGACCCGCCGTGCCGGAGGGGTCACTCGACCTGCGGGGCGATTGGGCCGGGCAGCCGGTCAGGATCGAACTCCAGGCCGAACGTGTCGCCGATGGCAGCCTGAACCTCGCCCTCGGCGACAGCCGCTGGGCCAGTGTCGCCGCCGCCGGCACGCTGCGCCTGCCGCACGGGGCCGCGCTGCCGCAGGGCGAGTTGCGGCTGCGCGTCGAACGGCTGGCCGATCTCGCCCCGCTGCTGCCGCCGGAAACGGCCGCCGGGTTGGCCGGGCGCCTGAGCGCGCGTCTGACCCTGACCCCGGCCGGCGCCGCGCTGATGGAGGCGGGGGGCGAGGGGCTGATGCTGCCAGGCGCGGTCGGGGTCCAGACGCTCGCCTTGACCGCCAAGGTGACCGAGCCCCGGGGGCAAGCGCGGACCGAGGCGACACTGCGCCTGCGTGGGCTGGTGCTGGGGGCGGTCGGCGGGGAGGCGTCGCTGAGCATCCGCGGCCCGGCCGCCGCGCTCGACTTGACGGCAGACGCACGGCTGGCCGATCCGGTCGGCCCGTTCGAATTGGCCGCCGGCGCGCGGCTGGACGTCCCCGCCCGTCGCCTGGCGCTTCGGCACCTGGAGGCACAGGCGCGCGGCGAGACCCTGCGGCTGCTCGCCCCGGCCGTGCTCAACCTGTCGGATGGCCTGCAAGTGGATCGGCTGCGCCTGGGGTTGCGGACGGGTTCGATCGAGGGCGCCGGGCGCCTGGCACCGCGGCTGGATTTCCGGGCGGCGGTCGCCGGACTGCCGCTCGAGTTGGTGCAACTGGTCGCGCCGGATTTGCCCCTGACCGGCACCCTGGGCGCTGATCTCAAGCTGACCGGAACCCTGGACGCCCCCCTGGGTTCGGTGCGCGCTCAGGCGAGCGGCCTGCGTCTGACCACGGGACCGGGTCGGGGGATTGCGCCGGCACAGGTCAAGGTCACGGCGGATCTCGCCGCTGACGGGGTGCGGCTGGAGGTCCGGGCCACGACCGGGCCGCGCACCGATCTGCGGTTGCATGGACGGGTCGCCGGACGGTCGCCCTTTGCCCGGGGGACGCTGGCGCTGCGCGCCGACGGACGGGTCGATCTCGCGTTGTTCGACCCGCTGCTGACCAGCGGGGGCCGCCAGCTGAGCGGGCAGGCGGTGCTCGCCACGGCCATTGCGGGCACGCTCACCGCGCCGCGCCTGGACGGCACGCTGCGACTGACGGATGCAGCCCTGTGGGACCGCACCATCGGACTGGCATTGACCGGGATTCAGGGCCGCTTGCGACTGGACGGCGATCAGGTCCGGGTGGAACGTCTGACGGCGCAGACGGCCGCTCCATCGGGAGCAGGCGCCGGGGCGGGACGCGGCACGGTCGAACTCACCGGCGTGGTCGGCGTGCTGGCGCCCGGACTGCCGGTCGAGCTGCGGCTGACCGCGCGCCAGGCTCGGCCGATCCAGCTCGATCAACTGGATGTGCAGGGGGACGCCGATCTGCGGCTGTCCGGGCGCGCGGCCGAGCGCCTCAACGTCGTCGGCGCGGTGCACTTCAGTCGCATCGAGGTCCGGCTGCCCGAGCGTCTGCCCGCCGCTGTCGTCACCCTCGAGGTCCGGGAGCGCGGCGGTCGCGGCCGTCCGGTCGCGGCAGCGCGACCGTCGACCCTGGCTCCTGAGCTGGGGCTGGATCTGCTGCTTGCCGCCCCTCGTGCTGTTTATGTGAGTGGCCGCGGGGTCGACGCGGAACTCGGCGGCGAGGTACGGCTGCGCGGGACCCTGGCCGATCCGGTGATCAGCGGCGGCTTCGATTTGCGGCGGGGCAGCTATGACCTGGCAGGTCAGACCCTGAAGTTCAGCCGCGGGCGGATCGGGTTCGATGGGGCCCATGGGATCGATCCCACACTCGACCTGGAGGCGCGCGCCACGGCGGCCGGCAGCACGGCCATCCTGGCCGTGTTGGGCAGCGCACAACAGCCGCGGATCGAACTGCGCGGGGAACCCCCGCTGCCGCAGGATGAGGTGCTGTCCCGCCTGCTGTTCGGGGTTGCCGGCGGACGCTTGTCGCCGGTGCAGGCGGTGCGGCTCGGGACGGCGGCGGCCTCGCTCGCGGGTGTCGAGCTGGGCGGCGGTTTGCTCGGCTTGGGGATACTGGAACGCGTGCGCACCGGGCTCGGACTGGAGCGTCTGTGGCTGGGCACCGACGATCACGGCGACTCCAGCCTCGAGGCCGGTCAACAGCTCACCGAGCGGGTCTATCTCGGTGCCCGCCAGGGCGTGCGGGCGGGCGAAACTCAGGGTGTGCTGCGCATCGAGGTCACGCCGCGGATCAGGGTGGAGGCGGATGTCGGCGCCTTCGGCGGCACCCGGGCGGGTGCGGCCTTCGAGCATGAATACTGAGATTGTGCCCGACCCCGCTATGCAGATTCGAACAGCCCAACCACCGTCTCCGCCTGGGCGGCGGCGAGCAGCCAGGCGCGCAGCTGGCGTGCGTCGCGGGTCGCGCGCAGGCGCTCGCGGGTCGCGTCGTCGATCGTGAGACCGCGGGCGGCCAGCAGGGTCAGGATCGCATCGGCCAGGCCCTCATCGCGGCCCTCCTCGCGAATCGCCTCCAGGCCGGCGTAGCCGCGCCGCTGCAGGAGGTTACGCAGGATCACGTCCTGCGCGGCGGCGCGGTCGAACAGGGCGGCCACCGGCACCGGATTGCGCAGGATGCCGGGGGCGACGAGTAACTCCCCGAGTCCATGGGTCTGCAGCGGCTGTCCCGGGGCATGGACCTCGACCCGGCGCGGACCGACCAACTGCACCACCCAGACCAGGCGTGTGCCGTGGCCGAGCAGATCGGCGATCTTGGTGCGCAGGTCTGCTTCGTTCTGACCGCGCGCGGCGTATTCGACAGCCAGCAACGGTGCATCGGGGATCCAACCGCCGTCTCCGCCCGGGGTGGCCACCGAGACATCGGGTGCGCGCAGCGTCCCCGGGTCCGGCGAATAGCCGGCATCGACGCCGGTCCATTGCACATCCGGGTCGCTATCGAGCAGGGCGGCACCGGTCGCGTTGGGACCGGCGTGGTCCCGTCCGGCGGGGGCGCAGTAGATGGGGTGGCCGTTGGTGAGCTCGTAGCGGTCACCGTCGCGCAGCTGATCGGCCCGGAAGGGACCGGTGTCGGGTTGCAGTCGGCTGTTGCTCATGCGGGGTCGCTCCGGCGGCCTGGAGGGCTGATGCTGATCGGAGTATAGATGAAACCGGACCGCGGTCCACGCATCCCCGCGGCCGCCGCGCGACGCGGTATCATGATGGATTCGGGTCCACTGCGGAAACGCCGTCGTGCGACCCCGCAACACGAGAATTCCTCCATGAAACGGCTTGCCCTGCTGCTGCCTATTGCCGCTCTGATCGCGGTTTTCTTCGCCTTCGGGCTGCATCATCATCTGACGCTCGATGCCTTCCATGCCAGTCACGACCGCTTTGATGCCTGGTACCTGCAGCAGCCCTGGCTGGTGGTCGGCGGCTATTTCGCCATGTTCGTGGTGGTGACGCTGTTTCTGCCGATCGCGGCGCTGATGACCGTGATCGCCGGTGCTTTGTTCGGTTTTTGGAAGGGCGTGCTGATCGCCTCGTTCGCTGCCGCGCTGGCGGCGGTGCTGGCCTTCTGGCTGTCCCGCTTCATCCTGCACGACAGCATCCAGCGCCACTTTGGCGAGCGGCTTGCCGCCGTCAATGCCGGGGTGGCGCAGGATGGTCCCTTCTATCTCTTTTCCATGCGGCTGGTGCCGGTGCTTCCCTTCTTCATCATCAACATGGTGATGGGGCTGACGCCGATGAAGAGCCGCACCTTTTATTGGGTGACGCAACTCGGCATGCTGGCCGGCATTCTGGTTTACGTGAATGCCGGCACTCAGTTGGCCGAGGTCGAGCAGTTGTCCGACGTGTTTTCGCCGGACCTGATCGCGTCACTGGCCCTGTTGGGTATCCTGCCGCTCCTGGGCAAGAAGATCCTGGGTCTGCTGCGTCGGCGTCTGCGGCCCGGCTGAGTCGTCGCCTGAGGCGGGCGGCGCGTCCGGATCGAGATCCGGGCCAAGCAGGATGGCGATGGGGCGGGTCAGCGGGCTGGCATCCAGGGCGATGATGAGTACCATGGTGAGCGGCACCGACAGGAAGACCCCGATGGTCCCGAACACAAAGCCCCAGAACAGCAGCGAGAGGAACACGGCCAGGGTGGAGATCCCGAGTCCGCGGCCCATAAAGCGGGGTTCCAGGATGCTGCCGATGGCGGTATTGACGACCAGATAACCCAGGGCGACCAGCAAGGTGGTTTGCAGGTCGGTCTGGACCAGGGCCAGCAGGATCGCCGGAACGGCCATCAGGACGGAGCCGACGAAGGGGACGAAGTTCAGCAGAAAGGCGAGCAAGGCCCAGAGAATGGCGAAGTCGAGACCCAGATACCACAGCCAGATCCAGATGAAAAAGGCCGTGGCCAGGCTCGCCAGCGTCTTGATGATCATGTACTGATTGATCGATGCCAGCATTTTCTCGATACGGGCATCCGCCTCCGGTGTGATCGCGAATGCCGCCTTGAGCTTGGCGGGCATGCCGGCGGCTTCCAGCAGGATGAAGAGGACGGTGAACAGGACCAATAAGCCGGTCGAGAAGATGCCGCTCGCGTTGGAAAGGAAGGAGCGGGTCAGGCCCATGGCCAGATTCGGGTCCAGGAGGTCGGGTACGGCCTCTCGCGAGTTGGGCATGCCGACGTTTTCCAACCAGGTGCCGAATTCATCGCTGAGCAGCATGAGCCGTTCCTGGTAACTCGGCAGGCTGTCGCGGAAGCCTTCCAGCGCCCCTGTCGTGGCCAAGGCAAACAGGCTGCCGAAATCCAGCAGGATGAAGCCGATAACCAGCAGCGCCAGCCACTTGGGTGCACCGTACTTGCGCATGAAGCGCAGTGGTGGGGTGGCGACCACGGCGATGAACATGGCGAGTAGGACGGGGCCGAGTAAGGATGAGGCCAGCTGCAGGCCGATCACGATGATTACAAAGGCCGCGGCAACCAGGAGGCCGCGTGCGAGTGGGCTGAAACCACGGTCAGCGTTCATTGTTGAGTTCTCTCGTGTGGGTGGGAGCTAATAGATTGTCCGAGAATCGTCTGGTGCGGTAGGCCAATCATTCCGCTACCGCTCCTAGTCGTTATCGTTGTCGTTGTCGTAATCGGATAAGCGATTCAAGTTTGGCATGAGCAGCCCAGCAATTCCAAAGTTGGGCGGCATCGCGCGACTACCGCTCCTAGTCGTTGTCGTAGTCGACCGATTGTCGGCACTGCCGGATATGACCGAGGGTCTCGGTCGGGTCGATTACGACAACGACAACGGTCGGAAACGGTAGCGATATCTCTGGAGTGCTGCACTTGCTTACCACTCGGTCGCATCGCGCAGGCTCTGGAACAGATCGATATCCCAGGCGACCAGGTCGCGGCGAATGGCATCCGCGCTGGCGCGGGGCAGCAATCGGGCCAGGTCTTCCCCGGTGATGACGCCGACGATCTCACCTGGGGCGCCGCGCGCGTATTGTAGGGTATGCCAGGCCATGATCGCCGCCCCCACCCCGGTCGGATAGGAGATGTAGGTCGCTCCGGCGTAGGGCGATCCCAGCAGCCCCTGATAGCGGTGATAACTGAGGCCCAGGGTTTCCACCACCGTCTGACGGTCGTTGCGGACCGTCTCGGACACGCGGATCTCGGCGGCGGCGCAGAAATGGGTGCGGCGGATGACCCCGTTGCGCAACAGCTCTTCGATCCGCCGTGGCCGCTGCATACCGGGCAGGATCGCCCGGACCATCGCCTCGACCGTCAATTCCGGCTGATCCGGCAGGGTCTGTTTGGAGAGCAGGTTGAGTTGAAAGAGCGCCTTCACCAGTTCCACCTCGGAGCCTCCGGTATAGACTCCGATGGTCGGAATCTCGGGAAAGGCGCGATGTAGCGAGAGCAATTCTTCCTGATAGAGCGGATACTGACGGGTCGGCCGTGGCTCATTCGGAAATGCGTAATAGCGTGCCATGCCGAAGGGCTCCATGACCTGCATGCGGCCGTCGATCAGGGTGCGCGGACGCGCGGCCAGTTCATCGAGCGCGGTCAGCGGGGACCAGGAAAAGACCACCGAGTCGGCCTCGATATCTTCGAGCAAGTAAAGGTCCACGCTCTCGATCTCGAGTTCATAGCGCCCGGCGGCGAGGAGTTCGTGGATACAGCGGCCGATCAGAAAATCGGTCACGCCGGGCGAGATACCCTGATTGATCAGCGCGGCGACTCCGCGCTCGCGCAGCGCCGCGTCATGATCATACTGGGCGAAGGTCAGGGTGCGGTCGGTCCGCTCGTTATACATCTCGGCGGCGAGATCCACCGTATGCGCGCCGAGACGCATCCCCAATTCGATGATCGGACAATTGAACTCGGGCAGAGCGGCATTCACCAGCAGCGCGGCGCCGGCCAGTTCGGTGTCGTGGGCGGCGGCACCGGCGAAGATCGGGGCGAAGTCCGGCAGGCCGATGAAGCGGATCCGGTCGAACAAGCGTTCGGCATGGAAGAGCGCATCCCGCGCCCCCGTCGGGTCGATGGTATAGACGACGAAACGCACCGGAACGTCATCACGTTCGGCCAGTTCAGCCAGACAGATCAGCAGATTGGACCCGACCGCGCCCAAGCCGAAGAAGACGATCTTGAGTGGGTCGCAAGGGCCTGAGGCAGTCGATCTGGGGGGGTCGGTTGGGGACATCGCGATTTCCTTGGATCAGGTGTTGGCTGCAGACCCCCGCCGCGCTGTTCGGCCGCGGGGCTGGTCGGCGTAGTTTACGCGCAGGCGCGCGGTGAATCAGCGAGCGAATGGCTTAAGGCGATTTTCGGGAAAGGATCGACGGCTCAATTGTGCTCCCAGGCACGCACTGCGGCGATGACGTGGGGAATCGCCGGCGGCTGCGGGTCGCCCGGCAGGACGCGCAGAAACATGCCGCGGTGCGAGGCTTCCACGATGATCGGCGGCGGTGCCTGCGGGAGGGCGAGCGACTCCAGGGTGACCACGCCGTCGCCCAGCCCGTCGGCGAGGCTGGACCACCAGGCGTCGAGTGTCGCCCCGAGTTGCGCGGACCGGGTGTCGGCCGCGGCCTGGGCGATACCCGCGCGCCACTGCGACTCCGACGGCAGGAGCACACCGCCGATCAGCAAGATCGGGATCTCTCGCGGCCAGGGTCGGGTGTTCAGTTCAGTC
Organism: uncultured Lamprocystis sp.; assembly: GCA_964470155.1. GTDB lineage: Bacteria > Pseudomonadota > Gammaproteobacteria > Chromatiales > Chromatiaceae > Thiodictyon. Next base: position 58,728 of record CAYYAY010000014.1, on the reverse strand, counting down.
AGGAAGTCACTGCGGGGACGCAGGTCGATCTTGGCCTCGCCGGTGCCGTCGCGCAGAGCGGCGAAGAGTGAGTAGCGGCGGTCTGTGCCGAGATGGAACTGGTCGCGCAGTTCGAGCCAGACGCGTAACCGTGCCCACTCGGACCCGTGGTTGGGCGTCGCGCCGAGGATGACGCCGCGCACCGGCGGCCCCGCGACGCGCGCCGGCAGACCCACCGGATGACGCCAGCGCGAGACAAAGTCCCGAATCACCAGCCCGCCCATACTGTGGCCTAGCAATATGACGGGCTGGTCCGCCGGGAGCGTCGGCCAGTGTTCGGCCAGGTAGGCGGTGTCGCGGTCGATGCCCTGATCATTGGGGTAGCGGAATTCCCAGACCGCGGCGCCGACCGCATCCAAGGCGGGGATCAGGTCATCCCAGATGGTGCCCGGTTCATCGAGTCCGTGCACTAGGACGACATGGGCTGTGGCGGGAGCACCCGGTAGGGTCCGCGGATGCAGCCCGTGCCACCCATCGTTGGCGGCCATCTGATCGGGAAACCAGTGCTCCAGCTGGTCATGGACGAGCGCGCGCAGCCGCCGCTCCTCGCGTGGATGATCCTCGGCCCACCAGGTCCAGAGCGCCGCCGGCGCCGCGATCAGGATCACGGCGCCCGCCATCCGCCACCGCCACTGAGCTGACTCTTTACGCATCTGCGATTCCCCACCCCCATACCCAGGTCGTACTCCTATCCTACAGGCTTGGATCGAAACGGGGCGAGTGCGGTACCCTAGCGCTCCCAGACTTAAGCCAAGGCATCCAGGTGCGCCATGTCCGATTCCCTGTCCTCCGCTCGGCCTGACCCGCAATCCGATCAGGTGGTACGCCCCGGCAAGTATGTCAGTCTGACCTACAGCATTGCCGATACCCAGGGGAGCATCCTGGAGCAGACCGATCTGCCGGTTGGCTACATCCATGGCGGCCGGACGGAGTTGATCGGCGGCATGGACGCGGCGGTCAGCGGCAAGTGCGCCGGTGATCAGGTGGACCTGCTGCTCACCCCGGAGGACGGCTTCGGACCTCATGATCCGGACCTGACCTTCACCGATTCACTGGACAACGTCCCGCCCGAGTTTCATTTCGTGGGCGCCGAGGTCCAGATGCAGAACGACAGCGGTGACGTTCGCACCTTCTACGTGACCCGCATCGGCGCGGGCACGCTGACCGTCGACGGCAATCACCCGCTCGCCGGTAAGTCGCTCAAGGTCCATGTCTGGATCAAAGAAGTGCGCGAACCGACCGCGGCGGAGCTGACTCAGGACGGTCTGGCCGGCGCCCTGCCGGGCAGCGCGCTCCACTGAACTCCAGGCTCCAGCATCAACCACTGCGCGAGGAATCGTACACATGAAGCTCGGCGTCATCATTCTGGCTGCCGGAATGGGCAAGCGCATGCACTCCGACCTGCCCAAGGTTCTGCACCCGTTGGCCGGCCGGCCGCTGTTGGGTCATGTGCTGGACGCTGCAACCGCTCTCGGGGCCGCCGCGACCGTGGTGGTCTATGGCCACGGGGGTGAACAGGTGCGCGCCGCGCTGGCCGCCCGCGCCTGTACGTGGGTGGAGCAGGCCCAACAACTCGGGACCGGCCATGCCGTTATGCAGGCCATGCCCGCGGTGGCTGCTATGGACCGCGTGCTGGTGCTCTACGGCGATGTGCCCCTGGTCGATGCGAATACCCTGAACCGTCTGCTCGATGCCGCCGCCGACACCAGTTTGGGCATTCTCACCGCCATGATGGATGACCCGACCGGTTATGGCCGGATCATCCGCGATGCAGCGGGCCGCATCCTGCGCAGTGTCGAACAGAAGGACGGGACGCCGGATGAGCTTGCGGTGCGCGAGGCCAACACCGGTTTTCTGGTGGCGGACCGTGCCCGGCTCGACGTCTGGCTCGGGCGGCTCACCAACGCCAATGCGCAAGGCGAGTACTATCTCACCGATATCATCGGCATGGCGGTGGCTGATGGGGTGCGGGTCGCGAGCGTCCATCCGCTGACCATCGAAGAGGTCTCCGGGGTCAATGACCGGCTGCAACTCGCGGCCCTGGAACGCTTTCACCAACAGCGCCTGGCGGCGGATCTGATGCGCAATGGGGTCACCCTGGCCGACCCGGCGCGGCTCGATATCCGCGGCCGTCTGACCACGGGGCGCGACTGCTTCATCGATATCAACCTGATTTGCGAGGGTGAGGTGCAGCTCGGCGACGAGGTGCGCATCGGACCCAATTGCCTGATCCGTGACAGCCATATCGGCGCCGGGACCGAAGTCTTCGCAAACTGCGTTATCGAGGGTGCCGAGGTCGGCGCTGGGGCGCGCATCGGTCCGTTCGCGCGTCTGCGGCCGGAAGCCCGGCTCGCGTCCGACACGCACATCGGCAACTTCGTCGAGATCAAGAAGGCCGGCATCGGTGTCGGCAGCAAGGTCAACCATCTGACCTATGTAGGTGATGCGCAGATCGGCGCCGGGGTCAACGTGGGCGCGGGCACCATTACCTGCAACTACGACGGGGCGAATAAGTTTATCACCGTCATTGGCGATGGCGCCTTCATCGGCTCCAATACGGCGCTGGTTGCTCCGGTGACCGTCGGTGCCGGGGCGACCATCGGGGCCGGCTCGGTGATCAGTAAGGATGCGCCGCCCGGCCAATTGACGGTCACCCGTGCCCGTCAGGCGACGATCCCCGGCTGGCAGCGGCCCCAGAAGTTGCCGAAGGTCTGAGGCGCGTTGCGGGCGTCCGTGGCTTCCGCCTTGGTTTGCGGGTGTCGAGGCTGAAGCCTCGGACTCCTGGCGTTCTTTATCTTTCATTGCGGAGTAACCACCATGTGCGGCATCGTCGGTGCCATCGCCCAACGTCCGGTCGCGGCCATCCTGCTGGAGGGGCTGCGGCGTCTTGAGTACCGCGGTTATGACTCAGCGGGCATTGCGGTTCTGGACCAGGTCGGCAAGCTCAATCGATTGCGCACCCTGGGCAAAGTGGCTCGCCTGCGTGACGAGGTTGCGGTCGCGCCGCTGCCGGGGACGCTCGGGATCGCCCACACCCGCTGGGCGACCCATGGCGAGCCCGCCGTGCGCAACGCCCACCCGCACATCTGTCGCGACCGCTGTGTTCTGGTCCACAATGGGATCATCGAGAATCATGAGGAACTGCGCCGCGAGCAGAAGGCGGCCGGACACCGTTTTACCTCCGAAACCGATACGGAAGTGGTGGTCCACGCCGTCTATGACGAGTTGACCGCCGGTTACCCCCTGAGCGAGGCCGTGCGCCGGGCCACCGCACGCATGACCGGCGCTTTCGCGCTGGGCGTGATCGACACCCAGGATCCTGAACATCTGGTGGCCGCCCGTCAGGGCAGTCCACTGGTCATTGGCGTCGGCTTCGGCGAGCACTTCATCGCCTCCGACGTCTTCGCCCTGCTGCCGGTCACCCATCGCTTTATGTTTCTGGAAGAAGGCGACATCGCGGAACTGACTCGCGAGACGGTGCGGATCTGGAATCGCGATGGTGAACTGGTCAAGCGCCCGGTCAAGGAGTCCGCGGTCGCCGCGGACGCGGCGGAGCGTGGCGAGTACCGCCACTTCATGCTGAAGGAGATCTTCGAGCAGCCGCGTGCCATCGCCGATACGCTCGAAGGCCGCTTGGCCGGCAACCGGGTGTTGCCGGAGGGCTTCGGCAACACCGCCCCGGACCTGTTTGCCCAAGTCAAGGCGGTCACCATCGTGGCCTGCGGCACTAGTTATCATGCCGGGCTGGTGGCGCGCTTCTGGCTGGAGTCACTGGCCGGGCTCCCCTGCACGGTGGAGGTGGCGAGCGAATACCGTTACCGTCGGCATGTGGTCCCCGCGTCCGCCCTATTCGTGACCATCTCGCAGTCCGGCGAGACGGCGGACACCCTGGCCGCCCTGCGGATCGCCAAGGAGTCCGGCTATGCCACGACGCTCGCCATCTGCAATGTCCCGGAGAGTTCGCTGGTGCGCGAGTCCGATTTGGTGCTCCTGACCCATGCCGGCCCCGAGATCGGGGTGGCGTCCACCAAAGCCTTCACCACCCAGCTGATCGCACTGTTGTTGTTGACCACCGCCCTGGGGCGCTATAACGGCCTGAACGAGGCGGCAGAGGCGCGCATGGTCGCCCTGATGCGGTCGGTGCCGAGCAAGATGGAACAGGTCCTGGCTTTGGATGACCGCATCGCCACCCTGGCCGAGCAGTTCGTCGACAAGCAGCATACCCTGTTCCTGGGGCGCGGGGAGCAATACCCGATCGCGATGGAGGGCGCGCTCAAGCTCAAGGAAATCTCCTACATCCATGCCGAGGCCTACCCGGCCGGTGAGCTCAAGCACGGTCCGCTTGCCCTGATCGATGAGAATATGCCGGTCGTGGCCGTGGCACCGAACAACACCCTGCTGGAAAAGCTCAAGTCGAATCTGGAGGAGGTGCGCGCCCGCGGCGGTCAACTCTTCGTCTTCGCCGATTTTGCCGTCCCGCTCACGGAGGAGTCCGGGGTGACTGTGATCCGGCTGCCGGAGACCGATGACCTGATCGACCCCCTGATCTTCACCATTCCGATGCAACTGCTGGCCTACCATGTCGCCGTTCTGAAGGGCACCGACGTGGATCAGCCGCGCAATCTTGCCAAGTCGGTGACGGTCGAGTAACGATCGTCAGCGGGCCATGAATGTCCTTGCCGTCCTTGCGGTGTTCTCCGGGGCGGGTCTGGGTGCCTTGCTGCGCTGGGGGTTGGGTCTCCGTCTCAACCCCATCTTCCCCTCTTTACCGCTGGGAACCCTGGTCGCCAACCTCTTGGGTGGCCTGCTGGTGGGCCTCGCCGTGTCCTGGATGGCGCGCCATCCGGGTCTCCCGCCGGAGTTGCGACTCTTCATCATCACCGGTTTTCTCGGCGGACTCACGACCTTTTCGACCTTTTCCGCTGAAGTGGTGACCATGCTCGCGCGGGGTGAGTACGGCTGGGGCCTCGCCGCCGCGGGTGCTCACCTCGCCGGCTCACTGGTCCTGACGGCCACCGGCATGGCGCTGGCTCACCTGCTGCTGGCGCGGGGCTGATGGGTCCGGAGATGTGATCGAGTTGGCAACGTGACACGCCATTCCCTGTTTATACTTGGCACCAAAGTGTGCTTTCCAAGAACGAGAGAATGGGGGTCGGCAGATCGGTGACAACCGAACGCGGGCCACATCGCTAAGCTAGGCTGGTCTTTGTGCTATAAGGTACAGAGTGGTTCTGCCTGCTGGGACTTGGTCCATGCCGAATCTTCAATCATCGAATGTGCTGCTCCTTGCGGCTCAAATCCCCAGATCTGAGGAGGGGCAACCGCGTGTCGCTGCGGCTGACCTGCTGATGGTCTGCCGCGACCGGCTTGCCCAAGGTGTTGCGACGGCCTTTGCCGAGAACCTGGGGCGGGCGAACGACGATTTGCTGGGCATGGCTGATCGTGCTACCAGCTTGAATCAGCAGCAATTGTGTTTCGCGGCGATGGATCTGTTGAGCAGTCGAGGCCAAGCGTTGCTGGCACAGTTCAGGAACAGCTACGTCCAGGTTTTTGATCACAACCTCGCCGCGCTCCGACTTGATCGCGGTGTCCCGGATGGCCTCGCCGACTGCCGCCCGATCGATGCCGACGACTTCGAGCGCGATCTGGCAATCAACGCGCTTGCAGTCCGTGCCGCTTGTCGTTGCGCATCACAACTGAGCGCGCTTGACCGTCGCCTCGCCGAGTTGCTCTGTCTCCCGCGGATCAGCCAGGACGACAATCCGCTCTACCCGCGCGCCCTGTTCGCGGCCATGCTCAATGCCTTTGCCGTACTGGACGTTGGCGATCAAGTGGCGCTGATGCTCCTCAAGCAGTTCGAACGTCAGACGGCGGTTGAACTCCCGAGTATCTATGACGACCTCAACCGCCATCTCATCAATTATGGAATCCCGCCCAAAGGCCCGACCGGGATGCCGGCCGCGGGGCAAAGCGACGCGTTGCTCGAACCCGTGTCTTCAGGGCCGTCGTTGCACCTGGGCGTGGCCGAGTCCAAACCAAGCGTCGCCATGCCGCGGATCACCGGGGCAGCCGCAGGGTCCGGTGTTACCGACCCTGGCGCGCCCGACCAGTTCGAGAACGAGGTGTTTGCCCAACTTGCGCGTGCGATCACGGCAGCCACGAGCAACCCTTACCGGCGGCCGGAATCGTCTGCACGGAACCACCCGCACCAGGAGTCACTCGGATTGGGTCAACTGATAGCGTCTCTGACCGGCCTGCAACGCGGCCGTGCGGATGCCCGTCGCTTGACCGGGTCGGATCAGGTGCCGATCGACCCGGAATCCACCACGGCACTGCGGCAACTGCGCGTCACGGCGATGGTGAGTCAGCCGCACCCGGTTGATGCTTTGACGATCGACATCGTGGCCATGCTGTTCGATGCCATTTTCAGCGACCCTGAGCTGTCGGCAACCCTGCGCGCGCAGATCGCCAAGCTGCAGATTCCGGTGCTCAAGGCGGCCCTGCTGGATAAAGCCTTCTTCTCCAATAAACGGCACCCGGCCCGGCGCCTGCTTGATCTCATCGCCAACGCGGGGGTGGGTCGCAACGAAGCCGATGAACCCCGTCTGATCGCCCAGATCCAACCCATCGTCAATGCCGTAGTCACCGGCTTTGATACCGACATCAACGTCTTTGCCAAGCAGGTGCTCAAGCTGGATGAGTTCCTCCAGGACGAGGAGGCGCGGGCGCAGACCCGAACCACCGCTGCCGTGTACCGACTCGCGCAGCGCGAGCGCCAAGAGGTCGTCAAGACGCGTGTCGACGCGGAGCTCCGCGCGCGGTTGGCGCAGCGGGGCTTGCCCGCCCTGGTTGTCGATTTCGTCGACCGCCACTGGCGCCTGGTTCTGACGAACACCTACGTTCGCTCGGGCGGTGAGGGTGCCCCGTGGGTCGCGGCTTTGGCCGCGCTGGATGACCTGATCTGGAGTGTCCAGCCAAAGCGGGGAGCGGCGGAGCGTAACCGGCTTCTCACCCTGTTGCCGGACTTGTTGAAACGACTGCGTACCGCGATCGAGGCCGTCGGGCGCAATGATGCCTGGGACCCCTTCTTTGGCCAGTTGATCAAGCTGCACGTTGGTGCACTGCATAAGGACGGCACCCCGGACAGCCAACGTGAACCGCCTGATACCGCGCCCGCGTCGGTGCCGCCGAATCGGCCGAGCAACGATGCGCGCAAGGGTTTGCGGACTCTGGAACTGGTCGATGGTCCGCCGGGCATCGAATATCGCCCAGCGGAACCGATCGCCGCGGTGAGCCGGATGGCGCCCAAAGAGGATCGCCATCTGTGGCTCGCCCGGTCCCTGGGCGTTGGCGCCTGGGTCGAGTTCGAGAGTTTCCGCGGGACGCGCAAGACCCTGCGCCTCAACTGGATCAGTGAACTGCGCGGGGTCTGTCTGTTCGCCAACCGTCAGGGAGAGAACGCCGTGACGTTGGCGACGCCCAGCCTGGCGGACCATCTGCGCAAAGGGACAGCACGGGTGCTGAGTCAGGCCCCGTTGACCGACCGCGCGGTCGCACACCTGTTGGAAGGCATGGCAACACGTGCCGCGACCTAGCGCCGCGGGTTCGGTACGCGGCGCGCATCGAGCCAGGGATCGCGTGGACCGCTGAACGGCGTCGTCTTTGCACGGCACTCGGGGTATCCTCGCGCTTTTATTCTCACAGCGGCAGGCCGATCATGAGCGACACCACCCCGATTCGCGTCTTGTCGATCGTCGGCACCCGCCCGGAGGCCATCAAGATGGCGCCGGTTATCCACGCCCTCGCCCGGCATCCGGCGTTTGAGTCGCGGGTGCTCGCCACCGCGCAGCATCGCCAGATGCTCGATCAGGTCCTTGCGGTGTTCGGCATCTCGCCGGACCGTGACCTCGACATCATGCGCCCCAACCAGGCGTTGACCGAACTGACTGCACGGCTGCTCATCGCGCTCGACGACACGCTCGCCCTGGAGACCCCTGATTTGGTCCTCGCTCAAGGCGATACCACCACCGTCATGACCGCGGCGCTCGCGTGCTTCTACCGCAAGATCCCCTTCGGGCATGTCGAGGCAGGCCTGCGCACCGGTGACCTCGACAACCCCTTTCCGGAGGAAATGAACCGGATCGTCGCCGGACACCTGGCGCGCTGGCATTTTGCGCCGACCGAAAGCGCCCGGCAGAACCTGCTGCGGGAGGGTGTCGCCGACAGCGCCATCCATGTGACCGGCAACACCGTCATCGACGCCCTGCTGAGCGTTGCCGATCGCCGCCCCGAGATCGGTGTGCCGATCGATCCGGACAAGCGTCTGATCCTGGTCACGGCCCACCGCCGCGAAAACTTCGGCGCGCCTTTGCGCGCGATCTGCCGCGCCATCCGGCACCTGGCCGAGACCAACCCCGACGTCCAGTTCCTCTACCCGGTGCATCCGAACCCGCACGTGAAAGACGTTGCCGAAGCACTCCTCGGCGGCTGCCCCGGGATCATCCTGTGCCCGCCGCTGGACTATCTGCCCTTCGTCGGCGCCATGCAGCGGTCTTACCTGATCCTGAGCGACTCGGGCGGCGTGCAGGAAGAAGCCCCGGCGCTTGCCAAGCCGGTGCTGGTGCTGCGTCAGGAGACCGAGCGGCCGGAAGCGGTGGACGCCGGGGTCGTGAAGCTGGTCGGCCCGGTCTATGAGACGATTATCGCCGAGGCGCAGCGTCTGCTGGATGACACTGTACACTATCGCGGTATGGCGCGTGGCGTTTCACCCTATGGGGATGGGCTGGCGGCTGGGCGGATCGTCGCTGCCCTGGCGGCGCGTTGAGGCGGGCTTCGTCTTCACTCTTACGTGCATCATGAGCGCGCGTCTTGAAGCAAAACCGGATGACTCTTTCGCTGGTTACCGCTTAAACTAGCGGACTTTGAGCCTTGCGGAAGACTGGTTCCCGCGTGTTCTTGCAACCAAGCGCCAATTTTTCATGAATCCTCATCAGGAACACCCGGCGACACCCCGCGCCCTGGTCTCCAGCCTCTGGCGCAATCGCAGCCTGATCAACCAACTGGTCCGACGTGAAGTGATCGGGCGCTATCGCGGCTCTGTCCTCGGCGTCGCCTGGTCGTTTTTCAATCCAGTCCTGATGCTTCTCGTCTACACCTTCGTTTTTTCCGTGGTGTTCAAGACGCGGTGGGGGATTGGAGGCGACGAAAGCCATGCGAGTTTCGCCGTTATCCTGTTTGTCGGAATGATTGTGCATGGCCTCTTCGCCGAGGTCGCCAATCGCGCTCCGACACTGATTCTCAGCAATGTCAGCTACGTCAAGCGTGTTGTCTTTCCGCTCGAAGTTTTGCCTCTGGTCACCATGGGGTCGGCACTCTTCCATGCGTCGATCAGCCTGATCGTTCTTTTTCTCGCACAACTCATCCTGACGCATCAATTGCCCTGGACCTTGGTCTTATTCCCGCTGGTTCTCGCGCCCCTGATCTTGGGAACCATGGGTGTCGCGTGGTTCCTGGCCGCGATCGGCGTTTACGTGCGTGACATTGCTCAAACCATAGGAATTATCACCAGCGTGATGATGTTTCTGGCGCCTGTTTTCTACCCGATCACGGCGCTATCGGAGCGACTTCAGTGGCTCCTGTATCTTAATCCAATTACGTTCGTCATCGTCGAGGGAAGGAAGGTGCTCTTGTTCGGCCTCATGCCGAATTGGGGCGGATGGTTACTTTACACTGCCGTGAGTATCGGTATCGCATGGGGTGGCTTTTGGTGGTTCCAGAAGACGCGTAAGGGGTTCGCCGATGTCGTCTGAAGCGATCGCTATCCGCGTTCAAGATCTTGGTAAGTCTTACCAAATATACGATCGACCGCAGGATCGACTGAAGCAGTCCATGATGCCGCGCCTGCGGGGTCTGCTTGGCAAATCCACCCCGAACTACTACCGTGAGTTCTGGGCCCTGCGCGATGTCTCATTTGAAGTGCGCAAGGGCGAAACGGTCGGCATCATCGGCCGCAACGGCTCAGGAAAATCCACCCTGTTGCAAGTCATCTGCGGGACGCTGACGCCGACCACTGGAACCGTGGAGACCACCGGTCGCGTCGCGGCGCTCCTTGAGCTTGGAGCCGGATTCAATCCCGAATTCACCGGACGCGAAAACGTCTATCTCAACGGCAGCGTGCTCGGTCTGACGCAAGAGGAAATCGACCAACGCTTCGATGCGATCGCCGCATTCGCCGACATTGGCGAGTTCATTGAACAGCCGGTGAAATCGTACTCGAGTGGAATGGTGGTGCGGCTCGGCTTTGCTGTTGCGATCAACGTCGATCCGGAGATTTTGATTGTGGATGAGGCATTGGCCGTCGGCGATGAGATTTTTCAGCGGAAGTGTTTTTCCCGCATTGAGACCATTAAGAGTAACGGCGCCACCATTCTATTCGTCTCGCATGCGGGTGCAACGATCGTTGAACTCTGTGATCGCGCGATTCTGCTGGATGGCGGCGAGCGTCTAGCGACCGGATTACCCAAACAGATCGTTGGGCGGTATCAGAAACTGCTTTATGCCTCAGTGGAACGGCGATCCGCGATCCGTCAGGAGATCATTGATCGTGATCGGCTGATGAGTGGAGGGGCGGCTGATACAGCGGGAGAGATCCATTCGCCGGCTGAACAGCCGCAGCCTGGTATCGACGACGAGTTGCAGGAGCGCTTCGATCCCGGCCTGCGGCCAGCGGCTACCATCGCATATGAATCGCACAATGTCGTGATTGAAGAGCCCGCTATTTTTACGGTCGGCGGGGATCGAGTGAATAAACTGATCCGGGGCCGCAGCTATGAGTATCGCTATAAAGCGGCGTTTACCGCCGCTGCCAGTGCGGTCCGTTTCGGAATGTTGATCAAGACGGTCAGTGGTATTGAATTGGGAGGCGCTACGTCAGCGGCATCGCCTGGCGAAGCAATTCCGGTAATCGCGGCCGGTTCTGTTTATGAGGCGGTATTCCATTTTACCTGCAGCCTCAATCCCGGCGTATATTTTCTGAATGCCGGGGTGGTCGGACTGCTGGACGACGCCGACGTCTATCTGCACCGACTACTTGATGCAGCCATGTTTCACGTCCTTCCGGAAGCCGGGAGTCTTGCTACCGGCCTGATCGACTTCAATTGCATTCCTGAAGTTTTCCTGATGCGCGACGCTCCCGCTTGATAATTCGCAAGGGTTTATAATGACTGCCGAGAAGATCAAAAGCGTCGCTGTGGTGTTAGGTATGCATCGCAGCGGCACAAGCGCGATGACGCGGGCTCTGAGCGTTTTTGGCGTTTACCTTGGGGACCAACTGTTACCGGCGCAAAAAGATAATGAAAAGGGCTTTTGGGAGGATAAGGACGTCAATGCTCTTAATGAGGAATTGCTCAAGCATCTTGGCAGCACTTGGGATAGCTTGGGATCGGATTTCGAACAACGACTCGCTGACGAGTCCGTGGTCCCGTTCCGGCAACGCGCGATTGAGTTGTTACGGAGAAAGACGAGTGGTATCGATTGGTTCGGCATTAAAGATCCGCGCCTGTCTCGACTACTGCCATTCTGGAAACCGGTCTTTGCCGAGCTCGACCTCGATGTCCGCTGCGTCTTGATGATCAGGAACCCGCTGAGCGTGGCCGCATCGCTTGCCAAGCGCGATGGGATATCAAAGGAAAAAGCACTCTATCTTTGGCTGCTGCACACCCTCCCGGCGGTTGTTGAAACCATCGGGTTTCCCCGAACGGTGGTGGATTTCGACCGGTTAATGGCCGAACCGGAATCTGAGCTTGGTCGCGTCGCTGCGGATCTCGGTATTTCCGAACGACTGAACGACGCTAAGCTCGCCGGCTTCTGCAGCAGTTTCCTGGAAGACAGTCTGCGCCATGCCCATTACACGTTACAGGATCTGATTGCCGATCCAACAGTTCCAACATTTGTGACGGAAACGTTCAAGACATTGTCCCTCGTCGCTGGAGATAAACTGTCGATCGACTCCGCCGAGGTCAGCACTGTCCTCAGGCGATACGCGAACGAGTTTGATCTATTATGTCCGGCCTTGCGGTTAATCGCCGAAGCCGATACGGTTATTCCACCGTTGCGGCAGAAAACGTCGGAGCTGGCAGCGCAGGTCGACTACTTCACACGGGCGACGGCCGAGCGCGATGGACTGATCGCCGAGCGCGATGGACAAATAGCGACTCTCATTGGAAAGATCAGTCTCCAGAACAAGACGCTGGCCGAATGCAACCTTGAGATCTCTCGCCTCCGTGCAGAGGTCGTGGATTTGGTGCCGCTCGCGACTGAGCGCGCGGCAATGGCTTCCTCGACCTCATGGCGGATCACCTGGCCGCTACGTGTGGTGGTAGGACTACTGCGCGGCGATCCCAACTACACGGCAAGATTACGTCAAATTTTGGAACCCCTGCGTCGCGCGACCAAGCGACCGCAGAATGCCGCGGTTCCGTCCGTTCCGTCCGTTCCGTCCGTTCCGGCGGCCCCAGAGTCTCAGGCAGGCGCTCAGTATCGAATCGTCTATATTAGCGGTGAGGCGCACACGCCCGGTCATTACTACCGCGTCGAGTGTTACGCTGAGGCCGCGCGAGCTTTAGGTGCGCTGTGTTCGATCATGCGCATCGAGGACAGCGAAAATCGGCTGGCCGAGATTGCCTCAGCCCACGTTTTGGTGATTTGGCGGGCGGTCTGGTCGGATCAGGTTGCGGCGGCGATCAGAGCCGCGCGCGCCGCGGGTGCGCGCGTCGTCTTCGATGTAGACGACCTTATGATTGATCCGGCCTTTGCCAGGACCAAAGTGATAGACGGCATTCGTAGTCAAGGATTGACCGAAGCTGCGGTGACGGAGTTCTACGCGCGCGTCCGGCACACCATGCTGGAAGCGGATCTTTGTACGGTGCCGACGGAGGAGCTTGCACATCATGTGCGACGGGCTGGCTTGCCGGTGTTGGTCCTGCCAAATGGCTTTGACGAAGCAAAGTTCACTACCTCACGCGGCGCTGCGCGGAAACGTGCGGCAGCTCCTGCCGACGGGTTGCTTCGAATCGGATATGCCGGCGGGTCCCGTACGCATCAACGTGATTTCGCTTGTTGCGCCGATGCGCTGGCGGAGGTCTTGGGTGAGCGCTCCAACGTGAGGCTGGTGCTGTTCCGCGCGAGTCAATCAGGATTGCCTCTTGTCGACTTAGAGGAGTTTCCGGCCCTGGCCAGACTGGAGGCGCGTGTCGAATGGCGTGACCTTGTTCCGATCGCGCGGCTTCCGGAGGAGGTTGCGCGCTTCGATATTAACCTCGCTCCACTCGAGGTCGGCAACCCGTTCTGCGAGGCCAAGAGCGAGCTGAAATACTTCGAGGCCGCGCTCGCCGGCGTCTGTACCATTGCCTCGCCGACCGGTCCTTTTCGCCGAGCGATTCGCCATGGTCAAACAGGCTTCCTTGCGACCACTCCGAATGAGTGGCGTGCTGCCCTTACGCAGCTTCTTGATGATCCGGCGCTACGAGACAGCATGGCTCGCGCGGCACGGCATGAAGTACTCTGGACCTTTGGGGCGGAGCGGCGGGCGGAGTTGATGGCATTTGCGCTCGACTATCTCAAGGGCGGCCGCAGCGCCGCTCGCGCCTTCGCAAGCGAGCTTCAATTGCGAGGGCAGACGGTTGCCGCGCCCCCTGCACTGCAGGAGTATGAGACTGTTTTCGCGAGTGACCGGCTAGGCCAAGCCGAGGTTTCCGTAGTCGTACCCGTCCATAATTATGCGCAGTTCGTCGTCGAGGCGCTCGACTCCGTCGCACAGCAGACGGTGGACGACTTGGACCTGATTATTGTCGACGATGCGTCGACCGATGAAAGTCTTGATGTTGTGCGCGTCTGGGCGGAGCAGAACGCGTCACGATTCAATCGGGTGCTGGTGCTTCATAACCTGGTAAACGCCCATCTCGGGCCAACGCGGAATGTCGGTTTTAGTGTAGCGGAGACGCTCTATGTTCTACCGCTTGATGCAGACAATCGGCTGCTACCGGATTGTCTTGCACGCTGTCTCCGAGTGATCCGCAGTTCTCGCGCGGCCTATGCCTACCCGGTGATCCAGAAGTTCGGCGCTGGCGAAGGCCTGATGGGTGAAGCAACCTATGACGTCGCGAAGCTCGTTGGTGGCAATTACATCGACGCCATGGCCGTGGTCTCAAAGGCCGCTTGGGCGTTGGTCGGCGGCTACAACGATGTTCGGTTTGGCTGGGAGGACTATGATCTTTGGTGCCGACTGGCCGAGCGCGGCATGTTGGGGGTAGCCGTCGGCGGAGATCCGCTCGCGCAGTACCGAGTCCACAGCCGATCGATGCTGCGCATGACGACGGATGTCATCGATAATAAGCAGCGTCTCGTCGAAGATATTGAACAAAGGCATTCCTGGTTGGCAATTGTCGATCCGGCCGTACGACCCGTCGAAGTTGAACCCTGCGCGAGCTTAGCGAATGATGAGGAGCGACTGAACCGGCTTCTTGCTATCTTGCGCTGCCCGCAGACAGGCCAAGCGCTGGTATGTACATCGGACGGTGATTTGCGCACTCAAGATGGGTCCCTGCGCTGGCCGATCGTTGCTAACCGACCAGTGCTATTTCACGGGCTCACGACACCCAAGATTTATGCTTCCAATCACATCAGCAACCCGCTTCCCGCGCATGTGATCGACCGCATTCGAGCAACAGCTGGTCTTGTGCTGAATCTCTCGGCCGGCGGTACAGCCGAGCGCCTTCCGAACGTGATCGAGGTTGAAGCGGCGATTTTTCGCCATACCGATCTCGTTGCTGATGCCCACTGCTTGCCCTTCGCCGATCGGGTTTTCGACGGAGTCGTTGCGTTGAATGCATTTGAACACTATGCGGAGCCAATACGTGCCGCAGCGGAAATTCACCGATTGCTCAAGCCGGGTGGGTGGGTGCTGATCCAAACCGCGTTCCTTCAGCCCGAGCACGAGGCGCCCTGGCACTTCTATAATTGTACGAAGCAGGGGCTGCTGCGGTGGTTTGAGCGTTTCACGGTCGAGCAAGTTCATGTCTCGGAGAATTTCAATCCCTATCATGCAATTGCCTGGTTAGCATCGGACTGCGAGACTGCCCTGCGGCGGGATGTAAGTCCAACCGCTGCTGACGATTTTCAGACGATGCAAATGAGCGTACTGATTGCTGCTTGGCGTGACTCTGGGGAGCGACGAGGGCCGCTTTGGGAGAGTTTCAAGAGCTTGGCGCAGTCGAGCCAAGAGGCCATAGCGGCTGGATTTGAGCTGATCGGACGGAAGCCCAACGAATGAGTGACCGTAACCAGCAACTTCTTGCCGGACTAACAAAAGCCGATCGAATCATCGAGATTGGACCACTTCATGCGCCGATCGCGCCTAAGGCGGCGGGTTGGACAACGACCGTCGTGGATCACGCGTCCCGTGATGAGTTGATCGCGAAGTACGCTTTGGATAAAAGTGTAGATCCTGACTTGATTCAGGATGTCGACGTTATTTGGCGCGGCGGGTCACTGTGCGATGCCTTCCCGACCGGAGCGCAGGGAGGCTACAAAGCGCTAATCGCCAGTCATGTCATTGAGCACGTTCCTGACTTTATCGGTTTTCTTAACTCTGCCGCAATGTTGTTGCAACCGTCAGACTGCATTCTGGCGCTCGCTGTTCCCGATAAACGTTGGTGCTTCGATCTATTCAAGCCTATCAGCACCACAGGGCAGCTATTGGCAGCACATCGTGCTAGATTGGCACGGCACTCGCCCGACAAGCTGTTCGATCATAACGCTTACTCTGCCTCCGATCGTGGCAGAACCTGTTGGGGGCGGGAGAAGCTATCCGACCTCCATTTTTATGTGCGGTTAGAGAATGCCAAGATGGCCTTTGACGCTTGGCGTGATGAGTCTGACGCACCCTATGTTGACTGCCACGCCTGGCAGTTCACCCCGTCGAGTTTTGAACTCTTGATACTCGAATTAGGCGAAATCGGAGCGGTCGATTGGCGGATCGACTGGGTGGTGCCGCAGCCAACAACGGAATTTACGGTACATCTACGTCGTGGGCGCCGACAGTTCGCTTCTTCAGGTGAGGTTGAGGCTCAGCGGATCCACCTTCTCAAGGGTATCGCGGCTGAGTTGCGGGAACAGGCCAATTGGTTGCTTGACGACTCTGCCGCGCAGAATCTCGACTCGCCTATCATCTTGGAAGGCTGGGCCAGACTCGACCGACTGGAGGCCAGTCTTGCCGCTGGTGAAGCACGATCGGCCGGGTTGGAAGCGAGTCTGGTCGCATTGCAAGAAGGATTGCGGCCGGTGCAGTCCCTGCTTGCGGCGCTGTTGCCCATGCGACGCATGATTGCCCGATTGCGTGGCCGTATCTAAATGGATTACTCCACGGTTGTTCGTTCCTCGATCGTTCGACCTGATTGGTTCGGGAATCCAAGCGGGTGGCGCGGCCATGTCCCATTCGGAATCTGGTTAGTACAGTCACTGCAACCGAATATCATTCTCGATCTTTGTATTCATCATAGCAGTTCCTATTTTAATTTCTGTAAGGCGGTGAAAGTCGCTCGCCTCCGAGCCAAGTGCTATGCGGTCGATGCCTGGCGCAACGACAAGCAGAGCGGGCATGGTGAGGGATGCGATTTCGACAATACGCAGAAGTATAATGAGTGCGAATACGCAGATATTTCTTGCTTATTACCTATGCGATTTGACGAAGCAGTGGAGCACTTTTCTGACGCTTCGATCGACCTCTTGCATATCAACGGTTGTTATACGTATGAAGCAGTAAAAAGAGCTTTTGACGCATGGCTCCCAAAACTTACGCATTCCGGGGTAATCCTCTTTCATCAAACGAACGTTAAGCAGGGCTATTTCGGGGTTTGGCGTTTTTGGGAAGAGCTGACTCGACTCTACTCTTTAAATCTTGAGTTTGGCCATTGTCAAGGGCTTGGCGTGCTGCAACTCGCGCCAGGCGAGGGTCGCTTTCTACTCGATTGGCTTCTTCCGGACTCGGCCGACAAGCAGTTGCTGCGCGAGTATTTCGGAAAGCGGGGAGTCGAACTAGAGCAGCAAAGCGCCTGCCGTTTCGCAACACCCTCCGAACCTTATGATCAAGCGTCGGCCGAGCGAGACAAGGCAGCCGCAGAGGTAGCGGCTCTGCGGCATGCGTTGGCGAAACGCGATCAAGCCATTGCAGAGATCGGGGCACTCCATCGTCAACTGGCCGAGCGCGACAGGATAATCGCTGAGCTGGGCGTTGCTTCAGATGAACGTGCTGCTATGGCGAACTCGATGTCCTGGCGCATGACCAAGCCGTTTCGCCTAGCGCGGGGCGTGCTTCGTGGTGAGCCGGCTTACCTGGCTCGCTTAAGAGAGTTGGTTGGCCATGTCGAGGCCGAAACTAAGGAATCTCCAAC
This sequence comes from uncultured Lamprocystis sp., assembly GCA_964470155.1. GTDB lineage: Bacteria > Pseudomonadota > Gammaproteobacteria > Chromatiales > Chromatiaceae > Thiodictyon. The sequence goes on along the minus strand of CAYYAY010000014.1, from coordinate 41,242 downwards.
GAGCCCGCAGCGTTCGCCCGACTCCAGTTGCGATGCCCTGTCCGACATCTCGGTGCGCGGTCTTGTGGCCGCTGCTTTGCCGGAACTGATTGCCCTCGCGACCTACCCGGATCCGAGCCCCGGTAAGCCCCAGCGGTTGACGGTTGTCACTGACTCGCTCGGCATCGAAGCGGCCTTTGGTGGCATGGACATTCCGATCCTGCTGGCTGTCGCACTCGCGCGGCACCGTGGTCTTTGTCTTCGCTTTGTGACACGTGCTTCACCGCCCGAGCCGACGTATGTCGGGGCAGTCTTAGCTGCGCACGCCATATCTTACTCCGGCAATATGGAATTTGAATTTGTTCCAACCCGAGCGGATGCACGGGCACTTGCGGATGCAAGTCAGGAGCTGATATTGACCACGACCTGGTCGACAACCTGGGCGGCGCGGAAAAGTTTTGATCCGTCGAGAATCATCTATCTCGTGCAGAATGACGAGCGCATGTTTTATCCCGCGGGTGATCAGCAGCTTCGCTGCCGTGAGATATTGTGTGACCCGCGCTTGCGTTTCGTTGTCACCTCTTCGCAGCTCCTCAATTATCTAATCGCGCATGGCATGACAGGGGTTTCCAGTAGCGGAATCGTGTTGGACACGGCCTATCCCAGCACTTTTTATTTCCGAGCGCCGACACCCGTAAACAGCAAACGACGATTTCTTTTCGACGCTCGGCCCAACAGCCCCCGTAAACTTTTTTTACGTGGTCTTGAGGTAGTAGCAAGCGGGATTGAGAATAACACCCTGAATCCTGCTGACTGGGATTTTTTCTTTGTCGGGAAGAACGTTCCCATAGTGGAACTGCCGCGAGGCGTCAGACCAAAGGTCGTTGAGAATCCCTCAATGAACGACCTTGGTGAATTGATTAGGCAGGTAGATGTCGGCCTTTCGCTAACGTATGCGCCTCAGCTCGGCTGTTCCGTACTGGCGCTTGCTGCATCCGGCGCCGTGGTAGTGACCAATCGCTTCGGTTCGTGTCCACCGCCTGAAAGTTATTGTTCTAATATTCTCTGTGCCGATTCGTCGTTGGACGAACTTGTCGCAACTCTGGCGCAGGCTGCGGAGCTTGCAGCGAACGAACCGTTGCGTCAAGCGAATTACGAGAGCGCACGTATTACGCGTGATTGGGATACGGTCTTCGCGCCCGTGGTCGAGGCGCTGCTGCGCTAGTATCGCATGTTCGCGATAGATGTCCCTGTTGTCGATTATCCGGATCCCTGGGCGGAGTCGTTTGCTGATCGCTTGTCGAGACTGGGTCAAAGCTCACATAACGTCGCCTACTTTTATCCACGACCGGATAGCAGTACCTTTCGTTATCGTGTTTTGAACATGATTGAAGCCCTCGCCACGACGTCCGGATTCATCGCTGCGAGTTGGTTCTCCGCCGCAGAACTGTCGTACCTGGAGGAGATACTTGAACGGACTGATGTCGTCGTCATCTGCCGCTCGGGTTACTCCGTCGAGTTTGCGAGACTGGTTGCACGAGTCCGCGCTCTAGGGAAGCGCGTCTTGTACGATATCGATGACTTGGTATTTGATGCTCAGTATGTTCCGGTGCTTCTGAATACCCTCGATCAAGCAATGGGAGAAGCAGAACTGGATTTCTGGCACGCCTATTGTGGGCGCAACGGCGCTTTGATGCGACTGTGTGACGGTGTGATTCTCACCAACGCCTACCTTGGGGAGCGGGTTCAACAGTTCTGCGATCTGCCGATTGCGATCATTCCTAATTTTATGAATGGCGCACAGCTTGTGCATTCAGCGAAGATACTTGACAACAAGCGGACCTCGGGGTTTGCCCGCGACGGGCGCATTCATGTGGGTTACTTTAGTGGTTCGCCAACACACCGCCGGGATTTTGCCATCATTGAGGATGCGATCGTGGATCTCATGGACTCCGACCCGCGGATTGTATTGAGGGTCGTCGGCGTATTGAATCTCAGTGATTGTTTTTCGCGGTTCGGTGATCGGGTTGAAGTCTTTCCTTTTCAGAATATACTCAATCTTCAGCGTTTGATCGGTGAAGTCGAAATCAATGTCGTACCTCTGCAAAACAATGTCTTTACCAACTGTAAGTCGGAGTTGAAGGTGTTCGAGGCGTCAGCCGTAGGTACGATCAGTGTTGCCTCACCCATTTTTACACTGTCTCGAGCTATTCAGGATGAGGAAACCGGGTTCATCACGCCGGCTCATTGTTGGCGGACGACGCTCGGCCGCGGGATTCGTCAGTTGAAGAACTATCCTGAAATGGCGAACGCGGCCGCGGGTATGGCTTTGCGTAATTATGTTCCGGAAGCGCGGAGGCAGGATGTCGTCCGTGCGCTGATCGGTGACGCGGCCGCCGATCGTGGCTGAGGCGCAGCCCGAATTTTCGCGATTAGACCATAACTTAGAATGGCTATTGGTCTCGGTCGCCGCGGCCAGGCCGTGGCGTTTCACTACCAGCGGTGCATGCTGATCGTTTCGGCTAACAGATGTTTTTAACGAAGGCTCGCACTCTCGATGCGCCGGAACCTGAGGCGGAGTCGTTCGTTACCCGTCTCAGTCGACTGGAGCAAGGGTCTCGTCACGTTGCATATTTCTATCCTCGTCCGAATACCGGGACCTTCCGTTATCGGGCTCTGAACATGATTGAAGCACTGATGACGACAGGTGCCTCGGTTGGTGCGAGTTGGTTCTCGGGCGGTGAGTTGGCTTATCTCGATACGATTATTGAGCGCGCCGATGTTGTCGTGATCTGCCATGCCAAGTATTCTCGTGAATTTGCGCAATTAGTCGCAAGCGCGCGAGCCAAAGGCAAGCGGGTGTTGTACGATATTGATGATCTTGTTTTCGATGACCGGTATGTTCAGCTGATCCTCAATTATCTAGATCACTCAGCCAATGACGTTGATATGGATTATTGGTTTGCGGATGTCGGGCGCTATGGTGCTTTGATGCGGTTGTGTGATGGCGTCATCCTGACAAATGAGTTTCTGGCGGAGCGCGCCCGTGAATTTTCCGGACTGCCCACCGCGGTGGTCCCAAATTTCATGAATCGGGCGCAACTCAGGCACTCTGCAAGCATACTTGAGGACAAGATGTCGTCCGGTTTCGCGCGTGATGGGCAAATACATCTGGGGTATTTCAGCGGTTCGCCGACTCATCGTCGCGATTTTGCGATCATTGAGGATGCCTTGTGTCGTCTCATGGACGCTGACCCGCGAATCGTGCTGGTGATCGTGGGGTTCTTGGATCCGCATAGCCGATTCGCACGCTTTGGGGGGCGTGTTGAGGTCTTTCCGCTGCAGAACATACTCAATCTTCAGCGGTCGATTGCAGAGGTTGAGATTAACGTCGTGCCGCTGCAGGATAATGTGTTTACAAACTGCAAGTCGGAATTAAAGGTGTTCGAAGCATCGGCGGTGGGAACCATCACTATCGCTTCGCCGACGTTTACACTGCGTCGTGCGATACGGGATGGCGAGACGGGGTTTCTGGCGCCAGCCCACGGCTGGCGTCAGGCATTCGACCGAGCCATTGATCACTTGGATCGTTATCCGGAAATGGCAATCGCGGCTGCCCGGTCTGCATTGCGGTGCTATGTTCCCGAAGCACAAGGTCCAAGGGTGATGCGGGCGTTGTTTGGTGATCCAGTTAAGAATAGTGTGCAGGATATGGCGCGATCCGACCATATCGGGTCGCTGTGACCCGACGAGGTCATGCAGCAACGGGTCGGCCAAGAAATCGGCAGTGCCTCGGAAGCTTGGGGCCCATATCTAGCGCGCAAAGGGGAACAACGTTTTGGGGTTATGAAAATTCCCGCCTGAATCGAGGACCAGGGCGAGCCTCTGTCGCCACTAGAGCCCGGCATACTGCGGGTCTTCGGCCACGAGGACGGGGTCTGGCGCCAGGTCTCGGGTACCGCCGTCGATGGCATCGCCGCGCGTGCGCTCGCAGATCTCAGGCAGCAAGCCGAGTACCTCGGTCACTAGGACCCCTGCGGTTGGCTGCCGTTCCGTGGCAGGCCCGGCCAGGCCGTTAGCTATACAGAACGGTTTTGAGTTTTCGGTTTTTCGTTAAGGATTATCGAACATCGGGTTACGAAAAACGAGAAACGAGAAATCCAACAACGACGGGTATACCTCCCTGCCGGCTCAGCGCACAAGGCTACTTCACGCTTGTCGAAAAGATGACAGACCTGCCCGAACTGTCCGACTCCCGACCAGTGTTGTTATGTAATCCGGAAAATTGCGACGATCTGATATTAGAAAATTTCTTATCTTTCAATGTATATCTATTATGGTATAAATTCTGCTTTAAAAATAACGTAATCTGAATACAGAGTCCCTCTCCGATGCGCCTTTCGCCGCTCCTGCACCGTCACCAACATCGCGTCCGCTCATGACCGAGACGGCAGTGCCATCGCGTGACTGCAACAAGACGGGTCTGCTCAGTGTGTTCCGGCCCCCGGCGGGCCGGATCTCGTCATCCGATGCGAACCACCGAACCACGGGAGCAATCAACATGACAGGCGCGCCTTGTATCTTCGATAGGGTACCGCAGGGGCCTCGACAGCCATCAGACCAGCCCTGTCGCCCCCGCTGGCAGTCGCACTTGCCGCCCGAATGGCGGGACAAGACCGTGGTCCCGCTGTCCTTCCGGGTTTATCGGGAATATGAGGTTCCCGCACGACGGGTCATCGGCCGTGACCGGCTGGGCGAGCCCTGTTTCTGCGCCTGCGACTATCGGCTGATCGAACTGCGCTCGGACGACGACGACGATCTCTATCCGGCGCTGACCTACGGAGAGTCAGTCTATGCCTGGCGCCTCCTGGACGGCCGCTGGCTGGTGCATCGCCGCCTGCAACCTTATGGGGACGAAGGGGACCTGGTTGCCGCGCTGAGTTTGGAAGAGCGGATGCCGCGGTAAACCCGGTGCGGGACTGCGCTGATCAGGTCGCCCGCTGACCGCCGCGGTGGTACATCCACCCGGTCTCGCGATAGGCCCCGAGCAGGTCGTCGGCGGGCGTACGGCGGGCGGCCAGCAGTCGCTCCAATGGGGCTAGGGACGCCATGGCCGCTGCCTGCCCGGCATGACACAGGGCGGCCCTGGCCTTGCGCAAAACCTCGCTCGCTCCGGCCCGGATGGCCGTGTCCGCAAATCCGCTGACGGCGCACAGTTGCTGGTCGAACAGCGGCACCGTCTGGTCGGCGCGGGGGCTCGCGACGGCCACGATCACCAGGGGCGCACGCAACGGCATCCGCGGGGCGCGCTCCACCACCCGCGGGGGCCGCCCGGCAGCCAGCGCGGCCCGATGCAGGGCCTGACCGAGCCGGTTGCGGCCCTCGCCGCTGGCGGCAAGAAAACGAAAGGGCCGTAGCCGTCCGAAGTCGGGCACGCGCAGGGCTGCCTGCAGGATCAGCGCCAGTTCGGCGTCTCCCGGGCCCGGGTCGGTCAGTCGATGGTGGGAACGGCGGTTGAGCAAAAGCTCCAGGGCCGGGTTTGTACCCTCATCATTCAGGCCGGCCACTGGACGTCTTCCTCAATGAGGTCGCCTTGGCGCAGGCGCTCGCGAATCGCCATCACCGCGGCATCCAGGGCTTCGATACGCACCAGATTGCGCTGCTCGCGCGCGCTGGTTTCGATGATCCGGGCGATGCCGCCGTTGCGAATCACCAGGCGCCGGTGTCCGCGCAGGGCCAGCAACCGGTCGTGGGTGGAGATGAAGACGATCTTCTCGCCACTGACCAACAGGTCCAGGGCGCGCTTGCGGTCGACTCCCGCGTTCTCGATCTCGTCGATCAGCACCATCGGGGAGGCCGACAACAGGGCCGCGTCGGCGATCATCAGCGCCCGGGTCTGGCCGCCGGAGAGTTGGGTGACCGGCACCTCCGGGGCGAACTGTTCACCGGTCAGTGTGTTGGCGCAGGCGATGACCTGCTCGGCCATGGCCTCGGGGTCGACCACCAGGCGGCACTGGGCGTGCATGGTCACCAGTTCCCGCACGCCCAGGTCCACCACGAAGTTCATGTTCTGGGAGAGCTGGGCGACCAGCTTGCGATCGAGCGCATCACGCTGGTCGTCGCCCGGCGGTTGGCCGTCGACCAGAACCCGACGCCCGGTGGGCGTGTCGCCCTGGGCCAGGCACTCGATATCGGCCAACAGCCGGCTCTTGCCGCACCCGGTAGGACCCACGACACACAGGACCTCCCCCGCCCGCACGGTAAGCCGGACCGCCTCCGGCGCCCCCGACTTATCCTGCCCGCCGATCAGGGTCAGGCTCCCCACCCGCCGCCCCGCGGCGGCGGCCATCGCCTGGACCTCGTCGATCAGGCGCTGGATATGGGCCAGCATCTGGCCGCGCTCCATGCCCGCATCCAGCAGGTCCTCATCGGCCAGCAGCGCCAGCCAGCCCCCCAGGGGCAGCGGCTGCGCGGGCGGACTGAGCCCCAGCGCCGCGATGAAGTCCGCGACACAGGGATGGGCCGCCAGCAGGGCCTCCAGGGGCATGTCGGCGATGCTGTTCATGGGGACTCCGCGCGATCGGCGAAGCGCATCTTTTTGACGTTCCCGCGTTGGTGGGTCTCGCCGATGGCGGTTTCGCCCACGCAATAGGGACAGACGGCCGCCGGCATGGGAAAGCGCAGGCGGCTGCCCTCCAGGGCCGGCGTGGGCGGGGCCCGGCGGCACTGTGCCGCCAGCGCCATGGCGCCCTGGCCGGTGATCCCGTTGCAGAATAGCGCGCGTGCCCCCGGGTTGGCGAGACGCACCTGGTAGGCAAAGACCTCCCGCTCGACCTGCGAGACGATATCCCCCTTGGTGATAACGACAAGGTCCGCCAGCCGCAGCATCGGCCCGATTTTTTTCGGGGTCTGCACCCCGGCCAGCGCATCGACCACGCAGACCGCCAAGACCCCGTTGATGTGAGGCGAACAGCGGTTGCACAGCCCGGCGCTCTCGCTGATCAGCAGATCGAACCCCTGACGCAGTCCCCAGGCCAGACAATCCGCCACGTTCGAGACGAAATAGTGGTCCGGACACAGACCCCCGGCCAGGCCCACGGTGACCGGGATACCCTGAGCCGCATAGCGCAGATCGTCTGAGGTGGACAGGGCATCGAGCTTGACCACGCCCACCTTCAGACCATCGCGCCGCAGCAGGTCGACCACCCGCAGGATGACCGAGGTCTTACCCACCGATGGGGAACCCGCCACGGTGATCAACTGCATGCCCGCACCCCCTCGCGCCGGGTCGCGTCACCAGACCAGGCGGCGAAGAAGCACTCGCCGGCCTGTCGAGCGGCAACGGCCAGATCCTGATCGCGGATCCGATCCCAACCCGGCCACTTCAGCCGGGCCCCGGACGGAAAGGTCCCGGCCAGGTTGGCGGCCACCGGCGGATAGCAATTGCGGGCGAGCACGGCTCCCAGGGCCGGGCCGGTGACATAGTCCACCAGGGGCGCCAACCGCGCCGCCGCCGACGCCTGAAGTAGATATCCGATGGGCATTGCGAGCGCCCCATCCGCCGGCCAGACCACCCGGGTGCGTTCCCGCCGCGGGCACAGATCCGCCTGGAGCCAGGGCAGGATGGCAATCGCCCCCAGGTTGCGGCTGTTGGAGCCGGCCTGGGTGGCGGTGCGGATATTGTGTTGCAGGTGCCGCACATTGGGGGCGAAGGCGCTGAGCCCGGCGCTGCCATATTCCTGGTGCAGCGCGTACAGCAGGTAACTGTTGTAGTCCTGATAGGGGACCTGATCATTCGGGCGCCAGCCGCCGAAGACGATCTCGTCGGCCCAGCACGGGTCGAGCAGGTCGCTCCAACTCCGCGGCGCTGGTCGGCCCTTGAGGCGTTGCGCGTCCACCAGAAAGACGAACGGAATCACCGCGAAGGTCTGGAAGACGCCTAACGGGTCGGCCAATCCCGCCGCCGCGCAGACCGGATGCCAGTCGGAGCGGGTCCGCGGATGCTCGACGGGGCGGTAACGGTCCAAGAGATTGGGCGTCATAATGTCGTGGTAAAGGTGACTGACCAGCATGCCCGGCAGACTGGTGTCGGGAGGCGCGGCGGCCAGCCCGTCGAAAGGCCGGTACCACTCGCTCCCGGAGAGGAAGCAGCAATCCAGTCGGGTGCCGGTGGCCGCCTGATGGGCGGCGACGGCCCGGTCCAACCCGGCCTTGAAGGGCCGGCGCAGCGGAATCGGCATACGACCGAGTAGATCCAGGCGGCCCAGGTCCGAGATCCGGGTCTCTGGGACAGTGGCTTGCGACCTCAGCGTCAGTGCCGGGCGGGAAGGTTCGCGCAATTCGCGGATCATGGGGGACTCCTGACCGGGATTGATGGATACGGGTCCATCGACTTGAGACCTAGACAGCGCAAAACCCGTGCCGCCGCGAGCAATGCGTTGGTTGTCCCGGTTCAACCAGTTGATCGGAAAGCGCGATGGCACTGCCGAACGCGGGCACTCAGCATCCGGTCGCGAATGAACCCTGTTGATCGGCCCAGCCGGTGGTCCCTGGTCAACCGATCGGCGTTCGCGGACGTACGCCCGGACCGCGCGAATGTACGCCCGTGTGCTTCGGGCGAACCCGGCTCAAATAGCGGCGCACCAGCGCACCATTGATCGGGAATGCGAGATCTGTAAAAGAAGTAGTACCGCTATGGTGGCGCGAATATTGCGATGATATCCGCCGACGCCGCCCTGCCCCCAGGCGACACCGATCTCCGGGACCTTGAGGACCACCGAGCCATGAAGACCATTAAATGCGGGCTGCTGCCCGGCGAATCCCGTCCGGTGGTGGAGCGTATCAACGAACCATTGCGGGCCTATCTTGAGCGCTGTCTGGACCTGCCGGTGGAGTTGGTCGTCGGGTCCAACTATGTGGCGACCGGGGAGGCGTTGCGGCGGGGGGAACTTGACCTGGCCTATCTGTGGACCTTCCGCAACGGCCTGTCGATAGACTTGCGCGAGTCCATCCGGCACGCCTTCGTCGGGCTGCGTGAGCCGGCGGCGTTGCGTGCCTATCGGGCGCAGGCGTTCATTCCGGCCGTCGACGCGGACGTGGATCGGGTCCGCAATTGGATGGAGCACTTGCTCCAGGCGCGCCTGGACCCCGCATCCCTGGGCCGCTTTGCCGAGCCGACGACCGCGAGCGCAAACCCGCCCGCGACCGCGCGACCCGGCTTGAGCTGCCGCTTGCATTCATCATGATCATCGTTATATCCTAAAATAACAGCGAGAATGGTCTACCTCTCCGACCGGGCCGTGCCCGGCAAGCGTCAATTGCGTCCGCGGTCCGCCGATGGGCGGGCGGGGTGCATGGCGCGACATTTAATCAACCAATGAGGAGCAATCTATGCTTGCACATCGTATCGTCAAGTCGGGCTTCGTCTTGAGTCTGATGGTGAGCCTGGGCACTGCCCAGGGTGCAGCGGACTGCCTGGGCGGGGCCTCCAAGTTCTTACGCCTGGCGGGTAACGTCGAGACGCCCAAGACCTTCACGCCGACCAAGCTGGCAGACTATCGCACCACCACCATGACGGTGAGCTTCTATTCCGGCTCATCCGGTCTGGTGACCAAGACCTTCGTCGGGGTTCCGTTGCTGGACCTGCTCAACGAGGCCGTCGTGGTGACCGACGCCACCCGCAAGAACGATATCCTGCGCAAGTACCTCGTAGCCCAAGCCACCGACTGCTACGAGTCGGTTGTGTCCATGGCTGAGATACTGCCCAATTTCGGCGGGCAGTCCGTCTTGGTCGCTTACGCAACCGTTGACGCCGCAGGGATTGAGACTCCCCTGGACGACAACGAAGGGGCCTTCCGGCTGGTCGTGTCCGGAGATAAGGCGGGAGGGCGTTTCGTTTCAAATCTGATGCGCATCATGGTGCGTTCAGCGCCTGGTAGTTAACCTCTCGGCCGCCGCACCGGGGATGCCAAGACCGGTGCGCCTTTCGATCCGGAAGTCTTTACCCTGTTCGGTGCCTGGAACAAGCTGATCGAGTCCGCGCCGGGCGACGTTCGCGCCGCCATCGCCCGCGGCCAACGACTCTTCAACACCCGGCCTTTTCAGATCGAAGGGGTCGGTGGACTCAACGACGCACCGGAACTCGGCAGCCCTGCGACCGTCATCGGGACTTGCAGCACCTGTCATTCCACGCCGAACCTGGGCAGCCAGTCCCGGCCGCGGTTCATGGACACCGGCACCAGTGACGAAGACCGCCGCACTGGTGACTTGCCGCTCTACACCCTGCGCAACCGGTTCACCGGCGAGGTCGCCAAGACCAGCGATCCGGGCCGTGCCCTGATCACCGGGCTGTGGCAGGATCTCAACCGGTTCAAGGTACCCGCACTGCGTGGGCTGGCGGCCCGCCCCCCGTATTTCCATAACGGCATGGCAAAGTCCCTGGGCAACGTGGTCGATTTCTACAACGGCCGCTTCGGTCTGGGCCTCAACAACCGGGAGCGGCTGGACCTACTTCTGTTTCTGGGGACGCTATGACTGATCTGGGATGCGTTTGATTGCCTCTGCGGCGGCAGCAACCAGGCTGGCGTCGCAGGGTGAGCAGGGCGCCGAGGAACAGCTGGGGTTGGCGAAGGAAGGACAGTCGTCTCATGCGCAGGATCTCAGGGGTTGGTGGGGGAAAGGCGTGTTGCAGCCGACGTCGTGGATGGCGCCGGGAAGAGTCTGGCCTGCCGGTGCCCATCGAAGCCCGCGACCGGTCCGTCGTAGGCGACCTGACCGGCAGCCAGGCCGATCAGGCGGTCCGCCAGGCGCCTGGCGACATCGAGCTGGTGCAGGACCAGCACCACGGTGATCCCGGTCGCGGCGACCAAGGAGCGAAATTCGTCGCCCAGCATGGTCGTCAGGGCCGGGTCGACCGCCGAGAAGGGCTCGTCCCCAAGCAGCAGGCTGGGTCGGCGGACCAAGGCGCGGGCGATACCGACGCGCTGGCGCTCGCCGCCGCTTAGGTTGGCGGTGCGCGCGTTGGCGCGATGCAGCAGACCGACCTCCAGCAGCGCCTCGGCCGCCCGCCGCTGCAGGGTCTGGGGCCAAGGGAGCGGGCTCAACGCGGAGCGCAGGTCCGCCATCCCGAGCAGCACGTTATCCAGTGCGCTCAGGCGGTCGATCAGGGCGTGCTCCTGGAAGACCGTGGCCGTGCGTCGCCGGTGTCGTTGCAGCAGCGCCGGATCGTCCAAGGCCCCGACAGCGCCGATCAGAATCCGGCCGGCAGTCGGTCGGATCAGACCGTTTAGGGCGCTGATCAGCGTCGTCTTCCCCGCACCGGACGGCCCGACGATAGCCGTGATCGACCCCGCTTCGATGGTCAACGAGACCTGCTTGAGTACCTCGTGACGGCCACGCCACACCGACAGGTCGTCCACGATGATCGGGTGACCATCCAAAGACCCCGATGGCTGGCGCGCATCGGACTCGGAATCCGCATGAGACACCGACCAGGATACCGCATGAGAAAGCGGTTTAGATACCAACGGTGATAGCGCCAGGGTCGTCACCGCGTTGGGAGCTCGAGCGGCACCCGCGAGACATCTGCCGACGTATTGCCCAAACACGCCGACTGCGGTTGCTCCGTTGTAAGCGTCAATAACAAACCTCCGAGAAATCGGCATTGAGTAAGCCGGGTTGATGCCCTGATGGCTGCATCAGTCAAGCCGTGTGACTGCCGGGGAATCGCAAGGCGTATGCCAGATCGGGGCGCGAATGGCTCGTGCGGTCCCGCCAGGCTGTCTTCATTTGACACCAAGCTGTTGACGCGATGCGCTATTGGCACGGGTTCTGCGTTTGTCTGTGTTCCCGATCAGCCGCCGGGCCCGCAACGCCGATGTACAAAGCAGGGCGGGCGTACCGAGCGGTACGATTTCCGGAATTCGGAGTCGCTTACGTCTCCTAGCGCAATTGTTCGGATTGGTGCGAAGCCCGCGAACAGCGCGTTCAGGCCGGTACAAAAAGCCCGCGGTGCAGTCTCCGCAGGACGCGCTATACCGTGAGTAACGCGGGGTTCCCGATGGTGAAACGCGAAACGCGGAGGGCATTGACACTAACGTTATATATGATCAGAATAACGCTAATCCAAGAGGCTCGAAGCTCTTCCCTGCGGCCCGTCGCCCGCGCCCGCGCGGCACGGCACCAGGCGTCGGCGAGGCCTTTTCAGCCCAGACTTGGTTACCCCTATGACGACCGATAACTCAGCGGGTTTCAGCCAGGATCCGCCACCCCGATCCCGGATCATGCACGAGCACCGCGGCAGTCACCGTCCGTTACTGCCGGATCTCACGCCGATCGCCTTTTCGCCGCCACAACTGTGCGAATGCGATTTCGGCGAGTGCCGGACCCAACTCCTGCCCTTGCTCTACGAGATGAGCCGCCTGGTCACCGAGGCCGGCGACTTGCCGACCACGCTGCAGGTCCTGCTGCAGTTGATGAAGCGCCATATGAAGCTGGTGCGCGGCGCCGTCACTCTGTATGACACGGACTCCGGGCAGATCTTCATCCACGAGAGCTTCGGTTTAACCGCGGACGAGGTTGCCCGCGGCGTCTATCTGCTCGGCGAGGGCATCACCGGGCGAGTCGTCGAAACCGGGCAGGCGATGATCATCCCCCGGATCAAGGATGAGCCCAATTTTCTGAATCGTACCGACAGCCGCGGCGACATCGCCAACACCTTGCTCTCATTCCTGTGCGTGCCGATCCAGCGCGGCAGAAAAGTCATGGGCACCATCAGCGCCGAGCGGGTCTATGAGAACCAGCACCTGCTCGATCTGGACGCCCGTGTCCTGGCGATCCTGGCGGCCACCACGGCCCAGGCAGTGGAACTCTATCTGCTGGAGAATCTTCAGAAAGTCGCGCTCCAAGCGGAAAACCGCCGGCTGCGCGGTGCGCTTAAAGAGAAATTCAAGCCCTCCAATATTATCGGTAACTCCAAGCCGATGCAGGAGGTCTACGGGCTGATCGAGAAGGTGACTCGCTCAAAGACCACGGTGCTGATCCTTGGTGAGAGTGGGGTCGGCAAGGAACTGGTCGCCAGCGCCATCCATTACAGCAGCCCTAATGCCGGCGGTCCCTTTATCAAGTTCAACTGTGCCGCGCTGCCCGAGAGTGTCATCGAGAGCGAGCTGTTCGGACATGAACGGGGCTCCTTCACCGGGGCGACCGCATTACGCAAAGGTCGCTTCGAGGAGGCCGGCGGCGGCACCATCTTTCTCGATGAGATCGGGGAGCTGACGTTGGCGATGCAGGCCAAGCTCCTGCGGGTACTCCAGGAACGAACCTTTGAACGGGTCGGCGGCAATGCGCCCATCCATGTCGATATCCGCATCCTCGCCGCGACCAATCGCAATCTGGCGGACATGGTGGCGAATGGCACTTTCCGCGAAGACCTCTACTATCGTCTGCATGTATTTCCGATCACGATCCCGCCGCTACGTGACCGCGGCAACGATATCATTGCACTGGCGGACCATTTCCTGATGCGCATGGCGAAGTACGATCTCGACCGTAAGCTGTTTCGCTGAATCCCGTTTTTCCCTGAATAATGATCCGCGCAACGACTGGAGCCGCCGATGCACACCAATTCCGATGTTCTGACCCACCCCGTCGCCACCGGCCCCAACGAGATCCTGGTCGCAGTCGCCACCAAGGGCGATGGACAGATCAACCAGCATTTCGGTCATGCGGATGAGTTCACCGTCTATGCGGTGGGTCCGGACGGTGTCCGCTTTGTCGCGGTCAGGACGGTTGAGCATTATTGTCAGGGTGGCTTCGGCGACGAGGATAAGCGTGATGTCATCCTGCGTGCCTTGGCCGACTGTACGGCACTCTTTGTGGCACGGGTAGGAGAGGGTCCGCGGGCCAAGCTTGCCGGGGCTGGTATTGTGGCCGTTGATGCGTATCCCTTTGGCGCGATCGAGCCATCGATCACTGAATGGTTCCGTACCACGGGTGGGCACGCAGCGGGCTGAGCGCGACTGCTCGTAAATGTGCGCGCCGGGTCCATGCGTTCCCGTTCGTACGCATCGCACGTCCGTATCGTCTGGATGCAACTGGCCGCCGGTTCTGCCTGCTGCCACCTACCCAATTGATTATAAGGCACTCGCGTCGCCGCTGGCGTAACGGGAACGCACTGGTGATCAGGGTGCTATACGGTTGGCATCGCCGTTGCACTCCCATCTTCCGAGTGGCCATCGCTCAGCGGGAGATGATCAATGAATGCAAGCGAGCTGAAAGCGCTACAGGACGAACCGGCCTGTACTCATAACAAAAAAGGAAAGTCGGGCTGTGCTCGGGCAACGCCCGGCGCGACCCAAGGGGGCTGCGCCTTCGATGGCGCACGTACTGCGTTGGTGCCTATCGCAGACTGCGCGCACATCGTTCACGGGCCCATCGGTTGCGCGGGCTCTTCCTGGGATAGTCGCGGCAGCCGCTCCAGCGGCGCCGATCTTTATCGGGTCGGCATGACCACTGACCTGTCGGAACTTGACGTGATCATGGGTCGGGGCGAGCAGCGACTGCTGGCCGCGGTGCGCCAGGCCATCACGGGGTATCGCCCCGCGGCGGTCTTCGTCTATTCGACCTGTGTGCCCTCACTGCATGGTGACGATGTCGCCGGCGTGGCGCGGACGGCCGAAAAGCGCTGGGGCGTGCCGGTGATCCCGGTCGATTGCGCGGGCTTCTATGGCAATAAGAATCTGGGCAACCGGATCGCCGCGGACACGCTCATCAAGCACGTTATCGGCACCCGTGAGCCCGACCCGATCAGTCCGGGCGCCCAGCGTCCGGGGATTGTGACCCACGCGATCAATCTGATCGGCGAATGGAATGTGGGTGGCGAGTTCTGGAGTGTCGCGCCGCTTTTCGATGTGCTCGGTCTGCGCATCCTCTGCACCCTGTCCGGCGATGCGCGGTTCCGTGAGGTCCAGACCATGCATCGGGCCGAAGCCAACATGGTGGTGTGCTCCAAGGCGATGTTGCCGGTGGCGCGACACCTCCAGGATCGCTACGGCATTCCGTTTTTCGAAGGCAGCTTCTACGGTATCGAGGATACGTCCCAGGCGCTGCGGGGCTTCGCCAGGCTGCTCGGTGATCAGGACCTGGCGGCACGCACCGAGGCCCTGATCGCGCACGAGGAGGCGCAGATCCGCGCCCGGATCGCCCCGCTGCGCCCGCGACTGCACGGCAAGCGGGCCTTCGTTTTCACCGGTGGTTACAAGTCCTGGTCGATCGTCTCCGCGCTGCAGGACCTGGGGTTGACGGTGGTCGCCAGCGGTACCGAAAAATCGACCGAAGAGGATAAGGCGCGCATCCGCGAACTGATGGGACCGGAGGCCCTGATGATTGCCGACAATGACCAGGATGCCTTGCTGCGGGCCTTCGATGCCTGTCGCGCCGACATCATGGTCGCGGGTGACCGCTATATCTTCCCGACACTCAAATCGCGCTTGCCGTTCCTCGATATCGATCATGTCCGCAGCGTCGGCTATGCCGGGTATCGCGGGATGGAGGAACTGGCGCGCAATCTCGTCACCGCGCTGCACAATCCCGTCTGGCAGCAGGTCATGGCGCCGCCCAGGTGGCAGCGGCCGGCCCTGAACGGGACGCCGGCCGAAGCCCCCATCGAGGTCCAGTCAATGCCCCCGCTGTCCTCCACCGCCCCGGAGATCCTGAGCTCAAGCAAACCACTCTCGGTCAATCCGCTAAAGGTGAGTCAGCCGGTCGGGGCGTCCCTGGCTTTCCTCGGCATCGCCGGCGCCATGCCGCTGGAGCATGGCGGCCGGGGCTGTACCTCCTTCAATAAGCTCTTTTTCATGCGCCATTTTCGCGAACCGATCCCGTTGCAGACCACGGCCATGGATCAACTCGTCACGATCATGGGTGCGGACGATAACGTGGTCGAGGCCTTGCATACCATTTGCGAGCGTCACCGGCCCGAGCTCATCGGGCTCATCAGCACTGGGCTCTCCGAGACTCAGGGGGCCGATATCGCTGCAACCATCAGGGCGTTTCGTCATGCCTATCCGGGATACGCGGATACCGCCGTCGTCCCGGTCAGTGCGAGCGACGCGCTGGGGTGCCTGGAGACCGGCTTTGCCCGCGCGGTCGAGGCGCTGATCGAGACGCTGGTCCCGGCCCGGCGTGACGTTAAGATCAAGTGTCTCCGGCAGATCAATGTGCTGGTCGGCTCGATGCTCACGCCAGGGGATCTCGAGGGCATCAAGGAGTGGGTCGCGGCCTTCGGTCTGCGCCCGGTCGTGCTCCCTGACATCGGCGACTCACTGGACGGCCACCTGATCGCCGAAGGCTATGCCACCCTCACTTACGGCGGTATCAGCCGTCAGCAGATCGCCCGGCTGGGCGAGTCCTGCGCCACCCTGGTGATCGGTTCGTCCCTGGCACGGGCGGCCGATCTGCTCAAGGACCGCACGGGTGTCCCGGACCATCGTTTCGACGGGCTCATGGGCCTCGCCGCCTGCGACGCCTTCACCGCGACCCTGGCCGACATAGCGGGTGTTGCCGTACCCGCGAGCCTCGAGCGCCAACGCAGCCAACTCCAGGACGCCATGGTCGACTGCCAGTTCCAACTCGGGGGCGCGCGCGCCGCGGTGGCCGCCGATGCGGACCTGCTGGCCTCGCTGGTGCGCCTGTTCGCAAGCCTCGGGATCGAGACGGTCGCGGCGGTGGCCGCGGCCAAGTCGGACATCCTCGCGCACCTGCCGGTGGCGCGGGTGACCATCGGCGACCTGGAGGACCTCGAGGGGCAGGCCCGCGACGCGCGGGCGCAGGTCCTGGTCGCCAACTCCCACGGCGCCCAGATCGCGTCCAGGCTCGCACTGCCGTTAATGCGGGCAGGGTTCCCGCTCTACGATCAGGCCGGGGCACACCTGCGCCAGTGGGTCGGCTATCGCGGGACCAGCCGGACCCTCTTTGAACTCACCAACCACCTGGCCGCCCACTACCAGGAGATTGCCCCCTACCGCTCGATCTACTGGGAAGGAACCCCCCGGGAGGCCGAGCCCGGCGTGGGCACTTTGCTGGGCGCCCGGCAGTCGGGAGGTGCGCGATGATCCGGGTCGCCTTTGCCTCCAGTGACGACGCGCATGTCGATATGCATTTCGGTGCAGCGGAGCGCCTGATCATTTACGACGTGTCGCGCGGTTGTGCCGAGCTCGTCGGGGTTGGGGAGTTTGGTAAGGTCGAAATGAAGGGCGAGAACCGACAGATCACTATTCCGGAGGCGGAACGTACGCACAGCTTGACGGATCGGCTGCGACAGCTACCCCTGATCGTCAAGCTCTATCGTTTGCTCTTTCGGCGTCGCCGCTTGGTCCTGCCCGATCAGGCCTCGCCATTCGGAGAACCCTATGCCCCGACGCGCGACCAGGTCGGGCCGCCGTCCGATCGGCCACCGGAAGACAAGGTGGTCGCCAAGTTGGCGTTTCTGCAGGGATGCGTTGCGGTCTATGCCGCCTCGATCGGATCCTCCTCGGTCAAGCGGCTGATGTCGGTAAACATCCAGCCGATCATCGTCGATCAGGGGCACGACATCCTGGATCTCCTCAATCGGGTGAATGCGGCCATCCATCACGGCGGAGTGGCCTGGGTGGATCAGGCGTTAGCTGCCGCGGTGAACTACCCGCCTAAGCAGGCCGCCGCCAATGCCCCAGAATACCAAGAACCCTATCGAATCGACCCCTATTGACAGGTGCAATTCACCATGTCTGAACTCAGTCCTCAATTAGCGCTGCGTATCGGGCTGGCGGCACGGGCACTGCCGAATGTCACACCAGCCTGCTTTGTGCGTATCCTGCTCGATGCCGTCAGGATGCCCCTGACCGATCAAAAGTTAAAGGCGTTGTCGGCGCGGCAACTGCGCATGGCCGGACGCGGGGCCTTGCGTTCAGTACCGGGCGCTAACCTTGATCGCGCGCTCCAGTACCTGTGGGATCGGGCGGGTGTAGACATCGAGGACCCGGCGATTCCGAGGCCCCAACCCTATCGTGATGGCGACCTGCCCGGATCGGTGCGGGTGGCGGTGGCGTCCGATCAAGGTCTGGCGCTGGACGGGGACTTCGGGACCTGCGCACGCTTCCTGGTGTTCCAGGTCAGCCCCACCGCAAGCCGGCTGATCGCGGTCCGCGGAACTGCCGGCGGCAACGGCGCCGATGACCGAAGCGCCTGGCGGGCCGACCTGATCCGCGATTGCCGCATCCTCTTTGTCGCCAGGATCGGGATTCGCGGACATGCGAAGCTTGTCAAACACGGGACCTTTGTGGTGCCTGATCCTGCGGGCGGAAGCGCCTGGACAGCGGTCGAGGGCCTGGCGCGTGTCTTGCGGGACGGGCCGCCGCCCTGGATCGGCAAGCTGACGGCGCGCCGGGCGCTGAACCCGGCATTACCGCGCGCGTTGCTGAACGCCGACCTGAACCCCGCGGCTACCGCGGCCATCGGCCGCTGATCGACTGCTCACTTGCCCCGCATCGTACGTCGGGCAGCGCTTGCTGCCCGCGCCACCATCTCCAAGGCTGAAGCCTTGGACTCCTAACCCCCAAACCCGGTCGGCCGCGGACGGTCCGCACCGCGGGACCCCAGGGTAACACCGTGACCCGGAGGGTCCGCTATGCGGACCGACGCCCGCGCAGATTGCGCGGTGGCCGGGTTTATCACCAAGGCCGGGGTTCAGGTCGCCCGGCCACTCGGCGCGTCGGCCTTGCTATCGCCGTCACGCGCGGAATGTCGAATGCACGAATCCGAACTTTGTATCCCTATTAGTACCACTAGGAACGCTTGCCGTTACCCGGCCTGGCGCCTCTGCGACTCATTCGCGACTGATCGCATCACCATTGTCGTAAATCACCCGAGAGGGATTCGATCTAGCCCCTGTCGAGATCTGTAACTGACTGATAAAGAGCCGTTGATGGTTGATGAGTTGATGGTTGATGATTTCTCTATTTTATTATTGAAGGCTTGTCTCCAGCATACCGGAAGCATTGGCATAAGACGTGCAAAAGCCAAACTGTCTGACCGACAACCAGGCTCCCACTCAATCCTGCTTCTGGCCCTTGCCAGCAGCACGCTCCCCGGAGAATCGCCATGCCGATGGTCTTGCTCAACTGCGATACGGATATCCCGGAACGGCAGAAACATGTCTATCTCAAGTCACCCGACGACGATCCCGCAACCTGCCTGCCGGTCGCTAATGCACCGACGATCCCAGGTACCCTGTCGGAACGCGGCTGCGCCTTTTGCGGCGCCAAATTGGTCATTGGCGGCGTACTCAAAGACGCCATCCAGATGATCCATGGCCCGATCGGTTGCGCCTACGATACCTGGCATACCAAGCGCTACCCTACCGATAACGGCCACTTCAACATGAAGTACGTCTGGTCGACCGACATGAAGGAACAGCATGTCGTCTTCGGCGGTGACAAGCGTCTGGCCCAGGCCATCAATGAAGCCTTCGACCAGATGCCGGACGTCAAGCGGATGATCGTCTATACCACTTGTCCGACCGCTTTGATCGGCGATGACGTCAAAGCGACGGTCAAGCAGGTCATGCGTGAGCGCCCGGACGTCGATATCTTCACGGTGGAGTGCCCGGGGTTTTCCGGAGTCTCCCAGTCCAAGGGCCACCATGTACTGAATATCGGCTGGATCAATGAGAAGGTGGGCACGCTGGAGAAGGAGATCACCAGCGAATACACCATGAACCTGATCGGCGACTTCAACATCCAGGGCGATACCTTCCTGCTGCAGAAGTACTGGGATCGGCTTGGCATTCAGGTTATCTCGCATTTCACGGGCAACGGCAGCTACGATGATTTGCGGTCCATGCATCAGGCGCAGCTCAGCGTGGTCAACTGCGCCCGTTCCTCCGGCTATATCGCGAACGAGCTGAAGAAGCGCTACGGCATCCCCCGGTTGGACATCGACACCTGGGGCTTCGGCTATATGACCGATGGCATCCGCAAGATCTGCGCCTTTTTCGGCATCGAGGAGCGGGGCGAGGAACTGATCGCCGAGGAATGGGCCAAGTGGAAGCCCCGGCTCGATTGGTACAAGGAGCGTCTGCAAGGTAAGCGGATGGCCATCTGGACCGGCGGACCGCGGCTGTGGCATTGGACCAAGGCAGTCGAGGACGACATGGGGATCGAGGTCGTCGCCATGTCCTCGAAGTTCGGCCACGAGGAGGACTTCGAGAAGGTCATCGCGCGCGGCCGGGACGGGACCTACTATATCGATGACGGCAATGAACTCGAATTCTTCGAGATCGTCGATCTGGTCAAGCCGGACGTGATCTTCACCGGGCCGCGGGTGGGCGAGTTGATGAAGAAGATGCATGTCGACGTGCGAAATGGCCGATGTCAAGTCGGCCGAGGTCACGCTCGCGCCCAAGGCGCGGGCCGGTATCATCAACCCCATGTACGATTGCCAGCCCGCCGGTGCTCAATTTGCCGGTATCGGGGTCAAGGACTGCATCCCGCTGGTCCACGGCGGCCAGGGTTGCAGCATGTTTGTCCGGCTCTTGTTCGCCCAACACTTCAAAGAAAACTTCTCGATCGCCTCGACCTCGCTGCACGAGGACTCAGCGGTCTTCGGCGGCAAGAAGCGCATCGAAGAGGGGGTGATGGTCCTGGCGAAGCGCTATCCGGAGCTGCGGGTCATCCCGCTTATCACCACCTGTTCCACCGAGATCATTGGCGACGATATCGAAGGGACCCTGCGGCTCTGCGACCGGGCGTTGAAGGCCGAGCTGGAGCAACGGATCAAGGATGGCCTGAAGCTCGATCTGATCCTTGGGCACTCGAAGGGCCGCTATATCGCCATCGACGCCAAAATCCCCATGGTACGCGTCGGCTTCCCGACCTTCGACCGGGCGGGGCTCTACCGTAAGCCGACCATCGGTTATCGCGGCGCGATGGAGTTGGCGGAGTCGATTGCCAATGCTATGTTCACGCACATGGAATACACCAGGGAGCGGGAGTGGATCCTGAACACCTGGTGAGCGCAAACGACCGGGATCGGTGCGTGTGACCCGGACCCGGGCGCATCGCAAACAGTGCTCGGGCGCAGGCCCAACCCAGCGGGGGCCGGTGATTTTCGGTTAGTGTTCAACCACGCAAGGCGAGCGGTGGCCGCCGCTCGCCTGGTACTGGAGGACTCAGTCATGCCTCAGATCGGACATATCAAGGTCGCGATCGCCACCAACGATCTATTACAGGCGAACGGGCATTTCGCCCATGCCAAGCAGCTCGTCATCTATGATGTGAGCGCGGATAGCCATGCATTTCTGGATTGCATCCAATTCCGCGCCGGCGCTGCCGGCGGCAGCGCGCCGGTCAAAGGTCCCGGCGGCGGCCAGGGGTGTTCCATGGCGGACCCTACCGGCGGAGTCGGCAGCGAGTCGCTTCAGGCTCGCTATGCGTCAGTCAGCGGCTGTGCCATGCTCTTCTGCAAGGGGCTGACGGACCTGCATGCGGTCACGGTGAACGATCTGGGGGTCTATCCGGTGAAGCTGGAGCGGAGCCGAGAGATTCCGGAGGTCATCAGTCACGTCCAACGCCTGATCGCCAAACCACCCCTGTGGCTGCGCCGGGCGCTGGGCACCGCCGCCCCGACGGGGGCGCCGCTGGTAGCCTGACGGGTTTGTGAGCCGAAACCTGGAAGGAAGCACGGGGTGCCCGGAGAGGTTGCGTAGGATAATCCCGGTCATGGACAAGCCACTTGAATGGTTAGCGCTTACGCGTTATCGCGCATTTGAGGTCGAGGCTTTGGCCGGACGAGGGCCGCGCGGACGCGGATGTCGTTCTGATACGCTCCCGTCCGGACGCTCCCAAAGACTTGCGCCGGTATATCGGGATGGATATAGTCGAACCGATGAAACCCATACGGTTTTTGGGCGACGCTCTCAAGTGCCTGCGGGCGTTCCCGCGGGACGCCCGGCAGGATGCCGGCCGCCAGCTCGACCGGGTGCAGCGGTGCCAACGTCCCGATGACTGTAAGCCGATGCCGACGATCGGCAAGGGCGTCGAAGATCTGCGAATCTGGGATGAGTCCGGCACCTTTCGGGTGATCTACACGGCGCGTCTTGCGGATGCCGTCTATGTTCTTCATGCATTTCAGAAAAAAGCCCAGGCCACCGCGAGGCACGACATCGTGATCGCGAAGATACGCTTCGACCGATTGATGCGGGGTGAGCAATGAGTAACCCAACCGACGAATTGGAGGTTCAGACCTTTGCCAGCGTGTGGGATGCCATCGCCGACACCCCCGCGGAGGCCGCCAATTTGAAATTGCGCTCCGAACTGATGGACCAGATCGCGGCCATCGTGGCCGAGCGGGGTTGGACCCAGAGCGACGCCGCGGCGCGCTGTGGCGTGACCCAGCCGCGCATGAGCGACCTGCTGCGGGGACGTATGTCCCGCTTCTCGCTCGATGCTCTAGTGAATATCGCGGTGGCGCTCGGACTGCGGGTTCACGTGCGGCTGGAGGCTGCCTGAACGGACTCGAACCGCCTGAGCTTCTGAGTTGTTGAGCCTCCTTCGTTGGCCCGACCTAGGGGCGACGCTTTGACGCGTGACGGGACGGCTGCTAGCGCAGCAGAAACCGCACCTGTACATCCCTTGGCGGCGCCACATGCGGGGCCGTGGTGACCAGCAGGCGAGCTCCCGCCCGGGCATAGTCCTCGGCATTATGCGCATTGATGCCACCAGCGGCGGCAACCACGGCGGGCGAACCCAGCGCGGCAAGTGCCGCTGCGACCTCCGCCACCGCCGCGGGCGTGAATTTCTCCAGTTGCAGCACGTCGGCGGCGGCCCAGACCAGGGCTTCCTCCGGGGTGGCGACCTCGACCACCATGCGTTTTTCCGGACAGTGGCGGCGCAGCCGGGCAATGGTCTCCGCGGGCGGCTCCTCACCCAGGAACAAGCGGTGTTCGGCGAATACCAGCAAGGTCTCGGAGAGCCCGGTGCGATGCATCACGGCACCGCCGCTGCGGAACGCCTTGACCGACAGCCGACGGGTGCCGGGGACATTCTTGCGGGTGCCCGCCACCAGGGCATCCGGGTGACCGCGCCGCGCCGCGGCGACGATGCCGGCCGCGCTGCTGGCGATCCCGGAACACCATTCCATCAGAGTTTGAGCGACCTTCCAGCCCCGATGCAGTGCGCCGGCCGGACCGTCCGCCTCCAGCAACAGGGTCTCGGGCGGCGCCTCGCTGCCGGAGGGCATCGTTGCCTGGGCGTACGCACCGCACAACTGGAACAGGCGCACGGCCTCCTCGACCCCGCAGACGATCATGGGGTCGCGAGCGAAAAAGCGGATACGTCCGGGGCGGGCGGTGATGCCAAGCGACTCGGTCGTCAGATCGCCGAAGGCAACGTCTTCGGCAAGCAAGTGATGCAGTTCATGGTCGCCGAGGACCGGTGGTTGGAAATCGATCAATGAATCGGTCCTCGCGACCACCCGACGACGGTCGCGACCGCACCAGGAAGGTGCGATCCGACCCCTGCGAGCGTTCAGCGCTATTTGTCGGTGCGATAACGCTGTCAGGCCGGAACGCCGAGAATCACGGAGGGCGCTTTGAACACCGCGGTCGCCGCGCCGCCTTCCTTCAACCCCAGATCAGTCACGGCTCCGTGGGTGATGGTGGCATGGACTTCGACGCCGCCGGCCAGGACAATCGTCACCTCGGCGTTCACCGGCCCGAGGGTCAGCGACTTGACGGTGCCGGCGAGACAATTACGCGCACTCAAACGCAGGCCGGAACTGTCGGTCATCACCAGTACGGACGATGCCTTGACCAAGGCAACCGCATCCTTTCCAGCCTGTAAGCCCAATGATTTTGCGCTCTCGTTGGTCACGATGGCGACGATCTTCTGGCCGCCCGGGAGCACCAGATCCACCTCGCTGTTGACGGCGCCGGCCTTGACCGTCTCGACCTTCCCTTGGAACTGGTTGCGTGCACTGATCTTCATGGCGATGTTCTCTTGTTGGAAACCGGACGATGAACCGTCGGTCCACGTGGGACCGACACGACGCGTGCAGTCTAGGCCATGGCGGACGCTAAGCTCAACCATAGCGCCGCCTTGACATGGCCTATGTTTTGCTCTTCAAATAGCGCCTCTCGTTATAGTGTGCTCTATATATTGAATCTTGGAACGATGTCAACCCCGCGCAACGGATTACCCCGACTGGTCGGCACCCTCTCGGTCAACACCGCGTTGGGCGCCGCTCCGGGCGATACCCGCATTCGGCTGCTCGAAGCCATCGGTCGCTATGGCTCCATTTCCAAGGCGGCCAAGTCGGTGCCCCTGTCCTACAAGGCGGCCTGGGATGCCCTGGATGCCCTGAACAATCTGGCGGACGCACCCTTGGTGGAAAGCTCGGTGGGCGGGCGTCACGGCGGGGGCACGCACCTCACGGACTATGGACGGCGGCTGATCGTCCTGTACCGGGCGGTGGAGCAGGAATATCAGGCGGCCGTGGACCGGGTGTCGCGCGGGCTGGATGAATCCGCGACCGGCGAGCAGCGCGAGTTTCAGCCGCTGCTCAAGCGCATGTCCATGCGCACCAGCGCGCGTAACCAGCTGGTCGGCACCCTGATCAGTCTGAATATGGACGAGATGAGCGCGGAGGTGGAGCTGCGACTGGATGACCGCACTCGCCTGGTGGCTATCGTAACCCGCGACAGCGCCGCGGCCTTGGAACTCGAACCCGGCAGCGAGGTGCTGGCCTTGGTGAAGGCGTCCTCGGTGATGCTGGCGACCGACCCGGGGCTGCGCACGTCCGCCCTCAATCATCTATGGGGCCAGGTGAGTCGCATCCACGAAGGACCCGTCGCGGCCGAGGTCACCCTGGTGCTGCCGGGCGGGCGCACGCTCACCGCCGTGATCACCCCCGAGAGCCTGGGACGGCTCGACCTGTTGCCGGGACGCACGGCTTGCGCCGTGTTTCAGACGTCCAATGTCATCCTCGTCACTGTTGGTTGATCCAACGCATCCGCGTTCCGGCGGCTGAAACCTTGCCGTCATTTATGCAACCGATTCCCAAACCTCACGGAGCCCGATCTATGAAACCCATCGTCAAACGAGCGTTCGCCGTCACCCTGCTCACCGTCAGCATCGGCGCCGGCGCCGACGAGATCCAGGTGGCCGTTGCCGCCAACTTCACCGCGCCGATGAAAGAGATCGCTGCCGCTTTCGAGCAGGAGACCGGCCATAAGGTCCAGGCCGCCTTTGGGGCGACCGGTAAGTTCTATGCCCAGATCACGAACGGTGCCCCGTTCGAGGCCCTGCTGTCCGCCGACGATGCGACCCCGACCAAACTCGTCACCGAGGGTGCGGCGGTGAAGGGGACCCAGTTCACCTACGCCATCGGCACGCTGGTCCTGTGGTCGGCCAAGCCGGGGTTCGTCGACGATCAAGGAAAGGTGTTGGCGAAGGGGAAATTTGAGAAGATCGCCATTGCGAATCCCAAGACCGCACCGTACGGCGCCGCGGCGGTGGAGGTGTTGACGGGGCTCAAACTGCTGGACCGGATCAGCCCTAAGTTCGTGACCGGGGAGAACATCGCCCAGACCTTCCAGTTCGTCAGCACGGGCAATGCCGAGCTGGGCTTCGTCGCCCTGTCCCAGGTCATGAAGGATGGCAAGATCACCGACGGTTCCGCCTGGATCGTGCCGGGCAAGCTGCATGAGAAGATCCGCCAGGACGCCGTGATCCTGGAGCAGGGCAAGGGCAAGCCGGCTGTCATCGCCTTGATGGACTACCTCAAGGGCGAGAAGGCCCGCGCGATCATCAAGTCCTTTGGCTACGAATTCTGAGCGGTCGATGCCTGCCGGTCAGGGGCTCGCCGCCTGCTCCCTGAGCGGCACCTCAGATGGCCTGATTGGCCGCGGCGCAGCCGCCGGTGCTGCCGGGTCTGCTGCATTGGGGGGTGGTGCCGCTGATCTTCGTGGTCAAGGTGTTCCGGCACACCCATTGACGAGGGGCCCATGTTTCTGACTGACGCCGATCTGCAATCCATCTGGCTGACCTTGCGTCTGGCGAGCATCGTCACCCTGATCCTGTTTCTGGTCGGCACCCCGGTGGCCTGGTGGCTGGCCCGGACCCGCTCGCGCTGGAAGGGGCCGATCGGTGCCGTGGTGGCACTGCCGCTGGTGCTGCCGCCCTCGGTGCTCGGCTTTTATCTGTTGGTGACCATGGGGCCGAACGGACCGGTAGGACAGCTCACCCAAGCGTTGGGGATCGGTCTATTGCCTTTCACCTTCTGGGGGCTCGTCGTCGCCTCGGTCTTCTATTCCTTTCCCTTCATGGTCCAGCCGGTGCAAAACGCCTTCGAAGCCGTCGGCGAGCGCCCGCTGGAAGTGGCGGCGACCCTGCGGGCCTCGCCGCTCGATGCATTCTTTACCGTGGCCCTGCCGCTTGCGCTGCCCGGCTTCCTGACCGCGGGCATCCTGACCTTCGCTCATACCGTGGGGGAGTTCGGCGTGGTGCTGATGATCGGCGGCAATATCCCCGGCGTGACGCGGGTCGCTTCGGTCCAGATCTATGACCATGTCGAGGCCATGGAGTACAGCGATGCGCATCGTCTGGCCGCGGTGATGCTGATCTTTTCCTTCCTGGTCCTGCTGGCGCTCTACCTCTGGCGCCCGAACTCCAAGCATAGCTGAACCGCGATGGAGCCGATCGAAGCACGCTTCAACCTGGACTGGCCCGGCTTCAGCCTGGCGGTGGATGAGCAACTGCCCGGACGCGGGGTCACCGCCCTGTTCGGTCATTCGGGCTCCGGCAAGACCACCCTGCTGCGCTGCATCGCCGGCCTGTTACGGGCACCTAACGGCCGTCTCGTCTTTCAGGGTACGGTCTGGCAGGATGATTCCACCTGGGTGCCGACCCACCGGCGCTCACTCGGTTATGTCTTTCAGGAGGCCAGCCTGTTCCCGCATCTCACGGTGATCGGGAACCTGCGGTACGGACAGAAGCGCGCCCCGGCGGATATCCCGGCCGAGGAGCGGGTGAGCCTGAATCAGGCGATCGACCTGTTGGGTATTCGTCCCTTGCTGGACCGCAAGCCCGGCCGCCTCTCCGGCGGCGAGCGCCAACGGGTGGCGATCGCCCGCGCGCTGGCCGTCAGCCCGCGCATTCTGCTGCTGGACGAGCCGCTGGCCGCGCTGGATCTGGCGCGCAAACAGGAGATCCTGCCCTATCTCGAGCGGCTGCATGACGAACTGGCGATCCCGGTACTCTATGTCAGCCACGCCCCGGATGAGGTCGCACGCCTGGCCGATCATCTGGTGATCATGGACGGCGGACGGGTGCTGGCCAGCGGGCCGCTGGCCGCCACCCTGGCCCGCCTCGACCTGCCGATCCGGTTGGGTGAAGATGCCGGGGTGGTGCTGGAAGGCCGCATCACCGAGCGCGACACCCGCTGGCACCTGCTCAAAGTAGACTGCGGCGGTGTCGACCTCTGGGTGCGCGACACGGGCGTGCCGACCGATCACCCGGTGCGCGTGCGCATCCTCGCGCGTGACGTGAGCATCGTGCTGGCGCCGGTGGCGGGCACCAGCATCCTCAATACCCTCCAGGCGCGGGTCCTCTCCCTGGGCGAGGATGCGCACCCCGCGTTGGCCCTGGTCCAATTGCAGGCGGGTCAGTCCACCCTGCTCGCCCGCCTCACTCACCGCTCCGCGGATCATCTGCACCTGGCACCCGGTCTGCCGGTGTGGATTCAGATCAAGGCGGTTGCGTTGCTGTAGCGGAACAGGGCCGTAGCGGCAGCTTGTTCCGCCTGAAATTGCGGGAAAATCACCGCACGCATCAGCAGGATGCCGGAATCCCGTGCCAGGGACGGTAGTGATCGCGTTTCGTTTGCAAGTAACATACAAGATAATGTATAATTTTTCCTGGGACTACATCTGGAGATGCACGTTTCGTGCTGCCTCTAGGGCTTCGGCCTGGCGCCGGGCTTTGATAAGGAATTGACTTTAATGAGGTTTCAACAGTAGGTAGAATTAATTGTGCATGACGAAACAACAAGAAACATTAAAAAATTAGAGTTTATAGGCAGCGCTCTTGACGACTTACGTGCATTTCCCACCTCGGCGCGGCGCGAGGCAGGTCATCAGCTTGAACAAGTGCAGCATGGACGGGAACCGGACGATGGAAAACCCATGACAGCTATTGGATCTGGAGTGCAGGAAATTCGCGTTCGAGACGCTGCCGGTGCGTTCCGCGTAATCTATGTGGCGAAACGACCAGGTGTCGTCTATGTACTGCACTGCTTCCAGAAAAAGACACAGAAAACGAGTAAATCAGATAAGGACTTAGCGGCTAAACGTTACCGGGATATCCCGTAAGTTGGCCTTGGTCATAAACCCGGCCACCGCGCGATCTGCACCGTCGTCGGTCCGCACAGCGGACCCTACAGGGCACGGTGTTTACGGTGGGTGCCCGGGGGGGCCCCGGCGCGGGGGGGGCTCCAGCGGCGCGCTCGGGCGCCCCCGCTAGCGC
>CAYYAY010000014.1:0-12697 GCA_964470155.1 uncultured Lamprocystis sp. | reverse complement strand
TCGGTCCGCACAGCGGACCCTACAGGTCAAGGTGTTACCGTAGGGTCCGCTATGCGGACCGTGCGCGGCCGGCCGGAGCGATGATCAAGGCCCGTAAGTTCAGCAATCATTTCACTATGAAAGCTCTGTGATCGCATGAGTATGCCGCAGGCAATTATTGGAATGAATTCCGTCGGAACACTGCGATAGCGGGTTATCGGCCTGAATGGCCGCTGGTGGCCCGACTGCTGGGTCCACCAAGATTAAATGAAATTATGAAAGAATAAGCTAATGAGCAACAAACAATTTTCTAGCGTTTGGGATGCCATCGAAGATACCCCCGCGGAAGCTGAAAACATGAAACTTCGCTCCGCTCTGATGATGGTCCTGAAAGAGCATATTGCCAACACTGGTCTGAGTCAATCACAGGCGGCTAAGCTGCTCGGCGTCACTCAACCTCGTATTTCAGACCTCATGCGCGGAAAGATCAACCTGTTCGGTCTGGATGCCTTGGTCAATATGGCATCAGCGGCCGGCCTGCATATTGAACTGCGCGTGCGGGAAGCGGCATAGGAATAGAATCAGTAAGCTGCTCCTGATTGACGAGGCGCTCGGATTCCAGCAATCTCGCCGGCGCGCTGCTGATCCTGATCGCCAACTGGCTGATCCCGTCACCGGTGTCCTCGGCGCGCGGCTGAACTTGATTGGAGTGCCGACGATTGGATCATGATCCGCCCATCCGCTACGTTGAACCGGTCTATCGTCCGCCGAGCGAGGCCGAGTCGCTGATTCTGCCGGTCACCGACGGCTGTTCGTGGAATCAATGCACTTTCTGCGAAATGTACCGGGCGCCGCAGAAGCGGTTCCGTGCCCGGGAGGCAGCCGAAGTGCTGGAGAGCATCCGCCGTGTCGGCGAGGATGAGGGGGAGCAGGTGCGGCGCGTCTTTCTGGCCGACGGCGATGCGCTGGTGTTGCCGACGCACCGCTTGCTGGCCTATCTGGAGGCGATCCGCACCCACTTGCCATCCGTGCATCGCGTTTCCAGCTATTGCCTGGCGCGCAATCTGAACAAGAAATCGGTCAGTGAACTCAAGGAGCTATACGATGCGGGTCTGAAGCTTGCCTACCTTGGTGCGGAGTCGGGCGACGCGACTGTGCTCGCGCGGGTGAACAAGGGTGAAAGCGTCGAATCGACCCGCGCTGCACTCGATAAACTGGGCCAGGCCGGCATTCGCCGCTCGGTGATGATCATCAATGGCCTGGGCGGCGAATCGCTGAGCGTCCAACACGCCGACAATTCCGCGCGCCTGATCAATGCCACGGCGCCCGAGTATCTATCCACCCTGGTGCTCACGCTCAACGACGGCGGCGCCCGCTTTCGCGCGACCTGGCCCGACTGGCAACCCCTGTCGCAAATCGGGCTGTTTCGCGAAATGGAACGTTTCTTGTCCGCGCTGGACTTACGGCGAACCCTGTTCCGTTCCGATCACGCATCCAACTGGCTGGTGCTGAAGGGGACGCTCGGCGCCGACAAGGCGCGTCTGCTGGCGCAGGTGCGGGCGGCGATAGAACGACCGGAGGCCGCGGCCTTGCGGGCGGCATGGCTGCGGGGCTTGTAGGACACGTGGTTGCGCCCTGCTCAAGCCCCTCCGCTGCCAACGGCTTTTTTCAGGATCACCGGAGCCGCGCCCCGTTGCCTGCTACCATTCGCATTTTGGCGCGACGCTTTGCTGCCGCTGCCGGAGGCTGATGAACCATGAAGATCGCCATCGCCACCAACGATTACACCCAGGTCTCCGGCCATGCCGGTCAGGCGCGGGATTGGCTGCTCTACGACAGCGACGCCGCCTCAGCGGAGCCGGAACGCATCCGCCTGTCGAAAACCCAAGTTTTCCACCATTGGGAGGGGGAGGGCACGCACCCGCTGAACGAGGTCGCGGTGATCGTCGCCGCCAGCGCCGGTGAGGGTTTCCGCCGCCGCATGGACAAGCGCGGCGTTCAGGTGCTGCTGACCGGTGAGCGGGACGCCGCCCGCGCCCTGCGTGCGGTGCTCAACGACGAGGTGCTGCCCGACCCGACCTTCGATCCCAGTCTGCTGCTGTGCGGACTGCGCGATCTGTTCTCCCGACACTGACAATGTGCGCCGTAGTGCACGCCAGATTGCACCGGGCCGGTGTCGGCACCACCCGGGCCATCGATGCGCGGCGCCGCCAATGAGGCGGAGCCTTGATGACTGGTGGCTGAAACAGCTTGGCGTGTGGAGCGACGCCAATCCGACCCGCAGTCGCCGTCTCTATCGCGTCCTGGTGGTTGGCGCGATCGGCGTCAGCTATCTCATCGACACGCTGTTGCTGGGACTGTTCTGGTCGACCGGTACCGTCGATGCACGGGTCCCGCTACTCTATGGATGCGCCGCCGCGGGCCACGTGCTGCTGTTCTCCGCACTGCATTGGAGCGGGTTCAGCGAGCGCTTCAAGAACACCCATATGACGGTGGCGCAAATGGCCTATGCGATTGCCCTGCAACTGGTGACCATCACCGTTGCCCGACAGATCGTCAGCTTCTTCCTGGCCATCCTGTTCATCATCTTCGCTTTCGGCACGCTGCGCATCGCGCTGCGGGAAGCCCTGGTGGTCTGGCTGCTGACCTGTTTGGCCATCGCCGCCATACTCGTCCTCGGCGATCACGCCAATCTGGGCATCGCGTCGCCGACCGGGCCGGAGGTCGGCGTCGTCGCCATCAGTTTCGCAACCATCCTGCTGCGCACCGTCGTGCTGGGCTATTACGCCACCTACATTCGGTTGCGGATTCTTGAAAAGGCCCACTCATTGGAAATCGCGGTCGATGCGGCCGAGCAATTGGCTGCCCGGGATGCACTGACCGGCGCACTCAATCGCCGCATCATCCTGCCGGCCATCACCGAGCACATCAGTTTGTGCCGGCGCAAGGAACTGCCGGCCTGTGTCGCGATGCTCGATATCGATCGTTTCAAGGCGGTCAACGACACCTTTGGCCATCTGGTGGGTGATGCCGTCCTCAAGCGGATCGCGCGCACCATCGCCGACCGGATTCGTCAGGCCGATCAGCTCGGCCGCTACGGCGGCGAAGAATTCATCCTGTTGCTGCCGGCCACGCGGCTCGACGAGGGGATGACGCTGCTCGAGCGGATTCGCGAAGCGATTGCCGCGACCGCCTGGCCGGATCTCCCCGCGGGCTACCGGATTACCCTGTCCGGCGGTCTGACGGATGTGCGCCCTGGGGATATGTTCATGGATGTCATCACCCGCGCCGACCGTGCCTTGTATACGGCAAAGAACAACGGCAGGAATCGGGTCTGTCGTTATGACCTGATCGCGCCGATGTTATCGACCGAGACCGCAGTGGGGGATCAAGCCGTCGGGGCCTGATGCCGAGTGGGTGTCCAAGGCTTCGCATAGTACGAGCGCAAGGTGCCGCGGCCGGGTATCGCCCAGCGCGCGCATCTGCTGCCGACACGAAAACCCGTTCGCCACCACGCGCGCCGCGGGGCTGGCCCGCAGGGCCGGCATCAGGTCCTGTTCCGCCATGGCGGCGGCCATGTGCACGTGCTCGGTCTCCAGACCGAAGGTGCCCGCCATGCCGCAGCACCCGGCCTCGATCAGCGTGAACCGGTGGTCCGGGAGCAGATTGAGCACCCGGCGCATCGCTTTCATGGCACCCACCGCCTTCTGGTGACAATGGCCGTGGACCAGGGTCTCGGCGGCCTTCGGGAGCGTGCGCAGGGGCAGTTGCAACCGTTTGGCCATGCTCTCCTTAGCCAGAAACTCCTCGAACAACAGGATCTGCTTGCCGACCGCGGCCACCGCCTCCCCCAAACCAAGTGCCTGGGCATCGTCCCGCAAACCGAGCACACAGGACGCTTCCAGACCGATCAGCACGCGCCCCGCGCGCACCTGCGGCAACAGCGCCGCGGCCAGACGCCTGACCTCCACGCGGGCCTCCTCGACCATGCCCTGGGCCAGATAGGTGCGCCCGCAGCACAGCGGGCGCGCGGGTTCCCGATCGGTCGGCGCGGCGACCGCGACCTGCACCGCATAGCCGCCGGCACGCAGCACCGCCAACGCCGCCTCCGCGATCTCCGGCTCGAAATGGCGGGTGAAGGTGTCGACTAGCAGCACGACCTCGGGCCGGCCGTCAGGCCCTGGAGTCGGTCGCTCAGCGGTCAGCCCCGTGTCGCTGAACGGCCGCGCCGCCGGTTTCGGCAGTGGCCGGTTGGCCGCGATGCCGAGCCACCGCGCGCCCAACCGGGCCAGCAACGGGCGGCGATTGCGCCACCGTATCAGCGTCTTCAGCCAGGGCGTCCGATGCAGCCAGCGGGGCGCATGCGCAAAGAGCCGACTGCGTAGACTCCATCCGTCCCGGGCGGCGCGCTGCGCCAGATATTCCACCTTGATCAGCGCCATATCGACATTGGCCTCGCACTCGCGCTTGCAGCCCTTGCAGGCGACACACAAATCCATCGCCTGTGCCAGTTCGGGGTCCGTCAGGGCCGCGTCAAGCGCATCGCTGCCGAGTGCCGTCTTGAGCAGCCGCACCCGGCCGCCGGTCGACAAGTGCGGATTGCCGCTCAGCTTGAAGCTCGGGCACATCACTAGCTTGCCCAGGGCCTCGCATTGCCGGCTGTTGATGCACACCGCAACCGCTTTCGCAAAGTCGCCGCCGTGCTTGGGGATATCGGCATAGGCATCGCCCACCCCGGCATCCTGATAGGCCGACCAATCGAGTACCGTCTTCATACGGCACCCGGAGGCGCGGTGCGACAGCCGTACACGAAGGCGAAAGAATGGTGGCAACTGGGCATGATGTCATCCGGGATGGGCTGAAAGTGCAACGGTGCAATCCGATCCGGCAGCAAGACCCGCACCAGTTCGGTGTCGGTTTGAAAAAAGCTTGATTCGGCGGATGCTTAGCTGGCGAGTGCGCGCTGCGACCGGACGGTCATGGCGGCCTGAACCCCATGGCCTTGTAAGGAATCCGACAGACACGGAACGCCCCGCTACGGCCTTTGGGTGAGCACAGAGTCATTCTGGTCTTGCGCCCGAAGCGCTATCAATGCCGGTCTGGCCCAAGCGGCGGACGTTGGTCGGATGCTCAACGGACTCAAACGCTCGCTGCGCTCCAGACCCTGAGCCCTTCGGGCATGGGCTACACTCAACAGCGATACGTCCTGCCCCTTTCGCACACCAGCCTCCGGGCGGATCGCGGTGAAAGTCATCAACCACTTGGGGGACGAGGTGATGAAGGTGTTTCGGGTTGGTTGATGTACACTCGCAAAGTCTCTTGCCTCACGACGGCGTTGAAACCTTGAGTACTGCGATGCCCGGACTCTCCCTCACCCGAATTGGAATCGATGGATTTCGAGGTCTGCGCGCTCTTGCCCTGGAGGATCTGGGGCAGATCAACATCCTGGTCGGCGGCAATAACTCCGGCAAGACCAGCGTGTTGGAAGCGTTATCGATTATCTGTCAGCCACTCAACCCTGATGAGTGGCTGGCAATGGTGCGTCGCCGCGATTTCGGCGGGCTTGATGAGACGCGGCTGCAATCGCTGCGTTGGTGCTTCACGCGTGAGCGGATACCCATGGACGCCGAAGATCTCGTGAGAACGGGCTGTGCGTTCGAGTGTGATGGGGACTTCCCGCTCCGGCAGCTACACACCCAGTATTCCGAGTTTTTCGGTGTCCCCGGTGCCGACGATCTACGGCGTTGGCGCTCTCTGTATCGCCGCTCAGAGGAACTGGAGTCCGAACCAATGCTCGGAGCGGACTTGGTACAGGAACCCCAATGGGTCGCTGGGCCATTGCCCTTAGATTTTCGAGGTCGGCCGATCAGCGATGGTGCAGCGCAGACGCTGAAGATATGGGAATACGAATCGGGCCGAATTAGTAGGCCCCCGCGGGGCGCCAGGATCGACTGCCAGACCTTGACGCCTTATTCTTACCAAACCAATCGCAATCAGGTACGCTCGCAGTCCAAGACGATTTTCGAGCAAGATTCTCCAGGGGTCCTGGATCTGCTTCGAGACTTCGATGCGGATATTGAAGGCATTGATTTGGCATCTTTCGCTGGGGACCGGCCCGCCGTTTATCTGAAGCACCGCAGGCTGGGCATCGCGCCGCTGTCGATTTTTGGCGACGCGATGCGCCGGTCTGTGCTCTTGGCCGCGACGCTTCCGCGGCTTAAAGACGGTGGCATCTTGCTGATCGATGAAGTCGAAACTGGAATCCATGTCCGTGCACTAGGTCGAGTCTTCGATTGGCTGGTGGCGGCGGCCCGCAGGTTGGGTGTCCAGGTGTTCGTCACGACCCACAGCCTGGAGGCGCTGGACGCACTGATTTCTGCACCTTCGGCCAATCCCGCAGACGACGTTGTGGCATTTCATCTCACGCAGTCGGAGGCAGGGACAGCGTGCAAGCGCTTCGGCGGGGACCTGCTGCACAGACTGCGTTTCGAGCGCGGCTTGGATGTGAGATAGATCATGCGCTACGGCTATCTTGCAGTCGAGGGTCCGCACGACCAGGAGTTGGCCTACCGGCTGTTAAGTCCGTTTGGCCTGAAACGAGTGCGGCTATTGACTGACCTGGATGCCGCGTTGCATGTACTGGTCCCACGCAACTACCCGCCGGGCGGTGACCTGCTGAAACGGATGCCGGTCCCGTTGTTCATGCAGAGCGCAACCCATGCCATCGCTGTTCACAGTGCGGTGGGAGACACCCGACTGGTGGAACTGGTTGAGGAGAACGCGCGTGTGCTCGCTCTGATAACGGTCGAGGGTATCGGTATTTTGCTCGATTCAGACAAGGCAATTCCCGCTGCTCAGCGCTATACCGACATTTGCAATCGCATGGCCAAAAAAAACTTTGTCCTGGACCCGCAAGCCGGCGTGATCACCGCAGGACCACCGAGACTCGGGGCCTTCGTGTTGCCGGACAATGTGGGGGCCGGGACCTTGGAGGACCTGTTGCTCGACGTCGCACCCCAGGTTTATCCGGGGCTATTGAATACTGCTCGCAGTCACGTGGCGGCAGCTTTGCAGGACCCCGGCCTCATCAAGGAGGACCTGGATGAACTCAGGAAGCCTGCGGGCGAGAATAAAGCTGTCATTGGCGCAATGGCTGCAGTCCTGCGGCCGGGCAAGGCAGTACAGGTTTCTCTCCAGGACAATCGCTGGTTGAAGGGCGCGGCCCTGGCGTCGCCACGCGTAAAGGCGGTGCAGAACTTCCTGAAGGAATTATTCGATTTGTCCTAATCGAGCCCCCTAGGACTTACAGCATTCAACCAAAACCGCGCTCGCCAAGATTACCAGCAAAGGCCAGGCCACCATCCCCAAAGAGGTCAGTCAGGCGCTACAGGCCAGCCCAATTCTTAGGAAATAAGTAGGGAATAAGGGGCCAGTGCGGCTTGGCAATGTCGCGCAGTCTAGTGGGTGCGAATCCCACCTGGGTAGTCGCTAGCCACGAGCCCAGTATCGAGCCTTGCGGCGCGAACGGTAACGGGCGTGTCGATGCGTAGGCGCGAAAGCAGGCGAGGTGTAAAGGTAACGGGTGGAGCCGACCTTGAAGGTGTTGAGCCCCGAAAATTTTGGTTGGAGAGCGCCGACGGCGTTGGCCCGCTCGCAGGCAACATCCGGTACCGCGCGACGGCGAGCGGTGCCGGTGCTCCCCGGGGTCCTAGGCCATGTCGAGCCTGACAATGAGAATGCGCGGTAACCGAGGAGGTCCGTGTCTCGGTCCGCTGGATGCGGGCACCCGTGAACAAGCGAAAATGGCGAGGACGCGGGCGGTGGGGTGCGGAAGTCGGAGCCACCTATAGTAGTGTCGATTCCCGGTAATGCGGGGGAAGCGTTGTGGGTGGCGGTTTGAGACAGCGTGCGGATGATACACGGCCCTACACCGAGAGGACTCCGTCCGTGGCAACAAAGTTAAGCACGCTTCACTCCGGTCGGGTGCCCTTGGGGCAAGCACGTAAGCGACGGGCGTTCCGAGGAAGCGGGCGCCGGTAGTCGATGGGTCTTTGCGCCCAGTCCTATCGGGAATGACTCAAACTGGGAGCCGGATGGTGTAACACTCCAAGTCCGGTTCTGCGAGGAGCCGGGAACGCATCGTCGTATGGGTGTGATAGCGTGGCACCGCCGGGAAACCAGGCGGCAAACAGAGAACACAAACTTCAGCCTAAGTGACGGCAAGAACCCGGCTTACTCTCCGGCTCGATTAATTTCGGAGGGCGGCAGAGAATGTAATTGAGCTTGGCCCCTTTTCCTCAGCGGCTCGTTCGATGTAGTCCACTGCACTGGTTGGCTCTGGAATAGGTATTCCATCCTCACGAAGCCCATCAATGTGAAAAACGATGGCATCCCGAATCTCTGCGCGAACTTCCTCGATCGTGTCACCCGTTGCGACACATCCTGGAAGATCAGGAACATAAGCCGAAAAATTCCCTTCAGCTTTCTCGATTACTACAGCATAGTGCATCTTAAACCTCACCGCTTCAGTCCGGCTTGCTTGAGGATTTTCGCGCGCAGTCTGCTGAACGCTTCCTCTCCATCGATCAAGGTCGCATCGCCAGACTCGATTTGCGCTACGCGACGCTCCGCCTCATCCATCCAGAGGCGCTCGATCTGCGGATCGATGGGTGAGTTCAGGCTGCCGAGAAGCACATCGACGAGCGCAAGCCGCTGCTCGACCGGCAGTGCCAGAGCATCATCGAAAACGCGGGCCGTGCTGGTACCCATCATCGTCACCTCGCCACTTCGTGTTACTCGCGAACCTCGACCGGCCCGCTCGGCGCCCCCCGGAGAGCACCAAATCGGCGCGTAGCGCTGGACTTAGTACCTAGGGTACTCCGAAAGGAAGGATTATGTCTAATGGAGATAAGGTAGAGATACGGGGCCAGTCTCAATCAAATGGGGCGAGCAGAGAAGAATTAAATTGAGCCTGGCTCCTTATTACTCACATGGGCGGCCTTCGGTCGTGCCATCGAAAAGCTCGGCCTCGCCAAACCTCGCATCACCGAGTCGCGCTGCTTGCAACACGAACTGGTGTTTGCGTGGAACCTTGTGCTCGCTTGATGAGCGAGTACGACCGAAGAATCGGATGCGGGAAAACTGCACGTCCGGGTCTGTGGCGGGGGCTCCGGGCAACCGGAGTTCCTACGCCGGAGGCGATTCTTTGTCTTGAAAACCTACCAAATAGAATCGCTAATGTATTTGATTTGTGATTTCAATTTTTCGACAGATTCGTTTACAGTGGTTTTCACTCTATTTATTCTGGTTGATTCGCCATGTGTGAGCAAAGCTATGGGCTTAGAAAGAGCGGTTGAAATTCTTCCAGTTCCGAGAAAATCGTCAAGCAAGAGTATATGGTTATCTGGGCTATTAGTTGTGAAATGTTGGATATTCCTGTTTACAATATCGCGCACTTTTTCAACATAAACCCTGGTTTGCTGGTTTGGTTTATTTCTTGCGCCTCCGACAGTAGACCATGTGCAATGGGTAAGAATGATTAGTTGAATTTTCGGTGTATGCCCATTTGACGGCATATCACGCCTAAATTCGCTGGTGGGATTCGATAGCGTATCAATCAGCAAATTTAGAGAGTTGATAGATTGCTGATCGGTTCTTACCGGAACAATTAATGCATCGGATGCGTGCCACGCTAGATGCGTCGCTCCTGAGAAAAATGGCGAAGTGTCAATCAAGCATCTGCTGGTTTTCGTCTCAGATAGTTCTCTTGTTATCTCATTATTTAATGAGAAAAGCATTGAATCAATAGCGGCAATTAGCTGCTGGCCACTTAACGTTTTAGCCTGATTCAGCGCGGTTGCCATTTGCGATGGCAGTGTATATAAATCGCTTGACGATGAAATATAAAATGAATTTTTTCCATTGAAATTTGCGTTGGATGCCGAAATTAACTTTGCGACCCGTGTCGCTCTACCCATCCCCGGAAGCAAATACGGAAGAATCAAATCTTTAACCGTCGTCGTGTTATTTTGAAAGTAAGATGCGTCATAAAAGTATGACAAGTTCCCTTGCGGACATGTATCCACAGCGAGACACGAATCGGTGTAGTACGATAAATTGAACGCGAGACTTGTCTTGCCAATACCTCCCCTTAAGTTGCAAATAGTGTAACGATCAAATTTAGGTATTTGAAGAGGTTGGGGGTGTCCGGTGGCAATTTCATACTGACGACTGATAATGTTGCTTGTTGCTGATGGCATGATTACGATCCTCTGAAACTGGTTTTCCAAAATCTTAGTCGAGTATCGCAAAAAAATCAAGAACTGGTAAAACTAATACGGAGAAACGGCCGGGGGCCGATGCTGGTGCCCGCCGCCTAACGAATAAACGCTTACTTTATGAGCCGATTTTGCCTCATAACGCCCAAACGGGTCGGCATAAGCCGACCGGTGCTTGTGTCGTCATGGCATCAAGAAATTGCACTGTCGCTGTCGTCCGCAGCGACCTTCAGTACACCCGCCCGTCACAATGCAGGACCATGGTCGCGCGCCCCCGCGGCCTGGGCGGCACCCGCGGCCGCCAGGTGCTCCAGGAAGGTCCGGGAGACGGTCGAGAGCTGCTTTCCCGTCGGGTAGACCGCGTACCAATGGCGCAGCAACGGGAAGCCCTGCACGTCCAGGATGGCAAAGGCGCCGGATGCGACGTCCAGCGCCAGGGTGTGTTCCGAGAGCACCGCCAGCCCCAGGCCGCCGGCCACCGACTGCTTCACCGCTTCATTGCTGCCGAGCGTCATGCGGACCCGCGGGCGCAGCCGGTGGGAGGCGAAAAAATGCTCGGCGGCCAGCCGGGTGCCGGAGCCCTGCTCGCGCATGATGAAATTTTCGCCCTCCAACCGGGCCGGGTCGACCGCCTGCACTCCGGCCAGCGGGTGGCCGGCCGGGGCCAACATGACCAGCGGGTTGTCCATGAAGGTTTGGACGACCACGCTGAGCCCCTCGGGTACGCGCCCCATGATGTAGAGATCGTCCTGATTGCGCACGAGCCGATCCAGGATCTCATCCCGATTGATGACCTCCAGCGCCACCTCGATGCCGGGGTGCGCGCGGCAAAACTCCCCTAGCAGTCGCGGTACCAGGTACTTGGCCGTGCTGACCATGGACAGCCGCAGGCAGCCGCGCTCCAGCCCCTGGGTCTCGGCCAGATCAGTGGCCAACTGGGCCAGACGGCTCAGGATGTCCCGGCTGGCCGCGTCCACCAGCCGCCCGGCCTCGGTCAGAAAGAGCCGTTTGCCGATCTGTTCGTGCAGGGGCAACCCGACCGCTTCCGCCAGTTGCTTGACCTGAACAGACAGGGCAGCGGGCGTCAGGTGCAGTTCCTCGGCCGCCCGGGTCATGTTGAGGTGACGGGCCAGTACCGGGAAGCTCCGGAGTTGATGGAGGGTAGCGTGGCGCAGTGGCATCCGGGTCGATCCTCAGGTTTTAGCTAAACGTAATCTTAAGATCTATTTGCTTAACTTGAAGCATCGCGGACTCTAACCTTGCGCCATCCCGCTCCTCCCCGGCGGGCATCCGCCAGTGACCAAACTCAGGAGACCGCGATGGCTGTGAAGAAATATGAGGCCGGCGTAAAGGAGTACCGGCACACCTACTGGGCGCCGGAGTATCTACCCCTGGATTCCGATATCCTCGCCTGCTTCAAAATCACCCCCCAGCCCGGGGTGGATCGGGAGGAGGCCGCCGCGGCGGTGGCCGCCGAGTCCTCCACCGGCACCTGGACCACGGTCTGGACCGACCTGCTGACCGACATGGACTACTACAAGGGCCGCGCCTACGCCATCGAGGATGTGCCGGGCGACGACACCTGTTTCTATGCCTTCATTGCCTACCCGATCGACCTGTTCGAAGAGGGCTCGGTCGTCAACGTCTTCACCTCGTTGGTGGGCAACGTCTTCGGCTTCAAGGCCGTGCGGGCCCTGCGGCTGGAAGACGTGCGCTTTCCGCTCGCCTATGTGAAAACCTGCAACGGCCCGCCCCATGGCATTCAGGTCGAGCGCGACAAGATGGATAAGTATGGCCGGCCTCTGCTCGGCTGCACCATCAAGCCCAAGCTGGGTCTGTCCGCCAAGAATTACGGCCGGGCCGTCTACGAGTGTCTGCGCGGCGGTCTGGACTTTACCAAGGATGATGAGAACGTCAACTCCCAGCCCTTCATGCGCTGGCGTGACCGCTTCCTGTTCGTGCAGGACGCCATCGCGACCGCCGAGGCCGAGACCGGCGAGCGCAAGGGGCATTATCTGAATGTGACGGCCCCGTCGCCGGAGGAAATGTACGAACGGGCCGAGTTCGCCAAGGAACTCAAGAGCCCGATCATCATGCACGATTTCCTCACCGGCGGCTTCTGCGCCAACACCGGTCTGGCCCGCTGGTGCCGCAAGAACGGCATGTTGCTGCACATCCACCGCGCCATGCATGCGGTGGTCGACCGCAACCCCCACCACGGCATCCATTTCCGCGTCCTGGCCAAGGCCCTGCGGCTGTCCGGCGGCGATCACCTGCATACCGGCACCGTGGTCGGAAAACTGGAGGGTGACCGCGAGGCGACCATCGGCTGGATCGACCTGCTGCGCGAGTCCTTCGTCCCCGAGAACCGCGCCCGCGGCATCTTCTTCGATCAGGACTGGGGGTCCATGCCGGGTGTCTTTGCCGTCGCCTCCGGCGGT
>CAYYAY010000013.1:0-110153 GCA_964470155.1 uncultured Lamprocystis sp. | reverse complement strand
CTGCCTGAACTCAACGGCAAGCTGACCGGCATGGCGTTGCGCGTCCCGACCTCCGACGTCTCGGTGGTCGACCTCACCGTCGAGCTGAACAAGGGCGCTTCCTACAAGGAAATCTGCGCCGCCATGAAGGCCGCCTCCGAGTCCGGCGATCTCAAGGGTGTGCTCGGCTACACCGAGGATAAGGTGGTTTCCACCGATTTCCGCGGCTGCGGCACGCCGTCGATCTTCGACGTCGGCGCCGGCATCGCGCTGGACCCCACTTTCGTCAAGGTCGTCTCCTGGTACGACAACGAGTACGGCTACACCTGCAACATGCTGCGCCTGGTCGAGCACGTCGCTAAGTAAAGTGGTCGGTGGTTAGTGGTCGGTGGTCAGTGGGTCCGCCCCACTGGCCACTGCCCACAGACCACTGCCCACTGGCCACTACTCACTGGCCACTGCTCAGAGTCATCCGGAAAGCCCCGCGGCTTTCCAGATGGCTCGATTCACCACCAGATAAAGAGGGTTACCCCCATGTCCTTCATCAAGCTCACCGACTTGGACCTCGCCGGCAAGCGCGTGCTGATCCGCTCCGACCTGAACGTCCCGGTCAAGAACGGCAAGGTCACCTCGGATGCCCGCATCACCGCCTCCCTGCCCACCTTCGAGCACTGCATCAAGGCCGGCGCCAAGGTCATGGTGATGTCCCATCTGGGCCGGCCGGAGGAGGGCGTCTTCTCCGAGGCGGATTCGCTCAAACCCGTGGCCGATGACCTGGCGGTGAAGCTCGGCAAGCCGGTGCGCCTGATCCGCGACTATTTCGAGTACGCCCCGGAAGTGGCGAACGGCGAGCTGGTGATGCTGGACAACGTCCGCTTCAACAAGGGCGAGGGCAAGGACAACGAGGAACTGGCCAAGAAATACGCGGCCCTGTGCGATGTCTTCGTCATGGACGCCTTCGGCACCGCGCATCGCGCCCAAGCCTCCACCCACGGCGTCGGCAAGTTCGCGCCGACCGCCTGCGCCGGCTTGCTGCTGGCCGAGGAACTGGATGCACTGCGCAAGGCCCTGGCCAATCCGGCCCGGCCCATGGTCGCCATCGTCGGCGGCTCCAAAGTCTCCACCAAGCTCACGGTGCTCGAAGCCCTGTCGGAGAAGGTCGACCAACTCGTGGTCGGCGGCGGTATCGCCAACACCTTCCTGGCGGCCACGGGTCACAACATCGGTCATTCGCTGTGCGAGCATGACCTGATCCCCACGGCCCAGGCGCTGATCGACAAGATGACGGCGCGCGGTGCCACCATCCCGATCGCGGTCGACGTGGTGACCGGCAAGAACTTCGCCGAGACCGAGCCGGCCGTCACCAAGGACGCCAACGCCGTGGTCGACGACGACATGATCTTCGACATCGGTCCCAAGTCCGCCCAGCAGTTGGCCGATATCATCGCCAAGGCCGGGACCATCGTGTGGAACGGCCCCGTCGGCGTTTTCGAGTTCGACCAGTTCGGCGGCGGCACCAAGACCGTCGCCATGGCCATCGCCAATGCCGCCGGCTTCAGCCTGGCGGGCGGCGGCGATACCATCGCGGCCATCCAGAAATATGACATCTACGACCAGGTGTCCTACATCTCCACCGCGGGCGGCGCCTTCCTGGAATACCTGGAGGGTAAGACGCTGCCGGCGGTGGCGATGCTCGAAGCGCGGGCCAAGGGCTGAGCGCGGCGCGCCGGGGGCACGATCATGCGCATACCCAGACGTACCAAGATCGTCGCGACCCTGGGGCCGGCTACGGACCCGCCGGCCATGATGGATGCGATGATCGCCGCCGGTGTCGACGTGGTCCGGCTCAATTGCTCCCACGACACCCATGAGCGTCACCGCGAGCGGGTGGCCCTGGTGCGTGAGCGGGCCGCGGCGGCCGGTCAGGAAATCTCCATCCTGCTGGATTTGCAGGGACCGAAAATCCGTATCGGCCGTTTCAAAGACGGACCGATCGATCTGGGTCTGGGCCATGCCTTCGCCATCGATACCGCCTGTCCGCTGACCGAGGGTGACCGCACCCGGGTCGGCACCACCTATGCGACCCTGGCCGATGACGTCTATCCGGACGATATCCTGTTGTTGGACGATGGGGCGATCGAACTGCGGGTCGAAGCGGTCAGCAGCGGACGCATCGACTGCACGGTCGTGGCCGGCGGTAAACTCTCCAACAACAAGGGCATCAACAAGAAGGGCGGGGGTCTCTCCGCCCCGGCACTGACCGACAAGGACGAGGCCGACATCCGCCTCGCCGCCGAACTGGGCGCCGACTACCTGGCGGTCTCGTTCGTACGCAACGCCGCCGATGTGCAATTTGCCCGCGAGCTGTTCCAGGCGGCCGGCGGGCGCGGCGGCATCGTTGCCAAGATCGAGCGGGCGGAGTCGCTCAACGCGGTGGACGAGATCATCCAGGCGGCGGATGTCATCATGGTCGCCCGCGGCGACCTGGGCGTGGAGATCGGTGACGCCAAGCTGCCGGCGGTGCAGAAGCATCTGATCAGCCGCGCCCGCTCACTCAATACCGTGGTGATCACCGCCACCCAGATGATGCAATCCATGATCGACAACCCCATCCCGACCCGGGCCGAGGTGTTCGACGTGGCGAACGCGGTGCTGGACGGCACCGACGCGGTGATGCTGTCGGCCGAGTCGTCCATCGGCAAAGACCCGGCCAAGGTGGTGGAAGCGCTCGACCGCATCTGCAGCGAGGCCGAGCGGCATGTCACCCGCTCCGGTCACCGTCTCGACACGGTGTTCGGCCGGGTCGACGAGGCGATCGCCATGGCCACCATGTACACGGCCAATCATCTGGGGGTCAAGGCGATTGCAGCCCTGACCCAGACCGGCTCCACCGTGAAATGGATGTCCCGTATCAGCTCCGGCATTCCCATCCTGGCGATGGCCCGCAATGCCGAAACCCGCCGTAAGGTGCGGATCTT
This sequence comes from uncultured Lamprocystis sp., assembly GCA_964470155.1. GTDB lineage: Bacteria > Pseudomonadota > Gammaproteobacteria > Chromatiales > Chromatiaceae > Thiodictyon. The sequence goes on along the minus strand of CAYYAY010000013.1, from coordinate 107,196 downwards.
CCGCGGGGTCTACCCGGTCAGTTTCGAGCTGGCGAGCAAGGACGTGAACGAGTTGAACATGGAGGTCGTCGAGGAACTGCTGCGGCGCGGTACCGTGCGCAACGGCGACCTGGTCATCATCACCAAGGGTGACCGTTCCGGTGTCGAAGGCCAGACCAATATCATGAAGATCATGCGGGTCGGCGAGCACAAGTTGCCGACGCGGGACTAGCCGAACCGGCCCGACCTCAATCAACCCCTGACCCATTCTTTCCACCAAGAACGAGGAGAACCACCATGGCCTTGATTACAATGCGTCAACTGCTGGACCACGCCGCCGAACACGGCTACGGCGTCCCGGCCTTCAACGTCAACAACCTGGAGCAGATGCGCGCGATCATGGAAGCGGCGGTCGAGACCGACTCCCCGGTCATCGTCCAGGCCTCCGCCGGCGCCCGCAAGTATGCCGGCGCCCCCTTCCTGCGCCACCTGATCCTGGCCGCCATCGAAGAGTTTCCGCAGATCCCGGTGTGCATGCATCAGGATCACGGCACCTCCATGCCGGTGTGCCAGCGCTCCATCCAACTCGGCTTCTCCTCCGTCATGATGGACGGCTCGCTCGGCGAGGACGGCAAGACGCCGACCACCTATCAGTACAACGTCGATGTGACCAAGTTGGTGGTCGACCTCTCCCATGCCTGCGGCGTCTCGGTCGAAGGCGAACTGGGCTGCCTGGGCTCGCTCGAGACCGGCACCGCCGGTGAAGAGGACGGCATCGGCGCCGAGGGCGTACTCGACCACAGCCAATTGCTGACCGACCCGGAAGAGGCCGCCGACTTTGTGGCCAAGACCAAGGTCGATGCCCTCGCCATCGCCATCGGTACCTCCCACGGCGCCTACAAGTTCACCCGTCCGCCCACCGGCGACATCCTGGCTATTCAGCGCATCAAGGAGATCAACGCCCGTATTCCCAACACCCATCTGGTCATGCACGGCTCCTCCTCGGTGCCCCAGGAGTGGCTGGCGATCATCAACAAGTTCGGCGGCGACATGGGCGAGACCTATGGCGTACCTGTCTCCGAAATCGTCGAGGGCATCAAGCACGGCGTGCGCAAGGTCAACATCGATACCGATCTGCGCATGTCTTCCACCGGCGCCATCCGCCAGTTCTTTGCGGAACACCCGAAGGAATTCGACCCCCGCAAGTTCCTCGCGGTCGCCACCAAGGCGATGAAGGGCATCTGCAAGGACCGCTACGAAGCCTTTGGTACGGCCGGCAACGCCAGCAAGATCAAGGTGCTCTCCATGGACACCATGACCAATCGCTACCTCAAGGGCGAGCTTGATCCCCAGATCAAGTAGGTTTTTTTGGCTAGCGCCAAAAAAAATGAAGGGCGCCTTAGGGCGCCCTTTATTTTTTGGGCTGATCAAACGGGGGGCCAATGACTGTTTCCGAGCTTCGAGGCGCTGCTGGAGCAGCAGGCGATCCCGAAGGCGTACCGGCTGGCCCGCTTGCTTGCGGTCAAGGAGACGAATCTGGAAGAGAACACCTTTCCGCGGGAGTGCCCCTATTCTTTGATGGAGACCCGCGATCTGGATTATTACCCCCAATAGCCATCACGGGCAACACGGGAGAGCACCATGTTCTCGCTCCCACGCTCCAGCGTGGGAGTGTCGGGCGGGCGCTCCGCGTCCGGTCTGCGCAATGGACGCGGAGCGCCCGCATTGCTTCCAACGCTCGGTGAAAACCATCCTGGTTGATGCCGGTCCACTCCTCGATCAGGCGGTATCCACCATGCTGTGGACCTGTCGATAAAGAGCCACAATACGATTCGTTAAAGCTGCTCGATCCAAAGGCTCCAATCCTAATGGGGCTTCATAACGAAACTGTACGCCGTAATCTGTCAGATCTTCCAAATCATGGAACGGCAAGACCTGCTGCTGGTCAATGTCGCCGACTAATTGAAGTAGCAGCCGCAAGTCATGCGTGCGAGGAAATGCGACACCGCCGACGCTGAGCCATGCCTTGAGTAACTTTTCGACTGCTTGTTGGCAATGGAAACCGAAGATCGAATCGGTAAAGCTTCGTGGGTCCGACATATTGCGGATGGCCTGGAGATCGGCCGCCGCCATCGCGAGCATCAACCGCCCATGCTTAAGGTCTTTCATAGACCGTGACCCCCTCACGCAATGATTGCGCAATCACGTGATTGGGCGAATCCCGCCACGCATCGATCTCTTCCGGCGTGTAAAGGAGGATATCCACCGGGACTCTCACTCCCCCCAGCGCTCGGCGAATTTGTCTCAATTCGTCCTGGCGCGTGTGTGTGGGCGTGAAGGGACCCTGAGCGATCACCAGCAGGTCCAGGTCGGAGTCCGGCCGGGCATCCCCGCGCGCGCGGGAACCGAACAGGACAATCCGCTCAGGTGCAACCGCGGCAACGATGTTGGAGACGATCTGGTCAGGGTCGGCCACGCGCACGCTCCGGGGGTAACTGGGTCAATGGGGCCAAGAAATCAGTATTGTAGGGTGGATAAGCGCAACGCATCCACCATCAGCCGTCCTGTCGACACGCTGCTGCCGGCGGCCACCCAATTTTTTGAACTGCTGACTGCAAGCCGGGGATAGTATACCGGTTGCCAAAATGAGACTATGATCCACACGCTCGCTACCAAGCTGCCCGAAGCACGTAACGGTGTGCGAAGGACCAGGATTCAATGGGGCGAAACAACTACCTCGACGGCTTTCTCCAGTTCTACAGTCAGGCCGAATCCGGCAACGGCTTGACCCGTGGGCTGGAGACCGATCTGGCGAAGCGAACCTACGTCAGTACCAAACTCGACCACGCGCTCACCCCGGCGTTGCTGCGCGGTGACCTCCGGCTGGCGATCCTCACCGGAAATGCTGGTGACGGGAAGACAGCCTTTATCCAAACCGTTGAGCAGCAAGCGGTTGCCTCTGGTGCCAGCCTGATCCGGATCCCTGGCGTCGGCAGTGAATTCACGCTGGACGGCAGGTTCTATCGTACCCTCTATGACGGTTCGGTCGATACGGATCAGCACTCGAACGCGGAGATGGTGGCTGATTTCTTCGCATCCTTAGCGGGCGACGAGGAGCCAGAAGCCGGTCCCTGCCTCATCGTCGCTATGAACGAGGGCAAGCTGCGCGACTTGCTCGCCGACTCCACTGAACATCGCTGGCTCAGCCGGCGCCTGCTAGATCACCTCAATGCAGACGCCCCACTCCCCTCCGGCTATGTCGTCGTGAACCTCAACTTGCGTTCGGTCGTCGACGCCGACAACGCTTTGGGTGACTGTCTGTTCGACCAGATCCTTGACCGTTACGTCAGCAACGAGTTCTGGCAGGCGTGTGATCAGTGCCCGGCCAGGCTGAGTTGTCCGGTCAAGTTCAACGTCGACAGTTTCCGCCTCTTTCCGCTTGCCGACTTACCTGACAGAGATCGCGCGGCGACAGAAGAGCGCAATCTGGCCGCGGAGGCGGCCCGGGTTCGGCTGAAATCGTTATTTCAGATCCTGCACTTCCGTAAACGCCTGCATGTCACGGTTCGGGATCTGCGCTCCGCCCTGGCCTTTGCCCTGTTCGGCAAGCGCGACTGCGACCAGATTCAGGAGTCGATCAAGCGCGGCGCTGACGACTTCACCGGCAGCTACTATTACAACGCCCTGTTCGACGCCCAAGAGAAGGATCGGGTCATCGGCTTCCTAAGGGAGTTCGATGCCGGGCGCTCCGCGGCGCCCCAGATCGATGCCCGATTGAGCTTCACCCGACCCAAGACCACCGATTTTCGGCGCCTGTTTCTGAACCTGACCAATCCTCGCGTCGCCCATCTGGGCCGTACCAGTACTGATGAAGAGGACTTGGCCAGGCTGTTCGACTCCCGGCCGCGCTCGCCGGATGAGCGCAACCTTTCCGCGCTGACCTCCGCTCGCCGCTATGTGCTGTCCGTCCGTCGCAAGCTGTTCTTCGAGGGCAGCCGACGCCACCACACCGGCGATGACCAGATCATCGAGTCGCGGGCGGCCTGGAGCGAGTTGTTGCCCTACGACAACCTCGCCGAATTCATCCGCTTCGTTCATCAGGGGCAAGATGATGGGGATACCCTCAAGCGTCAACTCGTTGAGGGCATCAGCCGGTCCGAGGGGATTCATGATCCGGGTCGCAGCAGAGAGAACGTCTGTATCCGCACCCGCCAGGAGCAGAATGCCAAGATCAAGGCGTTCTACACCTACCCCGCGACCGACTTTGTGTGTGCACTGCCGCAGCCCGGACGCCAGGCGGCCTTTCTCGAATACCTTGCCCCCAGCATCCTGTTCCGGGACACCAAAACCGGCGTCGCCCTGGAGGTGTCACTGGATCTCTACGAGATGCTGATGCGCATCCGTGACGGCTATGTGCCCACTGCTGGTGAAATGCGCGCCTTCTTTCTCAATCTACTGATGTTCAAGAAACAATTGATGGCTTCGCCCGCGCTGGAATTATTGTTGACCGAGACCGACTACCAGATCTTCAAGCTGACCCGGACTCCCCAGCATGGGGTCGCCCTGAGTGCACTTTAGCCGGAGTCATCCATGCCGCGCGCTCTGCTCAGCCGCCAGCAAAAGCTGTTCAAGATGAACGCCTTATTACCGCTGGACGCGAACAATCTCAACGTCGACGAGGCCATCAGCCGACTGCTGCTGTATCTGCGCACCAACGGCCGCCAGATCAAACGGACTGACAACGGCGCCTTCCAGGAAGACACGCCGGACGCGGAGACCCCCAAGGCGGTCATCGCTGCCGCCCTGGCGTCAGGAGCGGCGCAGATCCAAGGCATCGATCATGGGCAACGCCAGGCATTGATCACCGACTGGCTGGAATCCCACTTTGCCCTGATGTCGCGGCGCGGCAAGGGTAAGGGCGGCGGCTACCGCATGGGCGGCCTGCGACCGCTCCATTTCAATGTCATCAAGCTTTTCAACCCCAAGGTTGCGCGTCAGGATCGTTATCTCAGCGACTGGTTCTACAATGTCCTCCACGATGACCCAATCCTGTACGGCAACCCCGACAGCCTGCTGAAGCGGTTCTTCGGGCTCGGTGTACGCTTCTATGGCGATGCGGACCTGCGAATCGACAACGCCCAACTCGCCCAGTTGGCCGATGCGAACCGACTGGATATCGAATTGCTGTTCTTGCTGCGTCTCACCGAGCCCTTCCCGGTCGACAAGTTCAGCAACCGCACCGAGGATCAGGTCATTAAGCACACCTTCATCTGCCCGGAGCAGGTGGAACTGCTGCGCGAGGACCTCGGTTTGCTCTTTCTCTATAAGGATCAGATCCCGCGCCGTGAACTGATCAACTACATGACCACCCTGATGGTTTTCCACGCCGCTCTGGCCTTTTTTCAGGTGGTGAAGATCGCCAACCAGGGGGTTGAGACCGGGGCCTTGCCCGCGGTCAGGGGCGACTGTCCGCGGGCCGGTGAGGCACGCAATCACGCACCCTTTGACCTGGACCTTTTTTGCGACCTGACCAATGGGCATGACGAGACCGTCAAGACCTTGGGCGAGACCTGCTACCAGGATCTTTTCAAAGAGGTCGAGCGCTATTTCCGTTCCGGCTATGTCCTAAAAAAGCTGGAGGAGTTCGCCTCCTCCTATCTCAGCGCCGACCAGAAACGGCAGACTGGCAAAGACTATCTGCGGCTGTTGCTGGAGGGTTTTCGCACCCACCCGGACCTCGGCGGCTATTTTAACCGCGACATCCAGGACGTCATCCAGGCCGGCCGCGATGCCGAGACCGATGAGGAAGATCCCGATATCGCCCGCCTCATCCAAGTCTGTAATCAGCGCAAACTCGACCGGTTAGACACCTTTGTCGAGATCCTGCTGCACTTCCAATACGGGACGCTCCGCGAACAACACCGCAAGCTCATCGCCGGCCTCTGCGGCATCGACCAGGAGCGTGGTTTTCTGGTAGGCAAGGGCCGCGTCAAGCGCCGCTTCGTCATCGGCAATGAGCTGCTGGAGGTCTTGATCCAACTCGCCGTGCTGCGCGAGCGTCGCAGCGACGGCCGTTTCGAGACCCGCCCCATCCAGATCCGCGCCTTTGTCGATTGGCTGGCCGGCCGTTACGGGCTACTGATCGATCGGCTCGGCCGCTCGGCTGATGGCGAGAGTGAACAGATCAACCGCGCGCTGGTCAGTAACTACGAGGCACTGAAGACACGTCTGCGCCAGCTTGGGTTCTTCACTGACCTGGCCGACGCCTCCAACTCCCAGGTCATAGCCCCGCGCTTCACCATTACTGATGGCGAGCGCGCGGCGGCCTGACCCCATTCAAACAGTGAACCGAATTTATGACAGCCAAGCGCGAGCGGGCAGACGATGCCCCACCGGGAGACGAGGAGACTGACGGCGTTGAAGAGGGCCGCAGCGGTTATCAGGGGGACGAGGAGGAGACCCCGGACGGCATGGTGCTCGACCTCATCACCGGGGCGACCGTCAAGCTCAATGACAAGGAGTCCATCCGCCAGGAGGAAGAACGCAAGCTGCTTGAAGAACTGGGCTATGAGCAGGCGGATTACCGGGACCTGCTCCGGATCAATGTCAGCATCAAGCCCGCGCAAAGCCCGTCGAAGCGCTTTCCGCTCGTCGTGCTGCACCAGCCGGGTCCTAACGAGTCGCGCGGGCTCGCCCAGCGCGCCTATATCCTGTTTGATATCCAACCGGCAAAGAAGGCGGACGACTCCAAGGCCGGGGCCGAGGCCCTGGCCGAAGTGTTGCGCGATATCCCGTCCGCCGAATACGCGGTTTGGACCAATGGTACCGACCGTGTGGTCTGGTTCAAACAGCGGGACGCGATCAAGGTCCGGACCCTCTATGTCAACGATATCCCGCGCTATGGCAAGGGGATCGAGGATACCTTCGCGCCGGGTCGCCGCAAGCTGCGCCGGGCCGCCTCCGGCTCGTTGCGCCAGGCGTTCAAGCGCTGCCATGACTACATCTTCGCGATCCGCGGCGGTTCCAATGAGAGCGTCTTTTGGGAACTGCTTAAGATCGTCTTCGCCAAGATCGAGGACGAGCGTCTGATGGCCGCGGCCCCCGCCGGCACCCCCGCAGCAGACGGTCTGTTTCGCATTGTCAGCCTGGAGGAGCGCAACGACCCGGACAAGGCCAAAGAAATCGCCGAACGCGTCAACAAACTCTACAACCGGGTGCGCGACCGTTACCCGGAGTTGTTCAAGCAGCAAGCCGATGAGATCGATCTGGAACCGCGCATCGTCACCTATCTGGTGTCCCAGTTGGGGCACTATGATTTTCTAAATTCATCGGTGGACGTGAAGGGCGAGGCCTACGAGGCCATCGTCGGCAAGAACCTGCAAGGCACCCGCGGCGAGTTCTTCACCCCGCGCAATGCGGTCAAGATGGCGGTCCGGATGCTGGACCCGCGGCCCGGCATGAACTGTATCGACCCGGCCTGCGGAACCGGCGGCTTCATCGTCGTGATGCTCAATTACATCGCCGAACAGATCCGCGCCGCCATTGCCGCGGAAGGCCAGCAAGGAGAAGACGCGGAACGCGAATTCCGCCATCGTCTGCGGCTCGCCTCCCAGGAGATCTACGGGCTCGATATCAACCCCAACCTGGTGCGCGTGGCGCGCATGAACATGGTGATGAACAACGACGGCCAGGGCGGTGTCACCCACCTGGACGGGCTGGAGATGGACCCGACGCGCTGGAACCTGCCGGACGGCCACCTGAAGCGCTATCAGTCGGATGGCAGCGAGCGGTCCTTTCCGATCAAGGCGTTCTTTTCCGCCGCATTGGAGGAGGGCACCTTCGACATCGTCGCCACCAACCCGCCCTTTGGCACCAAGATCAAGATCGACACCGAAGACCTGCTCGAACAGTATCAGGGCCTTGGGTTTCGTTGGGCCTTCGATGAGGACCTCGGCTTCTGGTCAAGCTCCGCCAAGCGTCAGGCCAAGGTCGCCCCCGAGATCCTGTTCATCGAGCGGGTGGTGCGCCTGCTCAAACCGGGCACCGGGCGCGCCTGTATGGTCCTACCCAACGGCATCCTCGGCAACCCGGACGACGAATACATCCGCCAATGGCTGCTCCAGCAGTGCGAGATCCTGGCACTGGTCGCCATGCCGGTGGAACTCTTCCTGCCCAAGGTCGGTATCCAGACCCATCTGGTCTTCGTCCGCCGCAAGAGCACCGACGAGCAGAACCAGGCGGCCCGTACCCGCACCCCCAAGGATTATGAGATCTTCATGGCCATCGCCAAGAAGGTCGGTAAGGATCGCCGCGGCAACCCGCTCTACAAGCGCGACCCGGACGGCACCGAACTGACCGGCTTCCGCAACCACGAGGGGCGCGACCTGCACGCCGAATGGAAGGCGGCCGGGGTTTATGACTTCCTGCCGGAGGTGGACGAGTACGGGCGCATGGTGGACGACGACTTGCCATTCATCGCCGCGGAGTATCACCGGTTTCTGGCGAAGCGGGGCGGTCATGTCGAGTGAGTCGGTCGGCTTGATGGGTTTCGCCGGGCTGGACGGGCTATGCAAGGCCGAGACCTGGGGGATGGGAGTCGGGAAGGTCTTGGAGCGGCCTTCCCGGATGGAGGCGGTCTTTTATGCCTCCGATGGCTACCAGGCGCTACAGGCGATGCTCCATTCTGAATTCGAACTATCCACCGTCGGAGCCTTTGCTCGTGTCATTTGGCTCGGGCCGTTCGCCCGGAAATATGTGAATGATCCTGCCCATGGGACGCCATTCCTGACCAGTTCGACGATGATGGAGGCTCGTCCGCGGGCGGCGAAGCTGGTATCGAATAAGCATACGGGGCATCTACCTGCGTTAAGGGTATTTGACGGCTACATCCTGGTGTCGTGTTCGGGAACCATTGGCAATGTGGCCCTGTGCACCAAGGACGTAGAAGGTTGGGCCTGCTCCCAGGACGCGATTCGCGTTGTCGTGAATGACCCAGTCGATCTCGGTCCTGTTTATTGCTTTATGCAGAGCTCTCTCGGTCAATTTCTGATCGAGCGCAGTCAGACCGGATCGGTTGTGCGGCACATCTATGAGGCAGACGTTGCCAACCTGCCGATTCCGCGGCTACCGCTGGCCCTGCGCCAGGAACTGAGCGAGCGCGTACGTAAGGTGAGCGCCTTGCGGGTAGAGGCCAATCGGCTTCTAGATGAGGCTGAACGGATGGTGCAAGAGCAATTGGCCCTTGCTCCAATTGGGGTGTGTGAGGAAGAAGTAGGACAAGGGACGGCGAATCAAGGGGCTACTGTTTTCACCGTCCAGGCTAGGGAGCGAATTACCGCGAAGTCTGGCTACGGGCAAGTCCGACTTGATGCGACGAGTTTTCACCCCGCGGCCGAGCGATTGAGGACTCATCTGCTTGAGCGCGGCGGAGTGCCGCTTGGTGATCTGTTGCGAGAGGTTCGCAACTCGAACCTGCGTAAACGGGTGTATGTCGAGGATCACGATTGCGGGGTTCCGCTGATCGGTGGCAAGCAATTGCTGATGCTGCGACCAAGCGATCTAAAATACCTTTCCAGCGTTCACACTAAAGGGTTAGGCGTGGAGCGCGTCCGCGAAGGTTGGACTCTGGTGAGTTGTGGCGGGACAGTAGGGCGCGTCCTGTTCGTCCACCGGAATTACAACGATTGGGTCATGTCGCAGCACGTCATGCGGCTGATTCCGCACACTGGTAAGGTCCATCCGGGGTTTATCGCGGCCTTTCTGTCTTCTGTTTATGGACAGATACAACTGCGACAGTTGAGTTATGGCTCGGTGCAAAAGGAACTTCGCGATTTTCATTTCAAGGATATGATGATTGCGCTGCCGTCGGACGCTGGCTTGTCAATCCATAAGACCGTTGAAAGCGCCTACGATAAACGCGCAGATGCGAGAGCATTAGAACAAGGGGCCTTTGATCTTTTCATGGATGTTATCAGGCAAGGTCGCCAAGCCACCGAATCCCAATGGGGCCAATAGGAGCAGCCCAACATGGCCGCAAATTCCTGCACCCAACTCTTCCGGCTCGGTGACGACGCACTCTATGCCGAGTATGTGGATGCATTGGCCCAACCGCTGAAGGCATTCCTGCTTGCCAAGGGCGCTGGGCACTGCCAGCGGGTGGATTATCTGCCGCGCGCGGTCATGGCTGGCCTGGGTCAGCGGTTATCGACTGATCCGAACCTGATCGCCGAACGTGTTGCGGTGCGGGTGGTTACCGACCAGCCCGCCGTCGAGCACTGGGAAGTCTCGGGCAGCGGGGCGGTGAAACTGCGGGAGGACGCGACCTATGGGCAGGTCCGTGTCTTCTGCGCCTTGTTCCCGACTGGTATCCGGCTGGCGGAGGAGGATTCGCTCAATATTGCGACCTTCAAGACCGACGATGCCATGAGCTTTGACGCCGAGACCATCCTGGGGCGGCATCTGACCGGTCTGGTCAATCTGCTGCCAACGGAACAGAAGCAGATTCTCATCAAGGTGCTCAATGACGCCACGGTGCGCCGCCGTCCGGTCCGCCAACGGTTGCGCTATGTGCTCTCGGTTCTGGGCCAGTCTCAGTCAAGCGGCCGGGTGGTGGACTGGGAGCAGGCTGGGGCCTACCTCTATGAACTCGAACTGGTGCCGGACTTCGGCCTGTCTGAGCGGACACTGGCGCAACAACTGGCACGCAATGACCGCTGTGTCGGAATCCTGACCGATGCCGAGCGCAGCCTGGGCCAGAACGTCGCCCGCCTGACCGAAGAGGCCGAGCTGGCGGACGAGGTGAGGCGGCGGGAGTTGTCGGTCTATCTGGCCGACCGGCCGGTGCTCAAGACCGGACAGTGGCTACCGCCCATCTGCCACGACCCGATGCCGCGTGATCGGCTGTCCTTTGAGACCTGGACATTCGCGCAACCGGTCGCCGGGCTCAAGCTCGCCCTCAAGCCGCTACGGGACCCCAAGAGCGGCAAGGTCGCCGCGGGTCTCCAGGATAAGGGTGGCGCCCTGACCAGCGACGGCAAGCGGCCGATCGCGATCACCTGGAGTATCAGCCCGGCCAAGCACGAGGACTTGGGGCGCCTGCGGGTCAGTGTGGTGCGCAAGACGGCGGATCAGGGCGAGCTCGATGTCATTGCCCCCAAGCTGATCCCTGCCACGCGCAAGTCGTTCAAGATTCCGATCGAGGAGAACGGCCTGGGTGAGGACGAGCAGTGCGTGACGGTGATCCGCATCCAGGCATTGACCAAGAAGGGTCTGCCCTTCGAGGACGCGCAGGACGAGAGCGAGGAGTTCTGGATCGAGCAGGGTGAGGAGATCGAGGAGACCCCGCAGGAGCGCGGCACCCGCATCCGCCATTTGGACGAGATCCAGTTCCTGTCACTCTATGGCTCCGGCAAGCGCTCCGAGGGCCGCAGTCAGGGGTGGGACCTGAAGCGTGAGTCCGTCTACTCGGTTCGTTTGAACAACAATCGGCGCGGCGATCTGGTACTGAACCCGCTGCTGTTGGCCTTAGAGCGGCGCATCCTGGCGGACCCGGGGAGCCTGGGCATCTTCGCCGCCGACCTGACCGACAAGCGCCGGGGCCAGGCGGAGGACTTCAAGGAGTGCCAGCCCTCCCCGGCAGTGACGCGCGAGGCAAACGCATTCTTTAAGTCGCGTGAGGTCTTCTTCGCTGCCGTGCAGGCCCAGACCGATGGGCGTGGGGTGATCGAGATCGCCGATCTGCACGCCCTGCGGCAGGAGTCCCTCGCCTATGTGGAGCGCTATCTGGAGTTGCTGCGCCAGGTGAAGGACCGGATCGGGCACGCCAATACCCCAAGCTCAGTCAACACCAACCTGTCCGACCATGCGGACGTGCTGCGCATCGACACGCTGCACCTGACCCTGGGGCCGCGAGGCCGGGCCATGGAGGTGGTGTTGTTGGCGCCCACCCATCCGCTGCGGGTGCTGTGGCTCTTCCAGTACCAGACTCTGCTGCGGGAGTGGATGCGGCGGATGGACGGCATGGACCCGGCAGACATCCGCGCCGGATTGGATGAGGACGTGCTGGACAAGCTGACCTCTCTCAATGTCCCCAATACCCTGGCTTGGGCCAAGGGGCGGGCCTTTGTGAACACGGACAATCTGGGGCTCTTCTGGGGCATCTACCCGGACGGCGAATTGCCGGATCTGCGTTCCGCGGTCAATGCCGCACTCCAGGGGGTGGGGGCCGAGACGGCGGGCGGGGAGATCTCAACCGTTACGCCGCGCCAGATCGCCGACAAACTGCTGCGCTATCTCGCGCACCATCCCTACGTGCAGACGCTCAAGATCAATGTCCTCAATCCGGGCGATGGACGCCTGCTGCTGGAGGCGATCAAGCAACTGCTGGCCAAGGACCTGTACGCGGACTTCAATTTCGATCTGAAGTTCTTTGCCCCCGCGGGGACTCCGCATCAATTGGTCGGTTCCGCCTTCGATGACTTTATGAGCCAGAAGGCGCGGGAGGATTGGACCTTTGGTCCGCCGCTCTCCGAGGTCGATGAGCGGCTCCTGAGCCCCAATGACAATCCACTGTTCCCCAAACTCATTTACGGAAAATATACGACGACGGACCTGCGCGAAGGCGACCCCCAGCGGTTCAATGCGCATTTGACCTTTGTCATCGACTTTTTTAGTACGACCCTGTCCACCCGCCCCTATCAGGGAACCAGCGGCAGTTCTTCGCTTTACAACTTGCTGGCCGAGTATGTAACGGACTATCAGGCCGGCAAGACCGCGGCGGCTTGGTCACGGATGATCGCACCGAGCCGCTGCCCGGATCTGACCAGCGACGGCAATACGGCACGGCTGTATGAGATCCATGACCTGATGGGCCATACCGCTGCCTCGTTGTACGCCTGGGGCGATGCACTCGACGATTATCTGACGGTGCAGTTGGAGTTGTCCGATCAGCCCGGTAAACAACACCTGGCCATGCTCGACCGGGTGCATGAGGTCTCCGATTGGGTCTTCACCATCGACCGCAATTTCGGCATTGAGTATTTTGATGATCCGATCCAGGGGCCGGGGTCCGCGGGTGGCGGCTATCTGATCGATTACACGCCGGAGTTTCTCGATGGCGTCGCCCACCGACTGATTATCTCGACCTACCATCAGCAGGAAGTGGAGAGCATCCTGCGCAACGGGTTCTTTGAACTCTTGGCTATCGACGTGGACACCCAGGGCGAGTCGATCGATACCGCCAAGATCGCCTATGTATTGGCCTTACTGAAATCAGTCTCCGGTCGTTTGGCGCTCAAGCTGATCAATAACCCGTCCCAGGCCCAGGAGGTAATCGGGCTTGCGCTGACGCGCTTAGCCTTGGAGCAGGACGGCCGGCTTAAGGGGCGGGTCCTGGTGCCGGTTGATAGCCATATCGGGCTCTTTTTTATCAACCGTGCGGAGTTGGAAAACGCGGACCTGACGCTCAAGCGGACTGACTTGCTGCTGGTCGGTCTGCGTGACCGGGCGATGCACATCGATCTGATCGAGGTCAAGAATCGCCGGGCGACATCCCCCGCGGCACTGGTGGATTTGCAATCCCAGATTTGCGCGAAGAACACCAATACCGAAGGGCACTTCCGCCGCAACTTCATCGGCGGTGATGGCGGACGCCTGGATGCCGCCATTAAATACAAGGAGCTGGCCAATATCCTGCGGTTCTATTTCGACCGTGCGCTGCGCTATCAGCTGTTCGATGGCGGGGCGGCTGCGGGTGTGCTGCAGGAGGGGTTCCGTCGCGGTTTGGACGCTGTAGCGGCCGGTGTCTGCGACGTCAGTTTTGGACACGAGGGCTTCATCTTCAACGGCGGTTCTTACCAGGGCGTCGAGGTCAAGACGATCCACGAAAATCGGATTGCCATTTATGGTCGGGCGGGGATCTCGCAACTTCTGGGAATCGGCATTGATGATGCTCCGGACAACCAGGAGCCGGGGCCACCCGACAACAATTCACCGGTTGACGATGCCGGGGGCGAACGGTCCGCGGGTGCGCCGCGGGTTGCCGTGGTTGACGCGGTTTGCAACGTGGAGGCGGCAACCACGGCGCCTACCGCGGCTACCGGCCGGTCTGCGCCGGATGCCCCGACCGACGATGCCCCCGCGGTCGATCAAGCGGGAGGGGACAAGGCCGCGGTATTGTCGGTCAATGTCTTCTTGGGTCGAAACCTGGTCACCGGCGCCGATGTCCACTGGGCACCCGCGGCAGTGGAGCCCAAGCGTCTGCTGAACCAACACTTGTTGATCGTCGGCAAGAGCGGTTCCGGTAAGAGCGAGACCACAAAAAGCCTGCTCTATGAACTGGATCGCCAAGGCATCCCATCCATTATCTTCGACTTCCAAGGCGAGTATGCGACCGGTGAGTTCGCGGAGGTCGTCAATCCCCAGGTCTTCGACGTGATGGAAGGCTTGCCGATCAACCCATTCGAGATCCCGATCGACCCGCGTACCGGTCTGCGTCGGCGCCCCGTGGAGATGATCTTTCGCCTCGCGGATACCTTGAATGCCGTCTTTGCGGGGTCCGGCGATATCCAGTTGGGCAAGCTGCGCGAGGCGATCCAGGAATGCTACGTCCAATGCGGGTTCGAGATCATGCAGCCCGCGCCGGACGACAAGGATCCGCCGACCTTGGAGATGCTGGAGGCGGTCCTGGACCAGTGGTCGGGGCAGGGCGGCCAGATCAGGAATCTACAGGTACGCCTACAACCGCTGTTCATGAGCGGGATCTTCAACCAGGGTAAAGCCGGGTTCAGCTTCGATGATCTGTTCAAACGCACCACGGTTATTCTATTAACGGCGGGGATCAAGGACTTGATGCTCGCCGCGTCGCGCTTCCTGCTGGAAAAGATCTACGGTGCGATGATGATCAACGGCCTATCCAAGTCGTTGCGGGTCATGGTGTGTGTGGACGAGGCTCACAAGCTCTGCAACGACCCGAAGATTACGGATCTCGCGAAGGAGGCCCGCAAATACGGCCTGGGCCTCATCCTGTCGTCCCAAGAGACCCGTGACTTCCATCCGTCGATCTTTGCCAACGCCGGCACCCAGATCGTGCTGGCCCTGGAGGAGGCGGATGCAACCATCATGGCTAAGGTCTATGCCGCGGACAAGAAGGATCAAGGGGTGATCAAGAACCTGATCGTCGGACAGGAAAGCGGTGTCGCACTGATCCGCTCGACCCATTTTCAGCCCTACGCGCAGGTGGGCGTTCTGTCGTTTGAGGAAAGGGTCGATCTGAAGTGCGCGGCCATCCGACATGCTGGCCTTGATGCGCCGGAAGCAACGTAGTCAACAGAGCGTTTGAAGTTGTGATCCGCCTACCCGCATTCTTGTCTGCCCGCTCGTGCGGACAAACCATCGCGGTCTGCCGGGTGATTCAGGCAGCGGAGGACGATGTGGTCCTCGATGCCTCCGGACTAAAGTTCGTTGATCCTTTTGGTCTGACCCTCCTCGGTGCCAGTTTCCAGGAGTTGATCACATGGGGGCAGAGGGTCGTCGTCCATGGGCTCAGCGCCGACGTGGGCGGCTATCTACTGCGCATGGACCTGTTTGCGGGCGTGGAACTGCGCGACTGCGCTCCTGTCATGACCCGACGCCGCAATCGCCAAGACGCGCTGGTCGAACTGACCTGTATTCTTGGCAGAGACACGGCCAGCGATGCGGCGGGGCGCTTGACGAACGCCTTGGTTGGGGCCGTTCCTGGCGTCGATCGCGACGAGGCGCCTGACCAGATGACCGGACTTACTGAAGTGGACCGGCTCGGCATGCCGATTCAGTACGTCCTGAGCGAACTGCTCGAAAATGCCTTGACCCACGCGCGGCGCGTGGGGTACCAAGGGGCGCGTGTCTGGGTCGCCGGGCAATACTACCCAACCAATGACCTGGTGCGGTTGGCGGTCACGGATAACGGCTGCGGGTTTCTAGCGACCCTGCGGAACCATCCCGATCTTCGTGGGGAGACACACCGTGACGCGATCTTGACCGCGATGAAGCCGCGGGTGAGTTGCAACAGGGACTTAGGGCTTCGCGGGGATACGACCAACGAGGGGGTCGGGTTGACAACGGTGTTGCGCATTGCGCAGAGCGCGGGCGGCAAGGCATTGATCGTCAGTGGCGATGCCTATCACGATCCGACGAGCGCGACCGGGTTGCTGACGAACCAGGCGTTCTGGCAAGGTGTTGCCATCGGGCTGGAGTTGCGACGCGATAGGCTCAGAGATATCCGCATTGCCACACTTCTGCCGAGCGCGGAGGGGGCGCGCAGACCGCTGCGTTTCGAGTAGGTGCTTTACTTTTCTCTGGCTTCGACCCCACTATCCCGCTATGGACACGCCCACCCACCGTAAACACCTGCTGCTCAGCGCCCAATCGAAGGGTCGTTTTGCGGGCCTGCGCTCTGTTGCCGTGCCCCCTCGACAGCAGGCTGAAGAGGCGTTGCTGCAAGGTCATGAGGTGGTTTTCGACTTCGCCGGTCTGGCGGTGACCCAGTCCTTTGTTGATGAGTTGATCGGCGCACTGATCCTGCGTCATGGTCCCGATATTCTTGACCGCATCGTCTTCAAGAACTGCTCGGACGACACGCGTGCCATTATCGAGTTCGTCGCTGCCGATCGCTGCGATCAGTGTTCGCGCGCCCGGGCTCACTGACGGTGTGACAGCGCGACGCCACACGCGTGCCGGCGTCATCCGTTGCGATGTACCGCTTCGTCATCGACCTGGCGTCGTTGCGGGTTTAGCCGGCGCAAGGCGGTGTCCGGACGGCGGGCGCGTCGCCGCCCGCCTGGTATTGGATCTTTACACAGGTAGGGACATGCCGCTTCACACCGTCCAGTCTTCGAGAGAGAGACCGTCGACTTGACCGAAAGCCCGGTCGTTTGTCACCAGTACCGCGCTAACGCTTAGTGCGTGTGTTGCGATCAGCAGATCGATCGGCGCAAGCAGCTTGCCTTAGTGAAAAGTTTGGCGACTTGGCTCATGGCGATATCCTCAGGTGTTGGTATACGGAACGGTTTTGAGTTTTCGGTTTTTCGTTTTTAGTTAAGGACTATCAAACATTGGGTTACGAAAAACGAGAAACGAAAAACCAACAACGACGGGTATATATACCATAGTGTATTACAAAGTTCGGGTAGACACTCGGACCCCTCGCGCAGTCGCTCGGTCCGGCGTCGACGACCGGCCTGCTTCGCCGCGTCGGCGGACCGGTTCCGTTACACTGGACACCTGCTCAACACTAAACCACCAGAGGCATCGCAGTGCCGAAAAAACCGTCGAAACCTCAGTCAGCCAAGGGCCGGCAGCCCGAGCCGGCCCAGGTCAAGGCCGTCGAACGGTTGCTCTGGGACGGTGAGTACCAGCGGGCGATCGAGCGGGCACGGGTCATGGTCCAACGGTTTCCCGATCACGGCGGCGCGAACCATCTGTTGCTGCAGGCCCTGGAGCGGGGTGAGAGTCGCGGCGCGGCGGCCCTGGCTGCTTATCAATGGGCGGAACGTCGGCCGCGGAGTCCGCGGGCGCTTGAAGCCTTGTTGCAGTTTGCACTCGCGGGCCATCACCTCTTCTTGGCCAATCGCGTCGCGGACCAGTTGCGGGACCTGGGTGCTCCGGCCGGGACTGCGCTCCCCGACGCCACGAGCCGGGATGCGTTGTTGGCACAGCCCGACGGCACGCGGGCGACCCGCGCGCAGATGGAACAGTTCGATATCGGCAGACTGTATCTCGAAGCCAATGATTTCGCGGGTGCCGTCCGGGCACTGGACGGTATTGCCCTCACCGCGGCCCGCAACAACCTGGCCTTTGCCTTCTTTCACCAGAACCGCATCGCGGAGGCGCTGGCGTGCTTCCTGGATGCCTGGCAGCACGACCAGGGCAACCTCTTCGCCTTGGGTTGGGCGTTACGGCTGCGGCTGTATCAGGGCGATGAAACCGGCGCCCGCGCGCTCGTTGCGCCCTTGGCCTGCGCCGAGGCGCGCCGCATCGAGGATGCCTATGGTCAGCTCGCGGGCTTGTTGCTGGCCCGGGAAGATCAGGCCGCCTGGGAGGCCTTCGAGCGTTCCGGTCGGGCGACCTGGATTCTCAGCGACACCGGTCCCCTGGTCGTCGAACGGCTCAACCTGGGAGCGGGCGCCGCCAGTCGGCTCGGCCAGGACGAGCAGGCCGCGTCGCTGTGGCGGAAGATCCTGGAGCGCGCTCCGCGTCATGCGGCGGCGGGAGAGAATCTGACCATCCTGGATCGGGACGGGGCGCCCGCGGCGCATCCGGCGCTGTTCGATTGGTCCCATGTGCTGCCGGTCGGTTGGGTGCAGCGAGTACGCGCGTTAGGCCAGGTGTCCCTGGATGCCTGCCTTGATGAGTTGGGCGCGACCGATTCCTATCTGGAGGCGATCTACCTGGCCGGCGACGCGTTGGTGCGTTCTTTCGCCACGCAACTGCTGAAGCATCGGCTGAAGCGCCCGGTTCAGGCCGAGCCGCCGGCTGGTGGTCAGCCCGAACGGCGCGCGCCAGCCATCCTTCGGGATCTGGCTTGCCGGCCGGTCGGTACCCCGCAAGAGCGCGTCGCGATGCTGCATGCACTGCGTGAGCAGGGTCTGATTGGGGCCGATGAGGCCGTTCAATATTGGAACGGTGCGACGCTGCAGGAGATCAAGCTGGTGTCGACCGAGATTTACCGCGAGGCCGATCCGCCCGATCTGCCGCCGGACCTGCAGGCCATGCTCGATGCGTCGGTGCGTCTGACCTGGGATGGCGAGCTGATGGCCGCCGAGGCGTATCTCCACGCTGTGCTGGAACGTGTTCCGGACCACCAGGCTGCCATGGGCAACCTGGCGGCCATCCGCGCCAGGCAGGGGCGGGATGCGGAGTCCCGGGAACTCTTGCGTCGGGTGATCGCGGCCCATCCGGATTACTTGTTTGCCCGCGTCAACCTGGCCAGCCTCCTGATCGAGGATGGGGATCTGCACGCAGCCGAACCCTTGCTGAGCGGTCTCGGAGCGCGTACGCGGCTCCACATCCAGGAGGCGTTTGCCCTCTACGGTGTCATGGCCATGCTGCGCCGCGCCAAGGGCGAGGAGGCGATTGCCGACGCCCTGATCGCCAGTCTGGAGCAAATGGTTCAAACCGACCACGATCGGCAATTGCTTGCCACGGCCAAGGCGCGGGTGGCGCGTGCCGGTGCGGGTCGATCCTTACCGGATGCTTTAAGCGCTGTGGCGAATCCAACAGGATCGCCGGTCACCAGATATACTTGAGGCGGGCATCGTCGCGCTCGGAAACGCCGCAGTAGACAGCGTCGGCCGTTCCCGGTCGTGCCGCCGCGGCCTGGTCAGGCGCGGTCCCCGTGTCGAGCGGTGCAATGCGTCTGCCCGCCGCCCGGCACCTGTGTATTGAGAGTACCGTCCGCACGGTCCCGACGACAAATGCAGCCAGCAGACGGCGCATGCGTCCGTCCGGACAGGAGGTCGCCATGGTCGCGCTAGCCCGCCCTCGGGAGCGGTCTTGGATGCTGGTCCGGGTGATGATCTTGCTTGCCCTGTCGGGCGCGCCGGGCCTTGCCGCCCGGTCGGGAGACGCCTGGGAGGCGTGCCGGGATCGGGTCTTTACGGACCTGGAGGCGGCCGGACTGCGCGACTACGGCGATGCCGGCGCCTATACCGGGGCCACCGGCAGCGGGGCGCTGCCGGAGGTGATCGCGCAGTGCGGGTACCATCCCGAGCGGATCGCGCGGGCTTGGTGCGACACCCTCTATCAACAGGTCTATTGGAACTGCCGGGAAGACGGTCTCGAAGGCCTGTCGGTGGCGGCCAGGTCCTGGGTGCTCATCTTCGATCCCGACGGCCCCTTCATCGCACGCCTGCGGCGTGTCTGCGCGGAACCCGCGCCACTCGGCCGGGCGTCCTTTGGCCGTCTGCTCTGTGGGGAGTGAGTCACTACCAGGGAATCGGCTCCCCATGCCGGAAGAAGCCGCCGCTCGGGCCGTCGTCCGGCAGGGTCGCGGCCCAAACGATGCCCTTGGCGCCTTCGGCGACGCCGAGCGGCGCATCCGACCCGCCGAGGTCGGTGCGCACCCAGCCGGGGCAGACTGAGTTCACCTTGACGTTGGTGCCCTGCAGTTCGTCGGCGAAGATGCGGGTGACGGCATTGAGCGACACCTTTGAGAGCCGGTAGCCGGGGCAGCCGCCGTTCATGTCGCTGAGTTGACCCATGCCGGAGGAGACATTGACCACGCGCCCGTTGCCCTGCATCAGCGGAATCAACACCTGGCACAGGTGGAGGGCCGCCAGGGTGTTGGTTTCCATGGCCCGGCGGATGGTGTCGAGATCCGCGGTGAAGATGCTCGACGCGGCGCCGTCGGACCTCCGGTCGGGAAAGATGCCGGCGTTATTGACCAGCACGTCGATGCGTCCGAATGCCGTCTTGAGATGATCGCCCAGTGCTTGGACCGCGGCCGGCACGGTCACGTCCAGATGCCGGAAGTGCACCGCGTGACCGTCAGCCGCCAAGGCCGCGGCGGCGGCCTGCCCGGCGGCGTCGCGGCGGGCGGTCAGCAGTACGCGATAGCCGCGCCGCGCGAGTTGGCGAACGGTCTCGAGGCCGAGACCCCGATCGGCACCGGTGACGACGGCAGTTGGCAGCGCGCTCATAGTGACGCTCCTGTGTGGTTTGGTGTGGGTCCGCGGTTCAGGTGCCGCAGAAGGTCTGGTGGACGATCTCGTGCGGCTGCGGCGGTCGCGTGTAAGGCGCCTGCTCGGGCCGTGCGTCCCAGGGGGAGGCGAGCACGCTCAACAGCAGGTTCAGCGGTGCGAGGTCGCCGTCCAGCGCCGCGTTCAGCGCCGCCTCGACCCGGTGATTGCGCGGGATCACGGCCGGGTTGGCCCGCCGCATGAGGACCGCCTGCGCCGTGGGGCTTGCCGGCTCGCCCGCGCGCCGGGCGCGCCAGTCCGGCAGCCAGGCCTGGATGGCGCCGCCCTCGTTCCAGGGGGTTTCGGCACCCGCCGCAACGTCACTCAAGGAGCGGAAACTGTTGGTAAAGTCGGCGCCGTCCGCGGCCAGGGCCGTGAGGAACCCGGCGATCAGCCCGCTATCCTCCGCCTGCTCCTCCAGGAGCCCTAACTTGGCGCGAAACACCGCGAGATAGGCCCGTTCGAAGCGTGGCATGAAGGTGTCGACGGCTGTCTGGGCGAGTTCCAGCGCCCGCTCCTGGTGCTCGTGGAGTAGCGGCAGCAGTGACTGGGCGAGGCTCACCAGGTTCCACTGGGCGATGCGCGGCTGGTTGGCGTAGGCGTAGCGGCCATGCCGATCGATCGAGCTGTAAACCGTCTCCGGGTGATAGGTGTCCATGAAGGCGCAGGGGCCGTAATCGATGGTCTCGCCGCTGATCGACATGTTGTCGGTATTCATCACCCCGTGGATGAACCCGACGCCGAGCCAACGCGCGATCAGGTCCGCCTGACGTCCGATGACCGCGTCCAGCAGGGCCAGGTAAGGCTGTTCGGCCTCAACCAGCTCGGGGTCGTGGCGGGCGATCACATGGTCGGCCAGGCGGCGCAAGGCCGCGTGATCGGCGCGCGCCGCGAAGTACTCGAAGGTTCCGACCCGCACATGGCCGCGCGCGATGCGGGTCAGCACCGCTCCCGGCCGCGTGGTTTCGCGATAGACCGGCTCGCCCGTGGTGACCACGGCGAGTGCGCGCGTGGTCGGGATGCCGAGCGCGTGCATCGCCTCGCCGATCACGTATTCGCGCAGGACCGGACCCAGCCAGGCGCGCCCGTCGCCCCCGCGCGAGAAGGGGGTGCGGCCCGAGCCCTTGAGGTGAATATCGAAACGCCTGCCCTGCGGGTCGGTGATCTCGCCGAGCAGGATCGCCCGGCCGTCGCCGAGCTGCGGGACGAACTGGCCGAACTGATGCCCGGCATAGGCCATGGCCAGCGGCTCCGCGCCCGCGGGCACCTGATTGCCCGCGAACATGGCCAAGCCCTCCGGCGTATCCAGCGCCGCCGGGTCGAGCCCGAGCGACCGGGCCAGCGCGGTATTCAGTTTGACCAGCCGCGGACCGGCCACCGGCACCGGGGCCAGTCGCGCGTAGAAGTGGTCCGGCAGGCGGGCGTAGGTGTTGTCGAAGGCGAGGGTCATCCGCGGTTTGTATCCGATGTGTTCGATGTGATGGGCAGGTCGTCCCGCTCTAGTCCATCAATCTGGATGAGAACGGAAATATCAAGCTGTCCATCGCTTCGGTTCCGACTGGTGCTGATCATCACGCCGGCCATTTTCCTGGGACCGCGGGCCGCTGGCCCGCACGTGGGTGGGACGCCCGCGCCCCCGGAGCGGACTGTGGTCATCGTGCCGCTCAACCGAGGTGCCGGCCAACGAACCGGAGTCCAAGGCTTCAGCCTTGGATCGGTAATTCAAGGCTTTGCCGCGAGCCTCGCGCATCCCGGCGGCACCATGACCGGGCTCACCTATACGGACCTGGAGCGCAAGGTGGCCGTGCGCACTCGGGATCTCGAACGCGCGAACCAGGCGCGGTCGCGTTTCCTGCGCGCCGCCAGTCACGATCTGCGCCAGCCGCTGCACGCGCTCGGTTTGTTCATCGCGCAGTTCAACGCGCGGGTGCAGCACCCGGAGACGCGGCGCGCCGCTCAGGCCGAGGTCGCGGTGACGACACTGCAAGAGTTGCTCGACGCGATCCTCGATATCTCACGGCTCGATGCCGGAGTGATCGCGCCCGGCGACAGCGTGCATCGAAACGCGCCGTCAGACGGTCGATTGCCGGTGATTGCCCCAGGCTAAGACTTTGGTTGTAGGGCATGAGATTGATACCGCGCGGGCGCGTTCGGGTCCAGACTGAGAGCGTCGATGGACGCGTCAAGTCCGCGCCATCACGACCCACTCGGCGACTGAGGTCTCGGTCAGCGCGTCGGTCGACGGTCTGCCGATCCTGATGCGCTATCGGTTGGCGGGTTTTTCCTGGAGCCCCTGTGACCTCGGCTTCCGCACCGCGGACGCCGCGGTTGCGCCGTCCGCCCGCTCGATGACGCACTGACGCCGACGCATCAGGCGAGGCGGCGAAACTTTATCCGGGGTTTCGAACGCACTGTTCGGTTAAGGTTCAGCCCCGCTTGGGCACAGCTTATCCACCGAAGCGACAACAGGAGATGTGGAAAGCTCGAGGTGCTCCGGTCGGGGGTGGATGACGCGTCGCCAAGTGGTCTCGTCGCGTTCGACCTCATGGCGGGCCCAGTCGGCGAAGGCCGCGCGACTCAGGGTGCCGCGGGTGCGCCGTTGCGCTCCGGCAGCGCCGCGGAAAGACACCAGGGCCTCAGCGCCGCCGGGCTCAACCTGGAGCACGCAACGCACCGCCCAGTCGGCCCCGTAACGGCCGTTGCTGTAGCAGCGGCCAGGCCGAATCTCCAGATTGCCCGGATGGCGTTCCTGGGTGTGGTGCGTTGCCAGGGCGAAGATCTGCGCCAGGTCGGCCTCGGAGACATCAATGAATGAATCCATCCGGCCGAGGGCATAGATCAGATCGTCGTGGCCGAGCGCGGGCGGCGGCGGGGTCTCCCCGGTGTCCGGTGCGCCGGGTGTCGCCGCGGGCGCTGCCAGCGCGGCCGGATAACGCCGCCAGCGGAAGGGGAAATTGAGCAGAATGCCGGCCGCCACCAGCAGCACGGCATTGATCAGCACCGGTGCCAGGAGATAGCTGTACCCCAGGGCCTGGATCTCGGCACCACCGATGACCGCCGCCAAGGCGGTTCCGCCGCCCGGTGGGTGCAGACAGCGCGCATAATGCATGGTCACGATCGCGAGGCCGACGGCGAGTGGTCCGGCGAGTGCCGTCGGCGGGATCCAATGCGCCGCGGTGACGCCGATGCCGGCGGACAGCAGATGGCCGCCGATGACCGGCCAGGGCTGCGACAGGGCACCATGGGGCACGGCGAAGATCAGCACGGCCGAGGCCCCCATCGAGGCCACCACCAGCGTGCTGCCCGGCCCCAGCGGGTGCAGCGCTGCCGCAGCGAATACCAGCGCAATGCCGAGGACACCCCCCGCCATGGCGAGCCAGCGTTCGTGATGGCTGGCCGGTCGCGACTCAATGCCGAGCAGCGCGCGCAGCCGGTCACGCGGGAGTAAGCGCCGGGGTTTGGTGCGGCGCGGCGGGTTGGTCTGGTCGGTACTGGTCACGCGTGCTCCCCGCTGCAAGGATCAGACGCAGGATGTGGCTGGAAAAGCCGGTCGATCGGCAACCGCCGCCGACCCGTTTGCGTTATACCTTAGGCGCAGGGTTCGCGGTGGTCTCGCACCTGGATCGCGCGGCTGGCCGGCGGCTTGAAGCCGAAGGCCGCATTCAGGTTGCGGGACATCCATGTTCACACGCGCGTCAGATGACTGGCAGGACTGTCCATGAACGGCTGTTTTCTCAAGTTCTATGTGGCGGAGAACCGCCGCCACCATCGTAAACTGGCCTACGACTGGCTGCTGGAGGAGGCGAAGCAGCTCGGTTTGCACGGCGGCTCAGCGTTCCGCGCCCTGGCCGGCTATGGCCGTCACGGGCGACTGCACGAGGAACGCTTTTTCGAGTTGGCTGGAGACCTGCCGGTGGAAGTGGGTTTCGTGGTGACCCAGGAGGAGGCCGATCGGTTCCTGGCGCACATCGCGAGCCAGGGACTCAATCTGTTTTATCTCAGGGTGCCGGTGGAGTACGGGTTTACCGGTGATCCTGCATCTTCGTCTGCTTTCCAGGAGCGCCGAGCGGAGCATAGCAGCACCACATGACGGTCGGCGCGACGCCGCAAGCGGGCGACACGATGAGCGAGATGGTATCGCCTATGAGGCGCTGCGCCCGGCGGATTTCAATAGCGATCCAGCCGCCCACGTGGGTACGTCGCGGCTGTGCTTTCGCAGTGCGCCGGGACAGCGCTTCACGGCAGGCGGTAGCGAAACCTAAGTCATTGGCGGAAGGGCGTGGGAGTCGAACCCACCCAGGACCGCCTGACGGCCCCAACCGGATTTGAAGTCCGGCCGCCTCACCGGATAGCGACGCCCTTCCAGAAGCACTGTTGTCCGGAGCGCCGCGGCGACGACCCGGTCATCGAAGAAATGCCACAGGATGGGGCGTAGTGCAAGGGCAGAATAGGCCGCTCCCCGGCGGCTACCGCCGTTTTATACGGAACGGTTTCGCGGCCGGGCAGAGGGGTCCCAGCTAAACCGCCAAGCGCCGATGCAGCCCCTCGTCCCAGTCCGCGGTCAGCGAGCGGAAGATCCAGTTCCGGCGACCACGCAGGTGGTTATAGGCGGCTTTCAGGTCCAGGATCAGGGTGATGCGGCGGCTCTTGCAGTGCAATTCGCCGTGCTCGTGGGTCGCAACAGGGGCGAACCCCATGACCCGCGTATGAAAGCCGTAGGGACTGTGGGCGTCGTCTTCGAAGACGTCGGTGATGTAGTGGGTGAAGCCCCGTTCCACCGTCTCACGGGTGGCCGCGCGCATCAGGGCGACCGCGATCAGGAGGTTGCGGCGGTAGTGCGGGCAAATGGCGAAGCGTCCGATCTCAGCGATGCGGTTAGTGGACAGAAATCGATCCACGTCCAGTTCACGATTCAACAGCGTGACATTGTAGGCTCGATACTGAGCCACCGGCGGCTCGTAATAGATACGCAGCACTCCGGCCGGCTCCCGCCCGCGGTAAACGACAAACCAGGAGACCTGCCGGCTGGTGAGATCCGATTCCGGCAGTTGGGACTCGGCCTGTTCCACCCACCCCTTTTCGTCCCGATAGGTGGCGCGCAGGACGGCGAGTGCATCCTGACGGGTCTGGGCATCGTCGACGCGAATGACCTTGGGCTTTTTCAGCACGGGGGGCCTCCTGGGCCGATGGCGCGAGGTTCGATGGTTGGGAAGGTGACGGGTCCGCCGACGGGTCGAGCCGTCGGGGGCGTGGTCGGTGACCAGGTCTTGCCGCACAGTGTGGCGATGGCCGCCATGACCTCGGCATGCCAGGCGCGCACGTCGGCGAGCGAGGCCTGGCCGGTTGCACTGACCGTTGCGGCGCGGAGCGGGGGGATCAGCGGGGCACCGAGATGGATGCTCATGGGCTGCCCGGAAGCGCCGCGGTCGGTCCCTTCGGAACTGCCGAGGAAGCGAATGCCCACCGGGAGGATCGGCGCACCGGTCTCCAGCGACAGGCGCGCCGCACCGCAGCGCCCGCGCAGTAACCGGCGCGGATCGCGGTTGATGGTGCCCTCCGGGAACAGGGCGAGCGAGCCGCCGGCCAGGAGCCGCGCCCGCGCCTGCTCCAGGGCGGGGGTCTCATCGAGAAACCAGGGTTTGAGCCGGTTCAGGACGCGCGGGCGGGCGTCCTTGCGTGTCACGGTGATCGCGCCGGTGCGGGCGTAGAGGTAGCCGACCCCGGGGATCAGGCGGAAATTCCAGTCGGCCAGGAAGTGCACCGGGCGTCCGCCGCGGGCCAGCATCAGGGCCGCGGTCAGGTAGACGGTCTCGCGGCGCGAGCCGTGATTGGCGACGAGGATAAACGGGTCGCGATCCGGCAGCACCCGCTCCCAGTGCGCGATGGTGCGGACCTGACGCCGCGCCAGGGCCGCCGCCGCCCGCAAGACGACCCGATCCAGAGGGCGCGCCAAGGCGTCCAGCGGCCAGCGCCACAGGTCGCGCGGGCGCAGGTCCTGCCAGGCCGGGAGGCTGGCATGCAGCGCTGAGCTGTGCTCGAGTGACATGGGGAAGGATGCGCGCCGAACACTTGACGGTCAGGATGCGTGATCATCGCACGCCGGTGTTGCGGTATCGGGACGGTACCGTTTCAGTTCGGCGAAGGGGCTTGCAACCGTTCCGTCACACCGACACGAATCGGTGAGCGAATCCCTTTGTTACTCGGACCGAGTGCCGTCGGTGAGACCTCACAAGCCGGGGCCTTGTGCCCTGGACAAAACGCGGGTCCAGCGGTTAGAGGCGCTCGACGTTGATGGAGTCTCCATAGGTCTCGATACCCAGCTTTTCGGCGACCTTGCGCGCTCGCGGGTCGATCATCGGTGAGATAACGATGAGCCGGTTGGCGGTGCGCTGGTGGATCTGCTCATAGAAACGCGCCTTGCGCTCGAAAATGTACATGCCGGCCTTATCGATGGACGATTTCAGCTCACAGAGGATCAGCAGGCCGTTCTTGATAATGACGTCCAACTCCACTTGTTCCGGTCGGCCGAATACGATTCCTTGGTCGTCGAACTCGTTGACGTTGAGGACCTGGACATCGAAATTCTTCTCCAGGATGCCGGCCAGGGCGTCCCGGAAGGCCTGCTCCGATTGCATCCCCCAGCGGGCGCCCAGGGCGCCGATGCTGCGCTCGTGCTTGTCGTTTTGGGCCTTGAGCTCGGCGTGGACCCGGAGGAACTCCGCGCGCATTTCCGCCAGCATGGCGTCCGATTTACGATTTTGCTCGTCCCACTTGCGGTTTTGCTCCTCCCACTTGCGGTTCTGGTCCTCGCGATCCCGGCGCAACTCAGCCAATAGCCGGTCGAACCGGTCCTCGGTCTGGGCGCGGTCGGCAAACTGTTGTCGTGCCAGGTCCAGGACATAGGCGCGAAAATCCGCGTCCTGCCGCAGCCACTCGGGTAACTCGCGCTTGAGGGTGTCTTTCAGTGATTCGACATTCATGGTCGTTTGCGTCTCTTGCGCCGATGCAAGGCGGGTCCTTGGAACCGTCTTGAACGTAGATTTCTAGCCGCAGACTATATTCAACCCGGCTGTTTGACAACGGTCCGACGGGCGCTGCGCCAACACGCCCGCCGCGGCATTCAGCGCTAGCGGGCGAGCAGGCTGTCGCGGAAGACGCGGTGACCGTCACCGATGCGGCGCGAGTAGCCGATCCGGTCGAAATACTCCAGGATCTGGATGGCGAGCTTGCGGCCGGTTCCAATGGCGTCCCGGAACTCCGCGGCGCGCGCCTCACCGGCGCTCTCGCTCAAACGCAGGGCAATGGCCGCGAGGTCGGCCACCGCGGCGCTGGTGAAGTAATGGTCATGGGCAACCCGCTCGACTTCGCCCATGGCGGCCAGGCGCTTGAGCAGTTGGCGGATGCTGTCTTCGTCCTGCTCCAGGGCGCGGGCCAGGTCCCGGACCCGGGGCGGGTCGAAGGGTTTGGTGTGCAGCAAGGGGCTGATGCCGTCCCGCCACAGTTGCTCATCGTGCTCCCCAAGCCGCACCGCATGGCCCGGCAGGTGAATCCAGGGGCCGGCACGCACGATCTCTCCACGTGCGGCCAAGGTGTCGAGCAAGGCGCCAAAGGCCGGCCGGGTCATGGCCGGGCCGGCGATGCGGCGCAGGCGCTCCCGGTCGGGACCGAGTTGGTCCGGATGCTCCTGATGGGCGGCGCGGAGCGCGTGGATCACCCGTTGCGCGAGGGCCTGCCACTGCTGCGGAGCGAACAGCAGCGGCCCGGCAGCCGTGTCGATCCGTACGCAACCGGGCCGATCCGAAAGGGCCGAGGTGGTTGCCTGGTCCAGGTTCCACTGGCGCCTCAACCGATCCAGGTCCAGGCCCTGTGCCGCCAGTTCGAGTGCCGCAACGGCCGCGGTCGAGGTGTCCGGTACAGCCAGCGCGGCCAACAGGGCGAGCCGGGCCGGCCGGCGCCGGCCCCGCGCGGGCGGCTCCGGGTCCAGCACCCAGCCGCCGGCGAGGGTGCGGCGGGCGGACTGGTCGCGCAGGATGAAGCGATCACCGCGCACGGCCGCCAGGTCCGCGTCCAGCACCAGTTGAGCCAGACCCGCGGCGCCGGGCGCGATGGCTTCCCCGTCCAGCACGGCCAGCCGACCAGTGCCATGGGCGGCGCCCAGGTGGCAGTGGACCGGGGTCCAGTGCTTGAGCGGTCCGGCCTCGGTGTCCAGGACCCGCACCTGGACATCCAGCCGACGGGTGGGCTGATGCAGATCCGGGTCGAGCACCAGGTCGCCGCGGCCGACCGCTTCCCGATGCAGATCGGCCAGGTTCAGCGCGCACCGTTGACCGGCCAGGCCCTGCTGCGCCGGCTGATTCTGGGCATGGATGCCGCGCACCCGCGCGGCCAGGCCCGCGGGTGAGACCAGTAGGCGGTCACCCACCTGCACCCGGCCGTCCAGCACCAGGCCGGTCACCACGGTGCCGGCGCCGCTGATGCTGAAGCTGCGGTCGACCGCGAGCCGGAAGCGTCCGCCGACGCGTCGGGGCGGAAGCCGGGCCGCGATGGCTTCCAGGTGCAGCCGCAGCGCCGGGATGCCTTCACCGCTCAGTGCATTGACCGGGACAATGGGCGCCGCCGCCAGTCCGGTCCCATGCAGCAGGGCGCGGATCGCGTTCTCGACCTGGGCGACGCGTTCGGGCGAGACCCGGTCGATCTTGGTCAGGGCCACCAGGCCGTGGTCCAGGCCCAGCAAATCCAGCACCTGGAGGTGCTCCCTGGTCTGGGGCATGGGTCCGTCGTCCGCCGCGACCACCAGGATGACACAATCGATTCCGGCGGCCCCGGCGACCATGGTGTGCACCAGGCGCTCGTGACCCGGTACGTCCACGAAGCCCAGGATGGCGCCGGAGGCGCTGGTCTGATAGGCATAGCCCAGGTCCAGGGTGATGCCGCGGGCCTTCTCCTCCGGCAGACGGTCGGTATCCACCCCGGTGAGTGCGCGGACCAGGGCGGTCTTGCCGTGG
Source organism: uncultured Lamprocystis sp. (assembly GCA_964470155.1). Classification (GTDB taxonomy): domain Bacteria; phylum Pseudomonadota; class Gammaproteobacteria; order Chromatiales; family Chromatiaceae; genus Thiodictyon. The sequence continues at coordinate 77,501 of CAYYAY010000013.1, read as the reverse complement.
TCGATGTGGCCGGCGGTGCCGACGATCATGCCGGCACCGCGCGGTGCGCCAGAATGGCGAGTTGGCCGCGGAAGGTCTCCGGGTCTTCCAGGCACCGCAGGTCGAGCCACAGCGCGCCATCGGCGCTGCGGCCGATGACCGGGATGGGGAGCTGCCGCAGGGCCGTCTCCAGGTCGCGCAGCAGGCCGCCGCGTCGGCCACTGGGTCGGATCACCAGGGCATAGCTCGGCAACCGGTCGATCGGCAGTGAGCCGCTGCCGATCTGGCTCTGCACCGGCGCGCTGCCGACCGTCACCGGCCAGTTCGCCAGGGCCTGCTCCAGGGCGGGCATCAGGTCGGTCGCCAGGGCCGCGATCTCAGCGGTCGGGCGGGTCAGGAGACGCAGGGTCGGCAGACGCTCAGCCAGTCGCTCCGGGTCCCGATACAGGCGCAGCACCGCCTCCAGGGCGGCCAGGGTGAGCTTGCCCAGACGCAGCGCACGCTTCAACGGGTTCTTTTTGATGCGGGCGATCAGGTCGGCACGGCCCGCCAGGATGCCGGCCTGGGGTCCGCCCAGGAGTTTGTCTCCGCTGAAGGACACCAAATCCGCCCCATTGGCCAGGGTCTCCTGGGGCGTGGGTTCGTGGGGCAGGCCGAAGGGAGTCAGGTCCACCAGGGTGCCGCTGCCCAGGTCCACCACCAGTGGCAACCCGCGGTCATGGGCGAGCCCCGCCAGCGCCCGCTCCGGCACCGCGGCGGTGAAGCCCTGGATGGCATAGTTGCTGGTATGGACCTTCATCACCAGCCCGGTGCGCGGCCCGATAGCCTCCGCGAAGTCACGGGCATGGGTGCGGTTGGTGGTGCCGACCTCCTTCAGGCGCGCGCCGGCCCGCGACATGATGTCCGGGACCCGGAAGGCGCCGCCGATCTCCACCAGTTCGCCCCTGGAAACCAGCACCTCCTTGCGCAGGGCCAGCGTATTGAGCAGCAGGAAGACCGCGGCGGCGTTGTTGTTCACCACGGTCGCGGCTTGCGCCCCGGTCAGATCCTTGATCCAGCCCTCCACCAGGCTGTCCCGGTCGCCGCGGGCGCCGCCTGCCAGGTCATATTCCAGAGCGCAGGGTTCCCGGGCGGCCAGGGTGAGGGCGGCCACGGCCTCTTCCGGCAGCGGGGCGCGGCCCAAGTTGGTGTGCAGGACGGTGCCGGTCAGGTTGAAGACCCGCCGCAGCCGGGGTGCCTCGGACCGGGCCAGACGCTCGGCGAGACCGGCGGCGATTCGGGGTTCGGCGAATGGGTCGGCGATCTCCTCGCCGGCCACAAGCCGCCCCCGCAGGTCATCGAGCAGCCCGCGCACCGCGGCGAGTACCGGCTGGCGGCCATATTCGAGCAACAGCGGCGCCAGCGCCGGCCAGCCGAGGAGACGATCGACCGACGGTGGTCGGTGTAGGGCGAGGACGCTATGCACGATAGACGATCCTTATGGTGTTTGTTGAGGGGTTCGGGAACTGGAATCAGCGCACGGATGCGCTGCCCCGGCATCATCCGGACGTTGCCGACTCCCCTTGTAACAGCAGGAAGTTGAGTCCGGCCCGCTCGAAACCCTCCTGGTCCACCAGGAGGTCCAGGGCCAGGGTCGCCAGGTCATCGGCCCAGGGGTCGAGGTGCGGGTCCCGATCCAGTCGGCAGAGCTTGAGGTAGCCGCGGCATTCCGGGCAGGTCTCGGCCTGCACCGCGGGCTGAGGGCCCTGAGTCGCCTCCTCGGCGTCGCGTGCGGTCAGGCTGAGATAAGCCAGGCCGCGGCTGTTGTCGCACAGGCTGCACTTGGCTCTGACCACATGCCATTCGGCGGCACAGCGTCCGCAGTGCAGATAGCGCAGCCCGTCCACCGCTCCGCCGATGCGCTGGACGGCAGCCACCGGCGGCGAGCCGCACACCGGGCAGACCCCCGGCTGGGTGTGGCCCAGGCCGGGCGGGGCCATGACCTGCGGGTCGAGCCGGGCCGCGGCGGCCGTCCAGCAGACTTGCAGTGCGGCACCGATCAGCGGGGCGGTGCCCAGGTCCAGCCTGCTGCCGTCGCCGGTCAGGAGTGCGTGGGCCTGGGTCTCCAGCCAGTCGTCTTCACGCCCGGTCAGTCGACTGAAGATCGCGGGGTCCGGTGCCTGGGGCGCCAGTTCCGCGGCGAGCCGACGTACCAACTCACGCCAGGCGGGACTGGGCCACCAGGAAGGGGCGGCCAGCGGCGGCATGGCCGCCTCCCGGCAGTGCGCGAGCAGTGCGTCTGCCGGTAGGGGGTCGGGCGCCAGTCCTTCCCACAGACGTTCCTGGCACTCGGCCAGGTCGGCCGCAAAGCGCAGGAAGGGCTCCAGGGCATGGCCGGGCGCCAGGGTGCGCAGGCGGTGCGCACGGCCGGCAAACAGTCCCGGCGCGGGCAGACGCAGGGTCGGGAAGACCCCGGCCGCAGGTTCGAGTTGGCCGGGTTGGAGGATGGGGCTGGACATGGGTGATAGTTGTGATCGCTGGAAAACGCAGTTATCACACAAAGACACAAAGATCACAAAGGCTTCGACGCGAACGCAACTGCTTGACAGCTGCGCCCGCATCTGATCGACTCTCGCCAGCCTGGCGGTTTGTCTGGCGCTTGCGTCGTCGACATCAAGTTTACCACTCTCCGAGAAGGAGGCGTTGTTATGAGACCGGAAGAGATCAAAAAGGAGATCAGCGAATTGAGCCTATCCGAAAAACTGCTGCTGGTTGAAGACATCTGGGATTCGATCGCGGCAAGCAGTCCCGATCTGCCTCTGCCTGAGTGGCAGAAAAAAGAATTGGACAAGCGCTATACCGACTACCAGCAGGGGGTTCTGGAACTCTATGACTGGCAAGCGGTGCATGACGGACTCCGCGATAAGTACAAATGAAACTGCGTTACACTGCCGGCGCCAGAGACGACATCGATCTGGCCTTGGCATGGTATGAGCGGCAACGCCGAGGCTTGGGGTTGGAGTTTCTCGATTGTGTCGAAGCCGCCATCGCATCGGTGCGGGATAGCCCGAGTATGTACCCAATTCGCTATTCTTGCTTTCGTTGCTGCGTGGTTCGCCGGTTTCCCTTTTCGATTTTCTACACGATCGAAGACGATGAAATCGTCGTCCACTCCGTCTTCGACAATCGGCGGAATCCAAGCAAGAGACCGTCTTAGATTCGGCAAGTCCGCCATCCCTGGCGTCGTCGATATCCCGCATCCTCACCCCTCCTTCGTTGCCTCCTTATACCAAGCCCGATGGTGCTGTTTGGCCCAGGCGCGCGTCACGGTGCCGTACCACATGGCGCGGATGGTGCCCTTGGTCCAGATGGCGGCGTAGACATGGACCATGATCAGGCCGATCATCACCGCGGCGCTGGCGGAATGGACTACGGCGGCCAGCCGCACCCACTCCACCGGGAAGCTGAACCAGGTGCGCCACAAGGGGATGCCGGACAGAATGAGCAGGAGCATGCACCAGAAGAGCAGCCAGAAGAGGATCTTCTGGCCGCCGTTGTATTTGCCCTGCTCGGGCATGTTGTGGTCATCCCCGTCGACCATTTCACGGATACGTTTGAGCCATTGCCAATCGGCCGCGGTCATGAGGTTGAGGCGGGTGAAGCGGATCAGCATGATCACATAGGCCAGGGCCATCAGCACGCCCAGATAGGGGTGAATGATGCGGGTCCAGGTTCCCCCGCCGAAGAGCAGGGTGAAGGGCCAGAAGGCCGGATGGAACAGGGCCAGCCCAGAGAGTCCGAGCAGGATAAAGCTGATACCGACAATCCAGTGGTTCAGGCGCTCGCTCGGGGTGTAGCGGATCAGATCGCGCGGATCGCGTTGCATTATTCGACCTCCTTCTCGGTCTCTTTTTCGGTCTCTTTGGAGACCTCATTGGGACCTTTGGTGATGTAGTGGAAGAGTCCGGCCAGACTCACGGCCGCGAAAGCGGCGATAGCCAATGGCTTGGTGATGCCCTTCCAGACACTGACCAAGGGGTCGATTTGCGGGTCTTGCGGCAGGTTGGCATAGAGTCCCGGCTGGTCCGCGTGCTGGAGCACATACATCACATGGGTTCCGCCCACTCCCGGCGGATCATAGAGACCGGCCTGCGCGAAGCCGCGTTCATTGAGGTCACGCACCCGCATGGCCGCGTGCTGTACCATGTCGTCCTTGGCACCGTAGGTGATGGCGCCGGTGGGGCAGGTCTTGACGCAGGCCGGCTCCAGGCCCACCGCCACCCGATCCGAGCACAGGGTGCACTTATACGCCTTGCCGTCCTTCTGGGCGATCCGCGGGATATTGAAGGGACAACCGGTGATGCAGTAGCCGCAACCGATACAGTTCTCTTGGTTGAAGTCGACAATGCCATTGCCGTATTTGACAATGGCGCCGGGGGCCGGGCACGCCTTGAGACAGCCGGGGTCCGCGCAGTGCATACAGCCGTCCTTGCGGATCAGCCATTCCAGGTGGCCGTGCGGCTCCACCTCCGAGAAGCGCATGACCGTCCAGGATTGATCCGTGAGGTCCATCGGATTGTCATAGACGCCATGGTTGATGCCCACCTCATCACGCAGGTCGTTCCACTCCATGCAGGCGACCTGGCAGGCTTTGCAGCCAATGCATTTCGAGATGTCGATCAGCTTGGCGACCTCGAATCCCTGACGGGCCGAGGGCGAGGGCGTGGTGGTGGCGGAACGGGCCGCGATATCGAGTGATTGCAGTGCCATGGTCGCCTCCTCACGCCGTCGCCTGGAGTCGGGTCGGGAGCTTTTCGATGTCCACCAGGAAGGCCTTGAACTCCGGCGTCTGGGTATTGGCATCGCCCACGAAGGGGGTCAGGGTGTTGGTGATATAGCCATTCCTGGCCACCCCCTTGAAGCCCCAATGGATCGGGATGCCCACCGTATGCACCGGCTTGCCCTCGATGGTCAGGGTCTTGAGGCGCTTGGTGACCACGGCCACGGCGACGATGAAACCCCGCTTGGAACGGACGCGCACATGGTCTCCCGCGGTAATGCCCTTGGCCGCCGCCAATTCTTCCCCGATTTCCACGAATTGCTCCGGCTGCACGATGGCATTGAGCCGGACGTGCTTGCTCCAGGTGTGGAAATGCTCGGTCAGCCGATAGGTCGTCGCCACATAGGGGAACTCCGCCGCGCTGCCGAAGCTCTCCCAATCGCCTTTGAAGACCCGGGCCGCCGGATTGGCCCGGGCGAGCGGGTTATCCGGATGCATGGGGTTGTTGGCGAGCGGCGACTCCATGGGCTCGTAATGCTCCGGGAAGGGACCTTCCGCCATCATGTCCCGCGCAAAGAAGCGGGCCACACCCTCCGGATTCATGATGAACGGCCCCATGCCGTCCGTCGGGGCGCTGTCGACCTTGAAGTCCGGGATGTCCGAGCCCGTCCATTTGCCTGCCGCCGCATCCCAGCCTACCAGTTTGCGGCTGGGATCGAAGGGCGCGCCGTCCGCATCGCAGGAAGCGCGGTTGTAGAGCACCCGTCGGTTGGCCGGCCAGGCGAATGACCAGTTGAGGTTTTGGCCGATGCCGTAGGGGTCCGCATTGTCCCGGCGGGCCATCAGATTGCCCTTCTCGGACCAGGCGCCGGCGAAGATCCAGCAGCCGCAGGCGGTGGAGCCGTCGTCGCGCAACTCGGCAAAGCCGTTGAGTTGCTCGCCGGCTTTCACCAGGACCTTGGTGGGGTCCTTCGGGTCAGTCACGTCCTTGAGTGCCCGGCCGGAGAATTCCTTCGCCAGTTCGTCCGGTGCCGGATGGGTCGGCTGCTTGTGCTTCCAGGTCAGGTTCAGGATCGGGTCCGGGAAGGCGCCGCCGTCCTTTTTGTACATCGCCTTCAGTTTCAGAAAGATTCCGGCAATGATTTCCTGGTCGTTCAATGCTTCACCAGGCGGCTCAGCACCCTTCCAGTGCCATTGCAGCCAGCGCGAGGAGTTGACCAGTGAACCGTCTTCCTCCGCGAAGCAACTGGAGGGCAACCGGAAGACTTCGGTCTGGATCTGCGTCGGGTCCACGTCATTGAACTCGCCGTGGTTCTGCCAGAACTCCGAGGTCTCGGTCGCCAGCGGGTCGATCACCACCAGATACTTGAGCTTGGCCAGCGCACCGGACAGTTTGATCTTGCACGGCGCCGAGGCCAGCGGATTGAAGCCCTGGCAGAAGTACCCGTTCATCTTGCCGTCGTTCATGTCCTCGAACACTTGCAGAATGTCGTGCGTCTTATCGAGCTTGGGCAGCCAGTCGTAGCACCAGTTGTTCTGCGGTGTCGCGGCGTCGCCATACCAGGCTTTCATGGTGCTCACGAAAAACTTGGGATAGTTCTGCCAGTAGCTCAGTTGTCCGGGCCGCAGGGGTTTGGGTGAACGCTTGGTCAGATACGCCTGGAAGTCCTGCTCGGCCTCGCCAGGCAATGTCATATAGCCGGGCAACAGGTTGGAGAGCAACCCGAGATCCGTGAGTCCCTGGATATTGGAGTGACCGCGCAGCGCATTCATACCGCCGCCGGCGACACCGATGTTGCCGAGCAGCAATTGCACCATGGCCCCGGTGCGGATCATCTGCGAGCCCTGGGAGTGTTGGGTCCAGCCCAGGGCGTACATGACGGTCATGGTGCGATCGGGGGCCGCGGTCTCGGCGATCATGCCGGCCACCTTGAGGAAGGCCTCCTGCGGCGTGCCGCAGATGCGCTCCACCAGTTCCGGCGTATAGCGGGCGTAATGGGCCTTCAGCAACTGGTAGACACAGCGCGGGTCCTGCAGGCTGGGATCGGTCTTGACAAAACCGTCCTCTCCCATCTGGTAACCCCAGGTGGCCTTGTCGTACTTGCGCTTGTCCGGGTCATAGCCCGAAAAGATGCCGTCGGTGAAGGTGAATTCATCCTTCACCAGATAGCTCATGTCCGTATAGTCCCGGACATACTGATGATGGATCTTGTCGTTGTTCAGCAGATAGTTGATGAGTCCGCCCAGGAAGGCGATGTCGGACCCGGCACGGATCGGGGCATAATAGTCAGCCACCGCCGCGGAGCGGGTAAAGCGCGGGTCGACGACGATCAGCCGGGCCTTGCGATGGGCCTTGGCCTCGGTCACCCATTTGAAGCCGCAGGGATGGGCCTCGGCGGCATTGCCGCCCATGATAAGTACAAGGTCGGTATTCTTGATATCGACCCAATGATTGGTCATGGCGCCGCGGCCGAACGTCGGGGCAAGACTTGCCACCGTCGGGCCGTGTCAAACGCGCGCTTGATTATCGAATGAAAGCATCCCCAGGCTGCGTACGACCTTGTGGGTCAGGTAGCCGGTTTCATTGCTGGAAGCGGAGGCGGCCAGGAAGCCGGTGCTGTTCCACCGGTTGACGGTCGCGCCGTTCGTGTTGACGGCCTCGAAGTTGGCGTCCCGGTCGGCCTTCATGAGGGCGGCGATTCGCGTAAAGGCGTCATCCCAGGCGATGGGCTGCCATTCGCGGCTGCCGGGGGCCCGGTATTCTGGTTGCGTCAGGCGCGTGTCGCTGTGGATGAAGTCCAGCAGTCCCGCGCCCTTGGGGCACAGGGTGCCGCGATTGACCGGGTGGTCCGGGTCGCCCTCGATATGGAAGATGCGGCCCTGCACATTCTTGGCCCCGGCCCCCAGACCATACATCAGGATGCCGCAGCCGACCGAGCAGTAGGGGCAGGTGTTGCGGGTTTCGGTGGCCCGCGCCAGTTTGAAGCTGCGCATCTCCGCGAGCGCGGTGTCGGGCGCGAAGCCCAACAGGGTCAGGCTGGAGGTGCCTACCCCGGTGGCGCAGACCTTCAGGAAGGTCCGACGTGTGACTTGCATCTGATGGTGTTCCTCTGGTCATGATATGCGCGCTTTGGGCCGCAGGATGGGGGCCCCTGCGGCGGGTGGCGTCTTTGTTGTAGCCTTCGCACCTGATGTCCAGGCAGACCTTTGGCGTAGGGGCGGGTTTTAAACCGGCCCCTACAGCCCTTGCAGGCATGCGCAGTCGGGAGGCTTATTCCTTGGAATCGACTTTAGCGCGAGTGTAAGACATGCACCCGTCGAAGGTACAGAGGCGCGTCGTAAAGATTTGGCCGTGCCAGGCCCGACAAGCGGGCCGTGACCTCGCCTCCGGTCAGTTGTCTGGTGGTTTAACGATTGGTCTTGATCGTAATCCCGGCCGGCGGCGTGCGTCGTCAGGGCTTCCAGCCCTGACGACGCACCCGGCGAGCCCAAGTGGCCGGAATCTTGATCGAGGCCTACTTATCCCAACCGCAGCGCCTTCTTGTAGAACCGCGGCACCTCATCCGGATCGGCGGTCATCAGGATGTTGTCCAGCAGGGACGTCGGCATCCGCCCCGCACGTGCCATGCGGGTAAACTGGTCCTTGAGACCCTGCCAGTAGAAGTCTCCACCCGAACTGTCCAGGAAGACGATCGGACTGGACTCGATGACCCCGAGCTTCATGTCGGTGAGGGTGAGTCCGATCTCTTCCAGGGTGCCGACCCCGCCGATCAGAAACAGGTGGAAGCTCGCGATCTCGAACCAGCGTTGGCGCGACTGGCGGCTGCGCGCCTGGAAGGTCTGGTAGAAATCCGCACTCTTGTTGGTTTCCTGGTCCATGGTCTCGATGAAGCTGGAGCCGACCATCAGGCCGAGTCGGTGGGCGGTGGCGGTGACCTGCTGCATGGACCCGGGTCCGCCGCCGGTGAGAATGCCGATGTCGTTGCCGAACAGTCCCCGCAGGTTGGTGATCAGCCGCTCGGTGCAGGCGATCTCAGGTTCACTCAGCGGTTTGATCGAGCCATAGATGGCGAACACCAGGGTGGAGCGGAAGCGGTCCACCATGTCCGGCGCGGTGAAATAGCCGCGCAGACCGCGAAAGACATGCCGTACCACATGGCCGCGTGCCTCGTTGCACCAGTAGACCTCGACGCCCAGACCCTCGTAGTCCGCCAGGCGGCCGTGGTCACGGTCGGACAGGAAGACCCCGTGTTCGAAGGAGGCGCGGCGGAAGACGATGCGCGCGATCTGGCGGCGCAGCGCGGCGGCGCAAATCTCGGTGTGTTCGATCAGGTTGGGGAAGTAGCCGAGCAGCAGGGTCGCTCCGGCACCCTCCGGCAGGTCGGCGAGCGGTCCGGTTCCGGCACAGTCGGTCGGCTCACCGAGCACGGACGATGGGTCGGCGTCGACCTGGAGACCCGGCTGCATCCGCGGGTTCCCCGGGGTATCCGACCGGCCGCAGAGCAACTCCGGTAGGCCGCCCGCGAGCAGGGCGGCGGGGTCGGTGGTCGCGGCCATCAGGCGGTGGCAGCCCGGCACCAACAACGGCGAACCCTCCAACCGGTCGAAGACCTGCGCGAGTGATCGGTGCTCCGGTTCCGCGGCAGCCGGCAGCGGCTTGGGTCCGCCATGCCAATAGCGGCGCTGCGGCTCCGAATGCACGGCCTCGTGCACGGTGGCGGCGACCGTGGGATTGACGATGAGTTGATCGGAGCGGTTGATGAACTCCAGATAGATGTTGGTGCCGCGGGTGGAGACCGGGTCCAGCACCGTGGCCTGGAGGTGAAAGCCGAGTGAGTCGTCCAGGTTCTGGAGCACCACATAATGCCGGTGCAGGAACATGGAGCAGGCCGTCACCAGCCCGTCATTGGGCGGCAGCTCGATGTTGTCCACCATGGTGCGAACCTGGAGGCGGTTGAGCAGTTCCTTGCCGTCCGCGTGGTAGGCCACGGCGTTCACTTCTTGAAACGTCAGTGGTTTGCGGAAGCGGAAGACCTGCTGCTGCGGACGCAGGATGAGGTACCCGTGGGCGTCCAATGAGAAGCCGGTCGGCACCTGGATCTGATTGTCCTGGATCAGGCCGTGAATCTCGGTCGAGGAGAGCCGCGTATCGCGCGGGCAGTAGACCAGCCGCCCCACCCGCAGTCCGGCCGTGATCAGCCGTTCCAGATGTTCGGCCATGCCGTAGGCGCGGATGGCGGCGACGACGCTCAGCCGCAGGTCGCAGGAGCGGCCGTTGAACACCGGCTCACCCAGGGGGGTGATGTTGATGCCGAGCCGCGCCAGGCGACTGCGCGCCGCGAACACCAATTCGGCTTCGCGTCCGCGGACCAGCTCGCGGAAGCGCCCCGGCAGGGCGAAGCGTGCCTCCACCACCAAGGCCTCGCCATCTTGTCCCTGAATCGCCGTGATCCAGCCGTCGTCGGTCTCGGGAGTTGCATACATGCGGTGGGTCTCGGTCCGTTGGTTTGCAGGAGCGCAACGCCCTTGGTCGCTTCCGGATATCATCCTATTCCGCTTGCGGCGGCCATCAGGAGAGGTCCGGGGAGTCTGGTCGGTCGTTGTCGTAATCGTAATCGTAATCGAAATCGGAGCAGCGATACGATATGGGCATGAGCAGCCCGATGTCGATCGCGATTCGACTCGCTACTTCGCCCGCGGGTTCAAGGCGGCCGAGCGGGAGCATCCTCGTGGGTATCATAAACTCGACAACGACAACGACAACGACAACGGTGCTAAGGCGTTCCCTGATGGACGTGTTTAGTTGATGAATGAACGGTTATGCGGCAACGGGTGTGCCTGTTTTCGCTCGATTCCCAGCAAGTGCGCGGCGGTCAGGTTCATCTGCAGGATCCGGCCGCGGCGGTCGAGCGTGACCTAGGCGACCGGGGCAAAGTCATAGCGGTCGGCGTAGCGGTCGCGCGACTCCTCCAGCGCCTGCCGCGCGGCGCGCAACGCGCGGTTCTGCAATTCCAATTCGATCTGATGGGTTTGCAGATCCGGCACCATGGGCGCGTGCTCATGCGTGTCCTGGGCCTGGCGGCGCAAGGCGTCGAGCAGGTCGTTGAGCGCGCGGCTGGAGAGGTCCCTGAACCTGGTCATCGGGCGGTGGAGGGGCGCCTGGTCGTTGCGCTCTGATTCCGGACATAGGCCGCGAACTCCGTCGCGGCGAGCGGCCGGCTGAACAGGTAGCCCTGAGCAATCCGGCACCCCTCGCGCTCGAGGAAATCCGCCTGAGCCTGGGTTTCGACGCCCTCGGCGACCACCTTGAGCCCCAGCGCCTGGCCGAGCGCGAGGATCGCGCGGGCGATGGCGCAGCCCTCGGCGTCCGCGGGGAGCCCGGCCACGAATGACCGATCGATCTTGAGTTCCTGCACCGCCAGCCGCTTGAGTGCCGCCAGCGAGGAGTACCCGGTCCCGAAGTCGTCGATGCCGACCGCGATCCCCAACGCCTGGAGGCCTCGGATGTTGTCGGCCGCCGACTCCGGATTGGCCATGATCCAGGTCTCGGTGATCTCGACCGCCAGGGCGCCGGGTTCGAGATCGATCGCGCGGATGATGCCCCCGATCTCCTCGGCCAGACCCCGGTTCTGCATGTCGCGGTTGGACAGATTGATCCAGACCGCCACCCCCGCCAGCAGTCCCTGCCGGCGCCAGACCTGCATCTGCGTGGCGGCGGTGCGCACCACCCAGGCGCTGATCGGCACGATCAGTCCGGTGGACTCGGCGAGCGGGATGAAGTGATCGGGTCCGATCAGGCCCAATGCCGGGTGCGGCCAACGGATCAGGGCCTCCAGGCCGGCGATCCGGCCGGTCGCCAGGTCGAGCAGCGGCTGGTAATGGAGCACGAACTCATCGTTAGCCAGCGCCCGGCGCAGGGCACTCTCCAGTGAGACCTGGGCGAGGGCACGGGTGGTCATGTCGTCGGTATAAAAACGGAAGGTGTCGCGGCCCTGGTCCTTGGCCCGGTACATGGCGGCGTCGGCGTTGCGGATCAGGGTATCGGCATCGGTGCCGTCCTGGGGGTAAAGGCTGATGCCGATCGTGGCGGTGACATAGAGTGTCCGGTCTTCCACCAGGAAGGGTTGGCGGAAGGCCGCGATCAGTTTGTGGGCGATCAGCCCGGCGGCGTCGGCCTGCTGCAAGTCCCCGATGGCGATGGTGAACTCATCCCCGCCCAGGCGGGCGACGGTATCGCTCTCCCGCACCAGAGTGCACATGCGTGTGGCCGCCTCCCGCAGGATCAGATCGCCGGTGGGATGTCCCAGGCTGTCATTGATGGCTTTGAAGCGGTCCAGATCGATGAAGAGCAGGGCGACGCCGCGGTGTTCCCGATGGGCCTGATGGATCGCCTGATGCAGACGGTCGGTGAACAGGAGCCGGTTCGGTAGTCCGGTGAGCGGGTCGTGCTGGGCCAAGTGCTCCAGTTGCAGTTCACGCTCCTTAAGTTGTTCGGTCAGCCGCAGATGCGCGGTGATGTCGTGCGACGCCTCGATGATCCCGATGATCTTGCCCGCGGGACCATGCAGCGGCGAGCCGACCAGTTCGATCCAGCGGGACGCCCCGTCGGCGCCCTGATGTCGGTGGATCACCGTCACCGCCGTCCCGCCCGCCAGCACCTGGCGCACCGGGCACGGATGGTCCGCGCCGTCGCAGGGGGCGTCGCGGCCGTGGGTGACGCGGTGGCAGGTCAATCCGGCGCGGTCCAGGTCCGGCGCCCCGGCGGCCGCGCGTGCCGCCGCGTTCATCAGGAGAATCCGATAGTCGGTGCCGATGACCAGGATGGGATCTGCAACCCCGTCGATGACCGCTTGCAGGAAGCGCTGCTGAGCGGCAACGGCGGCCTGCGCCTGGCGGATCTCGGTGACATCGAACAGGGCGCAGCGGCACTGAGGCGGACCCTCCGCGGCGCGGCGCGGACGCTCGCGGCGGAGGATCAGACGCAACGCGCGCGGCGGCTGCGGCGGGCGCCCCAGGGCGACCTCGATCGATTCCTCCTGATCCGTCTCCAGCACCCGCACGAGACCGGCGAGCAGGGTGCGCCTGTGGCCGGGGGCGAGCCGCGGCGTCAGGAACAGGTGCAGTGCCTGGCCCCGCTCGACGCCCAGCAACTGGGCAGCGGCCAGGTTCATCCGCGTGATTCGGCCCTCCCGTGTGAGGGTGGCATAGGCAACCGGGGCGAAGTCGTAGAGGTCGGCATAGAGGTCGCGGGACTCTTCCAATGTCTGCTGGGCGTCGCGCAGGTCGCGGTTCTGCATTTCCAGCTCGATCTGGTGGATTTGCAGGTCATGGACCACGCGGCCAAGATCGGCCGGGTCCGGTGTCTCGCGGTGCAGGGCGGCGAGCAGCTCGGCGAGGGCGCGGCCGGAGAGGTCCCTGAACTCAGCCATGAGGGTTACGGGGTCGGGCGGCGCGGGGGGGGTTGGCTCATGGTGAACGATGGTCCGTAACGCCGCTGAGACTGACATTTTTTGCGTATAACCGTTCTTTCATAGCTTAGTCTATACGCTGGAATCCTGACTTGCTCAGGCCTTTCCCCGACCGAAAATCCAGGAGCCGGAACATGTTAAGAAAGGTCAACACAGTTGGGCCGGAATCCGAGCCGGAGTCGGAAGTGGAATCGGCGAGTGCTGCGCCAGCGCAAGAGCCCCAGGTGACGGTTGCATCCCCTGAGGGCGATCAGTCTCACGACCTGACGGCTGCGCCGGGCGCCGCGCCCACCAGCGGCGCGAACTTCCCGGTGGTTGGCATCGGCGCCTCCGCCGGTGGTCTGGAAGCCTATCGGCTGCTGTTCGAGGACCTGCCGGCCGACACCGGCATGGCCTTCGTTCTGGTCCAGCACTTGGACCCGCAGCACCCGAGCCTGCTGGCTGAACTGATCGGACGCTCCACCCGTATGCCGGTGCTGGAGGCCACCGATGGACTGACGGTAGCGCCGAATCATGTCTATACGATCCCGCCCAATGTGACTTTGGGTATCCTGCACGGGCGGCTGCAAGTACTGGAGCGGGTGATCGATCGCGGGCGTCATCTGCCGGTGGATGAGTTCCTGCGCAGCCTGGCGCAGGACCGCGGCAGCCAAGCGATCGGCGTGGTGCTCTCCGGAACCGCATCGGACGGGACCGCGGGGCTCGCCGCCATCAAGGCGGCCGGCGGTGTGACCTTCGCGCAGGATCAGGCGACCGCGGCCTACTGGGGCATGCCGGGGAGCGCGGTGGCGGCCGGCTGCGCCGATTTGGTGCTGTCCCCGCAGGAGATCGCGCGTGAACTGGCGCGCATGGCCGCCCACCCCTTGCTGCGCCAGCGCCAGCCGGCCGAGCCCGACCTCGGGGAGGAGACCAGCCAGGCACTCGACAAGGTTTATCTGTTGCTGCGCGCACGCACCGGCAATGACTTCGCGCTCTACAAGCAGTCCACCATCCGGCGGCGCATCCGCCGGCGAATGCTGGTTCACAAGCTGGAGCGACTGGGGGACTATGTACGTTATCTCCAGAACACACCGGCGGAGTTGGATGCGCTCTTTCATGACTTGCTGATCAACGTGACCGGCTTTTTTCGCGATCCGGAGACTTTCGAAGTGCTGAGTGCTCTGGCTCTGCCACGCATCTTCGCCGCGCGCGCGCTGCCGGGCGCGATCCTGGAAACCGGCACGACCCCGGGCGCGTCCCTGTCCCAGGTGCGCATCTGGGTCCCCGGTTGCTCGACCGGGGAGGAGGCGTATTCGCTGGCGATGACCCTGATCGAGAGTGCCGATGAGCGGGAGTGCGACGCGGGGCTGGTCGGCACTTTCCAGATTTTTGCCACCGACATCGATGAAGATGCGATCAGGGTGGCGCGTCGCGGGGTTTATCCGGAGCGTATTCAGACGGAGGTCTCCCCGGAGCGGTTGCGGCGCTTCTTTGTGAAGGTCACCGGCGGCTGGCAAGTCAGCAAGGCGCTGCGCGATCTCTGTGTGTTTGCCGTGCAGAATGTGGTGAAAGACCCGCCGTTCTCCCGGCTGGATCTGGTGTGTTGTCGCAATGTATTGATTTATCTTGGTCCGATGCTGCAGAAGCGGGTCGTGCAGATGTTCCACTATGCGCTGGAGCCGGAGGGTTACCTGATGCTCGGCCCCTCCGAGAGCATCGGGACTCAGGCCGATCTGTTCGCCTTGGTGGATCAGCCGGCCAAGCTTTACACCAAGAAATCCGTGGCGGTGCGCGAGGGTTACAACTTCAAACCGCGGACCCCTTACCAAGACGGGTTGGTTGACTTGCCCCCGCCGCTGCCGGGAACGCCGGGCCGCAGCCCGCAACAGGAAGCCGAGGAGTTGATCCTGGCCCGTTTCAGTCCGGCCGGGGTCATCGTCACCGCCGATTGGGACATCCTACACTTTCGTGGTCAGACCGGACGCTACCTGGAACCGGCACCGGGCACGGCCAGCCTCAACCTGCTCAAGATGGTGCGCCGCGGGCTCTTTGTCGCCCTGCGCGCTGCGCTCACGCAGGCGCGTGACGTCGGCGCGCCGGTTCGCAAGGCCGAGGTCCGCTTTCGCAGCAACGGCAGCGAAGCGCAGGTCGATCTCCAGGTTTTGCCGTTGCGCGCGGCGGCCGGCGGGGCGCCGTGCTTTCTGGTGCTGTTCGAGGAACCCGCGGCACCGGTCGCCGCGGAACCCGCCGGGCCGGCGCCCGGTGCCGTCGAGGGTGTGGCTACTCCGGAGCGAGACGACTACATCGCGACCCTGGAGCATGAACTGGCAAGCACCCGCGATTACATGCAGTCGGCGATTGCCGAGCAGGAGGGAACCAACGAGGAACTGCGCTCCATGAACGAGGAGATCCAGTCCGCCAACGAGGAGTTGCAGAGCACCAACGAGGAGTTGGAGACCGCCAAGGAGGAACTTCAGTCCACCAATGAGGAACTGGCCACCGTCAATGACGAACTGGAGAGTCGTAACGCCGAGCTGGCCGCCGCCAACAACGACATCAACAACATGCTGGCCAGTATCAACTTGCCGATCCTGATGCTGGACAATGCGCTGCGCATCCGCCAATTCACCCCGCAGGCGGAGCGGCTGTTGAACCTGATCGGCACCGACCTGGGCCGGCCGATCAGCAATATCAAACCCAACATCGAGGTGCCGAACCTGGAGGAGTTGGTGCGGCGGGTGATCAGCAGCCTGGAGGTCGAGTCGCTCGAGTTGCAGGACAACGCCGGTCACTGGTACGCCGTGCGGCTGCGGCCCTACAAGACGCTGGATCACCGTATCGACGGGGCGGTGATCACCTTCATGGAGATCGACGAGATCAAGGAAGCGCGGCGCCTGCGCGTGACTCTGGCGGATGAGCGGCGGCTGGCGGCCCTGGTGCGCGATTCGGCGGACGCCATCACCGCGCAAGGGTTCGACGGCGGCATCCTGGCCTGGAACCCGGCCGCGGAGCGGGTCTATGGTTACCCGGAGGCCGCGGCCCTGGCGCTCAACATCCGTGAGCTAATCCCCGCGGCAGCCTGGCCGGAGCACGAGCGGATGCTGGAGGCGCTGCGCGCCAGCCGGCCGATGGAACCCTACCGCACCCGTCGCCGCACCCAAGACGGGCGGGAACTCGCGGTCTGGCTGGTGCCCACGGTGCTGCTCGGGGCCGACGGCAAGCCCTACGGACTGGGGACCACGGAGCGGGTGTTGGGCGAGGCTGAAGCCTGAACGGCGACGGCGTGTGAGGTGCTATGCAGGCATTGATGTGCGGGCCTTGATTATCGTTCCGGCCGGGTGGACAAGCGCTGGCGCAGTCCACCGAACACTGCCGGACGGGGCATTCGCCCCGTCCGAAACGTTTTCTTCTGACCTGCCGGCTCGTGCCGATGGCCGGCCTCCGAATAAACGTTCGGGACGGGGCGAATGCCGCGTCCCGCCGCGGTAGGATCGGCATCGCTCTCGCTCTGCCCATCCCACCTAAAGACCTGGTCCAAAATCGGTGGGTTCAACCGCCGTCGGCCCCGGCACCTCGAACACCTCCCATAGCGGGATTTCGACCGTTTCCAGCAGGGTTAGCCTGATGGCTTCAGCGGCGGCGAAGACGACGCCCTTGTCGTACCCGTCCGCGCCCAGGAGGAACCCTATGGCGTACTGCTCCAGCGGGTCGACGACCAGATACTCACCTACCCCGGCGCGTTCGTAGAGCGCTTTTTTGTCGCGCAGGTCCTTGGCCGCGGTTCCCGGCGACAGGACCTCGACGATCAGGTCCGGGGCACCTTCGATATGGCTCGGGGTGATCTTGCCGGGGTCGCAGACCACCAGGATGTCCGGCTGGACCACGTCGGACTCCGAGAACTTAACATCGGTGGGAGCGACGAAGGGTCGACAGGGTCGCCCCCGGAGCTGCTGTTCCATCCGGCTGAACAACCGACCAACGACGTCCTGGTGCTTGATCGAGGGTGCGGCCGACATGGCGTGTGCCAGTCCATCGATCAGTTCCCAACGCTCGTCGTCGGGCCAGGATCGGTAGTCGGTCCAGGTGAACCGATCCGCGGGCTGCGCGAGCGCGGGTGAGGGCATCGAAGGTCTCCGCTTGGGTGGTTTTGACCGGTCACGGGGCCGCACGCGGATGCCGCGCTCCCGGTCCGGGCGACTGACAACGCCGGACAGAGGTTCATCGTAACCGCGGCTTGAGACCGCGGGCAACTACCTGTCACTGGCCAGCAATTCCAAACTTGGGCGGCAGCATCCAGCGTGGAGCCGTCGGTAGGACCCACAGGCCGGACGGGGCATTCGCCCCGTCCGAAACGTTTTCTTCTGACCTGCCGGCTCGCGCCAATGGCCGACCTCCGAATCAACGTTCTGGTCCTGCATGGTTTGCTGGAGCAGCGTTTCGGCCCGTTGTCGGCAGCGACCCTCGATCGCCTGGACCAGGCCGAGCCGGAGCGGCTCATGGCCTGGAGCCTGCGCGTTCTCGACGCCCGGTCGCTCGCCGAGGTGTTTGCCGAAGACCCCGGATGATCGCCAACAGTCAACTGGCTGTGACCGAGCGATTCTTCAACAATGCCGGACCGGTGAGCTGCCCCGAGCATTACTGTCTGGACCCGCTTGAGCGGATCGATCTGCCCGAGATCGAACGGCTGATCGCGCAGCAGCGCTACTTCGTCCTCCATGCCCCGCGCCAAACCGGCAAGACCTCCTCGCTGCTGGCCCTGATGTACCATCTGAACGTCCAGGGGCGCTACCGCTGCGTCTATACCAATGTCGAGGTCGGCCAGGCCGCCCGCGAGGATGTCCCAGCGGCGATGCAGGCGATCCTGAGCGAGCTCGGCACCTGGGCGCGGCAGTTGGCGGGCGACCCCTATCCGGGCCAGGTTTGGGCCCAAATGCTGGCCGAGGTCGGGGCCTACGACGCCTTTGGCGAGCTGCTGAGCCGCTGGGCACAGTCAAGCGACAGACCCATCGTGCCGTTGACCAAGCCCGAGATAGAGCGGCCGGTCGAATTGGCGCGCGGCGGCCAGTGCCTTGACCGTGTCCTCGACCTCCGGGGGGCAGTAGCGCAGCAGCCGCACGACCAGCGCTCGGCCCAGGTCTGGATGGGCGGCGGTCTCGGGGGCGCATGCGTCGGCGGTCAGGTCCGCGCCGCTCAAGCGGGCGCGCAGGACCAGATCACCGTGCCGCCGGATTGGCCGGACGCGCCTGACCTGCACAAACCCGACACCGCTGTGACGCGCTGCCGGTAGAATACCGAGTTTTTCCATCCGCGACCGGTGCAACGCAACCCTTGAGGTCACCGCGGCCCCCGCGCGCCGGTCGCGTCAGCATTCCAGGAGATCATACCGATGGCCGGTCACAGCAAATGGGCCAATATCAAACACCGCAAGGCCGCCCAGGATAAGACCCGCGGCAAGGTCTGGACCAAACTGATCCGTGAGGTGACGGTGGCGGCCCGGGCCGGCGGCAGCGGTGACCCGGCCTTCAACCCGCGCCTGCGCCTGGCCGTGGACAAGGCGTTCCAGGCCAACATGCCGCGCGACACGGTGGAGCGCGCCATCAAACGCGGCACCGGCGGCACCGAGGGCGAGGACTACGAGGAACTGCGCTACGAGGGCTATGGACCCGGCGGGGTGGCGGTGATGGTCGACTGCATGACCGACAACCGCAACCGCACCGCCGGCGAGGTGCGCCACGCCTTCACCAAGTATGGGGGTAACCTGGGCACCGACGGCTCGGTGGGCTATCTGTTCACCAAGCAGGGGGTGATCAGCTTCCAGCCCGGCACCGACGAGGATCAGGTGATGGAGGCGGCGCTGGAGGCCGGTGCACTCGATGTCCTGGTCAATGATGACACCTCACTGGATGTCATCACCGATCCGGACGAGTACAGTGCGGTCAAGGATGCGCTGACCAGGGCCGGACTCGATACCGAGGTCGGCGAGGTCACCTTCAATGCCTCGACCAGCGCCGAACTGGACCTGGACACCGCGGTGCGTCTGCTCAAGATGGTCGACGCGCTGGAAGAGTTGGACGACGTGCAGGCGGTCTACCATAACGCCGATATCGCCGATGAGATCATGGCGGCGATCGATGGCTGAAGCGGGAAGTCTGCGCCACCGCATCCTGGGCATCGACCCCGGTTCCCGCATCACCGGTTATGCGGTCATCGACACCGATGGGCAGCGCAGCGTGCGGGTGGCCAGCGGCTGCATCCGGGTCGGTGAGCACCCCTGGCCCGACCGTCTGGGGCTGATCTTCGATCGCGTGGCTGAGCTCGTGGCCCTGCATCACCCGCATGACATGGCGGTGGAGCAACTGATTTTCGCCCGTGATCCGACGGCGGCACTGAAGATCGGCCAGGCGCGCGGGGCCGTTCTGTGCGCCGGGTTGAAGGGCGGGGTGACGGTCCATGAGTACAGTCCCAAGACCGTCAAGCTCGCGGTGGTCGGCAGCGGCGGCGCGGAGAAGGCGCAGGTCCAGCACATGGTGCGTATCCTGCTCGCGTTGCCCGACGAGCCGACGGAGGACGAGGCCGATGCCCTGGCAATCGCCCTGTGTCACGCCCATTCCATGGGCATTCCCGTGCGCAAACGCGCCGCGGCTTCCTGGCGGGATTGGCGGCCCTAAGTGTAGGGGCGAATTCATTCGCCCCTACCGTTGCCCCTACGGATCTTGCCGGCATGCGCAGTCGGGATCTCGACTCCCGGCAATTCACCGAATTATTCATGATTATCAGAATGGGATGGCAACCATGATCGGCAGACTCAAAGGGGAAATCATCGGCAAGCGCCCGCCCCATCTGCTGCTGGAGGTGAACGGCGTCGGCTATGAGCTGGAGGCTCCCATGTCCACCTTCTACGAGCTGCCGCCGGTGGGCGGTACCGTCACTCTGGTCACGCATTTGGCGGTGCGGGAAGACGCGCATTGTCTGTACGGCTTCGGGCGGGAACGGGATCGCGACCTCTTTCGGGCGCTGCTCAAGGTGTCGGGGATTGGGGCCAAGATCGGCCTGGCGATCCTCTCCGGTATGGATGCGGATCGGTTCGTCCGGTGTGTCGAACAGGAGGACATCACTGCCCTGACCCGCATCCCCGGCATCGGTACCAAGACCGCGCAGCGGCTGGTCGTCGAAATGCGGGATCGGCTGGACGGAATCGGTGCCGGGTTTGCGGTTGCCGCCGCGCTGCCCGGTGCGGCCGGCGGCGGCGGCGCGGCGGCCTTGCCGGGCAGCGCCCCGAGCGCGTTGGCCGATGCCGTGAGCGCCCTGATCGCCTTGGGCTACAAGCCGGCGGATGCCAATCGGATGGGCCGTGCCGCCGACGACGGCGCCAGGACTTCCGAGGAAATCATTCGCACCGCGTTGCGGGCCGTCAATGTGCCCTAGCCCGGTTGGCGACCTGCGCTGGCCTTGCGTCGCCGCGCCCTGATCGTGCAGGAGACCAATGCCATCGGCACCGCCTGGCTGCGGCTCGATCTGCTGCCCGCGCGTGCGCAACCGGCAGTGCGGGACCTGTTCCGACAATACCTCGATGCTCGCCTGGAGACCTTTCGAGCACGGACTAGCTCATGTCGACAAGGCCTGGGAAGGCCCAGGTGCCCCGCGGCGCACCGGCAAGCGCATCGCCATCGTCGGCTCCGGCCCCGCCGGGCTCGCCTGCGCCCGGCAATCCACTTCGCCATGGACTTCCTGGTGCGCAACAGCAAGCGGGTGCAGGGCAGCCCCATTGCCGATGAAGGCTTCATCAGCGCCCAGGGTCGCCACGTCCTGGTCATCGGCAGCGGCAACCTTGATTCCAGGTTGGGCGGCTCCGGCTTCATCGGCACCTCCAACCGCCACGGCGCCAAGTCGGTCACCCGGATCGAGACCCTCGACAAGCCCCCGGTCAAAGAGGACAAGGGCCTCACCTGGCCCGACTGGCCGAACAAGCTGCGCACCTCCTCCTCCCAGGAAGAGGGCTGCGACCGGCATTGGAACGTGCAGACCAAGGCGTTCATCGGTGATGAGAACGGCCGCGTCAAGGCGGTGACGTATTGTCTGGTGCGCTGGGACAAAGCCGACCAGGGGTGCTGGCAGCTGCGCGAGGTCCCTGGGACCGAGGCCGAGTTCCAGGCCGATCTGGTGCTGCTCGCCATGGGCTTCGTGCACCCGGTGCACCAGGGGATGCTTAATGCGCTGAAAGATGAGGGGCTCGAACTCGACCCGCGCGGCAATGTCCGCGCCGACCCCGAAGGGGTGGGCGCCGCGGTGCCCGGGGTCTGCAGCGCGGGGGACATGCGCCGCGGGCAGTCGCTGGTCGTCTGGGCCATCCGCGAGAGGCGCCAATGCGTGCGGGACGTGGATGAGTGGCTGATGGGGCGGTCGGATTTGCCGCGGTAGGAGCGGGGGGCAGGCATCCTGCCTGCCCCAGGTCCGAGACCTGGAACAGCGGCCTGCGGGCCGCTTTTTCTTTGCGCGGGGCTTCTTGCGGGGCTCCAGCGGGCGCGGTAATATCGGCCATCATTGTTCCGTGGACACGCGGCCGTGTCTCTCCTTGAGCGCATCACCATCGACAACGACATCTGTCACGGTAAGCCCTGCGTGCGGCACATGCGCTGGCCGGTTGAAGCAGTGCTCGACCTCCTGTCCGCGGGGATGTCACCGGGCGACATTCGGGCCGATCATCCGGAGCTTGAGGCGGAGGACCTCGCCGCCTGGCTGCAATACGCAAGGCTCGTGGTGTCGGGCGAGACCATCGCGAACGTCGCCTGATGCGCGTCGTCTGCGATGTCCATATCTCGAACGCCCGCTTGATCGCATTGTTTGATCAACACTGGGCCGCCCTTCGGGAGGTCTTCGACGAATCCCGGTGCTACGCCGAAATCGGGGCCTTGGGGCTGCGTGTATT
The DNA here is from genome assembly GCA_964470155.1 of uncultured Lamprocystis sp. Lineage (GTDB taxonomy): Bacteria > Pseudomonadota > Gammaproteobacteria > Chromatiales > Chromatiaceae > Thiodictyon. The sequence continues at coordinate 55,390 of CAYYAY010000013.1, read as the reverse complement.
CAAGTCACCGATCGCGCAATGATGCTCACATGGACACTCGCTACCCGGCCATCCTGACCACGGAATCCGACGGCAGCTACCTGTTCGGGTTCCCCGACTTCGACGAGGCCTTCACCGAGGGCGATACCATGGAAGATCGTGCATTCGCTGATCGGCGCCGGGGCTTGAGGCCGCTCCGGCGGGGGCCGCGGGCAGGTCCGCGGTCCCGTGGGCCAGGCTCAGCCGCTCGACTGCACGGTGCCGGAGGACCAGCGTGCCTTGCCGTTGCCGCAGTCGTCGTAGAGCACCAGATTGCCGTCGTCCTGGGCCTTCAGCCCGACGCAGCCGTACTTCGCGGTGTGGGTTGCCCAGTACGCACTGCCGCGGGCCTGGCCACCGAGGCCGTAGAGCACCGCGTTGCCGTCGGTCTGAATCACCAGGACATGCCCGCCCTGGCCCGCGGTATTGCTGTGCCAGAGCTGCCGATTGCCCTGGACGGCAGACCAGACGAGATCGCCCCCGGCGCTCAGCGTGAGTTGGTAGAGGCCATTGGGCGAGACCAGGGTATCGCCGATCTGCAGGCTGTTACCGGAGGGAAGCAGGCCAATGGACTGCCGCGGCGCCTGGGTGGTGGCGGTGCTCCAGATGGTCTGGCCGGCGTTGGCCACCGCCAGGTTGCCGGTGTCTTCCATGAACAGATAATTGCCGCTGCTGTGGTTGCTGCCGGCACCCCACAGCGGCCGGCTATCGCTGGTGTAGACGACAAAATTGCCGTCGCTCTGCATCCTTGCCTGGTACCCGCCCCGGCCGGCGGTCCCCGCCGCCCACAGCCGCTGCAAGGGCTCACCAGCGGCCGCCGCGGGATTCACTAACCGATACAGTGCCAGCTCGCCGTCCGACTGGAGCGTCAGCGTGTAGCCGAGATTGTCCGCGTACAGGCTGTCGCCGATGTTGAGTAACTGACCGGCGTCCAGGAACGGGCTGTAACTGGTGCAGTTGCCCTGCCCGGTCCCGCTGGACCAGACCTGCTTGCCGTCCCGCGACAGCGCCAGCGTGCCGTCGTCGTACAGGGTGAGTGCGGTGCCATTTTGATCGCCTCCTGAGCTGTGGCTGGACCAGAGCGCGTGGCCGCTCGACTCACCGCCGGCGGTATAAAGCACGAAATTGCCGTCCGCCTGCATCACCGCGCAGACTCCGCCCTGCTGGAAGGTGCCGGAGGACCACAGCGCCTGCTGCGTGTTGCCTTGGTGCCCATAGAGCACCAGGTTGCCGTCCGGCTGCATCACCAGGCGATAGCACCCATTCGCCGACCAGAACACATCGGTGCAGTTGAGCTGCAGCCCGGGCCACAGTGTACGCAGATATCCGGTGCTGTCCGCCACCGTGACGCCGGCGGGATGCCAGGACACCGCCCCGCTGGTGGCGACCAGCGTCAGCGCGCCGTCGGCGGCGCATTCCAGCCGACTGCCCGCGGCGCTGGTCTTGGTGTTCCAGAGCAGTTGGCCGGCGGCGTCGAGCACCTGGAAGTCGCCGTCCGGCTGCAGCACCGCGCGGCTGGCATTCGGTATGGACTGCCGCCACAGCGCCGCTGAGGTCTGGCCGCCCGGTGCGTATTGGTATAGGTACAGACCGGTCGCGTTGAAGCACAGCGAGACACTGGTATTCCACGGACACAGGAGATCGCCGGGCGTCATCGCCTGACCGGCAGCGAGGTAACCGACGTATTGGGTCATGCGGTCTTTACTCCACTGTTGATGGCGGTTGCTTCAATGCCCGCTTGGTGCCAGGGTATAAGCGACATACAGCGTGCCATTGAAGAGGGCCGTCGCCGGCTGCGCGCCGGCGGCGATCGTCGTCAGTCGGTATTGCGCGCTGTCCGGGGCCTGACAGCACACCACCTGGCCGGCGCTCACAAAGCAGGCCACCAGTGCCTCGCCGTTGGTCGCAAGCGCCAGATCCCCGTCCACGGCAAACGCGGCGGGCATGGCAAGCGTCTGATACGAGCCGACCCCCACGGCCGAACTGGCGAGGCCGAGCCGGTCGCCGCCGGTACCGGTCGCGGCGGTGGTGTAGGCGAGCCAGAAGGTCCCGTCGCGGGTCGCGAGACTCACCGGTAGTGCGCCGAAGCCCGCGCCGAAGGTGCCCGCATCCTGCCAGCCGGACAGGAAGCTCGACGCCGGCTGGCCATGGACCAGGCTCACCAACTGCGGCGACTGCCAGGCGTTGAGCCGCCCACCCTCGACCCAGGCGATCCACAGCGCACCGTTCGCGCTGGCCAGCGCCGGTCGGGCGCTCGGCGTCGGACCGCGCCAGACCACCGGCGCAGTGAAGGTCTGGGCGTCCGTCGACCAACACAGATAGACCAGCCCGTCCATACCGACGAACACTAACACCAGTTGCCCGGCGCAGACCGCGAGCGACGGCGCATACCGGCTCGCGTAGGGCAGCACCACCTGCTTGCCGAAGGTCTTGCCGTCGCTGCTCGACCACAGGTTCAGGAAGCGCGCCGGGCCGGAAAAGGCCATCACCAGCGCCCCATTGAAGACCGCCAGCGCCAGCCCGCCGGGGTTGGCCACCGACTGCTGCAAGCCCCGCGGTCGGCCAAACGCCGTGGCCGCGGTCCCGCTGGTGGCGGCCACCAGCGCGATGGAGCCGTAGCTGAGGCCGGGTTGCGGGTCCACCACCGTATCAATGGCGCTCAGGGCGGTCTCGGCGCCGACCTTGAGCGGCAGCGGTTGACCATTGACGACGTACTGCGCCAGGATGCGATAGGCGGTGTCGTCGGTCGTGCTGCTGTGGTATTGGGCCAGCACCAGCACCAGCGCCTCGCGTGTCGCCTCCGGCCAGTTCCAGGCCGCGGCGGCCTGATCTTCGCTCGGGTCCCCGGTGCTGACGATGGCGCTGAGCAACACCGTCTGCTCGCCGGCGTCGGGGCCGGCCTGCTGAACGTAATCGGCGAAGGTGTTCCAGCGCTCGCCGATGGGATTGGCCGGGTTCAGCATGTAATTGACCAGCAGCCCGAGCCCGGTGCACTGCTCCGGGGCCAGGTCCAGCTCCGCCTGGCCGGCGGCCTGCCCCCAGGCGCCGAGCAGCTTCTGGGTGCCGATCAAGGCGCCCATGATCGCCAGGTTCTTCACCAGCAGCGGGAAGCCCTCGGCCATGATCCACTGGCCGAGACGACTCAGCGCGCGGCTCACGGAACCGGGGGGCACCGCCACCTCGGTATCAATGTCCGTGTCGATATCGGTGTCGATGTCGATATCGGTCTCGTCATCGATATCGGTGTCGATATCCACGTCCACATCGGTATCCACGTCGATGACGGCAAAGCAGTCGTCGTCCACGTCGACGTCGATATCGGTATCGGTATCCGTGTCGGTGACGGTATCGGTCTCGGTGATGTCCACGATATCGGTGTCGGTATCGATATCGACATCCACGTCCACCGCGTCCGCTTCCGGACCCAACGCCGCGTCGGGGTCCGCGGTGGCGGCGCGGGCGCTGAGCCGCGTGCCGATCGACTGCACCAGGTCGCCGACCCGCGCCGACAGCCAGGCCAGGGCGTCGGCGCTCTGCGCAAACACCACGCCGATCATCTGCAAGGTCATCGCCACCTGCAGCGTTTGGAAGCTGATCCAGGCCAGGTCATAGGCACCGACCCACCAGGGCAGCGGCGGGTTCTGGTAGGGCTGGGCGATCAATTGCCGGCCGTCCTGGGTACCGATGAAGCACAGGGCCTGCACCTCGGGCTGGCCCTCCCAGGTCAGGGTGCGCGGCAGCGCGGTGAGATAGAGCCCGCTGGTGGGGCTGGCGCCGGTGGAGGTCAGCAGGTTGTCGGCATAGCCCAGGACCGGCGGTGCCGCCGCGGCGGTGCCGCTGCGCGGGGTCCAGACGGCCGCGCCGTTGCTGATCGAGAGCATGGCGCAGGGGGCGTTCGGCAGCACCAACCCCCCGGACAGGTCCGGGGGCAGATAGCACCAATAGGTGCCGTCCCAGGCGTGCAGGTCATTGGCCGCCCACCAGCCGACGATCGTCCATTGCCCCAGGGTACAGCCGGGCAGGCCATTGGCTGCGAAGCAGGCCGCGACCTGCGCCGACAGGGTGCCGATCGTGCTGGTACCGAGCAGCAGCGCATTCAATTGCAGTGCGGCCGGACTGTAGGGCTGGGCAAAGACCTGCTGATAAAAGGTCCACAGCATCTGGCATTGGCTGAGGTCGTCGGCCGTTACCGTGGTGGTCGCGGTGGTGGCGCCGAAGGGCGGCACGTATTCCTGCACCGGAAAGCCGTCCGCGGCGCGGCTGATGACCAATTGGCAGATCGGCCCCGGTGCCGTGACGGTGGCCGAGCCGTTGGCCGGGACGGTGCCGAGCGGCGTATGGACCGCCTGATAATCGGCCGCATCGGTGCTCGGGTCGGCGGTGTCCGGCGGGCTCGGCGTGAATGAACTGCACACCGCGAGCGCGCAGTCCAGTTGATTGACGATGGTGACGGCGATGTCGCACATGCGGTGGCTCCACGAGACGCCCGGGCGGCGTCCTCAAGATGGCAGACAGACGAGTCGGGTGTGCCGGATTCATCCGGGGAGCGCCGGATTTATCCGGCCCTGGGGACGGGCGACTTCAGTCGTCCGGGCTTAAGATCGCGGCGGACTGAAGTCCGCCGGCCCGAGGGCCGACGGAAGTCGGCGCTCCCGGCCGACTGAAGTCGGCGCTCCCCGGCGCGCGGCGGCGGTGACGAACGGCGCGCGCGGGTGACGCGACGGGGCTACAGGACCTCCTCATCTTCGAGGGGATCGCCTTCGCGCTTCTGCTTCGTCTCTTCCTCGGTCTTCTCCTTTTGCTCCTCGACGGTTTTCACCGCGTCCGTGGCCTCGGCGTTCTGTTGTTTTTCTTGCGCGTTGAACCCGGCGCTGTCCTGCTGGTCGATGACATTGAGTTGTGTCTGCTCGGTCTTGATCTGAGCTTGGTTTGCGTTGAGCTCGTCTTTGATATTCGGGTCCTTGGCACTCTCGCCGCTGACCTGCATTGACTCGTTCTCAACCTGATAGGCTTGGTTCTCCAGGTTCTGATTGACCGATACGCCGGCGTCCTCCTCGAGCTGCTTCTCTTGGCCCTCAACCTCTTTCTGCTGTACCTCGAGGCCCGCTTGGGCGTCAGCCTGCCCGAGCTGCTTCTGAAAATCCGCCTGGCCCTGCGCAAGCGCATTGCCATCGGGCACTTTGGGTGCCTCGTCGCCGAGCTTGTTGGCGTTATCCTGGGCCGCTGTCTGGTCCTGCGTTTGCCGTTCCTGCAGCTCGGTATGCGCCTCGTTCACCTCCTCTGCAGTCGCCGGTTCGCCGCTCTCCTTTTCCTTCCCTTTCAATTTCTTGTAGATCCAGGCACAACCGCTGTAGACCAGCTGAATGCTCATCATGAAGGCGGTCACGGCCATGAAGATCTTCATGCCGGTCGAGCCCCAGACCTTGTCGATCGCTTTGCCGGCCTTCTGCCAGTCGTTCTCGTCGTCGGACGGCTTCCAGGACACGCCCATCACCTGGGTCCCCTCGAAGGTGCCGGCCAGGGTCGGGACAATGCGGCCCCAATCGCTCTGTTGCTGCGAGAAGCTGGAGAGGGATGCGTAATTGAGTGCCAGGCACACCGACGGGATGTCGGCGTCCGGGTCCGAGACCAACTGGCCGTTGCTGAAGTAGAGCGACAGCGCCCCGTCGGTCTTGTCGTCCCAACTGTCGTAATAGGTGATGGTATAGCCCGCCATGGCGTTGGTGCTGCCGCCCGGAAGGATGAGCGACGGGGTGTCGGTCGCGGATCGCTCGAAGACGATGCGGCCGGCCTTACCGGAGTCGTTCGGCTTTGCCGGCGGTTTGGTCAGATAATAGGTGTAGCTGGTCTCGAAGTTGGCCCAGGGGGTGGAGAAGGTCGCCAGATAGCTCGACACCAGCTCCCAGGCGGCGAGGGTGACGTTCTGATAGTCCTTGGTGCCCTGGAAGAAGCCGGCGATGGCGCTGTCGATGCTCGCCGACGAACTCGCGTTCTGGTTGATCGAATTGCCGACCTGGGCGAACTGCTGGGCCAGTTGGCTGCTCGGGTTGGCATTGATCTCCTGATAGAAGAGCCAGGCATTGACGCAGGGGCTGGGCTCGTTCGCGGTGGTCGTCGCGGTCAGGGTGATCGGCGGATAGGACATCTTGCTGGTGCCGGCACTGGCACCGAAGCCTGGCAGCGACAGCGGCATGGTGCCGACGCTCTGCACCGGGAACCCATTGTCGGGCTGGGCAAAGATCAGGTCGAAGAGCCCGCCGGGCGGGGTGCTGCTGCTGCCCGTGCCCGGCACGCTGCCCGGTGCGGTGGCGAGCGTCAGCGTATCGGACTCACCCGGTGCCAGCCGGGAGCCGTCGCTGCTGCACGGACCGGTGGTGGTGGTCTGGGTATTGGGCAAGGCGGTCGGCGCGCCGTAGGTCGTACTGGACTTGGTGGTCGCGCTGCTGCCGCTGCCGGTGGTGGTCATGGTAGTGGTCGCGACGATCTGCTCGAGCGCCGGCGGCACGCCTTGATTGAATGCCAGCGGTTGCAGGGTCTGCTGATAGCCCGACGCGGTGCCGTTGCCGGTGTTGTAGGCGCTGATGGCGATCACGGCTCCGTCCCAGGTCGCCTGAGGTCCGGGGTTGGCGGGTGCCGTCGGTGCGGTCAGGTTGTTGGTGACGACACTGGCCGGGTTGAAGGTGATGGTGGTGGTGCTGGTCGACATGCTGCGGTCCTCGGGGAGTGAATGCGTTGGGCACGCGGGATGGTCTGACGGCGCGCCATACCCGGGGTGCGGCACACCGGCCCCCGGGCCTGGTCGGCCTCAATCGAGGAGGGTGCGGCGCTCGTCCTCGATCCGCCGCCCGGCGGTTTGGTCTCGCGCGATCTCGTCTTGCTGCTGCTTGAAGTCGTTCTCGGCCTGCCGCTCCTGTTGCGCCTGGGTCGGGTCGAGGAGCGCCGCATCGCGCGCGGACTGCGACACGATGGCGGCATTGACCGACTGGATCTGCGGGGCCGTGGCACGCAATCGGGCGAGTGCTTGCGGGTCGCCGGGATCGATCGCCTGCACCTGGATCTGGATCTCCATCAATGCCTGGTACTCCTTGCGGTCCTCCTGCGTCACCCCAAGCCCCGCGTCAACCGAGAGCGCAGTCATGGCATCGGCGATCTGTTGTAGCTGCGCGTCCTGTTCACGCTGTGCATCTAGCCGCATGCGATCAGGCAAAAAACCGATACGCTCATCGACCAGGCGTTGCCGCGCCTCCGGTGTCCACTTGGCGGCCAGCCATCGGTCGATCCAGTCCTCGCCGTCGGCCGCGACCGGCCATTCGAGGACATTAAAGACCTTGCTAAACAATGCGTCCTGTAAATCCTCATTGTTTTCCAGAGCGACGATCGCTTGCTCGTCCCATCCCTGCTTAAGGAGGCACTCGTGGATGGTCGCTTGCGCATCGGCCAGCACGATTGGCATGGCCTTGTTCTTGCCCTCGATAACGCGCTTACGATCAGGTCCAGCGAGCAGCTTCTGCCACTGTTCCCGTTCCTGTTTCCGCTGCTGTTCCCATGCCTGCGCTTGCTTTCCCCTCTCGAGCCAGTTAATCGACTCCTGGACAAATTGGTCTTGCTTGCCCTTTGACGCCACGGGGTCGAAATTCACGACGTCGGTCTTGTTCCGCAGGCCGAGGGCATCTCGGCATTTCCATATCAAGTGCTCTTTGGTGAACCTTTCGCTTAGTTTATCGACGATCGCCTTGTCGTCCCATCCCTTCTCCTTGAGGCCGTGGGCGATACGCCGGCCCAAATTCGAATACACGACGTTAAGGGCATCGACGAGGCTGTTGTCAACGCGCTTGCTGGAAATTGGACCGGTCTGGGAGGACTCCGGTTTTCCGGACGGCTGGTTCGGCACCGCCCGCGACGGTTCTGTCGGCCGGTCGGCCTGCCGCGTGCTCGGGATCTGTGCTGCCGAGCCAGTGAGCTTCTGCACCTGCGCATCGATGAACGGCTCTTGCTTGAGCGTTTGCCAGGTCAGGGCCCAGTGAGCCCAGGCGTCCCCTTCCGGTAACCCGATTGCCTGCTCGAAGTCGTCCTTCAGGGCCTGGTGCTGCGGCGGCGTCAGTTCGGGTCGACCCAGCACCTTAAGAGCCAGATTGACTCGGTCCGTGACTTCGCCTAGATGGGCGTTCTTGACCTCCTCGATCCGGTCCCGCGTCGACGTCGGGGGCTCCTGTGCCGGCTGGTCGAAATGGTCGACATGCTCCCGAATCAGGTTTGCATCCCGAGGCTCGTTCGGACCGCCCCGCCAGCGCACGATGGCGACGATGGTGCCGACGACGCCGATGAAGCCGAGCACGCCGGTCAGCCAGGCCCACCAGTAATGGAGGAAGTTGTCGGCGACATCGCTCGCCGAGAAGGCCGCCAGCGCGTCGTCGTCGGGCACCCCCAGGGCCGGCTGGTCGCCGAGGGTGCCGACCAGCACCGGGGTGTCGTCCTGCCCGTGCCCCCGGACGAACCCGAGATAGAGCGAGAGCGGCGAGCCCCGTGGGTCGTTGGCGGCGGCCGCGACCAGTCGGCCCGCGGCCAGGCGCAGCGCGGTGACGGTGCCGTCGGCGGCACGATACTCGCAACGCCCGGCGCTGCTGTCGTCCGGCGCCGCGCCGCGGGTCAGGCGCACCTGCCCGGCCGGGCGCACCGGTGCGCCCCCGCCCTGCTCCATCGTGACGAGGTCGAAGACCAGCGCGGGCGCGTCGCCGAGCCAGGTCGCGGGGTCGGTGAGCAACCGGGCGCCCGCCACCGTCAGTTCGTCCAGGCCGACGCTGCCGTCGGGCGCGTGCAATACCTCGGCGAGCCGCGCCGACAGGTCCGCGGACGGGTGGGCGTCGGCCGCGCTGGCGAGCGCGGCGACGCGCTGCGGATCGGCGACGAGTCGCAGGTAGGTCGCGAAGGCCGCGGCCGCTGGGGTCAAGGCGGTGTGGGTCATGTCGGCTGCTCCGGGAAGGGCGCACGGTGGTGTGGAGTGAAGTATCCCCGCACCCGGCATCCGGCGGGGTCGGCGCGCCGCAACCAGAGGTCGGCGCGCCGCAATTGTTTCGATGGGGAGGCTGGCGGTACCGGCGCGGGCCGAGCCCGCGCACCGCGGGCGGTGGGTGCCGGACAGCTCGGGGGTTGGGCTCAGTCGATGCGTGGCTTGAATTCGCGGTACTGGCCGGATGGCTCGTCACGCGGATCGCTGATGGGCCGGTCCCGGTAGAACTCTTTCTCTTCTTCCTCCGGGGAACCCCGGCCCGCGGCGATGACGTTGTCGATGCCGCTTTGCACTTGCCGATTGCCCGGCTGGGACTGCTGCACGCCGACGCCGGCGATCTGGTCGAGTTGGTGCTGCGTGGTGTCGAGCCGGGTAGCGGCATCGGGGGCCGCGGGGTTGATGGCCTGGACTTGGAAGACAAGTTCCGTGAGGGCCTGCTGCTGCTCCTGGAGCCCCTGGGTGTTGCCGACGGTGGCCTGGTCCGCAAGGGCTTGCTGCGCAGCGGCGAGTTGCGTCAATTGGTCGTTCTTGCGGTTCGCGTTACGCTGTTTGCGGGCGGCTTGCACTTTGCTGAGCGGGGCGAGGGCGGCGGTCAATGCGCTGCGCTGTCGCCCTTCCGTCAATCCGGTGGGATTAGTCGACTGCGCGTGCAGGGCCTTTACCCAGTCGTCCACGAACTCCTGCCGACGCGCGGTCGAAGGGTCTGCTCGCGGGTCACGCGGCCGTTCGGCGGTGGTCCTGGTCGGCGACTCGAGTGGGAACTGGGCATTGAAATCGGCGCGGATCTCTTCGGTCACGGCAAAGGGAAGTTCCGCGACTCTCGGACTCAATCGCTGGTCGATCAGACCTCGTTTGATCCGCTCTTGCACGTCAAGCAGGAGGGTATTGCGTGCCTGCAATATCGCGTACTCTCTGTTCCTGCGCTCCATGTTCTCCAGCCTATAGCGGATAGCCGCGTCGGGCACGCTGTCGGCGTCGCTTGCTGCCCGCTGTCGGGGCGGCAACGCGAGCGGGTCGCGCGCGGGCATGCGGGCGACCCAGAGCACCGTCCCGATCACGAACAGTGCGAAGGCGCCCAGGAGCCAGAGCCACCAGTCGTCGACGATACTATTGCCGACGGCGTCGATGACGTCGCCAAGCGTGTATGTCTTGAGCGGGGTTGCGGTGGTCAGGGGTTCGGTCGGGGCGGTGTCGGTCATGGCAGCAGCAGCCTCAGTTGGTGGTTGAGCAGGTCGGCGGCGGCGCGGGCCTTGCGCCGGCGCGTCCAGACGAAGGCCTGGCCGGGTCCGGCTGTGGGGCCTCAGCTTTCGGGCATATGCTCGCGCTCGCGGTGCTTCGGGTTGGCATCGCCCACGGGCTTCTCCTCGGACGGCTTGTTGAAATCGTTATCGGCCCGCGGGTCTTTGAAATGTTGGTCCGGGGCAAGGCTTCCGGCCTGTCGTTGCGACTGGGCCTGGATCTGATCGTTGACGTTGGTGATCGCCGTAGCGGTGGCGCCGAGTTGCTTGCGGGCGCTCGGGTCGCTGGGATCGATCGCGTTCACCTGCAGGCTGAGAGCCAGTAAGCTCTCGTATTCCTTGGTGTCTTCCATGTTCTCACCGACCGCCAGACGAGCCCCGAGCGCGGTCATGCAGTCGTTGATCTCGCTTAGCTGCGCGTTCTTCTCCTGCTCCGCTTGGGCCGTGCGTTGTTGTTCAAGGCGGGCTCTTCGCTCTGCCCAGGTCTCACCAGAGTGCGGGTTCCACTTGGCCTCAGGCACCTTCGCCAGGTTGTCCAATTCGGTCTGGATGTGGTCCAGATTCGCCATGCGCTCCTTGCGGGTCGGCAGTCCCAGGACCATCTGACTGGCGTCGGCTTCAAGGAGTTTTCTTACTAGGTCACGGGTTACGTCAAGCCGTTTTTTGGCGAATGGATCCGATAGATCGATGGTGTTGAGGTCGGCACGGAGCCACTCGAGCTGGGTGACGTCCTTTTGGTGCGTCGACCCGGCCTTTCCCAGGGCCTCTTTAACTAACGCCAACTGCTTGTCTCGGTCTTGTTGATTCAGCGCGTGGTCGACGCCGCTCCCGACAGGTTTCATCACGTCATCATCCGACAAATGAGAGTGATCCCCGCGCAGCAGCTCCTTCGTCAGCGTTTCTGTCCAATTCTCCACAAACCCCGGCTTACCGGGCCGAAACGGCGTAACGCGGCCGGTTAGTGATGCGAGAACATCCGGTGGTGGCATTTGCATCCATGCGAATAATTGCGTGACCATCTCCTCCTCGTCTTTCGCCACTAGATTGCGTTTAAGTTCCGACGGGTGGCGCTGATTGAAGTCGTCTGTGATGCGCTGCTTTGTGTCAGGCGATAGCGTGTCTTGCGGCTGCAGCACGCCTTCGGTCTTCAGCCGCTGCTCGATGGATTCGAGCACATCTTTAAGCGCCACCTGCTTCGTCGCCTCAAACCCCGCTCGCCACTCGGCTGAACGCGCGAGGCGCTGCTCCTCGAACTGTCGTTCTTCCCGTGCTGCGTCGCGAAATTCCTTGCGGTACAACCAGACAACGATGACGCAGCCGATGCCGATCAAGTAGGCCCACCAATAGTCGGCAAGGTTGTTGACGACGTCGGCGGCGGCGTCGGCAAGCGAATACGCCTGCTGCGGCACCGCGGCGGTGGCACCCGGGGCGTTGGCGGCGCCGAGGGGTTCGGTCAAGGTGGTATCAGTCATGGCAGCAGCGGCCTCAGTCGGCGGTTGAGCAGGTCGGCGGCGGCGCGGGCCTTGCGCCAGCGCGCCCAGATGAAGGGCTGGCCGGCGGCGGCCAAGGCGACGAGCCGGTCCCACACCGGTGCACTCAGTCCGAATTCGGGTCCGGTCCGGCGCAGGTCGGCGGGGGGCGGTACGCGCCCGGTGCAGGGCTGGCGGCGGCCGGGGATGGGTTCGATCCAGCCGGTCAGCACCGGCGACAGGGTCACCGGGTCGAGCAGGGCGGTGACCTGACCGGCGAGCGCACCGGCCGGTCCGCCGCTCCAGGTGATGCCGGTGCGCTGGATGTGGCAGGCGCTGATGGCCTGACCGTTCCAGGCGAGGGTGTCGGCGCCGATGCCAAGCACCCCGGGAGTCGGCGGGTCGAGACGATAGTCGCCGCACAGCGGCGGCGGCAGCACGGCCGCGGGCTGCCAGTCGCCGCTGTGGGGCTCGCCGATGCGAGCCAGTCGCAGGGCCCGTCCGGCGACGCGCAGCGTGCGTCCGCGCAGCGTGATTGGGCCGGCCAGAGGCTGGTCGTCAATGGCGACGGCCAGCGCCCGTCCCGCGGCGCCAGCGGCGACTTCGATGCGCAGCGTTCGGCCGGCGTGCGGTCCGCTGCCGGGCCAGTGCCCCAGGTAGGCGGCCGGATGCTGGGCACCGGGCTCGCCCTCGTGCAGGATGGCCAGTTCGCCGACCGGCGCCCCGACTGCCGCCGGCCAGAGGTGGCCGAGCAGCCGGCGCCGGCCGTGCCGGTCGAGGTCCACCCGCAGCAGTCCGTGGTGCGGGTTGCCGGCCTGGGCGCGCCAACTGAGCGCGCCGCCGCGAAAGCCTGGGGCGCGGATCGGGGTCTGGTCCACCCAGATCGCGACGCGCGGCCCGAGGGCATGGATGACCACCAACGGGCCTGCGGCGCCGCCATAGACGCCGGCCCAGGGCACCAGGGAGGTGCGTTCGAGCCGCTCCAGGTCCGCGCGCAGCGACGCCCAGTTCAACGGATGGTCCTGGGCGGCAGCCCAGTCGCTGACCTCCTGCGCGACCGCGGGCGCGCGGGCGCGCGTCAGCAGTCCGCTCAGCTCGCGCACCAGCCGCGGCGCGGAGAATAGCGCCAGCAGCAGGGCCTGGTTGCCCGGGTGGCAGGTCGCCAATCCCTTGGCCGCGACCTGAACGGCACCGGCATCGCGGGTGGCAAGCAGGCGCCGTTCCTCGGCGTCGAGGCCCGGGAACTCGGCCGCGGCGACGGCCCGCTGCGGATCGCGGGCGTACAGGTCACGGCGGGCCGGGTCTTGGCGCAGGGCGAGCAGGAAGCGGCCGGCGGCGGTGTCGGTCTGCCATTGGTAGTCGGCGGGCACGCGGAAGCGGGCGAAGTCGGCGAAGGCGCGCCGCTCGCGCGGCCCGTAACGGCCGATCTCACGCAGCGGCGAGGTCGGGGTGCGCACCGTTTGGCCGGGCGCGAGCAGACCCAGTTCGCGCATCAGCGCGGTGTCCACCGGGGCGCAGTCCTGCGGTGCCAGGTAGAAAGTGGACAGGCCGGTCACGGCACTCTGCAGGGCCGGGTCGTGCAGGGCGGACAGCGGGTGGCAGTCGATCAGCGGGGGGATGCCCGGATAGCGCGAGGCGATGTAGTTCACCACCGGGTAGTCGGGTCCGTAGAAACCTTGCAGATAGTCGAGCAGCACCGCGAAGCGGCGGTTCAGATAGCCGCGGCGGCGAAAGCCCAGCTCGCCGATCAGCCCGACCTGCCACAGCACCACATGCAGGCTGGTGTCGGGGCGGCGGCGGCGCAGCAGCAGATCGGTGGCCTCGTGGGTTTGCAGGCCGGGATGGGCCGGATCGATGCCGAGATCGGCGCACAGGCAGTCGAGCGCCGAGATGCCGGGGCGCAGGGTCGCGCGATGGCCTTCGCGCCGGGCGATCAGCACCGCGCGATGGCTGGCGAGTACGAAGATGCCGGGGTGACCGTAAAAAATCGCGGTGACGCGCTGCCCGGCACGCACCGGGTGCAGCAGCGCCTCGGCCATCTGCATGTAGGTCAGGTAGCGGACCTTGTGGTCGTCGTAGAGGACGTAGAGGTCCAGCGCATCGGGGCGCAGGGTCTTGATCCAGACCACGGTGGCGGGGTCGGCGACGCAGAAGAACACCGCGTCGGCGTCGCGGATCAGCGCCTCGTCGCCGACCACGAAGCCGACCGACTCGATGCCGGAGCCGATGATGGTGAGCGTGCCGGGGACGGCCGGCGGGGTGGTCGGCGGGGTCTCGCTGATCGTATCCGCGCGCGCCGCGATGGCGCGGGCGAGGGTCTCCCAGGCCGCGGTGTGGGCGGCGCGGGTCGGAAAGCCGGCCGCGCCGGGTGCGGCTGGGGCGGGGTCCGGCGCGGCGGCCGGGGCCGAGTCTGGATGCGCTGCTGACATGGGCGGGCTCCTGATTGCGTTGGTGGGGTGGGCACGGGACCCGACATCGCCTGACCCGTCACCGCGTCCCATCGTGGATCGCCCGCTAAGTATCGGTCGCGGGGGGTGGCGGTGGTGTCGGCGCGCCGCAACGGCAGGTCGGCGCGCCGCAATTTCGGCGCCCCGGTCGGCGTCGCGCGCGAGAAATTGCAGCGCGCCGACCTGCGATTGCGGCGCGCCGATCCCGCCCGGTGTGCCGACGCCCTATGCTCCCTCTCAACACCTGCCCGTCCGGGCGTACGCTGCCGCGGCGATCACGCGCGGTCCGCGCCGTCGCCGCGGGCGCAACGACAGAGGCCGCCCATGCTGCACAGACGCTCCGCGAAACTCAGTCTGATCGCCGCGCTGGCGGTATTTCTGGTGGTCATGGTCGTGGTCACGGACCTGTTCGCCCGCCACGCGGTGGAGGTGGCGCTGGCGGCCCCGGGCGACGCCGACGAGGCCCAAACCTATGTGCTGGCGTTCCTGCTGATGGGCGTTTTTGTCTTGTTCACGACGCTGCCGCTACTGATGATCGTTGCCTACCGCGGCCTGCAGGGGGAGATGTTGTCCGGCGCGGTGATGCGTGGTCTGTCGCTGTGCGCGCTCGACGACGAGCAGGTGCAGAACCGGCTCACCGAATATGAGGCGCGTAACAGTCTGTCGGCGTTCTTCCTGCCGTCGATGGTGAATCTGCTCCTGATGTACGTGATTTGGGTCAGCGCCCTGGTCCCCCACGGCATCGATCATGTGCTGATGCTGATGGGCGACAGCGCACATACCCCGATCAGCTTCGCGCTGCTGCTGTCCGATGCGGCAAAGGCGACGTCACCGCTCACCTGGGCGCTGCTCGGAGCCTATTTTTACGCGCTGACGCTGATCGTGCGGCGCTGGATGCTGGCGGACCTGACGACGAACGTGCTCTGGAAGATCAATGTGCGTATCGTGCTGACCGTGATCCTCGGCAGCCTGCTGATCGCCCTGGGCGCCGGCGCTGAGGGTGCGACCGGCGCCTTTGGCGAATGGGCCGCGGCGCTCGGTTTCATGGTCGGTATCGTGCCGGACCTGTTCCTGCGTTGGGTCGCCCAGCAGTTGAAGCGTGTCGGCGGCATCGATGCCGAGGAGACCGGACTGTTCGCGCCCTCCGAACTTCAGCGCAAGCTCGACGGCATCAGCTTCTGGCAGGTGGATCGGCTCGGCGAGGAGGGGATTGAGAGCGTGCACGACTTGGCGATGAAGGAGATCCCGTCACTGTTGATCAAAACCCGCTTCGATACCGCCCTGTTACTGAATTGGGTGGACCGCGCGCTGCTCTGCACCCAAGTCGATGACGACCTGCCGGTGTTCAAATGCGCCCACTTGTCGACCGGCACCGACCTGATGGCGGTCCTGGCACGGCCGGACGGCATGGCGACGCTGTTGCAGGGGTTGCGCGATGGGGCCGCCAACTGCGCCGCCCGCGGGGTCGGGCGTTCCGGCAAGGGCGGGCCGGTGAGCATCACCGCGCCGATGATCGAGAACATCGTGAGCGGCCTCACCGACGGTCCGAACCTCCGCCATGTCACTGCCTATCGGCGCAGCACCGGCGTCGATGGACCGGTGGGGCTGACCGCTACCGCGCCGGCCGCGCTCGATTCGGTCGGGGCGGTGACGGGGGCGGCGTCGCTGCCGATCGGGATCAGCACGGCGGCGACCGGCGGCAAGGGTGCCGACGGTGCGCTCCCGGCCGCGAGCGTCGGCGCTGCGGCGCCGGCCTGGGCGGCAGGCGATCCGCTGTCGACGCCGTCGCCGGCGATCTGATTCCCCACCGGCGCGATGCGGCCCGCCGCCGCCCGCGCCCAACCAGCGCCACGAGGAGACCGGCGTCGGCGCGCCGGCGAAGCCGCACGGACGGCGACGGGGTTGCGCTGTGCCGGGTGCTCCGCGCGGACCAGCGCCGGCGCGACGTGCCGGTGATCCTGCTGACCGCGCGCGCCGATCTCGGTGCTAAAGGTAATTCCTCACGAGCCGATGCTATACGGAACGGTTTTGAGTTTTCGGTTTTTCGTTTTTAGTTAAGGACTATCAAACATTGGGTTACGAAAAACGAGAAACGAAAAACCAACAACGACGGGTATATTTTTTGATGAACCCTTCTAACTCACCACCCCGATCCACCGCAGCAACGGCGGCAGCAACAGCGCGGTGACAAAGGCCGACAGTGCCATCGCCAGACCGGCGAAGGCGCCCATCACCGGGCTGACCTGAAAGGCGCGGGCGGTGCCGATGCCGTGAGAGGTCAGACCCAGGGCGAAGCCCTTGACCGCGTCATCGCGCAGCCGCAGCAGTCGCAAGAGCCCGGTGCCAAGCACGGCGCCGACGATCCCGGTGCTGATCACCAGCACGGCCGTGAGTGACGGCAGTCCGCCGAGCTTTTCGCTGATCCCCATGGCGACCGGCGCCGTGACCGACTTGGGGGCCAAAGAGATCAGCGTCTTGGTGTCCGCGCCGAAGAGCCTGCCGAGGGCGACAGCGCTCAATCCGGCGGCGGTCACGCCAGCCAGCAGGGCCGCCAGGATGGGCAGAGCCAGCGTCTTGAGCCGCTCGCGCTGGCGATAGAGCGGGATGGCGAGTGCGACGGTCGCGGGTCCGAGCAGAAAGTGCACGAACTGGGCACCGTCGAAATAGGTCTGGTAAGGCGTCCCGGTGAGTTGGAGTAGCGCTATCAGCAGACCGATGGCAATGGCGACCGGGTTGAGCAGGGCATTGTCCCGACCCAGCCGGTAGATTCTGAGTGCGATCAGGTAGCAGACCAGGGTGGCAGTCAGCCACAGCAGCGGCGAGGCGGCCAGGTAGACCCAGATTTGGGTCAAGGGGGCGTTAGTCATGGCGGCCGCCGCGGCGCCGGGCCAGCAGGCGCTGCATACCCGCCAGGGTGAGCGCGGTCACCGCGAGCGTGATGAGTGTGCCGAGGACCAGGGCGGCGGCGATAGCCGGCCATTGGTCACGGACCCGTTCCCAGTGAACCAGGACCCCGACCCCGGCCGGAACGAACAACAGCGAGAGGTGGCCGAGCAGGGTGTCCGCGGTGTGCGCGACACGCTCGGAGACGCCGCCGCGCAGCCCCAGCCAGGCGAGCAGCAGCAACATCCCCAGCACGGGTCCCGGTACGGGCAGCCCGGAGACCACTACCAGCACTTCCCCGGCGAGTTGGCAGGACAGAATCAGGGTCAGCGCTTCAAGCAACTGCGTGTCTCCAGCCCGGCGCCGGGCTCAGGTGGCCATGAACCCCAAATCATCGTCGGTGAAGGTCGCGATGTTGGGGGTGATATAGGCGAGTTCCGAGCGGTTCACGCCGAACCACAGGGCCAGGGTGGAGGCGATCTGGTCCACCGCGGTGGTGGGGATGAAGCGTCCCTGGGAGCCCATGTCGTCGTCGCCGCCCAGGGTCAGGTCCGGGAAGGTACCGTACAGGCCGCCGCGCACCGCACCGCCCAGGACGAACTGGTTGCCGCCCCAGGCGTGGTCGGTGCCCCCGCTCCCGTTCATCGCGAAGGTGCGCCCGAATTCGGAGGCGGTGAAGGTGGTGACGCCCGCGGCCAGACCGGCGCCGACCGTCCAGCGGTAGAAGGCCGCCATGGCCTCGGCCAGGGTGCGGAGCAGTTGGGGGTGGCTCTGCGACTGCTCGGAGTGGGTATCGAAGCCGCCCATGGCGCAGTAGAAGGTCTGGCGCTGGATGCCCATGGCAGGTGCCACGGTCATGATCCGGGCCACGCCCTGAAGTTGGCGGCCCAGACCGGTGTCGGGGAAGCCCGCGGGGGCCGGCGTACCGGCGAGTGCCGCGGCCAGGGCTTCATTGGCCTCCAGCGCGCGCTGTTTGACCTCGCCGTAGGCGGCGGCGAGCACATGGGGCGAGGCGAAGAGCAGGCGCTCCACCCCGTCGCGCAGCCGGTTCTGCAGGTCCGTCCCCACGTGGCGGCTGATGGGGGCGGCCATGGTGCCCTGGGGATCGACCGCGTAAGGCAGGATCCGCTGGCCCGTCTGGATGGTATTGCCGCCGGTCAGCGAAATGTTGGCGAAGGTGGAAAGCCCGCTGTTGCCGGCCTCCAGCAGGTCGGCGAGTCGCCCGTGCCAACCCGTCCAGCCCAGGTCGGTGCTGAAGATGCCGCAGGTCTGGGTCTGGAACTGCTGATCCGCATGCGACTCGAGCCCCGGCGGATGCGGCACCGAGCCGTCGCGGAATTGCTGCCGGGTCAGGGGATGAACGAGCGGTCCCACATTGAGGGTCAGGGCGAGCCGCTCCTGCGCATAGAGGTCGTGCAGGGCCGATAAGGCCGGATTGAGGCCGAAAGTCCGGCCCTGGGGGTCGCTGTGCCGCGGGTCCGGCAGCGGCAGCAAGGTGTTGCGCGCAATGGCGAGATCCCGTCTGGCCAGGGCATAGGTCGCGTAGCCTGCCGCGTCACTGGGGGCCAGACAGTTGAACGAGTCATTTCCGCCATTGAGGTAGATGCAGACCATCGCCTTGTAGTCGCCGGCGCCCGCGGCGGCGGCGAACCGGGTGAGGTCGAGCAGACCGCAGGCGGAGGCGGCACCGCCGACTCCGCCCAGCACTCCCAGTCGGCGCAGGAAGCGTCGGCGTGACCGATTCTTCAGGTTGCTCATGACGTATCACTCCTGGATCAGGAATTCGGGCGAGGTCAGAATGAGGAAGATGGCTCCCATGGCCGGGGTGAGACGCTCCGTGTTACCGACCCCGCTCGCCTCCCCGGTCCAGGTGAGGATCTCCTCCTGGAGGATCTGGCGCATGGCCGCGCTCATCCGCCCGCCGCGCAACAGCAAGTCCAGGTGATCGAGTAGCTTGTTGGCCCCCGCGTTGGCAACGGCGAGCTCCTGGGTGAGGTCATAGCGGTCGATCCCGCCCAGGGTCCAGTCGTCGATCAGCGCGCCCGAACCGGTGACCTGGCGCTCGTTGATCAGTTCGAGCTCCGGCGCATAGAGCCCCAGTTCGCTCACCTGGCCCGGGTGCTGGTAGTCCGGCTTGAAGAAGTTGAACACCGAGGGCGCCGCCAGGGGCGCCTGGCCCAGTTGCGCCTGGAGCGCACCGAGTGACTGCCAGGCGGTCGGCGCGTCCAGGCCCAGCCCCCGCCACAGGGCGGTCAGCTGGAGCAAGGGTTCGCGGACCTTGCCGAAGGCTGGGCCCGGGCGCACCGCCAGGACCTCCAGCGGGTCGGGTTCAGCGGTCCGGGCCTCGGGGTCGAGCAGGATGGCTCGCACGGCCGCCCCCAGCGCGAGCCCGTTGTCGCTGAAGGCCGCGGCGGCCCGTGCGATATAGGCGGGGCTTGGATTGCTGGTCACCAGGCGCTGGATGAGCTGGCGCGCGATGAAGGGAGCCAGGTTCGGATGTGCCGTGATGTTGTCCAGGGCCTGGACGAGGTCCGCCGGTCCTCCCTGTCCCGCGGGCAGCAGCACGCCGCCGAGCAGGATCTTGGGTCCGTCCTCGTGCAGCGCCGGATCGAACCGCAGCGGCAGGCGGTAGCGGTCGGCGCCCGCGGCAGCGGCGAAGTCCCAGCCGGTGAAGACCTTGGCGAACTCCATCACGTCCGTCTGGGTGTAGGTGGGCCGCGGCTGGCCCGCGCTGTCCGGGAGGCGCTGTCCGTCCGCTCCGAGCTGCCACAGGCCGAGCGCGAAGAGCTGCAGGATCTCGCGGGCATAGTTCTCGTCCGGAACCGTCCCCAGCAGCGGGTCGGACTTGCGGTTGCCGGCCATATTGAGGAAGAGCCCCATGGCCGGGTGCAGGGTCACCCGCTCCAGCAGGTCGCGGTAGTTGCCGAAGGCGCCTGCCACCAGCAGGTCGTAATAGTCCACCGCGCCCAGGGCGCCGTCGCTGGTGGCCAGGTCGTTGCCCTGGTCGGAGATCACCAGAATCTGCGACAGCGCAAAGGCGACCCGCTGGCGCAGCTGATCGGGAGCGGTCAGCGCCCGGTCCAGCCAGGCGCGCAGCCGCAGGTCGCGGTTGCCCGGCCGCTGAGGAGCGTCGGCCATGGTCGCGACGGCGCTCGCATGGGTGCTGGCGGGCAGGGCGAGCTGCGCGTCGATCCAGGCCTCCGGCCCGTGGATCATCAGCTCCGCAATGTCCGCTTTCGCGGGGCCGAAGGTCGCCTGCGTGAGCAAGCGCACCGCCTCCGCGGCGCCGAGCAGCGGCGTCTGGCCTGCACCGACGCTGATCCTGAGCTCGCCCCAGGCGGTCTGACCGCGGCGGTCGGAGACCGCATAGTGCACCAGGTCCTGACCCACGAAGCCGAGCGGCGGGAAGTAGCGCAGTTGACCGCTGTTGGGGTCCACCAGCGCGGCACCGGCCGCACCGGCAGCGCTGATCCCGACCAGGGTCAGGTGGTCGCCGTCCGGATCGGTGTCGTTGGCGAGCACGTTGCGCTCGATGCTCTGACCGGCGCCGATGCCGGTCGCGGCGCTATCGGGAGTCGGCAGCGGCGCGCGATTGGCGGCCGGATCGCTCGGACCCGCGGGGGCGCCCGGATCGCCCGGGTCGCCGTTCCAGACCGGATCGAGCCGGAACAGGTCGCCGGCCAGGATCGGCTGTTTGGCGAACCGGGGTCCGGCATAGGCGGCGCTCAGGATCGCGTTGCCGTTGCGTTCGAAATAGTCGAGGGTGATGGCATGGCGACCGCGCTCCAGGGCGATGCGCCCCGTGGCCTCGCGGGCGCCATGCAGACCATCATTGTTCACCACGACCTGGTCGCCGATGGACAGCCGGCTGCCGTCGTCCGAGGTGGTGTAGAAGGTGTAGACACCGTACTCGGGGATGTCGATGTAGCCGCTGAAGCGAAAGGCGTAATCGTCGTCCTTGCGGCGCGGGGTGAGGCTGAAGCCGGCGACTTGGCCGCGGGTGGTCGGGGTGAGCGCCGCGAAGTCCGGCAAGACCGACCAGTTGCCCTCGTAATAGGCGTAGTCGAGCCCGCCGAGCAGATGGTCGCGGGCCGCGTCGGGGGCCTTCAGGGGCGGCAGCTCCGTCGGGTCCACGGCGAATGCGTCGGCGGGGATGGGGGTGCGCCCGCTCCCCGGGCCGCGCCAACTCACCGTCAGGCTGTCATCACCCCCGCGTTCGAAGAACTCGATGCGGATGGGATGCCAGCCGGCCGCGAGCCCGAGATTGCCCACGGCATCCCGCGCCGGGTGGAGTCCGTCGTTGTCCACCACCAGACGGTCGTCGATCCACAGCCGGCTGCCGTCATCCGAATTGGTAAAAAAATTGTAGAAGCCGTCGGCAGGCACCTGGAGCCAGCCGGTGAAGCGCAAGCCGTAGCGGTCTCGTCCGGCGGCCGTCGCCAGGCTGACATCGGAGCTGAGGCCGAGACCGGCCGGCGCGATGGTGCTGAAATCGGGCAGGCGGTCCCAACTGCCCTCGTAATAGCGCCAGGCGAGCCCGGGGCGCGCCCCGGCCGGCAGGGGTTGGGCGGCGGAAAGCGCCGGGAGCTGATCGGCGGTATGGAAGAGTGCGTCCGGCGGCAGGGTCCGGCGTTGGCCATCCGCAGTGCGATATTCCACGGTGAGGGTCTGATCACCCCAGGCCTCGAAGAAATCGACCTGGATGGCGTGCACACCAGCCGCGAGCGGGAGCGTTCCGGAGACCGTGCGTGGGTTGTGCAGTCCATCGTTGTCCACCACTTTCCGGTCACCGATGCGCAGGGCGCTGCCGGCGTCCGAGGTCGTATAAAAGCGGTAGACCCCGCTGGCGGGAACCCTCAAGTAGCCACGGAAACGCAGGCCGAAGTGATCGGCCAGGGGGGACTCGTTCAGGTCGAATCCGGCGCTGATTCCCTGGAGATCGGGAACCAGGCGGTCGAAGTCGGGCAGTGCCGACCAGTCACCCGCGTACCAGCGGTAGGCGAGGCCCGGGTGCAGCGCCCCGGAGGGGACGTCGGGTGCCTTGAGCGGGGGGAGCATGTCAAGGCTGTGGCTGAGTGCAGCGGCCGGGATGCGGGTCTTGGCCAGGCCTGGGCCGGACCAACTGACGAGCAGCGTTTCGCCGCCCGACTTCTCGAAAAAGTCGACCGTGATCCGATGCCAACCGGCCTGGAGCAGCACCGTGCCCGAGCGCTCCTGGTGGCCGTGCAGTCCGTCGTTGTCGACGATGCGCCGATCGCCGATGCGCAGTGCGCTGCCGTCGTCCGAGGCGGTAAAAAAGGTATAGATGCCGTCCGCGGAGACCTCCAGCCACCCCTGGAACCGGAACGCGAACCGGTCGGGCCGCAGGCGTTCATTGAGGTCGAAATCGGGTGCGGAACCCACGAACACCGGCTCGAGGCTGGTGAAGTCGGGGAGCCGGGACCAGTCGCCCTCGAAGTAATCATAGGCGACACCGGGGATACGCTCGGTGCCGACGGGCAGATCCGGTGGCAGTGGGGCGGGGAGCGCCTCCGGGTCGACGGCGAGGAGTGCGGGATCGAGCGGTGCGACCAGGCCGGTCGGGTCCTGCCAGCCCACCTCCAGGATCTGGTTGCCGCCACGCTGGAAGAAGTCGACCGCGATGGCGTGCCGCCCGGCCGCCAGGGTCAGGTTGCCCCAACGGATCTGGTCAGCGTGCAGGCCGTCG
The DNA here is from genome assembly GCA_964470155.1 of uncultured Lamprocystis sp. Taxonomy (GTDB): domain Bacteria; phylum Pseudomonadota; class Gammaproteobacteria; order Chromatiales; family Chromatiaceae; genus Thiodictyon. Next base: position 32,621 of record CAYYAY010000013.1, on the reverse strand, counting down.
TTGTCCACCACCCGCACGCCGTCGATCGACAGGGCACTGCCGTCGTCGGAACGCGTGTAGAAGCGGTAATCCCCGGCGCTCGGAATCTCGATGAAACCCTGGTAGCGGACCGCGAAGTTCTGGGTCAGGGGGATCGGCCCCAGAACAAAGCCGGCCGCCAGGCCGAAGCCTGCCGGGGTCTCCAAGTCGAAATCGGGCAGTCGTGACCACTGACCCTGGTAGTAGGTGAAGGCAACCGCCCCCGCCACTGGATCTGCCGGAACCACCGCACCGGCGGTGCTCAAGGCCAGCAACAGGAGGCAGGCGAGACCGCCCAGCCGTCGAACAATTCCGGACGTGGTCGCCGTTTCCGACATGGTGATTCCTATTGTGATTCCTATTGCGATTCTATTGCAGGGTCTCGAGCATCGTGCCGGTCAGCCGCACCCGCTCCGCACAGCGGACCTAACGACATGGTCACGATCTGTAGGGTCCGCTGTGCGGACCGACCGCAGATCGCGAGGCGGCCGGGTTGATGACCAGGGCCCGATTCCACGCCCTGGTTTACGTTTAGAGCGGATGCGCACCAATCCCTCCCGAGCCGCCGAACCCCTCCCATGATCCGAACCCGGAGCCTTCGCCACTACCGCAATGGCCCCCGTCGAGCACCCGATCCAGGCGTTTGAGCACATCCTCCGCCAGGCGGTTGTTACCCTGACGTTCGTGGTAGCCGACGATCTCCAACAGCCGGGACGCGGCTACTTGGGCCTCGGCGCTCCCGGGATGGTATTCCGCAACCTTGAGATACAGGGCGGCCGCCATGTGCAGCCGGCCCTCACCATGCCGTTGCCGGGCAACGCGCAGCGCCATATCACGACTGTGGCGGCGCAGTTCCTCGCGACGGACGATCGGGACTGGGGTCGGCGGCAGTTCGCGCCGGGCCCCCGTGGCGCTGTCGACCGGGACAGTCGGCAGCGCGACCACTTTGGAACCGTGGGTGACGGCGGCGCAGTTACAGGGAAGGGTCTCGCCGGCGGCACACAGAATCTGCGCAATCAGCATCGCCACGACCTCCATCACGGCCTGGTCGCTCTGGACCGGGCGCGTCGTGTTGGGTGGGCGCAAGGCGGCCAGCACTCCGATCGGCAGGTGATGGCGTACGACGGGTACGACAAGAAAGGCGACGGGCTCCGATGGGAGCGATTCACGGGGCACAATGCGGCCCAGGTAGGCGCTTTCTTCATGCACGTCGGGGACCAGCGCGGGCGCGCCGGTCTCGAAGACCTGGCCGGACACCCCTTCGCCGATGCGAAAACGGCCGCGCTCCATCTCGGCCGCGGTCAGTCCGTGGGCATAGCGGACGTAGATCTGGCCGGCGGCCGGGTCGGCGATCAGGACCCGGCCCCGCAACAATCCGTGTGATACGGCGAGATGGCGCAGGATGTCATGGATACGCGACTCGGCGTCGTCCCCACGGGCGACGGTACGGGCGATCTGCAGCAGCGTCTGCAACTCGGTGGGCAGGGCGGGGGTAATTGGGAGGCTACCCATCAGTGGTTCCGGTTGGCAAGGTGAACTGTCTTAATTATTACCGAAAGGCTTCGCAGACACGGTAATAAGAATGTAAAGCAAATAAATTTTTCTATAATTATATCAAGCTTATATAAACGGAATCATGTGTCGGTGGCGCTAGAAACGTATAATTTTGTAAAGACGATGAGTAATCTGGTCAACTGTCGGCTTTGTCCCTGACGAAAAACCGGGTACCACCGTTGCTACCCGGTCGCGGCGCTCGTCCCGTGGTGCGCAGCCGCGACAGAGGAGGGGCTCACGCAATCGCGAACATCGGTCTTGACCACGGCACCGTGTCGCGGCCGGAGGCCGCTCCCACGGGGTCACGGTACGGCGTTCGCGGTCAAAGCCGTGACGCGCGCTCAGTGTGCTCGCCCTGTTTCGTCAGCTGTCCTGGGATGTTTGGCCGCGGGAGCAGGCGTTGCGCGTCCATGACCATCAGTCCCTGATGCCAGTCAAGATGGTGCAGGGCGCGCCAGCCGCCGGCGGCCTTGCCCGTGGCGTGCCAGATCGGTCGCTCGCGGAACCGCTCGGGTGTCAGTTCCAGCACTTCATTGAGGCCGAGTCCGTAACCATAACGCGGGACCGAGCGCTGCACCGGGCGCAGCAGACGGCTCTGGTCGTCGACGAAGACCCGTCCGCCGGGCCGTGCGCCCGCGTAATCGCGCACCAGCGGGTTGCCTGGATGGGCTGTCCAGCGGTCGCTGAGGGGTGAATCGGCATGAAAGGCAAAGAGCGAATTGTTGAGCCGCGCCTTGCCCTGGCGGGCCGAGCAGCAGAGCCACCAGCGGCCCTGATGTTCGAACAGGGTGGCATCGGCCGCCTGAATGTCCGCGAGCAGGGTGCCCACTCTGGTCCAGCCGAACGGGAAGTGGTCGCAGCAGTAGAGATCGACGCGGCGGGAGGCCGCGCTCTCGGGGACCAGATAGAGCTTTCCTGCGAAGCGGAACAGAAAGGGATAGGAAAGATGGCGGTTCTCATCAATCACCGGGACGGCCGGACCCAGGGGATCGAGGTCCGCGCCGATCTCCAGGGCACTGATGCGTCCTTTAGCCGTGTGCAGTGGGTATTCTTCCAAGTAGATGAAGCGTCGCCCGCCCTCGGACCAGGCGAACGGGTCGGCCCAGAATCGATCGACCGGGGGATAGAGCGGCTTGAGCCCCGCCGGGTCCGGAGCGCTCCAGCGGGCGCGCTCACGTTCCCCGAGCAGCAGGAACCATTGGGGCCAATGCGTGCGCTCAGCGTGGGCGTCGCGGCGCTTCTGAAGGCCGCGCGCGAGGGTCTGATAGAGGCGTTTGAACGGGGTCAAGGTGTCACCTATATCCAGAAATTGCTCGTGCCAAGGTGGCAAGGAACCGTTCATCCTGGAGGTCGAAGCTTTACCGTGAAAGTCGCGCAACGACCCTGTGGGAGCGGCGTCCCGCCGCGACGGGGCCGGGCGCGTAACCCTACCGTTCGAGGTCACCGCGGCACCGTATCGCGGCGGGACGCCGCTCCCACGGGGGACATCCATCTTCCTACGACAACGCCTTTCAGGCTCAACCACCATCCCCATCCCCTTGGGTGACATAGATCCCCGCGGCAGCGGCCGGCAGCGCGCGGACCATGAGCGGTTGCGGTCGGTCGGACTTGGTGAGCCGCGGGACAAATCCCATGGACTGGAAGAGTGCCGCGATCCCGTCGCCGCAGGCAAAGACCTCGACCCGTTCCGCCCGCCAGGTGCGCAACGCGCACAAGGCGCCGGCCATCAGTGCATGGATCGCTTCGCGGTCCCCCGGTGCGGTCAGCAGGTCGACGAGCTTGGCCCAGCGCCGCTGTCCCTTGGTATAGGTGAGCAGCACGGCATAGCCGCGCAGTCGCGCGCCGTCCCCGGTGATCAGGACTTGGTATTGGTCACTGTCGGGATGTCGGCGGTAACGCCAGTTGAGGGTGTGGGCGTCGCGCCGACAGATGGCCGGGAAGAGCGGGTGCACGGTGTCCCAGAGGTGATCGAAACGCGCGTCGAAAGTGCCCGTCAGCACCTCGACCGGGAGTTGGGGCCGGGCGCCGCGCGGCAGGGCCAGGTCAGCCAGGCTGCCGATCAGGTTGCCGAGGCGCGGTCCGAGTGTCCGCCCCAGGGTGTGTTTGAGTGACACCCGGCGGTGCAAGGACCCGCTCTCGGGGGCGGCCGTGAATCCAATCCGCTGCAGGATGAGCATCATGGGGTCTGAAATGTGCTTGGCGAGTTGGATCTGACCCGCCGCGGCCTGGTCCATGAGTGCGGCCGCGATGCCGCCTGAGAGATCGGGGGCGTTGGCCGGCGCGCTGCGCCGGTGCTCCTTGAGTGCTTGGCGCATCAGGCCCCAGTGGACCAGCACGTCGAAGCACCAGTGCGCGGGCACTGGCGTACCGCCGAGATGAAGGCCGGCGGGCGTGGTGCTCAGATTGCCGATGATCTGACCCCGCCAGTCGGCGACCAGCCCCCGGTAACCCGGCGTCGGCAGCCGCGGATCCTGGTGCCATTGCCAGTCCCACAGGCGCGCGGCACGCTGCGCCTGCGCGTGGCCGAAGACCTCGGCGATCCGCTCGATAATCTGCGGGCGGTCGGCGTCGGTACCCGCCCGGATGGCGATCATTGGGGGAGGTTCTTCATGGTTCACCGGGCCTTGGTCATGGCTGCGGGCGGAACGATGATCACGGCCGCCCGAGCAGTTGTTCGAGAATGCGTTGGTAGATGGTGGACAGTTGGTCCAGGTCAGCGACGCTGACGCATTCGTCCACCTGGTGGATGGTGGCATTAAGCGGGCCGAACTCCACGACCTGAGCGCCGGTGGGGGCGATGAACCGCCCGTCGGAGGTGCCGCCGGCAGTGGAGGGCAGGGCCTCCACCCCGGTCACCGCGGTGATCGCCGCGCCGGTGGCGGCGACCAGTTCGCCGACCGGGGTGAGGAAGGGGTTGCCCGAGAGGCGCCAGGTCAGATCATAGGTGAAGCCGCCGGCGTCGAGCAGGCGGCGCACCCGCGTCTCGATCTGCTCGGCCGTCAACTCGGTGGAAAAGCGCAGGTTGAACTGCGCGGTCAGGCGACCGGGGATCACGTTGTCGGCTCCGGTGCCCATGTTCAGATTGGCGATCTGGAAGCTGGTCGGCGGGAAGTGCGCGTTGCCCTGGTCCCAGACCTCGGCGCATAGGGCGGCGAGGGCGCCGACACAGGCGTGGAAGGGGTTGTTGGCACGCTGCGGATAGGCCACATGGCCCTGCTTGCCCTGCACCGTCAAAAGCCCGGTCAGGCTGCCGCGCCGCCCGACCTTGAGAGAGTCGCCCAGCCGTTCCAGGCTGGAGGGCTCGCCCACCAGGCAATAGTCGATCTGCTCGCCGCGTGCCGCGAGGGTTTCCACGACCTTGACGGTCCCTTCGGTGGCGATGCCCTCTTCGTCGCTGGTGATGAGAAAGGCGATGGAGCCGGCAGGGTGCGGGTGGGCGGTGACGAAGTGCTCGGCGGCGGTGACCATGGCGGCCAGTGAGCCCTTCATGTCGGCGGCCCCCCGGCCGTAGAGCATGCCATTGCGGACTTGCGGATCGAAGGGGGCACTGGTCCAGTCTGCCAGCGGTCCGGGCGGGACCACATCGGTGTGGCCGGCGAAGCAGAACAGTGGACCGGACTGGCCGCGGCGGGCCCATAGATTGGTCACCTCGCCGCAGGGCATGGGCTCGATCCGGAAACCGATCGCGGCGAGGCGTTCCGCCATCAGGTCCTGACAGCCCGCGTCGACGGGAGTCACTGATGGTCGGCGGATCAGTTCGCGGGCCAAGTCGAGGGTGTCGGACATCAACCCAGCAGCTCCGTATAGGTGGACTCGGAAAATCCCAGCGCGCGGGTCGCCCCGGTGTCGAGCAGGGGGCGGCGAATACTGGATGGGTGCTCCAGCATAATGCGGATTGCGGACTCCTGGTCGATCCCCTCCCGCACCGCCTCCGGCAGCGTGCGCCAGGTCGTGCCGCGGCGATTGAGCAGGGCCTCCCAGCCCAACTCGTCCACCCAGGCGCGCAACTGCGTCGGCGTGAGTCCATCCTTGCGATAGTCATGAAAGCGGTAGTCGACGCCGTGCAGTGCCAGCCAGCGGCGCGCCCGCTTGATGGTGTCGCAGTTGGCGATGCCGTAGAGGGTGATCATGGGTTGGCGTCCTGAGCGGCCGGCGGCTCAGATATCCCGCAACAACTCATTGATGCCCACTTTGCTGCGCGTCTGTTCATCCACCTGCTTGATGATCACGGCACAGTAGAGGCTGTGGGTGCCGTCCTTGGCCGGCAGGTTGCCGGGGACGACCACGGACCCCGGCGGAATGCGTCCGTAGAGGATTTCACCGGTTTCGCGGTTGTAGATCTTGGTGCTTTGGCCGATGTAGACCCCCATCGAGATCACCGCGCCGGCGCCGACGATGACACCCTCGACGATCTCCGAGCGGGCACCGATAAAGCAGTTGTCCTCGATGATGGTCGGTGCCGCCTGGACCGGCTCCAGCACGCCGCCGATTCCCACTCCGCCCGAAAGGTGCACGTTCTTGCCGATCTGGGCGCAGGAGCCGACCGTCGCCCAGGTATCCACCATGGTGCCGCTGTCCACATAGGCGCCGATATTGACATAGGAAGGCATAAGCACACAGGAGGGGGCGATGTAGGCGCCGCGGCGGGCGGTGGCCGGCGGCACCACGCGCACACCGGTCTCGCGGAACTCGCGCGAGTTCATGTCGGCATATTTGGACGCCACCTTGTCGTAATAGTTGGTGAAGCCGCCCTTGATGAACCAGTTGTCCTCAATGCGAAAGGACAGCAGCACAGCCTTCTTGATCCACTCGTTGACCACCCAGCCTCCGTCGCGCGGTTCGGCGACCCGCAGTTCCCCGCGGTCCAGGTGTCCGATCACGTCCAGCACGGCGTCGCGGACCAGCGTCTCGACGTTGCGGGGAGTGATTTCCGCGCGGTGCTCAAAGGCCTCGACGATGATGGATTGGGTGTCGCTCATAGTGGCTCCGGCAAATCGAATAAGCGCATCAAAATGGATGCGGCATCATCTTACAGGATGATTCCAGCTAAAAGGGGCGCGCGGCAGGCCCCTTACAGTCCCTCGACGAAGCGGCGGATCCGCCAGGCGGCCGCCACGCACTCATCCAGGGGCGCAACCAGGGCGATGCGCACCCGGTTGGCCCCCGGATCCTGCCCGTCGCGCGCGCGCGACAGGAAACTCCCCGGCAGCAGTGTGAGGTGCTGTTCGGCGAACAGTCGGCGCACGAAGTCGGTGTCCGGGATCGGCGTCCGCGGCCACAGGTAAAAGCCGGCGACCGGGGCCTCGACCGGCAGGACCGGGGCCAGGACCTCGACGACCGCGGCGAACTTCTCGCGGTACAGCGCGCGGTTGGCGCGCACATGGGCCTCGTCCGACCAAGCGGCGAGGCTCGCATGTTGGGTGGGCAGCGGCATGGCGCAACCGTGGTAGGTCCGGTAGGCGTAGAACTGCTCGATCAAGCGCGCATCCCCGGCGACGAACCCGGAGCGCAGGCCCGGCGCGTTGGAACGCTTCGACAGGCTGTGAAAGCAGAGGCAGCCGGTGAACCGGGTATTACCCATGGCCGCCGCGGCCTGCAACAGGCCCGGTGGGGGGGCCGCTTCGTCCAGATAGAGTTCCGCATAACACTCGTCGGAGGCGATCACGAAATCATGGACCTGGGCCAGTTCGATCAGGCGGCTTAAGCTGTCCAGATCGAGCACTGCACCGCTCGGGTTGGCCGGGGAGCACAGATAGAGCAACCGGCAGCGATCCCAGGTGGCGGCGTCCACCGACGCGAAGTCGGGGAAAAACCCGTTCTCGGGCAGACAGGGCAGGAAGTGGGGCTGTGCCCCCGCGAGCAGGGCCGCGCCCTCGTAGATTTGATAGAAGGGGTTGGGCATCAGCACCAAGGGCGCGCGGCTTTGGTCGACCACGGTCTGGGCGATGGCGAACAGGGCCTCGCGGGTGCCGTTGACCGGCAGAATCTGGCGCTCCGGGTCCAGCGACCCCGCGGGAAGCGCGAAGCGTCCGGTGAGCCAGTCGGCGATGGCTTGACGCAGGGCCGGCAGGCCGCGCGTGCTCGGGTAGACGGCCAGACCGTGCAGATGCGCGAGCAGCGCCTCGGTGATCAGCGAGGGGGTCGGGTGACGCGGCTCGCCGATGTAGAGCGCGATCGGCTCCAACGCGCGCGGCGGCTCGCAACCGGCCTTGAGCGCGGCCAGTTTCTCGAACGGGTAAGGCTGGAGCTGGGCGATACCGGGGTTCATGGGGCCGACACCGGCAGCGTGTCGCCAGCGCTGGCGCCTGGCCGCGTCTGGGAGTCGCACCACACCGCGAGATCCCCGTCGTTGTTGGTCTTTCGTTTCTCGTTTTTCGTAACCCCATGTTTAATATTCCTTAACTGAAAACGAAACACCAACAACTCAAAACCGTTCCATACGACGCCGAAAGCAGCAGGATTTTTCAACTTGGGTACCGGTCCGCATGACGCAGCGGCGCGGAACGCGGCGGCTGCGGTGCAACGAAAAGGCGCTAGTATAGGCCAAGCCTGATACCGGCTCTATGCCGCGGAGGACCGATGCCGCTGATTTTCGATCTGCACCATGCCAGTCTGCTGGTGGCCGACACTGCTCGCTCGTTGGCCTTCTACCGTGACCTGCTGGGTCTCAGCGTCGACCCGACGCGGCCGGATTTGGGCTTCCCTGGGGCCTGGCTCCAGGTCGGCCGGTGCCAGATCCATCTGCTCGAACTCCCCAATCCCGATCCGGTCGCGGGGCGGCCCGCCCATGGCGGGCGTGATCGTCACGTCGCCCTGATGGTCGCGGACCTGGAGCCCCTGCTGGCCCGGCTCGCGGCCGCCGGGGTCCCATCAACCATGAGCCGCTCCGGTCGGCGGGCGCTGTTTTGCCGCGATCCGGACGGCAATGCGCTGGAGTTCATGGAAGTGCGCGACGGCCCGGAGCGCCGCCGCGCGGGGGGCGACAGCGATGTCACGGTCAGTGCGCAGCCAGACCCCCGGTGACGTTGGCTCCTTCAGCGCGGCGACAAAGACATCCTGCTTGGGGGTTGCCGTCGGCATCCTGCGGGAGTGACGGCGCAACTTAAGCTGGAACGGGGTATTAGTAGCCCCGGAAATACCAGAGATTGTTCCAGTCTTGGGGCGCGTAGCTCCGCGTGGCCGGGGGGGGCGGCGCGGTCCGGTCCGCGGCGCCGGGCGGCAGGGGTGCGACTCCGCGGTTGGGATCGGCCGCGCGGAATGGGTCGCCCCAAGGGGCCGTCCCGGCGGCGGTTGGGTCGTGCCGCGAGGTGGTCGCCTCGGTCGCGGGGTCCGCGGGCACTGGTGCCATGCCGCGAAAATAATCACGGTCCTGTTCGATGCGCTGTTTACGCGCCTCGCGGCGCCGTTGGACGCCATCCTCCCAAGCCTCGTGTTGGGCTGCACCCCAGGGATCATTCGCCCGACGCCGGGCCTCGAAGGACTCACGGTTGGCCTGACGTCTGGCTTCCGCGGCCTGGCGTTGGGTGCGCACCTCGTCGAGCCAAGGGGTGGCGGTTGGCAGCGGGTCGGCGTCGGCCGCCGGCGCGAGCGGGATCGGCACGCTGGATGTGGGCGGCAGCGCGCGCGGGTTGAGATCCGTGCGTTGCGTGTCGCTCGCCTGCGAGAGCGGGTTGGCCAGCAGGACCGTCAGGGCGATGCCGTACCGGGCGCGGTGCCGGTCGCCGCGGCGTGCCCGCGGCATGAACGGGAGCCCTGCCTGGCGTGGTTCAAGGTTTGGCATGACCTTCGAGCCGATTGTGGATTTCACGACGCAGGCAGGCGAGCGCCGTGGTGCAGGTAATAGGGGCGTCGTCCGCGGTGGTAATGAAGAACACGTCGTCCACCTCGGCGCCGACGGTGGCGATCTTGGCGTTGTGCAACCGCACACCGCAGCTCTGGAATACCTCACCCACCTCGGCCAGGAGACCCGGTCGATCCAGTGTGGCGAGACGCATCACGGTGCGGTGATTGGCCTCATCCGCCGAGAAGGTGACCCGCGTCTCGATCGGGAAATGGCGGTGGCGGCGCGGCAGGCTGCGCGCCACCTGGATGCCGCCGCGGGCGTGGGCGCGCAGGTCCGCGTCCAACGCGGCTCGGATCTCCTCCATCCGTAGCGAGTCATTGACCGGATGGCCGTCCAGGTCCAGCACCTGATAGGTGTTGACCGCCATCTGGTCATCGGTGGTCATGACGCGCGCGTCCATAATGCTCAGGCCCATCTGATCGAGCAGCGCGGTGGTGCGGGCGAACAGGTTGGCGCGATCCGGGGTGTAGACGAAGATCTCGGTGCCGCCGCGGGCGGTGACCGGGCGGATCACGACCAGCGGCAGTTCGCTTGGGTCGGTGTCCAGGATCTGGCGGGTCTGCCAGGCGATCTCATCCGGTGAGTTGTGCAGGAAGAAGTCCAGGCTGAACTTGATCCAGAGCGCGGTACAGGCATTCGGGTTGCCGCCGTAGCGTTGGACCAACCGCTTGGCCTCGTTCTGTTTTTGCTCGATCAGTTGGTCCTGGGCTTGCGGGTGCTCCAGACCGCGCAGCAGGGCCCGCCGGGTGGCGTGATAGAGTTCGCGCAACAGGGCGTCCATCCAGCCGTTCCAGCGTGCCGGGTCGGTGGCGCGGGCGTCCGCAACCGTCAGCAGGTAGAGGTAATCCAGACGGGTGGTTTCCCCGACCAGTTCGGCGAAGGTCTGAACCACATCGGGGTCGCTGATATCTTTGCGCTGCGCGGTCATGGACATCAGCAGGTGTTTCTCGACCAGCCAGGCGACCAGCCGGCTGTCGAATTCGGACAATCCGTGCAACTGGCAGAAATCCTTGGCGTCGCGGGCGCCCAACAGGGAGTGATCGCCGCCGCGGCCTTTCGCGATGTCGTGAAAGAGACCGGCGAGGTACAGGATTTCCATCTTGGGGATGCGCAGCGTCACCGCGCTGCACAGAGGAAATTCCTCGTCGTGCTTGGCGATGGTGAAGCGGCGCAGGTTGCGCAGGACAGTGAGCGTATGCTCGTCGACCGTGTACACATGAAAGAGGTCGTACTGCATACGCCCGACGATATTGGCGAAGGCCGGTATGTAGGCGGCCAGTACGCCGTAGCGGTTCATGCGCCGCAGGGCGTGGGTGAGGCCGCGGGGCTCGCGTAGAATCTCCATGAACAGGCTGCGCGCCCGCAGATCCGCGCGGAAGCTGTCATCGATGCGGTGACGGTTCTCGCGGATGGCACGGATGGTGCTGGCACGCACGCCTTGAAGCTCCGGGCGGGTCTGGAGGATGTGAAACACCTCCAGGAGCGCGACCGGGTAGCGTTGAAAGACAGTGGGTGAACTGACTTCCAAAAAGCCGCTGCGTGACTGAAACCGCTTGTTGATCGGCACCGGGGGGCCGATGTCGTCGTGCAGCAGAATGGCCTCACGGAACAGTTGCAGGAGCATCTCGTTCAGGCGGTTGAGATCCTGCACCGTCCGGTAGTATTGCTGCATGAATTGCTCGACGCCGAGGTTGTGCGCGCCGTCGGAGAAGCCGAATTGTTGCGCCAGGGTCCGCTGGTAGTCGAACAGGAGTCGGTCCTCGCGGCGTCCGGTGAGCCGGTGCAGTGCGAACCGGATACGCCACAGGTGATTCTGCCCTTCGATCAGGGCCAGATACTCGGGCTCGGTGAGGAAGCCCTGGGTGACCAGTTCGTGCAGGGTGGAGGCGGCGAAGTGCCGCTTGGCGACCCAGCCGATCATCTGGATGTCGCGCAGCCCGCCGGGATTCTCCTTGATATTGGGTTCGAGGTTGTAGGCGGTATCACCGTACTTGTGCCAGCGCGCCTGCTGCTCGGCGGTCTTGGCGGTAAAAAAGGCCTGGCTGGTCCACAGTCGGTCCGCGCCGGTGGCCGCGCGCATCCGCTGGAACAGACCCTCGTCACCGACCAGCAGACGGGCCTCCAGCAGGTTGGTGATCACGGTGACGTCGCTTTGGGCTTCGCTCTCGCATTCGGGCACACTACGTACGCTGTGACCGACCTCGAGGCCGATGTCCCACAAAAAAGTCACCAACTGCTCCAAGGCGTCGAACAGCGCGACCGCGGTCTGCGGTTCCACCAGGATGAGGATGTCGAGGTCCGAGGCCGGGTGCAGTTCTTGCCGCCCGTAGCCGCCGACCGCGGCCAGGGCGACCCCGGCACTGTCGCCGACGTGATGATGCCAGACCTCGCGCAGCACCCCGTCGGTGAGTTGGCTCAGGGCCAGGACCAGGTTGGTGACCGGGACGCCCTGGTCAAACTGTTGAAACAGGTTGTCCCGACCGGCGCGCAACCGTTGACGATAGACGGCGATCAGATCCCGCGTCGTGGTGGGGGTCGCGCGCGCGTCGGCGGGCGACACCGCAAGCATCTGGGCTCGCTCGGCCGCGTTCATGGAAGGGTGACCGCGTCGCGTTCTTCCGCCCGCAGGGTCAGCACCTCGCATCCCTCCGCGGTGACCAGCAGCGTGTGCTCCCATTGTGCCGACAGGCTGCGGTCCTTGGTCACCACGGTCCAGCCGTCCGGGAGTAATTTGATGAAGCGTTTGCCGGCGTTCACCATGGGTTCGATGGTGAAGCACATCCCCGGGCGCAGCACCAGTCCTTCGCCGGGTTTACCGTAGTGCAGGATCTGGGGATCCTCGTGGAACTCGCGTCCGATCCCGTGTCCGCAATACTCGCGGACCACCGTGTAGCCCTGGGATTCGACGAACTGCTGGACGGCGTAGCCGATATCGCCGAGCGTGGCGCCGGGTCGCACCGCGCTGATCCCGCGGAAGAGCGCCTGCCGGGTCACGGTGACCAGACGCCTGGCCAACACCGAGGGCTCGCCGACGAAGAACATCATACTGGTATCCCCGTGATACCCGTCCTTGATTACGGTGACATCCACGTTGACGATATCACCTTTTTTCAGCCGCTTGTTGCTCGGGATGCCGTGGCAGACCTGGTGATTGACCGAGGTGCAGATCGACTTGGGGAATCCCCGATAGTTGAGGGGTGCGGGGATGGTGCCCTGAACGCGAACCATGTAGTCGTGGCAGATCCGATCCAACTCCTCCGTGGTGATGCCGGGTTGGACTATATCAGCTATCATATCAAGGACATCGGCAGCGAGTCGCCCGGCGACCCGCATGCGCTCGATGGCCTCGGGAGTCTTGATCTGCACACTCATTGGGCGGTTGGATGCGTCCACACGAAACCTGAATTCTTTTGAAAAAACCGAAGGTCAGCCGTTGCTGAGATTGCCGAGGCTTAACCCCTATGGTATAAAACGCGGCGCGCTGTCGCAAACGGCAGTGCACCTGTTCCGAAAATTGAGGACAGACCTGCCCTTCCCAAGCGAAAAATCCTGATTTTTCGCTTTATTTTTAGGGCCGATGGTTTTTCATGAGAGACCCGTGTTCCGGGCCTGATCATTAATGTTTCGGCCGATTTCGGTCAGCCGGATATTTGTCCGCACACGCGTCGTCACATGCTGCCGGGTGCCCGTCCAGGCGTTGACTGGTGGGTTGCCGCATGGGACGCGTGGAGGCTCAACCCACTACACCTGAGGAATCGACCGTGAGCGACGTATCCATGCGCCAGATGTTGGAGGCCGGTGTCCATTTCGGCCACCAGACCCGCTACTGGAACCCCAAGATGGGCGCCTTCATCTTTGGCCACCGTAATAAGATTCATATCATCAACCTGGAAAAGACGGTACCGCTCTTTCAGGATGCGATGAATTTCGTCGGGACACTCGCGTCCAACGGCGGCAAGATTTTGTTTGTCGGGACCAAGCGGGCCGCGCGGGACGCCATCCGTGAGGAGGCGCTGCGTTGTAATATGCCGTTTGTCAACCATCGCTGGCTTGGCGGGATGCTGACCAACTTCAAGACCATCCGCCAGTCGATCAAGCGGCTGAAGGACCTGGAGGTGATGTTCGAGACCGGCGGCAGCGAGCGATTCAACAAGAAGGAGGCCCTCGACCTGGCCCGCGAACGCGACAAGCTCGAGCAGAGTCTGGGCGGGATCAAGGACATGGATGGATTACCCGATGCGATGTTCGTGATTGATGTGGGCCACGAGAAAAATGCCGTGACCGAGGCCAACAAGCTCGGTATTCCGGTGATCGGCGTGGTCGACACCAACAACGACCCCAGCCGGGTGGACTACGTGATCCCCGGCAACGATGATGCGATTCGGGCCGTGCGGTTGTATATCGCCGGCGCCGCCGATGCCGTCCTTGACGGGCGCGACACCGCGGCCGGCATGGTCTCGGGCCGCGAGTCCGAGTTCGTCGACAGCGCGCCTCGGGATTAGGGCTGTCCGGTAAGTCATCGAGCGGGGCGCCGGATTCTGCCGCGCCCCTGCAACACACGCGCGACCCGCGGCGACTCCCCCTGGAGGGCTTCGCCGCAAGGGCATTTTTTTCCGTGTGCTGCCCGCAATCGAACGCATTGATGGCCGGGTGGTACAGTCGTATCGAGGATATTTGGCATGGCGATCTCAGCGGCAACTGTGAAAGAACTCCGTGAGCGCACCGGCGCGGGGATGATGGAATGTAAGAATGCCTTGGTGGAGGCCGGCGGGGACATTGAGGCCGCCATCGAGGCCATGCGTAAGTCCGGCCAGGCCAAGGCCGCCAAGAAATCCGGGCGTATCGCCGCCGAAGGCGCGGTGGTGATCGAGATCGCCGCGGACGGTCGGCAGGGCGTCCTCGTCGAGATCAACTGCGAGACCGATTTCGTGGCCAAGGACGCCAGTTTCGGCCAGTTTGCCGCGGCGGTCGCCACGACGGCCCTGGAGAGCGCCGCCCCGGATGCCGCGGCCCTGGCGGAGTTGCCGCTGGCGGGTGAGCCCGGGATGACGGTCAACGGCGCCCGTGAGGCGCTGATCACCAAAATCGGAGAGAATGTTCAGGTGCGTCGTCTGGTGCGGTTCGATGGGGCCGAAGGAAGGCTTTACAGTTACCGCCACGGGTTGCGCATCGGTGTGCTGGTCGAACTGGTTGGTGGTGACGAAACCCTTGGGCATGACATCGCGATGCATGTGGCGGCCAGTAACCCGCTCTGTCTGAGTGCTGACGAGGTGGCACCGGAGACACTGGAGAAAGAACGCGAAATTTTCCGTGCCCAGGCGCTGGAGAGTGGGAAACCAGCCAACATCGTCGAGAAGATGATCGAGGGTCGCGTGCGCAAGTTCATGGAGGAGGTCACGCTGCTCGGCCAGCCGTTCGTCAAGGACCCGGAGCTGAGTGTGGAGAAGCTGGTGAAGCAGGCGGGCGCCCGGATTCGGCGTTTCGCCCGCGTTGAGGTCGGCGAGGGTATCGAGAAGCGAACCGAGAACTTTGCCGAAGAGGTCATGGCGCTTCAGAAGGACTGAGGCGATTGCTTGCTACTCGTACCGTGAAAGAGGAGAAACCTGATGACCGCTCCGCCCCGTCGGCGCATCCTATTGAAGCTCAGCGGCGAGGCGCTGATGGGAAGCGGCCATGAGAGCATCGACCCGGCCATTCTGGAGCGGTTCGCATCCGACGTGAAGGACTTGGCGGCGGCCGGGGTTCAACTGGCCCTGGTGCTCGGCGGCGGTAATATTTTCCGTGGTGCCGGGCTGGCCGCCACGGGACTGAACCGAGTGACCGGGGATCAGATGGGGATGCTGGCGACCGTGATGAATGCACTGGCGATGCAGGATCAGCTCGAACGCCTCGGGGTACGGACCCAAGTGCTGTCGGCATTGCGGATCGATCAGGTTTGCGAAGGGTATTCCCGGCAGCGCGCGCTGGCGGCGCTCGACCAAGGGCAGGTCGTGCTCTTCGCCGCGGGGACCGGGAATCCGTTGTTCACCACGGATTCCGCGGCCAGCTTGCGGGCTATCGAAATCGGTGCCGATCTGCTGATCAAGGCCACCAAGGTCGCCGGGGTCTATTCCGCGGATCCGGTGCGCTACCCGGATGCGACCTTTTACCCCCGAATCAGTTACGATCGTGCCCTGCGCGAGGGGTTACAGGTCATGGACACCACGGCCATCGTGTTGTGCCGGGACCATGGCATGCCGTTGCGTGTGATGAATATCAACGAACCGGGTGCCCTGCTGCGCTTACTGCGCGGCGACGATGTAGGCACCCTGGTGGCAAGTGGTGAGTGACTATGATCAATGACATCAAGAAAGATGTGGCGCTGCGGATGAGCAAGAGCGTCGAGGCGCTTGGCCACGAGCTGGCGAAGATCCGTACCGGGCGCGCCCATCCATCGCTGCTCGATCACGTGATGGTGTCCTACTACGGCTCCGAGATGCCGATCCGGCAGGTGGCCAACGTCATCGCCGAGGATGCCCGCACCCTGGCGGTGACACCCTGGGAAAAGGGGATGGTCCAGGCGGTCGAGAAGGCCATCATGCAGTCCGATCTGGGTCTTAACCCCAATACCGCGGGGACCGTGATCCGGGTGCCGATGCCGGCCCTGACCGAGGAGCGTCGTCGTGATCTGATCAAGGTGGCGCGTCATGAGGCGGAGCAGGCGCGGGTCGCGATGCGTAACATCCGCCGTGATGCCAATGCCGAACTCAAGGACATGGTGAAAGAGAAGATGATTTCCGAGGACGACGAGCGGCGCGGCGCCGAGGTCGTCCAGAAACTGACTGATCAGTACGTTAAAGACGTGGACTTGGCCCTGGCGGCCAAGGAAGAAGACCTGATGTCGATCTGAGGACCGCTACGCGCAGCCGAAGCAAAGAAGACGTGGATACGGAATCCCCTGCAAACGGGGTACAAGAGGATCGTCGGCGCGTTCCCAAACACGTCGCCATCATCATGGACGGTAACGGACGTTGGGCCAGTCAACGCAACCGTGCCCGCACCTGGGGCCACCGGGAGGGGGTGAAGAGCGTGCGCGCGGTGGTGGAAGAGAGCGTGCAGCGGGGTATCGGGACCCTGACCCTGTTCGCGTTCAGCAGCGAAAACTGGCGCCGGCCGCCCACCGAGGTCAGCATCCTGATGGACTTGTTCCTGAGTACCCTGCGCGGCGAGGTGCGACGCCTGAACGAGAACGGCGTGCGGCTGCGTGTCATCGGAGAGCGGCGGGCCTTCAGCGAGAAACTCCAGCGGCGGATTGCCGATGTGGAAGACCTCACCGCGAACAATACCAAATTGAATCTCCTGGTGGCGGCCAATTATGGTGGTCGCTGGGATATCACGCAGGCGGCCCGGCGCGTCGTCGCCGATGTGTTGGCGGAGCGTCTCGATCCCGCCGCGGTCGATGAGCGGGCCGTCGCCGCTCGCTTGTCGTTCGCGGACTTGCCCGACCCTGATCTCTTCATTCGCACCGGTGGCGAGAAGCGGCTGAGCAATTTCATCCTGTGGCAGTCGGCCTACGCCGAGTTGTATTTCACCGACATCCTGTGGCCGGAATTCGGTGCAGCGGCCTATGGCCAGGCCTTGGACGATTTCGCGCATCGCCAGCGTCGTTTCGGTTTGACCGGAGAGCAGGTCGCGTCGCAAACCGGGGTCGCTGGCGATGCTTGGCGCTAGCCTGTGGCGTGGCGGTAGTTCGCTGCGTCAGCGAACCTGGACGGCACTGATCCTGGGACCCGCGGTCATGGCGGCCGTGGTGTGGCTTCCGGCGACTGGATTCGCGGTCTTTCTTGCCCTGATCATCCTGGTCGGCGCCTGGGAATGGAGTGGGCTCGTCGGTCTCGAAGCGCCGGCGGCGCGCGGCGGGTATCTTGTCCTGGTGGGCGTCATCCTGGGCGTTCTCTGGCTCGTGCCCGACTGGCGTTCGTGGATCATCGGTCTCGGTGTCGGCTGGTGGGTGATCCAGACCGTGGTCTTGGTGCGGGTGCGCCGGATTGATTCGCGACCGGGTCCGGATGTTGCTGCCGCTGTGGTCGGGCTGCTGGTTCTGAGTGCGCCCTGGGGGGCGCTGGTCGACCTGCGGGCCAGCACCGCGACGGGGCCGTTACTGGTGCTGTTCCTCTTCCTGCTGGTCTGGATTGCCGACTCGGCCGCTTATTTCGTGGGTCGGCGCTGGGGGTACGCGAAGCTCGCCCCGGTGTTGAGTCCGGGCAAGACCCTGGCGGGTGTTTACGGCGCCCTGGTGAGCGCCGGCCTGGGCGGTATACTCTTGAGTTTGCTGTTTTCCGCCGACATTCCAGATCTCGTGTTTTGTACTTTTCTGTGTATGGTAACGGTCGCGATTTCCATCGTGGGTGATCTTTACGAGAGCCTGCTCAAACGCCGTCGCGGCGTGAAAGACTCAGGTCAGCTGCTCCCGGGGCACGGGGGTATGCTCGACCGCATCGATAGCTTGACCGCGGCAGCGCCCGTGTTCACGCTTGGCATCTTATACTTAGGCTGGGTGCACCCATGATTGGCGTCGCTGTTCTCGGTTCCACTGGTTCCATCGGTCTGAGTACGCTCGACGTGTTGGCGCGCCACCCGGAGCGCTTCCGGGTGGTCGCGCTGACCGCGCACCGCAATGTGGAGCGGCTGGCCGAACAATGCCGCCGCTACCGGCCGCAGGTTGCCGCCATGGCTGACCCCGACGCGGCCGCGCGTCTCGCGTCACTGCTCGGCGGTATGCCGGGTGCTCCCGAGATTCTGTCCGGAGTCGAGGGTCTGGAGCAGGCCGCGGTCCTGCCGGAGGCCGGTTATGTGATGGCGGCCATCGTCGGTGCGGCCGGCCTGCGGCCGAGTCTGGCGGCGGCCCGCGCGGGTAAGCGTGTGCTGCTGGCGAACAAAGAATCACTGGTGATGGCCGGTGCCCTGTTCATGGATGCGGTGGCCGACAGCGGGGCTGAATTGTTGCCCATCGACAGCGAACACAATGCGATCTTTCAGTGCTTGCCCGGCGGCTTTCGTGCCGGCCTGGCCAAGGTGGGCGTGGAGCAGATCCTGCTGACCGCATCGGGCGGTCCATTCCGTGATTGGCCAACGGACCGGCTGGTCACGGTGACGCCGGCGCAAGCCTGCGCCCATCCGGTCTGGAGTATGGGGCAGAAGATCTCGGTGGACTCGGCGACGCTGATGAACAAGGGGCTGGAGGTCATCGAGGCGTGCTGGCTGTTCGGGACGGGGCCGGAGCGCATCACCGTGGTCGTGCATCCGCAGAGTACGATCCACTCGCTGGTCCAGTACAAGGACGGGTCCGTCCTGGCCGAATTGGGTAACCCGGATATGCGCACGCCGATTGCCCATGCCCTGGCTTGGCCGGAACGGTTCGACTCCGGGGTTGCTCCACTGGATCTCGTCGCCGTCGGCCGTCTCGACTTCCAGGCGCCGGATCCGGCACGCTTCCCGTGCCTGCAGCTCGCATTCGAAGCCGCGCGGGCCGGTGGTTCCGCCCCGCTGGTGCTCAATGCGGCCAATGAGGTGGCGGTGGCGGCCTTTCTCGAAGGTCGGGTCGATTTTCCAGGGATCGCACGCGTGGTTGCGGAGACACTGCAATCGACCGCCATCCAATCCGTCGAGGGGCAGGGACTCGAGGCCCTGATCGCGCTCGATCAGCACGCGCGTGCCACGGCGGAACAAATCATCGTCGACGTGCCCGGTTGAAGCGAACCCCATGTCCATGCCGCTGCCACTCGACATCCTCTACTTCCTGATCGCGCTGGCGATCCTGATCAGTGTTCACGAATTTGGCCACTTCTGGGTCGCGCGCCTGGTCGGGGTCAAGGTCTTGCGCTTCTCCATCGGCTTTGGGCGCGCACTGCTGCGCTATCAGCGCAATCCTGACACGACCGAGTATGTGCTCGCCGCCATTCCCCTAGGCGGCTACGTGAAGATGCTTGATGAGCGTGAGGAAGAGGTCCCGGCGCACCAGGTGGATCAGGCGTTCAATCGCCAGGTCTTGTGGAAGCGTTTTGCCGTCGTCGCGGCCGGGCCTCTATTCAACTTTTTGTTCGCGATCCTCGCCTACTGGGCCGTATTCATGGCCGGTGAGTCAGGCCTGCGCGCCGTCGTGGCGTCGGTCGAGCCGGATTCGATCGCGGCACAGGCCGGTTTTCGGGAGGGGGACTCACTGGTGCGGGTGGGCGACCGTGACGCGCCGATTTGGGAGCGCGTCGTGTTTGCCCTGATGCTGGAGCAGCGCAGCGGTCAGGACCTGCGTGTGACGGTACGCGATGCCTCCGGACGGGAGCAGGAGCGCTGGATCGCAGCGGAGCCCTTGGCGGCCCTGCCGGAGGACGCCGGCGTCCTCGAAGGGCTCGGACTGCATCCGCAGAAGCCCCGGTTCGCCGCGGTCATCGGCAAGCTGATCCGCGGTGAGCCGGCAGCACAGGCGGGTCTGGCGGTCGGTGACCGCATCCTGAGCGCGGACGGCGAACCGATCCGCGATTGGGATCATTGGGTCGAGACGGTGCAGTCCAGTCCGGGACAGGCGTTGCGGGTTGTGGTCGAACGGGACGGCGAACCCCTGACGATCGCACTGACGCCCCGTGCGGCCGAGAACGATGGCGTAACGGTTGGACGCATCGGTGCCGAGGTCCTGGTGGAGCGCGTTCAGGTCCGCTATGGTCCGGTCGAGGCGCTGGTTGCGGCCCTGGTCAAGACCGGCGACCTGAGTTACCTGACCGTGCGCGTGATTGGACGCATGCTGGTGGGGCAGGCTTCGCTGGAGAACCTCAGCGGGCCCATCACCATCGCCAAGGCCGCGGGTCAGACCGCAACCATTGGATTCGACTCGTTTCTGAAGTTTCTGGCAGTCGTCAGCATCAGTCTTGGCGTCTTGAATTTGTTGCCGATTCCGATCCTCGACGGCGGCCATCTACTGTACTTCGCCATCGAGTGGATCAAGGGCAGCCCGCTCTCCGAGGCCGCTCAGTTGCAGGGCCAGAAGCTGGGAATTGTCATGCTGGCCGCCCTGATGGGCCTGGCGTTTTATCTGGATCTCTCCCGGATCTTTGGTTAGCCGCTGATGATCCCTTATACTACGTGCCTTTAGCCGCCGCCCCGCGCGACGGTGTTCGGCTTGATCGAGGGGAAGTGCCTGTGCGCGTTCTAATTGCTGGCATCGGCGGCGGCAGGCGTCGTTCTCTCGTCGCCCTGCTGATGACATGTGCAATCCTGTTTGGTGGCCGCGTGTCCGCGGGTCAGTTCCAGATTGCCGATATCCGGATCGAGGGTCTGCAGCGCATCGCCCCAGGGACGGTGTTCAATTATCTTCCGGTCCAGGTCGGTGATACCGTTGGCGACGACGTGACCGCCAATATCATCCGCGCCCTTTACCAGACCGGGTTCTTTGACGATGTGCGAGTGGAACGCGACGGCAGCGTGTTGGTGCTGACCGTTCAGGAGCGTCCGGCGATCGCTCAGATCGAGTTTGTCGGAAACAAGGATATCGATGAACCGACCCTGCGTAAGGCCATCGAGGAGATCGGCTTGAAAGAGGGACGGGTATTCAACCGTTCGGTGCTCGATCGCATCGAACAGGAATTGGAGCGCCAGTATTTTTCACGCGGCAAGTACGGTGTCCTGATCGTCTCCACCGTTTCCCCGCTCGAACGAAATCGCGTTGCCATCCGGATCGACGTGACCGAAGGTCTCACGGCGCGTATCAAGCAGATCAATATCATCGGCAACCAGGCATTCGACACCAGGCAACTGCTCAAACAGTTCGATCTCGGTGCCACCGGCTGGCATTCATTCTATTCCAAGAACGATCAGTACTCGAAGCAAAAGCTCGCGGGTGATCTGGAGCGGTTGCGTTCCTATTACCTCGACCGCGGCTATATTAAGTTCGATATCAAGTCGACGCAGGTCTCGATCAGCGCCGATAAGAAAGAAATTTATGTCACGGTGGTGGTCGACGAGGGTAGCCCCTACACGGTGAGCGACATCAAGCTGGCCGGTGAGCCCGCGGTCCCCGTGGAGAAGGTGTTTCCGATGATCCAGCTGCGGCGGGGCGAGCGCTTTTCGCGCAAACTGACCACCGAGAGCGCCGAGCGTATCTCCGCGTTGTTCGGCGATGAGGGTTATGCCTTCGCCAACGTCAATCCGGTACCGGAGGTCAACGACGCGACCAAGGAGGTGGTGGTGACCTTCTTCGTGGATCCGGGTAAGCGCGTCTATGTTCGCCGGGTCAATATGAAGGGCAATACCCGTACCCGTGACGAGGTGTTGCGGCGCGAACTGCGTCAACTGGAGAGTGCCTGGTTTTCCGCGGCCTTGGTCAAGGAGTCACGCGAACGACTCAATCGGCTCGGCTATTTCGAAGATGTGACGACCGAGACGCCGCCGGTACCCGGCACCGCGGATCAGGTCGACGTCAATTTCACGGTTCGCGAGAAGCCCGCGGGTAATCTTATGGCGGGCATCGGCTACTCGCAGTCGCAGGGCGTGCTGTTCAACGCGAGCATCAATCAGAACAACTTCCTGGGAACCGGAAAACGGGTGTCGCTGGCATTCAACACCAGCGACGCCAACACCCTGTACCAGTTCAGCTACCAGAATCCCTACTACACGATCGACGGCATCAGCCGCGGTTTCGAGTTTTCTTACCGCGAGACGAACTTCAGCAATCTGGTCGGTGCCGATTACGCGACCAATGTCGGTATCGTCGGGATGAACTTCGGTTTGCCGATCTCGGCGACCAGTCGGGCCGGCATGGCACTACGTTACCAGTACACCGAGTTCATGGCCGGCTATTCCGTGCTGGCGCAGGATTTCGTTCTGCAGAACGGGTCTGAATTCAATGATTTCATTGTCAGCGCAAGCTATGTCAACGATACCCGCGATAAGGCCGTCTTCCCCCGGAAAGGGAATATCCAGACCATCCGCGGCGAGGTCGCGGTTCCAGGCAGCGATCTGACCTACTACCGCATCGGCTATCAAGGCAACAGTTACATCCCCTTGACCTCCCGCTTCGTTCTTTCTCTGAGTGCGGATCTTGGTTACGGCGACGGCTATGGCGACCTGAATTACTTGCCGTTCTGGGAAAATTACTACGCCGGTGGTCCGCGTTCGGTGCGTGGCTTTGTCGCCAACTCACTGGGGCCGCGCGAGACGCTCCTGACGGATGATCCGGTTGGTGGTAATGTCAAAATAGTTGGAAGTGTCGAACTGATGGCGGCTCCGCCATTGGGCGGAGAGATCGAGAAGACGGTACGCGTGGGACTGTTTTTTGACGTGGGTAACGTCTGGGTGACTCAGGACACGCCCTTGGTCGCGCCGACCGGATTCAATTTCAGCGAAGTGCGGTACTCAACCGGAATCGCTGCCAGTTGGTTATCACCGGTCGGGGCCTTGACCCTCAGTATGGGTTGGCCGCTGAACTCGAAGCCGGAGGATGAGACACAGATCTTCCAGTTCGGCATCGGTCAGACCTTCTGAGTCGAGAGCGCCGAACGTGAAGTTCTCGCAAGTCGGAGTCATCGTCCTGACCTTGGTGCCGGTGCCGTGCAGCGGTGCGGATCAATACAAGATCGGCGTGGTCGATCCGAACCGGGTGGTGGAACTCTCACCGCAATACGAGGCGGCCGGCAAGGCATTGCAGGTTGAGGTCGAAGAGCGTGAGCGCAATCTGCGGCAGCAGCAGGAGCAGATCACGATCCTGCAACGCAAGCTCGAGCGCGATTCAGCGCTGATGAGCGAAAGCGAGATGCAGCGGCTGCAAAACGACATTCGCAGCCGCACGCGCAAGCTCAAGTATGCTCAGGACGAGTTTCAGGAAGACGTCGCCTTGCGTCAAAATGAGTTGCGCACCAAACTGGCTAAGCAAGTGCGTGAGGTGGTGGTAGAACTTGCCAAAGAACAGGGGATCGACCTGGTGATTACCGAGGGCCTCGTGTACTACAGCCCGCGCATGGATATCTCGGACCTGGTCATCGAGCGATTGAAACGGGATTCGAGCAACAAGTGAGCCGGAGCGAGTGGATGTCGTGACAGGAGATGCTGGCGTGACGGCAGATGGAATTTTTCTTGAAGAACTCGCGGCGCGGCTGGGTGAACCTTATCGAGGTGATCCGCGCTGCCGCGTGTCGCATGTCGCAGATTTGGTGAACGCGGGGCCTGACTGCCTGAGTTTCCTGGGCGATCGGAAGTATCGCCGGCATCTCGCGGACACTCGCGCCGGGGTCGTGATCCTGACTGAAGCGGACGCCGATGCGGCCACGGTGCCCGTCGTGATCAGCCGCAACCCCTATTTGAGTTTCGCGCGGGCCGCGCAGTTCCTGTTCCCGGAGCCGCGGGTCATGGGTGGTGTGCATCCGTCCGCCGTCGTCGATGCCGCCGCGCGGATCGACGCCAGTGCCTGGATCGGGCCCACCTCGGTGATCGAAGCGGGGGCCTGGATCGGGCCGCGGGTGTTCATCGGCCCCGGCTGTATCATCGGCGAGGGCGTCGAGATCGACGCGGATAGCCGTTTGGTGGCGCGCGTGACCCTGTGTCATGGCACCCGGGTCGGCAAGCGGGCCTTGTTGTTTCCGGGAGCCGTGATCGGCCGGGCCGGCTTTGGCTTTGCGAAGGATGGGGAGCGGTGGGTGCGCATCCCGCAGGTGGGGCGGGCGGTACTCGGTGACGATGTCGAGATCGGTGCCAACACCACGGTGGACCGCGGCGCCATCGGTGACACCCGCATCGGTGACGGGGTCAAGTTGGATAATCATATTCAGATCGGTCATAACGTGCAGGTTGGTGAGCATACCGCCATGGCGGCGATGACCGGGATCTCAGGGTCGACCCTGATCGGACGCAACTGCACGATCGCGGGCGCCGTCGGTATGGCCGGGCATCTCGTGATCGGCGATCAGGTCCACTTTAGCGGTCAGGCGATGGTCACCCGCTCGTTTCCGGAGGCGGGGTCTTACAGTAGTGGAATACCAGCCATGCCCAGCGCGGAATGGCGGCGTAACGTGGCGCGGTTTAGACACCTTGATGAGTTGTCGCGCCGACTTAAGCAACTCGAAGCGCGCGTGGCACGATTGAGTGCCGCGCCCGGGCAGGAGGAAGACTGATGCAGGCATCTGAGCCGAATCTAACGGACGCGGGGCCGGTGGCCGAGCGCGCGGAACCGGATGTGATCACGCCTGATCGAATCACGATGGATATTCATAAGGTGCTGAGCGTGCTGCCGCATCGGTATCCGTTTCTGCTGGTCGATCGGGTGGTGGATTTCAAGTGTGACGACTATCTGGTCGCGCTCAAGAATGTGTCCTACAACGAGCCCTATTTCGTCGGGCACTTCCCGGTGCGTCCGGTGATGCCGGGGGTGTTGATCATCGAGGCCTTGGCCCAGGCAACGGGGTTGCTGGCAATGGCGTCACGCCCGGAAGAGGTAGGCGAGAAAGCGCTGTATTATTTCGTCGGGATCGATAAGGCGCGTTTCAAACGCCCGGTGGAGCCGGGTGATCAGTTATTCCTGACCGTCAAGTTATTGGCGGTGCGTCGCGGCATCTGGAAGTTCGACGGCGAGGCGCGCGTGGATGACCGGATCGTGGCTTCGGCCGAGATCATGTGTACGGCGCGGGACTTCACCGCTTGATTCACCCGAGTGCCGTCATCGATCCGGGCGCCCAGCTGGGGACTGGGGTGGAGATTGGTCCGTTCACTGTGATCGGACCAGGGGTGGAGATTGGCGCCGGCACACGCATTGGACCCCATGTGGTCATTCGCGGTCCCACGCGGATCGGGCGGGACAATCGGATCTTCCAGTTCGCGTCCGTCGGGGAGGACCCGCAGGACATGAAGTACGGCGGAGAGGTGACCCGGCTCGAGATCGGCGATCGCAACCAGATCCGCGAGTGTGCCACCCTGCACCGCGGCACCGTTCAGGATCAGGGGGTCACCCGCATTGGGAACGACAACCTGTTCATGGCCTATACCCATGTAGCCCATGATTGCCGGATCGGCGACCATGTGATCATGGCGAATGCCGCCTCCCTGGGCGGGCATGTCGAAATCCAGGACTGGGCCATTCTCGGCGGCTTTACGATCGTCCACCAGTTTTGTCGCCTTGGTGCGCATTGTTTCTGCGCCATGGGATCAGCCTTGAGTAAGGATGTGCCCCCGTATGTCACGGTGGCCGGTCAGCCAGCCGCCCCCCACGGAATCAATGCCGAGGGTTTGCGCCGCCGCGGCTTCACGCCCGCGTCGATCACCGTGATCAAACGCGCCTATCGGGCACTCTATATGGGCGGCCTCAAACTGGATGAGGCGCTGGAGCGTTTGCGGGTGCTGGCGCAGACCAGCCCCGAGATCGCTCCCCTGGAGGCCTTCGTGGCGGATAGCAGCCGCAGTATCGTACGCTGATGGCCGCCGTCCCCGCGCTGCGCGTCGGCATCGTCGCCAATGAGGTTTCGGGGGACATTCTGGGTGCCGCCGTGATTGCCGAGCTGGCGCGGTTGGTGCCGGGGATTCGCTGTATCGGCGTGGCCGGTCCGCGAATGCTCGACGCCGGCTGCGCGACCCTGTTCCCGATGGAGCGGTTGTCGGTCATGGGCTTGACCGAAGTGATCGGCCATTTGCGCGAGCTGCTCGGACTGCGGCGTGAACTGCTGCGGTTTTTCCTCAAAGACCAACCGGAGGTCTTCATCGGCGTCGATGCGCCTGATTTCAATCTGGGTCTCGAACGGCGTCTGCGGGCGGCCGGAATTCGCACCGTCCATGTCGTGAGTCCAACGGTCTGGGCCTGGCGTCCGGGTCGGGTGAAAGGCATCCGACGCGCGGTGGATCTGATGCTCTGCGTCTTTCCGTTCGAGGAGTCCTTTCTGCGTGCGCATGGGGTGCCGGCCCGCTATGTCGGCCACCCGCTGGCCGATCAGATTCCGCTGGAGGTCGATCAGCGGGCCGCGCGCCGGGAGCTGGACCTGCCCGCGACCGGGCCGCTGATCGCCGTCCTGCCGGGCAGCCGGCTCGGCGAGATGGAGCGTCTGGCGGTACCTTTCATCGAGACCGCGCTACGTTGTCTCGACGCCCGGCCGGATCTGCGTTTCGTGGTGCCCTTGGTCAATGCACGGCTGCGCGCGCATTTCAGCGCGGTCCTCGAACGTCTGGCCCCCGACCTGCCCGTCACGCTGGTGGATGGACGCTCGCGCGCCGTCATTGCCGCGGCCGACTGTGTGCTCACGGCCTCCGGCACCGCGACCCTGGAGACACTGCTGCTCAAACGTCCGATGGTGGTCGGTTATCGGGTCCATCCATTCACCTATCATCTGGTGACGCAGTTGCGGCTGGTAAAAGTCCCCTACGCGGCCATGGCCAACCTGCTCGCGGGGCGCGAACTGGCACCCGAGTTTCTTCAGGATCGCTGCCGGGCGGACCTGATGGCGCCGGCCCTGCTGGACTTTCTGGATGATCCGGCGCGGGTTTCCGTGATCACCGCCGAGTATGCCCGCATCCACGCGGGACTGCGTCACGACGCGGCGCGCAAGGCGGCTCTGGCGGTACTTGAATTGATCGGGCGGAGCGTGGCCGGCTGAAGGTCGAAGCTTACCGTGAAAGTCGCGCAGCGACCCTGTGGGAGCGGCGTCCCGCCGCGACGGGCCGGGCGCGTCGTTGCAGGCTTAGCGGCCACCGCCGCACCGCATCGCGGCGGGACGCCGCTCCCACGGGGGACGTTTCTCTTCCGCGGTGCCTGATGTTTTTTTCATTGCACGATTCCTTTCGCCGTCTGGAGATCCTGACGTGTTCAAGCTCTGCTCATTCAACATCAATGGGATCCGTGCCCGGCCGCATCAGTTGGAGGCGCTCAAGACGCGGCTCGACCCGGATGTGCTGGGCCTCCAGGAGTGCAAGGTGGCGGATGCCGAGTTCCCACTGGAGATGGTGGAGGGGATGGGATATCGCACGCGGTTTCATGGGCAGAAGGGGCATTACGGCGTCGCCCTGCTGAGCCGGGACGAACCACTGGCGATCGTCAAGGGATTTCCGGGCGATGACGAGGACGCCCAACGGCGCGCGATCACCGGCCGTTACGCGTTGGCGGATGGCGGCGAAGTCGCTGTCATCAATGGGTATTTCCCGCAGGGCGAGCGTCGTGATCACCCGGTCAAATTTCCCGGCAAGGCGCGCTTCTATCAGGCGTTAGCCGCGTATTTGCGCGACTGTTTTACACCGGATCAGCAGGTCGTGGTGATGGGTGATATGAATGTGGCGCCGCTGGACCTGGATATCGGCATCGGCGCGGACAATGCCAAACGCTGGCTCAGGGATGGCAAGTGCAGCTTTCTGCCCGAGGAGCGGGAATGGCTCAAGGTCCTCACCGACTGGGGTCTGCATGACGCCTTTCGCGTCATGCACCCGGCGCTCGATGACCGTTTCAGTTGGTTCGATTATCGCTCCAAAGGCTTCGAGCGGGACCCCCGGCGCGGCCTGCGCATCGACCTGATCCTGGTCACGGCTCCGCTGAAGGAGCGTCTGCTCGAGGTTGGCATCGACTATGAGCTGCGGGCCATGGACCGACCCTCGGATCATTGTCCGGTGTGGGCGAGCTTCGACATCTAGACGGAGCGATCAGCGCGTGGTGTGCTCTGGAGCCAGTCGAGGATGAGTGACGACAAGACCATCGGCGAAGAACTGAGCCAGGAGGAATTCCTGGCGCGCGTGCGCACCGCCCGGATGAGTGACGAGGAATTGGCGCGGCGTTACGGGGTGGACGGCCGCCCGGCCGCGGATGCCCTGGCGGTGGAGGTGATCCACCAGCGTCTGGAGTCATTGGTCTATCCGGTGCTCTCCATGCGCCGCAGCGTGCTGCCGCCCGCCGCAGCCTTGGCCTGGTTCCCCGCGGTGCGGGTGGAGTTGCTGTTCGGCCAGGTGGCGCGGGTCGGTCGTACCAGCCTGGATCTGGCCTATTACCTCGGCGTGCATTCCCCCGACGTCTTGCACGCACTGCCCGATGCGGAGATCCCCGACTGGGTGATCGACCTGTTGGCCATCTATGACCACCAGGGCAGCCAGGGTGGTATCCGCGCCCTGCGGCGGGTGGCGGAGGATGCCCTGACCCGGCGCGCCGGTCGCGACGGCCGGCGGTTCGCGGATCTGGCCCAGGTGCTGGACGCCTTCACCACCGGCTTGGCCGGCCGCCGCTTGCGGCTGGCGGTCGGCGACGCGGCCTACACCGACACCGAGACGCTGTTCGTTCCGGCTGCCGTCACCCGCTTTGCGAGCCGCGCCGAGAACTTCCGGCTCTACAAGTACCGGGGCCTGCTCAAGCATCTGTATCGCACTTTCGAAGCCCTGCGCAGGGAGGAGCGGCTGCTCAAACGCGAGCCGTTCGGCGAGGATCCGGACATCGACGCCCTGGTCGAGTCCTATGCGGATCAGGCCCGCGGGCTGGAGCAAACCGACCGCCTGTTTCAGCGTCGCCGCAAGCTGGACCGCAACGTGGCCGTCCTCTTCATGGTGGACATGTGCGGCTCCGACGGGCGCCCGGATGATGAGGACGGTTACCGTGGCGATTACGGGATCGCGGATACCCGTCAGGCGATCCTGGAGGCACGCAGCCAGGGTGTGCATCCCTTCTGCATCACGGTCGATGATCAGGCCCAGGACTATCTGCCGCATAGGTTCGGGCCGGCCGGCTATACCCTGGTCGAACAGGTCGCCAAGCTGCCCTACCGGGTCGCGGACATCTATCGGCGGATGACCGGTTGACCATGACCCCTGATCAGCCCATCGGGGTGTTCGATTCCGGCGTCGGCGGACTCACCGTCCTCAAGGAGATCCGCCGCGAACTACCCGCCGAAGATCTGCTGTATATCGCCGACTCGGGGTACGCGCCCTATGGCGACAAGCCCTTGGAGGCAATCGAGGCGCGCGCTCTGGTGCTCACCGAGTTCCTGATCGCGCGGGGTGCCAAGGCCGTCGTGGTGGCCTGCAACACCGCCACCGGCGCGGCGGCGCGGCTGCTGCGCGCCCGCTATCCGGTGCCCATCATCGCGATGGAACCGGCGGTCAAGCCGGCCTTGGGCTTGACCCGTAGCGGCGTCATCGGGGTGCTGGCGACCCGCGCGACCCTGGCGAGCCCGAGCTTCAGCCTGCTCCTGGAGCGGCTTGGCGCCGGGGCGCAGTTCCTGCTGCAACCCTGTCCCGGTCTGGTGGAACGGGTCGAGGCGGGTGACCTGGACGGCGAGTCCACCCGCGCCCTGGTGGCGGATTACCTCAACCCGCTCCTCGTGCGGGGGGCGGATACCGTCGTCCTGGGCTGCACCCATTACCCCTATCTCACCCCCGTCATCCTGAATCTTGCCGGTCCCGCGGTGGCCGTGCTGGATTCAGGCGCCGCGGTCGCTCGCCAGGTCAGGCACCGACTGGCGTCGGTCGATTTATTGGCGGACCCGGGCCGGACCGGAACGGAGCGCTTCTGGACCAGCGGCTGTCCGGTGGCCGGCCATGGGCTGGTGACGCGGCTTTGGGGTGGACCGGTGATCTTGGAACCGCTGACGACTGATCGCTGACTGTTCTTTACAGGCTGATCGGTTATCCTGTAAAAACACGGCCCGGTTTTGAGTGTCCGGTTTTTCGTTAATGTTGCTCAAGCATCGGGTGACGAAAAACGAGAAACGAAAAACCCACAACGACGGGTAGAGCCACCAGAGAGATGGGAACCATGGGCAGACGCTTGGGTCTGACGACTGTCGCGATCCTGTTGGGTCTTGGTCTGGCGCTGAGCGGCCTCAGCGCCGCCGCTGACCCCTGCCTGAAGCTGGTCTTCGGGCGCTATTGTCTTGGCGGCGACGTCAATCCGCTCTTACAGACTGCGCCGGCGCCCTTGACCCAGGAGGTTGCGGGCAAGAGTCTGGCGCTGGTGTTCGCCGAGGATGTCGACCAAGTCTTTGTGCTGGCCTATGGCGGGCGCATTTATAAAGTCTTGCGCTCCTACCGGGTCGCCACCCAATTGCAGTTCGAAGAAATCCAGGGCCTGCTGGTGGAGAAATACGGCCAGGCCGAGGATCAAAGCCGCTTCCCCGACTACGCCTCCACCCCCGGTCGCCGCCTGATCGCGATCCGCCGCGGCGAGGGCGGCGCGCGGCAAGTCTGGCGGCCGGCGGCGACCTGGCGCATCGAATTGACCTGGACCCGTGAACTGGGTCTGTCGCTCGCCTACATCGCCGATGCGCTCGAGGCCGAGCGTGCGGCGCAGTTGGGGCTGGGGCTTTAAGCGGATGGCGCAAGCCCTGCCGCGAGCGCTGCCTGCAGGTCTTGCGGCAGTGAAGCCACGCCTTTGAGCACACCTGGTCCACCGTTGCGCCACTCAACAGTGAATCGCCTTGGCGCCGTCTTGGCGGATTCGTATTCCGAAATATCGAGAACGACTTCGGTTCCGCCTTCGACCAAGGCCAGCGAGTCGCCAATCCTGACTGTCGGGCCAAGCTCTCGTATCGCGATCAGTACGACTTTCGCCTGCTCCGTCGTCGCCTCAGCGACCGCTGGGTGAATGGTCTCCATCGAAGTCCGGTAAAGGCGCTGAATTGAAACAGACTTGAAGCATCCCGATTTCCCGAAGAACAGGCTGATTCCATCGGCGGCTGCGGCCTCTCTTGCCGGAACATCCTTCTGATCTGCTCGCCACTGGGTCGTCCAAAAGACAACGGCCTTCGTCGATTTTTCACAGACTGGCGCTTGGGGCGCCGGATTGAGCCGGGCCGTGGTGGTTGAGGCGCATCCGTCGAGAGCGAGAAGCATCGCGGCGAACGTGCATTGTAGTAGTCGCAGCATCGTCATGACTGCCGTAACCGTCTCTATATTGGTCGCATGTTGGTCCTGGTTCGGTCCCAGAACACACAACCCCTTCAGAGAACGCTTATGCCAACCTTTTTGGTCATCCTCGCCATTGTACTCGCCGGTGCGCTCCTGTACCTCAGTCGACTGCCGGGTAACTACGAGGTCCGGCGCAGCCTGTTCATGCGCACCGACCGCCGGACCGTCTTCGACCGGGTGCGGGACTTTCCCAGTTGGGGCGACTGGAGCCCCTGGTTGCTCCACGAGCCGGAGGCCAAGCGTCACTTCAGTCCCGCGGCAGATCAGCCGGACGGCTACTATACCTGGGATGGCCGCGCCATCGGCGCCGGTCGGCTGACCCATGTCCGCTTCGCGGAGCCGGAACGCATCGAGCAGCGGCTGGAGATCCAGCGGCCCTTCAAGTCAAGCTCCGATGTCTGGTGGGAATTCACCGAGGCAGACGGCGGTACCGAGGTCGCTTGGTGCCTGCGCGGCCGCATGCCCTTCCTGCTGCGCCCCATGATCCCCATGGTCCGCGAGATGATCGGGAAGGACTACGAACTTGGCCTGGCGCGGCTGCGTGGCCGCGTCGATCCACAGGCCGGGGCGCCCGAACTGTGCTTCGAAGGCGAGACGACCCTGGAGCCGCACAGCGCGCTGGTCATCCCTTTCAGCGGCGGCATGGACGCGATGATAAAGGCCATGGAAGACGGCTTTCCCAGGCTCGCCGCCCATCTCGCGTCGCTCGGTGTCGCGCC
The DNA here is from genome assembly GCA_964470155.1 of uncultured Lamprocystis sp. GTDB lineage: Bacteria > Pseudomonadota > Gammaproteobacteria > Chromatiales > Chromatiaceae > Thiodictyon. Next base: position 614 of record CAYYAY010000013.1, on the reverse strand, counting down.
CAGCGGTTCGCCCTTCAGTGCCTACCACAAGGTCGACCTCAAGAAAAAAACCTTCAGGTGCGACATCGTGTTACCGGCGCCTGCCGAAATCGACCCCGGCCCCTTCGACCGCCACGACTTCAGCGGCGGCCGGCACTACCGGGTGACCCTCATCGGCAGCTATGACTACCTGGAGCTTGCCTGGTATGCCGCCATCGCCCATGCCCGCATGCTCAAACTCAAACTCGACAAACACCGCCCCATGCTGGAAGTCTACGAAAACGACCCCGCCGCCGTCGCCAGCCCCAGGGAGTTGCGCACGGCCCTCTATCTTCCATTGCGCTGAGGGCCTTGATCATCGTTCCTGCCGTGAGAAAACTGGAGGTCGGGGCTTAGCCGGCCGACCTTCCACACACGCCCGCGAGCGATACCACTGTCCATCCGGGCCCTGGCACTGCGCTGCTTCGACCAGTGCGGGGAAGAGCAGCGCTGTACACACTAAGGTGCTGGTTGCTCTCCCAAGGACCGAGGATGTTCTTGACGCTGGAGTAGATGTCGCTCGCGCTATTTGGTGTGAAGACCATTTTGACATTCTTTATGCGCGCCAGCTGCGCGCCCTGAAGCTTCAGGGTGTG